>NZ_CP045496.1:4870000-5470000 GCF_015500075.1 Mesorhizobium sp. INR15 | reverse complement strand
TGTCTGGATCCTGCCTGTGCTGCTGGGACAGCCGTTTCTGCGCCTCTATCTCCTCGCGGAGCACGGCCGTTGCCCGTTCGTCGCCAACATGCTGGAGAACACCAGAACCACGCTGACTAACTGGGCTGTCCGCAAGCTGGCATGGAACATGCCGTTTCACGCCGAACATCACGCCTATCCGGGCGTGCCCTTTCACCAACTGCCGGAGTTTCATGCCTTGATAGAGCGGCACCTCAAGGTGATCGAGCCGGGCTATGTCAGCTTCCACGGCAAATACACCGAGACACTGCGCTGAGACAGCTTCAGCCGGAATGGCTGCGTGCGGCGCCCGATTTCAGCAGCCGAAGTATATCCGCCGCATTTGATGGCGGGCCAATCAGATAGCCTTGGGCTTCGACGCAGCCATCCTTGCGCAGGATGTCGAGCTGCCTCTCGGTCTCGACGCCTTCGGCTGTGACAACGATGCCGAGCTCCGCGCCCAACGCGATGATGGTGCGCACGATCGCGGCGGTGTGGCGATTGCCGATGTCGCGGGTAAACGAACGGTCGATCTTGATCTTGTCGACAGGGAAGCGCCTGAGGTAGCCGAGTGAGGAATAACCGGTGCCGAAATCGTCGAGCGCGATCCTGACGCCCAGTTCGCGCAACTGGCGCAGTGCCTTCAGCACTGTGTCGCTCTCGTCCATCAGCACGGTTTCGGTGATTTCGAGTTCCAGCCGGCTGGCCGGCACGCCGGAAAAGGCCAGCGCCGAGATGACATTGCGAGCGAAGCCGCCGTTTCTGAGCTGCATGGCCGAAACGTTGACCGCAATGCTCAGGCCGGGGGGCCAGCTTGCCGCCGCCGTACAGGCCTTTCTCAGCGCCCATTCGCCAAATGAAATGATCAGCCCGGTTTCTTCAGCCGCCGGAATGAATTCATCCGGCACCACGACACCACGGGTAGGCGAATGCCAGCGCATGAGTGCCTCGGCGCCGACAATCTCGCCTGACGCAATGTTCATGATCGGCTGGAAATCGAGATCGAGCTCCTGGCGCGGCAGCGCCGTTTCGAGATCGATCTCAAGCGCATGGCGCGCCCGCACCATGGCGTCCATCGCGGGCTCGAAGAAGCGGCAAAGGTTACGCCCTTCGCCCTTGGCCCTGTAGAGCGCCATATCGGCATTTTTCAGGAGCGTTTCGGCATCCTTGCCGTCATTGGGGAAAATCGCCACCCCGACGCTGACGCCGACATGCATGTCGCGGCCCCTGTCACGAAATGGCTTTGCGATGCTCTCCACAATGCGTTTCGCCAGTTTTTCCGCGTCGGCCGAGTCCCTCACGCCGGACTGAAGGATGACGAACTCGTCGCCGCCGAAACGGGCCACGATGTCGGTGTCTTTGCGCAGGCAGCGCTGCAGCCTCTCTGCCACGCATTTCAGCAGCCAGTCGCCTGCCGGATGTCCCCAGGTGTCGTTGACCGCCTTGAAGCGGTCGAGGTCGAGCGACAGGATCGCCAGCGGTGCCGCCTTGGCTTTGCCAAGGGCCTGGTCGAGCCGTTCGCGAAACATCGAGCGATTGGGCAGGCCGGTCACCGTGTCGTAATGCGCGAGCTGGGTCATGCGCTCTTCGACACGCCGGCGCTCGGTGACATCGTCGAAAGTGGCGACCCAGCCGCCGCCGCTCATCGGTCGGCGCGCGATCATCAGCGCTCTGCCATCGGCAAGATGGCGATAGGTGGACCGGGTCTCCCCGGCCTGCATGGAGGCTGATGTTCTCTCTACTTCGTCTTCGACGTCGATGTCGTCGGGATAGATGCCCTTGTCGATCAGCAACCCAAGCAGTTCGCGATGGGTCAGGCCAAAAGGGAAATCGGCTTTGTCCAGCCGAAAAAGTTCGAGGAAACGCTGGTTGCGCACGATCAGCTTGCCGTCGACGTCATACATCAGCAGGCCTTGCGACATGTTCGCCAGTGCTGCGTCGAAGCGTCGATGCTGTTCCTTCAGTTCCTGCTCCGCGCGCCGCTGCACGGTTATGTCCTCATAGATCGACACCCAGCCGCCAGAAGCGAGCGGCCGATGCGAGATGTCGATGGTGCGTCCGTCGGACAGTATTTCCTCATACGTCGAGGGCTTCGCCTGGTCGATATAGGGTTTTCGAATGGCGTAGAGTTCCTCGGCGGTTTGCGAGGCAACACCGATGTCGACGCTGTGCTGCAGGATATCCAGAAACCGGATGCCTGGCCGCACCACCTTGGCATCGAGGCAGAAGATATTGATGTAGTTGCCGTTGCAGATGATCATGCGCTCACCGGCATCGAACATGCACAGCCCATGTGACATGTTCTCGACCGCGGCCGAAAAGCGCTCATTCTGTTCGCGCAACTCGTCCTCGATATGCTGCGGCAAGCTCAAGCCTCCGGCCTCTCGTCCAGCGACGGGTAAACCATGCTTGGTATCAGCGACGGGCATAGGGCGCGCCTGCAGACCGTGATCGGACAAGATACTGTTGTCTGTTCGGGTTAATTTAGAGCAAAGGAAGGTTTGGGCCAGCCTTGCTGATCTTTAGCCAGCTGAAGGGGCAGGCGACTTGGCGCGCGATTTTTCGATGGCCGCGAACCGCTTGAGGAAAGCCTTCTGCGCCCAGGTTACCGAACGGGACGTGAAATCGAAGCGATCGGCACTGAAACCGCGCGGCCGGCCGAAGAACTCGGTCGCCTCGGCGGTCGAAAAGCCGGCAAGGAGTGTCGCCTCGAAATAGGCTGCGATCTGGTCGGCGCGCTTGATGTCCCTGCGCAGGCCGTCGCCATGTTCGGGCGCCAGCGAAAAGCGCAGGTGGATGGCGCGCTGCAGCCGTAGTTCACAATCCTTGTAGCTGCCGCCCATGACCGACTTGAACGGCGAGATCATGTCGCCAATGACATATTCGGGCGCATCGTGCAGCAGTGCCGCCAGCCGCGCGTTGGCCGATGCCTCGGGCACCAGGTCAGCAAAAATCGCCTCCACCAGCAAAGAATGCTGGGCGACCGAAAAGGCATGGTCGCCACGGGTCTGGCCGTTCCAGCGCGCGACGCGGGCAAGCCCGTGCGCGATGTCCGAAATCTCGATGTCGAGCGGCGAGGGGTCGAGCAGGTCGAGCCGCCGGCCGGACAGCATGCGCTGCCAGGCGCGCGCCGGCGCGCCGACACGGTCGGCCGCCATCAGGCGCCCTCCGCGCCAACAGTTTCCTGTGGGTAGCTGAATTTGGCCCAGGCCGGTATGGCAAGCGAGACGGGAATGTCGCCGGCCATGATCTGCTGGCCGGCATCAAGCGCGGCCTTGACGCGATCGATGCGCGCGATGGCAAGGCCGGTGGTGCCGGCATTCGAGCCGAGCGTCCCGACCGGCCGCCCGTCGACGGTCAGTTCGGTGCCGGCGCCGGGCAGGGGCTGCTCGGCGTTGACGATCAGCACGCGTCGCCTGGCGGTGCCGCGGTGGTGCATGCGCGAAACCACTTCCTGCCCGACATAACATCCCTTGCGGAAGCCGACACCTCCGGTTTCGTCGAGCAGCACATCATGCGGGAAGGCATCGCTGAGCGGATAGTCGGCCCCGCTCTCGGCAATGCCATGGCTGATGCGGAACGCCTGCCATGCTGCAATGTCGCCGCTCTGTGCAACGCCGCCATAGGAGCGGGTGACACCGCCATCGGGGAAGCGCTTGTCGGCAACCGCTGTTGAATCACTTTGTGAGGCGGTTGACTCATCTCCCCATGCAATGGCGACAATCGCTTGTTCCGCTTTGGCAATCTCGACCTTGGCGCGCAGCTTGTAGAGCATCAGCCGGCGTACGAAATCGTCCGATATGTCGGCGCGGCATTCGAGGCGGAACGCGTTTTCACCAGCACGTGAGATCAGGAAGTCGAACAGGATCTTGCCTTGCGGCGTCAAAAGCGCGCCGGGCTTCGCGTCGCCAGCAGCCAATGCATCGAGGTCGGTGGTCAGGATGTTTTGCAAAAAGTGCTCGGCGTCCGGGCCAGACACGGAAATGAGCGCGCGGTCGTTGAGCGAGGCAAAGGGCATGGGCGGCAAACGAACCTGATCTTGCAAAACAGTCGGCCATTACGTAAGCCGCTGACACTCCCCCCGCAAGAGAGCATGGCCATGACCTACGACCTCATCCTGACAGGCGGCACGGTAGTCAACCACGATGGTGAAGGCCTGCGTGATGTCGGCATCAGCGGCGGTCGCATTGCCGCCATAGGCGATCTCGGCCAGGCTTCGGCCGGCGAAACAATAGACTGTCGCGGCCTGCATATATTGCCGGGTGTCGTCGACAGCCAGGTGCATTTCCGCGAGCCGGGGCTGGAGCACAAGGAAGACCTGGAGACAGGGTCGCGCGCGGCCGTACTCGGTGGCGTGACCGCCGTGTTCGAAATGCCCAACACCAATCCGTTGACGACGAGCGAGGCAGCACTTGCCGACAAGGTGCGGCGCGCCACTGGCCGCATGCATTGCGACTTTGCCTTCTGGGTCGGCGGTACCCGGGAGAACGCAAGGGATGTGGGTGAACTCGAGCTGTTGCCGGGCGCTGCCGGGATAAAAGTCTTCATGGGTTCGTCCACCGGCGACCTGCTGATCGAGGATGACGAGGGCGTAGCCTCGATCCTCAGAAACACGCGCCGGCGCGCCGCGTTTCATTCCGAGGATGAATTCCGCTTGCGCGAACGGCTTGGCGAGCGGGTCGATGGCGATCCGTCCTCGCATCCGGTGTGGCGCGACGAGATCGCGGCGCTGCGCTGCACCGAACGGCTGGTGCGCATCGCCCGAACTGTTCGAGCCCGCATCCATGTTCTGCACATTTCGACAGCGGAAGAGATCGTGTTCCTCGAACGGCACAAGGATGTCGCGACATGCGAGGCGACCCCACACCATCTGACGCTCTCGGCTGATGACTATGCGCGGCTCGGCACATTGATCCAGATGAACCCGCCAGTGCGCGCCGCCCGCCATCGCGACGGCATCTGGACCGGCATCGCGCAAGGCATCGTTGACGTGCTTGGCTCGGATCATGCTCCGCACACGCTGGCCGAGAAGGCAAAGCCCTATCCGGCTTCGCCATCGGGCATGACCGGCGTGCAGACACTGGTTCCGATCATGCTCGACCACGTCAATGCCGGGCGGTTGACCTTGCAGCGCTTTGTCGATCTCTCCAGCCACGGCCCGCAGCGCATTTTCGGCATGGCCAGAAAAGGCCGCATCGCCGCCGGCTATGATGCCGATTTCACCGTTGTCGACATGAAGCGGCGCGAAACCATCACCAATGCACAAGCCGGTTCAAAGGCCGGCTGGACGCCCTATGACGGCAAGCAGGTTACCGGCTGGCCGGTCGGCACGGTCGTGCGTGGCCGCCGCATCATGTGGGAGGGCGAGATTGTCACACCCGGACAGGGCAGGGCGGTGGAATTTTCGGAGGCACTGCCCATCGCGTAAGGGCGGCGCCTTGAGACACTTCAACTTGGTGGCGCGTTAGTCGCCGGCGACGAAGAAGGCCCATTGCCCGGCGGGCGTGATGCCGACCCGATAGAAGATATACGCGCCGAACTGCTTCATGTCGTCGAAGTCGCCGGCGGTGACGATCTTGAAAAGTTCGACACGCTGTTTGGCATCGAGCTTGTCCAATGGCAGTGCGAAGAAATAGGGCCAGACATAGAGCTCTTCCGGTGTCCCCGCGTCGAGATGGACGTAGCCGGCATTCAGCACCTCCTCCATGATGGCGAGGATCTCCTGGCCCTCAGGGTCGCCGGACAGACCCTTGAGGAAGGCGATTGCATCGCCGTCTATATCGGTCAGCGATAATTGCGTCATGGTATCGCCCTTGCCGACCAGGGGCCTAAGCTTTTCGATGTCACCGCTCTTGCACGCCTCGACGATGAGGTCGTGCATGCGCCTGACCGGTTCGGGCAATTTGCTCAGATCGTAGAGGACCTCGGGAAGGGGCGCATCGGGATCGATTCGAGGACTGGCAGCGCCGCTCGGCGGGCTGTCCGGCTCGGCTTCGGCGGGCGCGGTGGGTTGGCTGGTTGAAGGCGGCGTCCCAATTGGATCGGGCATTGGCACCGTGCTGCCGGGTGGCGAGGTGTCATCATCGGCGGATGGTGTAACCGGCGAGGGGAGCTCTTCGCGCTTGATTTCGCTCAGCGCGTAGGCGGGGCCGCTCAGGAGACACAGCACCGGAGGAAACGCGGCGCAACAAGTGGCGAAGCAGATGCTAAGGATCAAGCCGCGCGGCTTGCCTGACATCGAAAAATTCACTGCCCGCTACTCCTTGATTCCGGGCATTGTGCCCGAGCGGCCTATCGTCAGAGAACCGTATGCCGGTTCAGTGCCGTAGCCGTTCAGGTTCGAAGGCGCCAGCAATCACCTTTTCACGCATGCGATCGAGCAGGGCAAGGGCTGACGTCTCGCCATTGGCGCGCAACATTTCGCCGAATGCCGTCTCGAGCGCTGCCTCGGCGATAATTTCGGGCTCGATACCTGCGGATAGTCCTTCCGCCCAGGCTTCGTTGTGGCTCTCAACCGCGGTCAGGCGCTTTTCTTCCCTGACCAGCGCGTCGATGTCGTTGACACCTTGTTCCATATGCGATGTCCACCCTTGCAAGCTGTGATCCGTCTAAGTGGATCAGGCTCGATCTGTTACCTTCACACGCGGGCCCAATTAAGTATTTGTAAATACGACATTTTTTTGGTCGATTTCTACGAATCTCATCGCCGTTTCATCAGGCCTGCGTGCGATCCGATTCAAACTTAGCCGATTAGGTCGGCCCGCGGGGTGAAAACCTTCAGTTTGAGTTAATTCCGCATCCGCACGGTAACGTTTCATTAATGCTGTTGCAGAAGTGCCACAGTACGATTGCACCAACATATCGTTCTGCACAAGCACGATATGTCATCTCCGGCAGCGGGAGGCCCGATACCTGTTGATGATTGAGGGAAAACCTAGTTCCCGTAGCGCGAGGCGATGTCGCGCGACAGCGTCTCGCCTTCCTTCATGTAGCGGCTGATGGCTTCGGTCGCCGAGGCAGTGCACTGCGTGTAGGTACCGCCGAAGGAGCGGTAGCCTCGGTTGAAGCTGGCGATGAAGCGCGCACGGCGCTCGGGATCGGGATTTTCCGAATCGATCAGCTTCTGCATCTCGCCCCGCCACTGGTTGCCTTTTTCACCGCACAGATTGCGCAGGAAATGCAGCGAGCCCAGAACTTCCGCCAGCCGCATCAGCCCGGGTTCGAATGGCGCCTCGGCGCTGAACGCCGGCCGTGCCGCCGTGGCCGTGGATACGGCAAGACAGGCGGCGAGGAGGAGGGAGGCGCGGCGCATAAGCCTATGTGGCCAAACAATTTGTCGTCCGCAAGGCCGATTTTTCAGCGGTGCGTCTAGGCATTCCGGTTTGAACCGAGGAGTTCATCGGCAACGGCGAACACCGAGCCGGCGAGTGGCAGCGCCGCCATCTCGGCAAGCGTATAGAACGCGGCTGTCTCGGCATCGTCGCTGGCCACCGCTTCACCGCCGATATGGGTGGCGCCGAATACGGTCAGCAGGTAGTCGACCGGATGGCCATCAAGCTTTCCGTCGATGAGAATTTCGCGCAGCGGCAGGTAGCCAACGGCCCGCAATTGGGTCTCTTCCAGCAACTCGCGCCGTATCGCCTCTTCCAGCGTCTCGCCGGGTTCGACCTTGCCGCCTGGAAAGGCGTAGAGCCCTTGCGACGGTTGCCGCGCCCGCTTGACCAGAAGCACCGTGTCGCCGCGAACGACGGCGACCGAGACCGCCGGAATGAGTTTTCGCGCTTCGTCCATGAAACATCCGATCATCTTGATTGCGCAGCCTGTTGTGGACCGGCTGGCGGCAAACAGCTTTAGCGGTTGCAGTGCGGCTCTTCCATCGCCACTTTCGAGGTCAAATAAATCCGAAGGATGTCAATCGCCATGTGCGGACGCTTTGCCTTGACCGCGACGCCGGACCAGACTGCTGCCTTCCTCGATGTGGCGGGTCTCGAGGATTTTCCAGCGCGCTACAACATCGCGCCGACCCAACCGGTCCTCATGGCAATCTCTGGTCCTGCGCGGGCGCCGGGTTCGAACCTGCCCGACCGGCAGCCGATGCTGGTGCGCTGGGGATTGATCCCGGCGTGGGTGAAGGACACGCGCGAGTTTCCGCTGCTGATCAACGCCCGCTCCGAGGGCGCCATCGAAAAGGCCTCATTCAAGACCGCCATGCGCCATCGCCGCGCTTTGGTGCCGGCATCCGGTTTCTACGAGTGGCGTCAAACCGGCGGCAAGAAGGGGCAACCCTATTGGATACGGCCAAGGCACGGCGGGCTGGTTGCTTTTGCCGGGCTGATCGAAACCTATGCCGAGCCAGGCGGCTCGGAAATGGACACTGGCGCCATCCTGACCGTCAATGCCAATGCCGACATCGCGCATATCCATGACCGCATGCCGGTGGTGATCGCACGTGAGGATTTTGCCCGCTGGCTGGATTGCCGCACCCAGGAGCCACGCGATGTCGCCGGCCTGTTGCGGCCGGCACAGCCCGATTTCTTCGAAGCCATTCCGGTCTCGGACCTCGTCAACAAGGTCGCCAACACCGGGCCTGAAATTCAGGAGAGGGGCGCCATTGGGCCGGAGCCCGAGAAGGTCAGGCGCCAGAAGCCCGGGCCGGACGACAGTCAAATGACGCTGTTCTGAGGCAGGTCCCGAAAAAGCGGGAACCGATTTCGCATAGGATCATGCTCAGCAAATAGTCAAAGCAGCTGTTCCAGAGCGCGCCAGGCGCTTCATTTCCGGCGCCTTCCGGCACCGGTCGCGCGGCCTCAGGCGGCGCGGGGCGATACGATCTTCTGCGCCGGCTTCTTCTTCTTCGCGGTGTGAAGAAGGGCGGCGACAATCGCGGCCGGGCCGATTGCCCGGTAGTGATTGGCCAGCGCCGGTTGCTTGGCGCGGTTCGATTCCTGCTTGGTTCGCGGCATATCTCTCTTCCCAGATAACATTTTCGTGTCTGCGTTTGATGGCCGATTCTGACCAAATCGTGACGCCCGCTGATCTAGCCGGCGAATGTTTCATGACTGTGCCGACATGTTTAATAAAATGTTTCAGTGCGGGATTGCGTGCGATCCAGCGGCGCTTTTGCCGAAACTAGCGACTTGACGGCAACACCGGCCAAGGCGATAAAGCTGCCCATGAAAACGTCTTTCGCCATTTGCGGCATTTGCATTATTGGCTAGCCTCGCGCTGGTCCGGACGTTTTCGCCTCATCTTTCCCTAGATTGGACAAACGCCCCGGCCAGCAGGCTGGAGTCTGATTTTGCGCCTCGGCGCAATGCAGATTTCATACAGAATAATACTGAACGGGAAGCACGAATGTCTGACGCATCGCAGGGACTGCGCCTCTACAACACGCTGACGCGGAAGAAGCAGGATTTCGTCCCGATCGATCCGAAAAACGTGCGCATGTATGTTTGCGGCCCGACGGTCTACGACTTCGCCCATATCGGCAACGCCAGGCCGGTGATCGTCTTCGACATACTTTTCCGCCTGCTGCGTCATGTCCGTGGCGAGGCGCATGTCACCTATGTGCGCAACATTACTGACGTCGACGACAAGATCAACGCACGCGCCCTGCGGGATTTTGGCGGCGAGATAGCCTCGGGCGCATTGTCGCTCAACGAGGCAATCAGGCGCGTCACGGAAAAGACCGCCAGCCAGTTCCACAAGGATGTGGCGACCCTCGGCTGCCTTGAGCCGACGGTCGAGCCGCGCGCCACCGAGTTCGTCGAGCCACGCGCCGACGGCAAGGCCGATATGATCACCTTGATTCAGCGCCTGATCGAGCGCGGCCATGCCTATGTCGCGGCAGGCGAAGTGCTGTTCGACACGGCGTCCATGCCGGACTACGGCCAATTGTCGAAGCGCAATCTCGACGAGCAGCAGGCTGGTGCCCGTGTCGCCGTCGATGCGCACAAGAAGAGCCCCGGCGATTTCGTGCTGTGGAAGCTGTCATCGCCTGAGGAGCCCGGCTGGAATTCGCCCTGGGGCAGGGGCCGCCCGGGTTGGCACATCGAATGCTCGGCGATGTCGGCGGCCTATCTCGGCGAGGTCTTCGATATCCATGGCGGCGGCCTCGACCTGATCTTCCCGCACCATGAGAACGAGATCGCCCAATCGCGTTGCGCGCATGGCACCGACGTGATGGCCAATATCTGGATGCACAACGGCTTCCTGCAGGTCGAAGGCCAGAAGATGTCGAAGAGCCTCGGCAATTTCTTCACGATCGCCCAGTTGCTTGAGACCGATATCTTCGGCGGCCGCGTATGGTCGGGCGAGGTGCTGCGGCTGGCAATGCTGATGACGCATTATCGCGAGCCGATCGACTTCTCGGTGCGCAAACTGGAAGAGGCCGAAAACACGCTGCGCAAATGGAAGCGCGCCGCCGATCTGGCGCCGGCCGCGGCAAAGCCATTGCCGGCGGAGGTGGTCGAGGCTCTGTCTGATGATCTCGCCACCTATGCCGCGTTCCAGGTGCTGACGCAGCTGGCCGGCGACGCGGCTGAAGGCAATGAGGCGGCCGGATCGCTGAAGGCTGCGCTGCTGTTCCTCGGCTTCGATGTCGCGGCGGCAAATGTCGATGAAAGCAATGTCGCCAAAGCGATCGCCAATCGGCTTGCACTCATCGCCGCGAAGAACTGGGCCGAGGCGGATCGCATCCGCGACGAATTGCTGGCACAAGGCGTCCAGTTGAAGGATGGCAAGGATCCCGCCACCGGCGAGCGCGTCACCACCTGGGAGGTAAAAAGATGATCGATCATCTCGGCATTACCGTTTCCGATTTCGAGGCGTCCAAGGCTTTCTACGACAAGGCGATGGCGCCGCTTGGCGCGTCGCTGCTGTATATGGTGCCGCTGGAGTATACCGGTGGCGCCAAGGTTGGCGGCTATGGCCGCGACCGGCCGGTGTTCTGGCTGAGCACGGCCAAGGACAAGCCGAGGGACCATCAGCATGTCGCCTTCACCGCGCGCAGCCGCGCGGAGGTCGATGCCTTCCATGCCGCGGCACTTGCCGCTGGTGGCAAGGACAATGGCGGGCCGGGACTGCGCCCGCACTATCACCCTAACTACTATGGCGCCTTCGTCTTCGATCCCGATGGCAACAATGTCGAGGCTGTCTGCCATGCCGAGGGGTGATCAGTGATGAGCCTCGACAACCGGCCAATCTATACGGGCGGCTGCCAATGCGGCGCGGTGCGCTTCCGCGTCGAGGGCGCACTCGGCGATGCCTCGATCTGCCATTGCCGCATGTGCCAGAAGGCGTTCGGTTCGTTCTATGCGCCGTTGGTTTCGGTGGGTAGCGCCAGGCTTGATTGGACGCGCGGCGAGCCGAAATACTTTCGCTCGTCCAACCATGTCGATCGTGGCTTTTGCGCCGATTGCGGCACGCCGCTGGCCTTTACAGCGCCGGATGGCGTCGGCCTTGCCATCGGCGCCTTCGACAATCCAGCCGAGATCGTGCCCTTGGTTCAATGGGGCACCGAAGCAAAACTTCCCTACGTCGATACCATCCCGCAACTGCCGGCCGAAGACACGATGGCCGATATGGCTTCGGCACCGTATCTGGCCGATCTCGCCTCTTACCAGCACCCCGACCACGATACTGAACAATGGCCGCCGGAGGAAAAGTCATGACCGAGACAGTGAGAACCGGTGGCTGCCAATGCGGCGCGGTGCGCTTTCGCGTTCATGGCGCACTCGGCCGCCCGTCCATCTGCCATTGCCGCATGTGCCAGAAGCAGTTCGGCGCCTTCTTTGGCGCGCTGGTCACGGTGCCCAGGGATGGCGTCGAGTGGACCCATGAAGAGCCAAGCTATTTCCAGTCGTCGATCAACATCGATCGCGGCTTTTGCGCACGCTGCGGTACGCCGCTAACCTATCGGCAGCCGGACGGGCTAGAGATTGCGATCGGCGCCTTCGACGACCGTTCTGATCTGGCTCCGCAAATCCAGGTCAACTACGCCGCGCGGGTGCCTTGGGTGGAAACGATCTTCGACCAGCCGATCCATCAGGACCCCGACTATTACGCCAGGCAGGAAGCAATCATTTCCTTCCAGCATCCCGATCACGAAACGGCCGATTGGCCGACAAAAGGCTTGCAGCTATGAGCAGTGAATTGCGTACCCTTTACCCGGAGATCGAGGCTTTTGATTCCGGCATGATCGATGTCGGCGACGGCCATCAGGTCTATTGGGAACGGTCCGGCACCAAGGGCGCCAAACCGGCAATCTTCCTGCATGGCGGCCCTGGCGGCACGATCTCGCCAAACCACCGGCGGCTGTTCGACCCGAAACTTTACGACGTTATCCTGTTCGACCAGCGCGGCTGCGGGAAGTCGACGCCCAATGCCTCGCTCGAAGCCAACACGACATGGCACCTGGTTGCCGACATCGAGCGCCTGCGTGAAATGGCCGGCTTCGACAAATGGCTGGTGTTTGGCGGCTCCTGGGGATCGACACTGGCGCTGGCCTATGCCGAGACCCACCCGGAGCGGGTGAGCGAGCTGGTGGTGCGCGGCATCTACACGCTGACGCGTGCCGAACTCGAATGGTATTATCAGTTCGGCGTCTCGGAAATGTTCCCCGACAAATGGGAGCGTTTCCTGGCGCCAATCCCGGAGGCCGAGCGCGGCGACATGATGGCCGCCTACCGCAAGCGGCTGGTCGGCAGCGACCGCGAGGCGCAGCTCGAGGCAGCCCGTGCCTGGAGCCTGTGGGAAGGCGAGACGATCACGCTTCTGCCCGCGCCTGAAACCAGCGGCCCGTTTGGCGAGGATGATTATGCCGTCGCCTTCGCCCGCATCGAGAACCACTATTTCGTCCACGCCGGCTGGCTGGAAGAAGGCCAGTTGCTGCGCGACGCCGGGAAACTCAAGGACATACCCGGTACCATCGTCCACGGCCGCTATGACATGCCGTGCCCGGCACGCTTCGCCTGGGCATTGCACAAGGCTTGGCCAAAGGCTGATTTCCATCTCATCGAGGGCGCCGGCCATGCCTATTCGGAACCGGGGATCCTCGATTGCTTGATCCGTGCAACGGACAAGTTTGCAGGCAAATGACCATGACCCGCGAACGCCTCTATCTCTTCGACACGACATTGCGCGATGGCCAGCAGACGCCGGGCATCGACTTTTCCGTCGAGGACAAGATCGCGATCGCAAAACTGCTCGACGCGTTCGGCCTTGATTATGTCGAGGGCGGCTATCCCGGCGCCAACCCGACCGACACCGCCTTCTTCAGGGAAAAGCGTACGGCGCTGGCAAAATTCGTCGCTTTCGGCATGACCAAGCGGGCCGGGGTCTCGGCCTCCAACGATCCCGGCCTTGCGGCACTCGTCCAGTCGAAATCGGATGCGATCTGCTTTGTCGCCAAGAGCTGGGATTATCATGTCCGCGTTGCACTCGGCTGCACCAACGAGGAAAACCTGGACTCGATCAAGGCCTCTGTCGAGGCCGCGATTGCCGCCGGCAAGGAGGCGATGGTCGATTGCGAGCATTTCTTCGACGGCTTCAAGGCCAATCCCGACTACGCGCTGGCCTGTGCCAGGACCGCCTATGATGCCGGTGCGCGCTGGGTGGTGCTGTGCGACACCAATGGCGGCACGCAGCCGTCGGAAATCCGCACCATTGTCGAAAAGGTCGTTGCCTCGGGCATTCCCGGCGGCCATCTTGGCATCCATGCCCATGACGATACCGGCCAGGCTGTGGCCAATTCGCTCGCCGCCGTCGAGGCCGGCGTACGCCAAATCCAGGGCACCTTGAACGGCATCGGCGAGCGTTGCGGCAACGCCAATCTGATCTCGATCGTGCCGACGCTGGCATTGAAGCCGGCCTTTGCCACCCGTTTCGAAACGGGCATTTCCGAGGAGGCCCTGACTGGCACCTCGCGCCTCTCCCGTGCCTTCGACGAATTGCTGAACCGCGCGCCGGAAGCGCAGGCGCCCTATGTCGGCGCCTCGGCCTTCGCCACCAAGGCCGGCATCCACGCCTCGGCACTGGCCAAGGAACCAGCGACCTATGAGCATGTCGCGCCGGAAGCGGTTGGCAACCGCCGCCGCGTCATGGTTTCCGACCAGGGCGGCAAGGCCAATTTCCTGGCCGAGCTGAAGCGGCGCGGCATCGACGTGCCGAAGGACGATCATCGGCTGGATGCGCTGATTGCCGTGGTCAAGGAGCGCGAGGCCGAGGGTTATGCCTATGAGGGCGCCGACGCGAGTTTCGAGCTTCTGGCGCGCAAGATGCTGCACGGACTGCCCGAATTTTTCCACGTCACCTCGTTCCGCTGCATGATCGAACGACGCTTCGACGCCAATGGCCAGTTGAAAACCGTGTCGGAAGCGGTGGTGAAGGTGCTGGTCGAGGGCGAGGAAAAAATGTCGGTGGCCGAAGGTCACGGTCCGGTCAATGCGCTCGACATCGCGCTGCGCAAGGATCTCGGCAAATTCCAGAACGAAATCGCCGACCTCGAACTAGCGGACTTCAAGGTGCGTATCCTCAATGGCGGCACCGAGGCGATCACCCGCGTGCTGATCGAATCGCATGACGGCACGGGCGCGCGCTGGTGGACGGTCGGCGTCTCCGAAAACATCATCGACGCCTCGTTCCAGGCGCTCATGGATTCCATCGTCTACAAACTGATGAAGAACCGCGACATGGCCGGGCTGGTGGCGGCCGAATAGCAACGGCTGTCGGGTTGAACCATCAGCGGAAGTCCATTGATCCATCAGAAATTTGTGATGGTTTCCGGATCATGGCTGGCGCATAGCGTTGGGCCATGGCCATGCAAACAACTCAGATCGACGCCCATGCCGGCGCACGTCGCGGCTTCCTGTTGGCGTTGGGCGCCTACCTCCTGTGGGGGCTCCTGCCATTCTACATGAAGGCGGTCGCCCATCTGCCGCTGGCCGAAGTCATTGCCCACCGTATCGTCTGGTCGGTGCCGATCGCCGCCGCCGTGCTGATCTGGGCCGGCCGCACGGCTGACTTCAAGGCGGCGCTGCGCTCGCCACGCACCATCGCGATGGCGGCGCTGACAGCGGCGCTGATCTCGGTCAACTGGGGCATCTATGTCTGGGCGATCGCCGTTGACCGCACGGTCGAGACCGCGCTCGGTTACTATATCAATCCACTGGTCAGTGTGGTTGTCGGCGCGCTGCTGCTCGGTGAGCGGCTCGACCGGCTGCAGATAGCCGCCGTGGTGCTGGCGGCGGTTGCTGTCGCGGTGATGACGATCGAAGGCGGCAAGCTGCCCTGGGTCTCGCTTGCACTGGCCTTTTCCTTCGCCGCCTACGGCTTCTTCCGCAAGACGCTGCCGATCGGCCCCAGCCAGGGCTTCCTGCTCGAAGTGCTTTTGCTGTCGGTTCCGGCGCTCGCCTACATCACCTACCTGATAGCCACCGGGCAGGACCACTTCGTATCCGGCAACTCGACCGATACGGCATTGCTGATCGGCTGCGGCCCGGTCACGGCGGTGCCGCTGCTGTTGTTCGCCTTCGGCGCCAAGCTGTTGCGCCTTTCGACCATCGGCATCATGCAATATATCGCCCCAACCATGGTGTTCCTGATCGCGGTGCTGATTTTCAATGAGCCTTTCGGCACTATTCAGGCGATTGCTTTCGGCCTGATCTGGGCAGCGCTGGCGATCTATTCCTGGTCGATGCTGACGACGGCGCGCCGCGCCGCCGCGGTCCAGGCCGCGCAATAGGCACCGAATGTACCAGCTGCATATCGCCAACAAGAACTATTCCTCGTGGTCGGTGCGGCCATGGGTGTTGATGCGTGAACTGGACATTCCGTTCGAGGAACGGTTGACGCCGTTTCCGACCGGATCGAGCTGGGATCTCTACCGGCCCTTTTCGCCGAACGGCCAGGTGCCCTGCCTGATCGATGACGGCTGGGCGGTGTGGGATTCGCTGGCCATCGCCGAATATCTTGCCGAGCGTCACCATGGTGTGTGGCCGGTTGAAGCCAAGGCCCGCAGTTGGGCGCGCTGCGCCGCCGCCGAAATGCATTCGAGCTTTTCTGCCTTGCGCAACGACTGCACGATGAATTGCGGCGTCCGCGTTCAGCCGTTCCCGATGTCCGACGCCCTGAAACGGGATCTGTTTCGGCTTGGCGATCTCTGGAACGACGGCCTCAGCCGGTTTGGCGGGCCATTCCTGGCGGGCGGCAGCTTCACGGCCGTGGATGCGTTCTTTGCCCCTGTAGCCTTCCGGGTGCAGACCTATGGATTGTCATTCGAGGGGGCCGCTTCAGCCTATCCGGCACAGTTGCTTGGCCTGCCTGCGATGCAAGACTGGTATCAGGCGGCGCTGGTCGAGACCTGGCGCGAGCCGGAGCATGAGGCTGAGGTTGCCGCTGCTGGAACCATGCTTGAGGACTTTCGCCTCAGGGCCTGAGAGCTACATTTGACCGATCCGCCTGACGAACAGGTAGGTTATCCCCGCGATCAGCAGGGAGGCCCCTGACACCACCCAAAAGCCCATTGGGGTGTTGACCAGCGGCAGGCCGCCGACATTCATGCCGAACAGGCCTGAGATGATGGTCATAGGCAACAGCACGGCTGTCATCACCGACAGAACGTAGAGCAGCCGGTTCGACTGTGTCGTCAGCTTGGCCATCAGCTCATCCTGCAAAAGCCGAGCGCGCGCCTGCAACTGCTCGCCGTCGTGATGCAGTGTCTGCGCCCGGTGCGACAGCCGGGCCGCCATGTCGTTGATGGAGTCGGGCAAGTCGTTGCGGTGTGAGTGGTCGAGATGACGAAACAGGCTGGTCAGGGTCGCCATCTGGCGATGGATCACCACGAGATGCCGGCGCGCATCGACAAGCGCCTGCCGCTCATTGTGCCATGCGTCACAGACGATGCGGTCCTCGATGCCGTCCATGCTGTCGCCGAGTGCCGCTAGTTCCGCCGCCATCCCGTCAAAAGACTGGCCCACGACAGCCTCGATCAACTCTGCTGGCGATCGGAATTTTCGCGATCCGTTTTCGATCGCCTTGCGGATGTTGTCGACCGATTGCAGCGGCTGCTTGCGGGCGCCGACCAGCATCGTATCGTTGAGGGCGAAGCGGAAATGGCCGAGCCCGCCGGCTTCCGCTGAATAGTCATGGCGCAGGTCCGGCAGGTCGCCGTAGAGCCAATCATCCTCGAGATCGATGTGGCAGCCATGGCTGGCGGAGAGAAAGGCTTCGCGCACCGGCGCCGGCAAAGCCTGATCGGCGGCGATCTCGTGGCGGGCGCGCATGTCGGAGAGCTGGTAGCTGCGCCAGGTCCAGTGCGCGGCGCTCGCGTCCCTGGTTCGCACCCCCTCCGCCGTGAAATGATAGAGGAAGAACAGCCCGTGCTCGTCGGGC
This sequence comes from Mesorhizobium sp. INR15, assembly GCF_015500075.1. Taxonomy (NCBI): domain Bacteria; kingdom Pseudomonadati; phylum Pseudomonadota; class Alphaproteobacteria; order Hyphomicrobiales; family Phyllobacteriaceae; genus Mesorhizobium; species Mesorhizobium sp. INR15. The sequence continues at coordinate 5,452,591 of NZ_CP045496.1, read as the reverse complement.
ATGTAGGGGGAAAGGTCTGTGTCTTCCCGGGGAGGGGCGATGTTCATTGTCGTTTCGCCAATACGGGTCACGTCGTCGATCGGAGAACGCCCGACGGCTGCTTCCTAGCATAGGACAACCCGATTTCGTGTGACGGTTTCTTGACACTTGGCCGTGGACTGCCGCGCCTCCATGGAGACGCGGCAGTCCTGATCCGTTGGCCAGCCGCCTCAGCGCTTCGGACCGAAGCCGGGATACGGGTTGAGTGGCACCAGGGCGGTGATGTCCATCATGCCGGCCTTTACCAGTGGCAAGGTGGCGAGGTGGCCGCGCGCCTCGGCATCGCTGGCGGCTTCCAGCATCATGCCGCTGCCCGGGATGTCGCCACGGTTCCACACCTGGCGCACGGCACCGTCGGCATAGAGGGTGCGGCGCTGCTCTGCCTCGCCGGGCAACAGCGGGGCGAAATCGGCATCGGCGAATTTTTCGGTGTTGCGGGTGAGAAGGGCAAAGAACTGCATGGCGGTCTCCTTTTTTCGGCGGTTGATGACAGAAGCTATCGCGCTGACTAGTCAGACTGTCCAAGACTGATTAGATTAAAGTTGAGACCAAAAAGGACTTTATTTTCAAAAACGATGTTTGACCTTCGCCAGCTCCGCTATTTCGTCGCCGTCGCCGAGGCCGGCAATGTCGGCCGTGCCGCCGAACTGCTGCATATCTCGCAGTCGCCGCTCAGCCGCCAGATCATGCAGCTCGAGGAACAGCTCGGCGTCACCTTGTTCGAGCGGGCAAGACAGCGGGTCCATCTCAATGCCGAGGGGCGTGCCTTCCTCACCGAGGCGCGTGCTTTGCTGGCCAATGCACGGCGCCTGGAAGAGCTTGGCCGCGATCTGGCCAGCGGCGCTGTCGGCCGGCTTGCCATCGGCTATGTCGAGGGCGCGGTGCATGCCGGACTGGTCGCGGGGATGCTGCGCCAGTTCCGCCGTGATCGGCCCGATTTTCACCTGCGGCTGACGAGCGCTCGGTCGGCAGCGCAGCTGGACGGCTTGCGGCAGCGTTCACTCGATCTGGGTTTCGTCTATTCGCCCGCAGTTGCCGACGATCCTGATATCGCCAGCCTGCTGCTGCGCCGCGAGCCGCTGGTTCTGGCCATTCCGGAAGGCGATTCACTCGTGGATGTTGCCGATATCCAGCCGCGCCACCTCGACGGCCGCACCTGGATCACAGTCGTGCGCCAGCCCGACGACACCAACCGAGGCCTGTTCCTGGCCGCTTGCGCCAAAGCGGGCTTCCTGCCCGACATTGTCTATGAGACGGCCGATCCGTTGACGTCGCTGGGATTGGTCAGCGCCGGGCTGGGCCTGGCCACGGTGCAGGCCAGCCTGCGCGCCTCAGCCCCGCCTGAGGTCGTCTTTCGCGACCTGCCGTGGTTCGAACGCACCGTGTCGATCCACCTGGCGTGGCGGCGGCATGACCAGCGTGCGGTGATTGCCGCCTTGCGGCAAGCGGTTCAAAGGGTAGGGCAGTAGGGCAGTAGGGCAGTAGGGCAGTAGGGCAGTAGGGCAGTAGGGCGCGCCGTTCTCGGCAGGTCTCTCTACAGCTTGTCGATGACCGACTGCACGCCTTCAGTTGGAGCATCGACCGAAGAGCCGGCCACCATGATGGCGGCGACGATGGCTTCTGGATCGTTGACCACCAGCGGCTTGACCCGCTGTGCCGTGTGAATGAAGCCCTCGGCCGTCATGTGATCAAGCAGCGCCAGCATCGGATCCCAGAAGCCGCCGACATTGCCGAAGACGATTGGCTTGCGGTGATGGCCAAGCTGCGCCCAGGTCATGACCTCGACGATCTCCTCGACCGTGCCGATGCCACCTGGCAGCGCCACAAAGGCGTCGGATTTCTCAAACATCTTGTGTTTGCGCTCGTGCATGTTGTCGGTGATCACGAGCTCGTCGAGCCGGTCAAGCGCGGTTTCGGTTGCCTCCCTGTTGATTAGGAAGCGGGGAATGATGCCGGTCACCTTGCCGCCGGCCCGCAACGCACCTTCGGCGACGGCGCCCATGATGCCCTTGGTGCCGCCGCCATAGATCAGCCGCAAGCCGGCGCGCGCGATCGAGCGCCCGAGCAGGTGTCCGGCTTTGATATAGATTTCATCGCGGCCCGGAGACGAGCCGCAGTAGACGCAGACGGATCGAATCGTGTTCATGCAACTGATCGATGATGGGTTTCGTAATTAAAGGTCATGGACCAGATTTATGAGTTCAGGACCGAGGTCAAGCCCGGGCGGGCTTTTTCTTGTCGGCTTTGGCAAAACAGGCTAGACCGGCATTAGGTGGCTAAGGGGTGGGTAAATATATGGCGATCAATCCATTGAAGGCGTTTTTGTTCGCGGCGGGTGGGTCCGTGGCCGCGGCAGGAACTGCCTATGTGTCGGGCGCACTCGACCCGTATCTCAATCACACGCCGCCGGCGGAAGTGGCGGCATTGACACCTCCTGCGGCTCCGAAGCCGGCTGACCCCGGCACGGAAGCGAGGTTGCCGCCCGCGGCTGTACCGGCTGCTCCCGCGGCAGTGCCGCAAGCGACGGCTCCAGCCACGCCTGGCGCCGATGCGGCTGCTCCAGCCGCGCCGGCTGTGGCTGCGCCCGCCGCTGCTGGTCCAACCCTGCCGAGTTTCGATGTGGTGCGTGTTGAGGGTAACGGCTCGATCGTCGTTGCCGGCAATGCAGCGCCAAATTCAAAGGTTGAAATACTCAACGGCACGACCGTGCTTGGCTCGACGGTCGCAGGCCCCGATGGCGCCTTTGTCATCGTCCTCGATGACCCGCTGAAGCCTGGTGACTACACAATTGCCCTGCGCTCGACGACCGGCGCTGTCGTTACCGCTTCGGCACAGGCCGCTGTTGTCTCCGTTCCGGCAAATCCTGCCGGCCAGGTGCTTGCCATGGTCGAAGAGCCAGGCAAGCCGGCCGAATTGTTGACTGTTCCGGCACCAGAGACCAAACCAGCGGCACCTGCTGCCGGCGACCAGGCCGCCGCTCCCGCTGCTCCGGCCGCAGAAGCGCCTGCCGTCGCTGCGGCACCGGCCGCCCCTGCTGCAACCACACCGGCGCCGGCCGTTGTCGAAGCCGCGCCTGCGCCGGCTCCGACGGCGCCAGCGGTGTCAGCCGCACCCGCTGCGGAACCCAAGATCGTCGTCGAGGCAGTCGAGATCGACGGCAACAAGATTTTCGTCGCCGGTCTGGCCGATGCGGGCCGCAAGGTGCGCGCCTATGCCAATGACATCCTGCTGGGCGATGCGCAGACATCGCCGGACGGCCATTTTTTGGTCGAAGCAACACGCGACATTCCGGTTGGCAGCTATACTATCCATGTCGATGGCCTCGATGCCGACGGCGTGAAGGTAGTCGCCCGCGCGGCTGTTCCCTTCGAACGCGAGCCGGGAGAAGCAGTCGCCGCCGTGGCGCCGGCCGCGCCAAAGCCCGCTGAAGCAAAACCGGCTGAACCGGCGGCGCCCGCTGCGGCGGCAGCACCTGCCGCGCCGGCGCCTGCCGCGCCCGCCGTTGTCGCCGCCGCTCCCGCTGCACCGGCTGTGGCTGCACCAGCTGCCGAGACTGCACCTCCTGCGGCACCTGCGGTGGCCGAAGCGCCGGCCGTGGTGGCGGCAGCGACGCCGCCATCCGATGTGCCGGAGACAATGGCACCGAAGCTTGAACATGCCGACGGCGCCGTCATCATCCGCCGCAATGATACGCTTTGGCGCATTTCGCGGCGCGTTTATGGCCACGGCGTACGCTATTCGACCATCTATCTTGCCAACCAGGATCAGATCACCGATCCCGACCGGATCTGGCCGGGGCAGGTGTTCAAGGTTCCGGAAAAGTCGAAGGAAGGCGAAGCCGCCGACCTCAAGGCAATGGGCGACCAGGCGACGACCGCGCCGACCAAGACCCAGTAAAAGCCGGCTCTGCCCATCCGGGCAGGTTGCGGTGTATCAGTTCATCGTCTATCGCCGATAGACGATGAACGCTCCGTTGAGTCCAGATTACAAACTATGCAACGCCGCTGACAGCAAGTCTGTCGCCGCGAAGCTTGCCGCGCTGTCGCACCCGACGCGCATCGAAATCCTGAAACACCTCTCTGCCAGCCAGTCCTGCTGCTGCCGTGAGGTCGTCGATCATCTCGACCTCGCGCAATCCACCGTTTCCCAACACCTGAAGATCCTGGTTGAAGCCGGGCTGGTTCGCTTCGCGCCGGACCGCCAGCGCTCGCGCTATGAGGTCGATCACGCGGCACTTGCAGGCGTTTCCGCCTCGCTCAACGCACTCGTCAATTCCTGCTGCTCCGGCTGCTGACCCTCTCACCCAAAAGGCAAGAAAAGTGGCCGACAAAACCGTTTCCGCCGAATCCGGCTCGACCTTCAAGACATTGCTCAATCTGTGGCCCTACATGTGGCCGGCCGATCGTGCTGATCTGAGGGCGCGGGTCACCTGGGCAACTCTGCTTCTGGTCGTTGCCAAGCTGACCCTGGTCGCCGGCCCGTATTTCTTCAAATGGGCAACGGACGCGCTTGCCGGCGATGCCAAATCCGTGCCGCCGCTGCCTTCTTTCCTGCTGGCGCCGGTCATGCTGGTTGTCGCCTACAATGTCGTGCGGCTGGTGCAGCTCGGCTTCAACCAGCTGCGCGACGCGTTGTTTGCCCGCGTTGGCCAATATGCGGTACGCCAGCTTGCTTTCCGCACCTTCGTCCACATGCATCAACTCTCGCTGCGCTTTCACCTCGAACGGCGCACTGGCGGTCTGTCGCGCATCATCGAGCGCGGCACCAAGGGCATCGAGACGATCGTGCGTTTCATCATGCTCAACACCGCGCCGACCATTCTTGAATTCGCGCTGACCACCGGCATTTTTGCCTATACCTATGGCTGGAAATATGTGGTCGTCGTCGCGGTGACCGTCTGGATATATGTCTGGTTCACTGTCAGGGCGAGTGACTGGCGCATCTCGATCCGCCGCGACATGAATGACAGCGACACTGACGCCAACACCAAGGCGATCGACTCCCTGCTCAACTTCGAGACGGTCAAGTATTTCAACAACGAGGCCATGGAGGCCGAGCGCTTCGACCGCTCAATGGCGCGCTACGAAATATCGGCGACGAGAATCTGGACTTCGCTCGGATGGCTGAATTTCGGCCAGGGCATCATCTTCGGCATCGGCACCGTGGTCGTCATGTGCATGTCGGCGCTGGAAGTGCAGGCCGGCACCCAGACGGTCGGCGATTTTGTCTTCATCAACGCCATGCTGGTGCAGCTTTCGGTGCCGCTCAACTTCATCGGTTTCATCTACCGTGAAATCCGCCAGGGCCTGACCGACATCGAGCAGATGTTCGATCTGCTCGACGTGCCGCAGGAGATTGTCGACAAACCGGACGCCAAGCCCCTGGCGGTCAGCGCCGGCAAGGTCGAGTTCCGCGACGTGCATTTCTCCTACGATCCCAACCGCAAGATCCTGAAGGGTGTCAGCTTCGAGGTGCCGGCGGGCAAGACGGTCGCCATTGTCGGACCGTCCGGGGCGGGCAAATCGACCATCTCGCGGCTGCTGTTCCGCTTTTACGATATCCAGGGCGGCGCGGTGCTGATCGATGGCCAGGACGTGCGCGACGTCACGCAGGAGAGCCTGCGCGGCGCGATCGGCATGGTGCCGCAGGACACGGTGCTGTTCAACGACACCATCGCCTACAACATCCGCTACGGCCGCATCGATGCCAGCGAAGAGGAGATGCGCAAGGCAGCCGAACTGGCCCAGATCGGGCCGTTCATCGAGCGGCTGCCCGATGGGTACAAATCCATGGTCGGCGAGCGTGGCCTGAAACTGTCAGGGGGTGAAAAGCAGCGCGTGGCGATCGCCCGCACCATCCTGAAAGCGCCGCCGATCCTGATGCTGGACGAGGCCACCTCGGCGCTCGACAGCCACACCGAGCAGGAAATCCAGGCAGCGCTAGACCTGGTCAGCCGCGGCCGCACCACGATCGTCATCGCCCACCGCTTGTCGACGGTGATCACAGCGGACGAGATCATCGTGCTGCAGGATGGCCAGATCGCCGAGCGCGGCACCCATGCCGAACTCATGCACAAGCATGGCCTCTACGCCTCGATGTGGGACCGCCAGCGTGAAGCGACCGAGGCAGAGGAGCGGCTGCGCATCGCCCGCGAAGGCGATGAGCTTGGCGTGATCGTGCGCCGGCGCACGTCGGAGGTTTCGTAGCGCTGCAGCCTAGGGCCAGCCAACGCCAGGGGCCGGCGCTTCGACGCTCAGCACCTGGCCGGTGCGGGCCTCGCTCATCATGTGCTCGAAGCCGCGCCACTCGGCGGCGACGATGAACAGTGTTTTTCCGTCAGCGCCGCCCATCATGCAGGCAAAGCAGCCGCGATCGACGTCGACGGTCTGCAGCACGTCGCCACCTTCCATCACCCGAACGCAGCGTTTGTTGGGCACGTCTGCATACCAGCAAGCGCCCTCGGCATCGAGGCAGATACCATCGGGATAGCCGTCGAGGTCTGCCCACGCCCGCCGGTTGGCGAGGCTGCCGTCAGCGGCAATGTCGAAGGCCGTCAGCCGGTTGCCGTGCGATTCGGCGATGATCAGCGTGTTGTTGTCGGCGGTGATCGCCATGCCGTTGGCGAAGGCGATGTTTTCAGCGACTTGCCGAATGCTGCCGTCCTTGGCCACCAGCGCGATCGTGCCGGGACCGAAGAACTGGCCGGGGGGCGGGGTCGGCCCGCCGCCATTGACATAGATGTTGCCGCGCCCGTCGACGACGATCTCGTTCCAGGGCTGTTTCGACAGGACGCGCAGATCGGCGTGGGTGGCGAGAGAGCCATCCGCCTCCTGGCGCAGCAAAAGCCCTTCGCGCCCCGAAACAACCAGCAACCGGCCATCCGGAAGCCAGTCGATGGAGTAGGGGATGGTGGTCGGCACGCTGAGCATGACCTCGCTTGTGCCGTTCGCATCCACGGCGACGATCTCGCCGGAGCCCCAGTTAGCGAGCCACAGCCGCCCCTCATGCCATCGTGGTGATTCTCCGAAGGCAAGGCCTGTCGTGATGACTTGCGCCCTGTTCCGTGACGATTTCTGCATGGTCCCACAGCCTCCAAGTTGCGCGCATCATCGCCTTTTTCGGGATCGCATGAAGCGCTGTCTTGCCAAGGACGGTCGAGGCGTTGTCGCGCCGACAGGCACGGCTATTGTTTTTCAGTCAGGAAGAAATTGCCGTCGGCGTGGCCGTTGGCGCCGCATGAGGGCGGTTCGGTGCGGCCTTCCTTGCCTTCGCCGCTCTGCTCGACGACGAGTTGGTCGCCGTTACGGCGGAAGGTGAAGACAAAGCCCGTCGGCTTGTCGTCATCATCTGTGTCGACCAGGCGCAATTGCTTGCCCTGCTTGACCGTATCGCCGATGTCGCATGTTCCGCTGCCCGACACCGGATTGGCGACATCTTCCGAGATTTCCAGTTTTCCAGCGTCGCCCGCCTTGATCTCGACTCTGCCGCGAATGCTGCTCCACGTGCCGATGAAACCGGTATTCGTTGGCTTGCGGATACTGGCGAGGAAGGTGGCGCGGTCACGCAGGAATTCGCCGAGATCGAAATTCTGCTCGTCCTTCGGCGTGTTCTCGTTGAACCCGGCGATCTCGTCGCGGTATTGCGTGAAGTCACGCTGATCGTCGCGCAAGGCCTTGCCGGCAACAGGGTCGAGCATTTTCAGCGCGGCCGCGTAGTTTTTGGCGACATCGGCGTCAGCCAGGGCCAAGGCGGTGTCGGCGCATATGGCTTTTTCGGCCACACTGGTGGCCTTGGCGCAGTCGAAGGATGGCTTGGCTTGTGCGAGCGCACCGCCACAGGATGCGAGCACCAAAATGATCGCGGCGAAGCCCGCCGGTTTCATTGACCTTGGCGAAGACAAGCATCTTGGCGAAGACAGGCGGCTCGTCATGAAGTCCTCTTTCAAGGCTGGGGCTGATCGGCTCGCCTGAGTTTTGACGTCAACAATTCGCACGGATTGGCAACCGCGTCACCGTCACAAGCACGTGACGACGGGCGTACAGGCCAGCGGGAGCCGTTGGCCATGCGACGACCCGTATGACCGCTTCCGTTGTTCTGCATGATTGTCGCGTTGCGGCGGTAAGTCGTTTCCGATAGACAGGCCCCACCTGAAACGGAGCCCGCCCCAGCCCGATGAGCCTCGTCGACTCAATCAAAAACGCGTTCGTTCCGATCCATCGCGAGGGCTATCCGTTCATCGCCGCCTTTGGCGCGGCAACTCTTTTCCTAGGTTATTTCTCGTCGATCCTGTTCTGGATCGGCCTCATCCTGACCGCATGGTGCGTCTATTTCTACCGCGACCCCGAGCGGGTGACGCCGGTCGATGACCGCCTGGTGGTGAGTCCGGCGGATGGCATCATATCGGCGGTCGGCCCGGCCGTGCCACCGCGCGAACTTGGTCTCGGCAGCGGTGAAATGACACGTATCTCGGTGTTCATGAACGTCTTTTCCTGCCATGTGAACCGCGCTCCGGTGCGCGGCAAGATTTCCCGTATCGAGCATCGGCCTGGAAAGTTCCTCAACGCCGAACTCGACAAGGCCAGCACCGAGAACGAACGCAATGGCCTCGTCATCGAGAGCCCCAACGGCACGGTTGCCGCCGTGCAGATCGCCGGCCTGGTGGCGCGGCGTATCGTCTGCTGGGCCGAGGCCGGCGGTTCGATCGCCATCGGCGAGCGTTTTGGCCTGATCCGCTTCGGTTCCCGCGTCGACGTCTTCCTGCCGGTAGCAGCGACGCCGCGCGTCGCCGTCGGCCAGACGGCGGTTGCCGGTGAAACCGTGCTGGCCGAATTCGGCGGTATTGCCGGTACGCCCCTCGTGCGGATTTCCTGACCGGTGGGCACCCAGTACAAAAAATTCGAAGCTCATGGCAGCGGCGGCCCGCGCATCCGCGAAATTCCGATGCGCATGGTGCTGCCAAATCTCGTCACCGTGCTTGCCATCTGTGCCGGCCTGTCCGGCATCCGCTTCGGCTTCGAGGGCCGTTTCGAACCTGCGGTGGTGATGGTGCTGCTTGCCGCATTCCTTGACGGCATCGACGGCCGTCTGGCGCGGATGCTGAAGGCGACTTCCAAATTCGGCGCGCAGATGGATTCGCTGGCCGATATCGTCAATTTTGGCGTGGCGCCGGCTCTCGTGCTTTATGCCTTCCTGCTCGACCGCGCCGGCTCGCCGGGCTGGATCGCAGCACTTCTGTTCGCCATCGCCTGTGGTCTGCGGCTGGCCCGTTTCAACGTGCTCGACGAGGAAACCGATCGTCCGGCCTGGCAGTCCGAATATTTCGTCGGCGTGCCGGCGCCCGCGGGCGCCGTTTTGGTCATGCTGCCGCTCTATCTCTATTTCCTGCGGCTTGGCGTCGAACCCGGCCGGCCGGCCGCCTTTGTCGCCACCGGCTTCACCGTGCTGGTCGCCTTCCTGCTGGTCAGCAGACTGCCGGTCTATTCCGGCAAAAGCTTCAAGATACCGGGCGACAAGGTGCTGCCGATCATCCTTGGCGTCGTTCTCTACATTCTTCTGCTGATGACCTATCCCTGGTACACGCTGACCGCTTCGGTCGCGGGATACCTGATCTTCCTGCCGTTCAGCGTGCGCGCCTATTCCAAGCGCGCCAAGCGAGAAGGTGAGAAGGTCCCGCCTTCGGATATCGGTTAAGCAAGCCCGCCGAAGCCTTTGATCCGACTCAGGCCGCCACGCTCAGCCCCAGCTTGTCGATCGCCAGCTTGCGGGTCGATACATAGTCGGTCTTGCCGGAGCCCAGCACCGGAATTTCCTCGACCTTGACGATGTCGTTCGGCACCATCAACTCGGCGGCTCCGGCCTGTTTGCCGAACTTGCGCAGCTCATCTGGATTGGCGTCGTCGGCGGTGGTGACCAGCACGATGCGTTCGCCCCGCCGCTTGTCGGGCACCGCCACCGCCGCGTGACGCTCTTCCGGCCACAGTGACTGTACCAGCATCTCGACCGCGCCAAGCGACACCATCTCGCCGGCGATCTTGGCAAAGCGCTTGGCCCGGCCGCGAATGGTGATGAAGCCTTCGCGGTCCACGGCGACGATGTCGCCCGTGTCGTGCCAGCCGGTCAAGGGTTGCAGTTCGCCGGGGCGGTCGGCGGTCATGTAGCCCATCATCAGGTTGGGTCCATCGAGCCACAATTGGCCGGCGTCGCTGATGCCCTCGACCGGTTCAAGCTTCATGCGCATGGCCGGCAGCAGACGGCCAACGGTGCCATCGCGGCCATGGATGGCGGTGTTGACGGCAACCACGGGCGCCGCTTCCGTAAGCCCGAACCCTTCAATGATCTCGGCCTGGAACCGCTCGCGGTAGATGCGCCGTGTTTCAGGCTTCACCGCCTCGGCACCGGCGACCACGAAGCGCAGGCTGGAAAAATCGCCGTCCTTGGCGGTCCGCGCGTAGTTGGCGAGGAACGTATCGGTGCCGAACATGATGGTCGGCCGCACCTTGCGCGCGATCTCCGGGATGATCTTGTAATGCAGCGGCGAGGGGTAGAGGAACAGTTTGACGCCGGTGACCAGCGGCAGGATGGTGCCGCCCGTCAAGCCGAACGAATGGAACACCGGCAGCACATTGAGCAGGATGTCGGCTGGCGAAATGGTGATGCGTGCTTCGGCCTGCATCGCATTGGCAAGCATGTTCTTGTGCGACAGCACGACTGCCTTCGGCGTGCCTTCCGAGCCGGAGGTGAACAGGATCACCGCCGGTTTTGTCGCATCCTGCCGCTGCAGTGGCCAGCGCCAGAAAAGGGCAGCGGCAAGTTTGTCCAGCTTGGTGACGCTGCTGCGGACATCCTCCAGCCACATAAGTTTCGCGCCGCCCTTTTCGACCGCCGCGACGATGTCGGCGATGTCCGCTTTCTCGACGAAGGCGCGCGAAGAGATGACAGTGCGGATCACGGCGGTGCGCACCGCGGCTGTCACGCTGGCCGGACCGGCGGTGTAGTTGATCATCGCTGCCACGCGGCCCGCCGACAGCAGCCCTGTGAGCGATAGAACCACGCCATTGGCGTTGGGCAGCATCAGCCCGACCGCTTCGCCCGGCGCCGTCACCGCTTCGAAGCGCCGGCCCAGTACGCGCGCACCGATGAACAGTTTTCTGTAGCTCAGCGCGCCAGAGATGACGTCCTCGATGATGGGATGGGAAGCGCCAACGCGGTCGGCGGCGTCGCGCATCGCGAGGAAAAGGCCTCGGTTGAGGTCGGTTGCGCCAAAGCGGGCTTCGGCGAAACGATCGAACAGGGCATTGGTGTTGGAGGCCTGATCCGGGTTCCTGGCCACCATCTCGCCGATCGTCATCGGCTCCAGCACGCTGATCGAAAGACTTGGAAACCAGCGGCGCGGCGCGACGTTGGCAGGCGTCAGCGACACAGGCAAGGTGCGTGCGCCGCCAACGAAGATCGGCACGATACGGGCATCGGCCTGCATGGCGATGCGGGTCACGGCACGAAACAGCCGAAACGTCTTGACGTCGGGCTCGACCGCATCGGGCAAGTAGACGGCCAGCCGGCCCTTGCCCTTCAAGACACGTACCAGCCGGCGGCTGACGAAGACATGTTCGGCATTGAAGGCGATGGTGCGGCCAAGCTCGCGCCAGGGCTCAAGCCAGGGGGCTTTGGCCGAGGCGTCGTCGAGTATATGCAGCGTGTCGTCGGGCAGCAGCGACAGCATCAGCGCCGGCTCGAAGCGCGATTGGTGTGAGATGACGTAGATGACCGGGACTTGCGCTTTACGCGCGATCTTGATGCGGTCGTCGCTGATCCGGTAGGCGAGCTTGAACGGCACGTAGAGCAACGCCTGGGTGAAGCGCAGGCCGAGGCGGAATTTTTCCGCCACGCCAATCAGCAGCCAGGCCAGGACAAGACCAGCAAGCAGCGCCAGTGTCAGGAACATGCCGCATCACTCCCAACGTTTCCAGCATCGCGGCTCTTAGCGGCCGTCTGGGCCAGAACCTAGACGATGTGGGGGCAAGGTCAATGTGGGTGGCTTTCTTCTCTCCGCAATACGTTGCCGCTGGCGGCTTCCCCGCCTAAGCTCACGGCCCACGCGGACATCAAGGGGCAAGGCGTTGGCGCGCAAGCAGGCGGATGCGACGGTGCGGGACCTGCAGTTCGCCAGGAACCTGGACTGGAATCTGCTCAAGTTCTTCCATGAGATCGCCAATGCTCGCAGCGTCACCCGGGCGGCGCGGGAGCTCAACCGTAAGCAGCCGGCGCTGAGCCTCGCCTTGCGGCGGCTGGAGGAGCGGCTGGGCGTTACGCTATGCCATCGCGGTCCGACCGGGTTCGAGCTGACCGAGGAAGGACGCATCCTGGCCGAGAGGTGCCGGGATTTCACCGGCGCCATCCGCGAGATCCCCGCTCGGCTGTCCGACGTCAAGGCGGAGATACGTGGACATCTCAGGGTCATGCTGGTCAGCAACCTGGTCGCGCCGGCCCTTGATGACGCCATCGCTGCGTTCCATGCGAAATATCCGGCCGTCGAGCTGATCGTGGAGGTGGCGGCGTGGACCGAGGTGATCAATTCGCTGATCCAGCACAAGATCGATGTGGGCATCTCGCCAGCGAGGGTCCAGCGGGCCGAGCTTGACTATCTCCATCTGTTCACCGAAATCCATCGGCCCTATTGCGGGCGTCCGCATCCGCTGTTCGGCAAGGCCGTTGCCGAACCCGCGGACCTCTCCGTGGATGCCTTCGTGCTGACCGGCGCCGACGAGGGCGACGAGCTGACCCAGTTCCGGCTCGAGTATGGGCTTGGCCGCAACATCGCCGGCATGTCCGATCATCTCGAGGAGGCCAAGCGGCTTGCGGTACTCGGCGTCGGCCTGTGTTTCCTGCCTGAGGGTTATGCGCAGCCCGATGTCGATGCGGGCCGGCTGTGGCCGCTGCTTCAGGGAAACAACGTGCCGCGCAACAACATGTTCGTGGTGACAGACCCGCAAAGCCCCGGCAACACGGCGCGAGACCTGTTCATCGCCGAGATTGTCGACCCGTCGCGGGCTGGGTGAGGGGGATAAATGCATTGATTTCGTCAATGCATCACGTTCGATCTTTGGACGTTGATGGGGGGTGGAGGCCTTTTCTATGGTTGGACATGGCGACATTGCATCGGTCTCGTTGATGCTGCCCTAGAGGCAAGGCGAGCAGCGTGTCGACCAGGGGAACAACCTCGCAAAGGGGAATCTGAGATGACCGTGCAAACTCCCATATCGCCCAGGCAGACGCTGCCGAACGAAACGCCTCCGGCCTTCGCCGACGGCGTTGAGACCATCCTGTCGGTCACAGAGGCGGACATTGCTGATTATACCGAGTCCGTGGTGCCACAATCCAAGCGGCGCTCGAATTTCCGCATGCTGGCGCAATTCCTGTCGATGCAGGCGGTGTTCGGCACCGTGCTCGTCGGTTACGGCGCGCGCTTCCAGGGCCTGACCCTTGCTGAACTGACGGTGGCGATGCTGATCGCCGCCGCCGTGATGAGCCTCTACTGCATCGGCTCGGCGAATGCCGGCGCCGTCACCGGCCAGACCCATTCGGTCATGGCGCGCAGCATCTTCGGCACACTCGGCAGCGGGCTGGTCTCGCTGCTTCTCATCGTCAACGGCATGGCCTTCTATCTGTTCACGGTGAAGTTCATCATCGACATCGCCGGCGGGCTGATGACCTTGCCGGCGGTCGGCGCCATCACAGCGCTGCTGGCCATCGTCATGATCGTCAACACCTATTTCGGCTTCGAGGGCGTACAGCGCTTCGCCCAGTTCGTCGCCGTGCCGGTGATCCTGGTGTGGGGCATCTTCGCCACCATCCTGGCCTTCACCACCGTGTCCAGCAGCGTGCTGGCGGCCGTGCCGCATGTCGACTCGAAGACCGGGATGCTCATGGTCATCGGCAGCATGGTCGGCCTGTCGACCTGGGGTAACGAGCCGGACTTCTTCCGCTATGCCAAGGCCGGACGCGCCGCGTGGTGGAACATCCCGACCATCGTCATCTCCTATCTGGTCGGCGCTCTGCTGTTCCCGATCATGGGCTACATGATCGCCGCACTGTCCAACCAGCCGGATTTCGGACCGAGCATCAGCTACTTCGTCAACTTCACCATGTTCGGCAGCGCGCTGCTCGGCATCATCGTCATCGTCATCAACCAGTGGGCGGTGCAGGATGGCAATCTCTACATCGCGGTGAACGGCGCGCAGAATGTGCTGTCGGGCATTCGCGGCTGGAAGCGCCAGTACACGGTCGTCGGCCTCGGGCTGATCGCATCGGTGCTGACCTTCTACCTGCCCAATCTGCAGGACACGTTCAACCTGACCACCAGCATCGGCTCTACCACCGTGCCGGTGGCCAGCACGATCATGGCGATCGATCTGTTCCTGCTGCCTTGGCTGTTCGGCATCAAGCGGCCGATGTTCCGGGTCGCCAACTGGAGCGAGCTTGGCATCGCCAACTGGCCGGGCGTCATCGCGCTTGCTGCCGGCACGCTGGTCGGCGTCTACACGGCCGGCCTGATCCCGGTGCTCAACAGCGACTATATCGGCTTCCCAGCCCTGCAGTCCTGGCTGACTGGCGCGGTAGTCTATCTGATCGGCGTAACGCTGGTCCACAAGCGCGCCAATGTGAAAGCGTTGCTCGGCTTCTCCAGCATCTGAACCTGAGCGTTCCGGGAGCCGGCCACGGCCCCCGGAACTCCAATCCCTCCACTCAATCAATACGTCTGTCGCGGCACCGCCGCGCATCCGGGAGGTATAGCGATGACATCCCTCGACCTGCTTATCAGGGCGCCGCGCGCCATCCTGCCCGACGGCGAAAGGGCGGTGTCGGTCGGCGTCGCCGGCGGCAGGATCGTTCGCATCGGGGCGATCGACACGCCAGCCGTCGCCGGTGAGACCGTCACGCTCGGCAACGATGCCGTGCTTCTGCCCGGCCTTGTCGACAGCCACGTGCATATCTGCGAGCCCGGCAACACCGATTGGGAAGGGTTTCTGACCGCGACCCGCGCGGCCGCTGCCGGCGGCATCACCACGCTGGTCGACATGCCGCTGGACAGCGTGCCGACGACAGTGACGCTGGAGGCGCTGGCCGCCAAGCGCGCCGCCGCCGATGGCCAGTGCCACGTCGATGTCGGCTTCTGGGGTGGCGCCATCCCCTCCAATCTCGCGGAACTGCCGAAGCTGCACGCGGCCGGCGTGCTCGGCTTCAAGTCGTTCCTGTGCGACACCGGCACCGACGACTTCCCAGGCATTACGCCAGAGCACATGGAAAGCGTGATGCGGGTGGTGGCCGGCCTTGGCTCGACCTTCATTGTTCACGCAGAGAGCGCCGAGGCATCGGCGCGGATGCCCAATGTCAGCACAAGACGCTATGCCGACTATCTGGCATCGCGGCCTAAGGGCATCGAGAACCTGTCGATTGCGCAGGTGATCGAAGCCGCGCGCGTGACCGGCGCCCGCGCTCACATCCTGCATCTGTCGAGCGCCGACGCGCTGCCGATGATCGCCTCGGCCATCGAGGACGGAGTGCGGCTCAGCGTCGAGACCTGCCCGCATTACCTCAGCCTCTGCGCCGAGGAGATCGGCAACGGCGAAACCACCGCCAAGGTCGGGCCGCCGATCCGCGAGGCACGCAACCGTGAGAAGCTGTGGGCCGGCATGGGCGAGGGCGTATTGACCATGGTCGTCTCCGATCATTCGCCGTGCAAGCCTGAGATGAAGGAACTGGTGTCAGGCGATTTCGGCGCCGCCTGGGGCGGCATCTCCTCGCTGCAGCTTGGTCTGCCGGTTGTGTGGAGCGAGGCGCGGCGGCGCGGCCATTCACTGGCCGACGTCGTCGGCTGGATGGCCGAGCGTCCGGCGCTGCTCGCCGGCCTGCCGCACAAGGGCCGGCTCGCGGTCGGCAGCGACGCGGATTTCGCGGTCTTCGCGCCCGACCTGGAATTCACCGTCGATCCGGTCCGTCTGCATCACCGCCATCCGGTGACGCCCTATGCCGGCAAGCAACTTACCGGCGTCGTCAGGGAAACCTTCCTGCGCGGTCGCCGCATCGAACTGTTCGGCCGCCCACGCGGCGCATTGATTGCTCGCGATGGCGTTGCCGCCGGCGAGATCCAAGGCTTGAAAAGGAGTGCCTGAGATGAAGATCCTGGTCGTCAACGTCAACACCAGCCAGTCGATGTCGGATGTCATCGACGAGGCCGCGAAACGCGCCGCATCGCCCGGCACCGAGATCGTCACGCTGACGCCGTTCTTCGGCGCCGAAGCGGTCGATTGCAATTTTGAAAGCTACATTTCGGCGGTCGCCGTCATGGACCGCGTACTTGCCTATGACGAGCCATTCGACGCGGTGGTGATGGCCGGCTTTGGCGAGCATGGCCGCGACGGGCTGCAGGAGTTGATCGAGCAGCCGGTGATCGAGATCTGCGAAGCCTCCGCCCACATGGCGATGATGATCGGCCGCAGCTATTCCGTGGTGACCACGCTGCAACGCTCGGTGCCGCCGATCGAGGACCGGCTGCGGCTCTCCGGCCTGTCGGACCGCTGCGCCTCGGTGCGCGCCAACGGCATGAGCACGCTGGAGGTCGACGAGGATCCGGCTGGTGCGATGCGCTCGATAGTAGAGGAAGCGCGCAAGGCGGTCGAAGTGGACCATGCCGAGGTGATCTGTCTCGGTTGCGCCGGCATGGCCGGATTGGAAGATGCCATCACTTCGGAACTCGGCGTGCCCGTCATCGACGGCGTCGCCGCCGCGGTTCGGTTCGCCGAGGCGGTGGTTGGCCTTGGCCTGAAGACCAGCAAGGTCTCGACCTATGCCAGACCGGACGCCAAGCGCATCATCGGCTGGCCGCTGTCGGAGGCCCTGGGGCTCAGGCCGCGCCCGACTGCCATCCAATCGGGCCTGCGCGTGGGAGGCCGCCGATGAACATGATCGGCAAGTCCAAAACCGATATGGCCGATGCCTATGCAATGCCCGGGCTGCAGGAGAATTTCGCCGCCGAGGTGGATCTGGCGTCGCGCTGGCTGGGCGGCAGCGTGCTGGCGGCAAGCGACGAATCCTTTGGTGAGAAGGAAAGCCTGCTGACGCCGACGCCGTCGGCCTTCGTGCCCGGCAACTACGGCCCGCGCGGCGAGATCGTCGACGGATGGGAGACAAAACGCCGGCGCGAGCCCGGCCACGACTGGGCGTTGGTGCGGCTGGGCGCGGCGGGCATCATCACCGCGGTGGATGTCGATACATCCTTCTTCACCGGCAATTTCCCCACCACTTGCCGCATCGAGGCCTGCGGTGTCGAGGGGTATCCGAGCCCGAAGGCGCTGCAATCCAGCGATACCGAATGGATCGAGATCGTGCCGCGTTCGCCGCTCAAGGGCGACACGCACAATCGCTTCGAGATATCGGACCAGCGCCGCTTCACCCATATCCGCCTCTCGGCGTTTCCAGATGGCGGCATCGCGCGGTTGCGTATTTTCGGCCATGTTGTTCCCGATCCGCGTCTCTTCGACGGGCTGACCATCGACCTTGCCAGCCAGGACCATGGAGGCCAGGTGATAACCAGCAGCGACGGCTTCTACACCTCGGCTGCGATGCTCAACCGGCCCGACAAGGCCCGCAACATGGGCGACGGCTGGGAGACGCGTCGTCGCCGCGACGATGGCAACGACCACGCCATCTTCCGGCTGGCGCTGCCGGGTTCGGTGCGGTTGGTCGAAATCGATACCGCGCATTTCAAGTACAATGCTTCAGCCGAGATCGCGCTTTACGGGGCAACCGGAGGGGCTATGTCGCAAGCCGGTTCGCTTGAATGGGCGCCGCTGCTGTCGCGCCGGCCTCTGCAGCCGGATACACGGCATGCCTTCGCTGTGCCGGCCGGCTCGCCGCCGATCTCCTTCATAAGGCTCGATGCCTTCCCTGATGGCGGCATTTCCCGCGTCAGGCTTTGGGGTTCCGTCGATCCGGCTGCCCGGCGCGATGCCGGGTATCGCTGGTTCAACGCGTTGCCAGTCGGACAGGCACGGCAAGTGCTGTCGGAGCAGGGCGGATCGACCGATCTGGCTGACCGGCTGGCCGCGGCGCGGCCGCTGGCTGCCGGTTCGTTAGCGAGCTCTACATCCGACATGGTCGCGATCAAGGCGATGCTGGACGGAAGTTGGGCTTGACCTGCCGCATCATGGATTCTGGGAGGAGAGGGACATGGCAACATGTAGACAGATGCTGACAGCGCTGCGGCGGCTGCTTTTCGCTGCCATGGAATTCCGCCTCGGCAAGCCCGGGAAATGACGTCCGGGCCGGGCGACGTCACACGCCCGAACCGTTCTTTTCCAGCGCCCGCGCGCGAGCCCTTTCGTCGCTCACGCCGCCTTCAGCCTGCCGCTGATGAAGCGGAATTCCTGCGTCTTGCCGCCATAGCCATAGGCGGCGGCCGGCACTTCGTGGACGAAAGCATAGCTTTCCTCATGCACTCCACCCAGCAATTGGCCGAAAGCGGCGAAGATCGCCTTCAGATAGGCCTCCAGCTCGAGCTTTGTGTTGGTGCCGTCGACCACCTTGATGTCCAGCCAGAACGTATTGCTGCCATGCTCGGCCAGCGACTTGCCGCCGGCGAACCAATGCTGGGGGTCGATATAGGATATGGCAACCGCGGTGATGGTCGGATCCTTGCGCAGATGTGTTGCAGTGATCTCCGTCACGTCGTTGGCGATCCTGGCGGACAGGGCGGCGTCTGGCTTGCCGGTGACGCTGACATTGATGATCGGCATTTTTCTTCTCCTTGGTTTCAGCGGCGTCTGATCGCCGTTGAAGAGACAATGCCACGGCCATGAATTCATGAAAATCGAATTGTTTTTGACAAAAGATTCGATAATATCGAATTATGAAAACGCTTGACCCTGATCTCCTCAGAACATTCCTTGCCTTTGTCGACGGCGGCTCGCTGGCGCAAGCGGCATCGATCGTCGGCCGCACGCCCTCGGCGGTGACGGCGCAGATGCAGCGGCTTGAGGAAATCGTCGGCGAGACGCTTCTGATGCCGCAGGGGCGGGGACGGGGTCTAACACCCACTGGTGAGGATCTTGTCGGCCATGCCAGGCGTATCCTCTCGGTCCACAGCGAGGCGTGGCTTGCGCTCAAGGGCGCGCGTGCCGATGGCCGGGTTGCCATCGGCACGACGCAGGATTTCGCCGACAGCGGCTTGCCCGACCTGCTCAGGGCCTTCGCAGCCAGCCATCCACGCGTCAGGATAGAGTTGCGCGTCGGCCGGTCACTCGAGTTGGCTCAAGCGCTGCAGACCGGCCTTCTTGATCTGACGATCGCCATGCGGCAGTTCCCGACGTCGGATGAAGTCGGTGTGCTCAGGGAGCCGATGGTCTGGCTCTGTTCGCAAAAGGGGCTGGCGTCGCGGCAAGACGATGTGCCGTTGGCACTTCTTGATCCGCCTTGCGGCTTTCGCGAAGCTGCGATCGCCACCCTCGATGCGGCAGGGCGGCGCTACCGCATCGCGGCTGGCAGCGCCAGCCTGGCAGGGCTGCGCACGGCAGTCGATGCCGGCCTGGCGTTGACGTTGAGAACAGCGCGCTTCGCGCATTCCGGCATTGTCAGGGCATCGCGCGAGCTTGCCCTGCCGCAGGTTCCGGTGGCGGAATTCGCCATACGGCTGCGCGTCGACCCGGGCGCTCCGGCGAAAGACATGGCAGCGCTGATTGATGGCAATCTGGCGGCGTCGGGTTTTGCCTGAGGGCAAGAAAGAGCCGGCATTGCGGTCGGTCGAGTTGCTAAGAAAAAGCCGACCTTGCGGTCGGCTTGGGAGTAGGACGGGCCGAGGGGTTTGGGGGGACTTTGGGGTGGCCCGTCGCATCCATAATGCTTCAATCCGATGATGGTTCCGTGACCATCCCAATTTTTTCAAGAAAGCCCGGATTTTTTCAAGAAGCCCGATTTTCATCAGGAAAGATTCGGTTCTGTGCGCCGGGAACGGGCCAGCAGCCAGTCACGGCCGGCATGGGCAAACACCGCACATAGCATAATCGCGCCGCCAAGCATGCTGGCCGCTGGCGGAATTTCGGTCAGGAACAGAAATGCAAACATAATGGCAAAAGGCACTTCGGCCGAGCCGAGCAGCCCGGACTCAGCCGGTGGAATGAGGCGCGCGCCTTCGGTCCATAGGATCGAGGATAGGGCGAAACACGAGCCGAAGGTGACAAGCAGCACTGCATCGCGCGGCGATACCGCCAAAGGGTCGGTGATGAACCAGCCGAGCACGAACAAGAGAAACGCGGATACGGCACCGGCCCACACCACCGGCGTGTCGCGGAAGGCACGCACCATGATCATGTAGAGCGCGCTGCCGATGGTCATCAGCAGTGCCAGCCCATCGCCGAAAAGATTGCCGGTGCCAAAGCCGGACCATACCATGACGGCCACGCCGCATAGCGACACTGCTGCCGCAACCATCGTCTGCAGCCGGAACGGTTCGCGCGTCAGCACCCAGGCCAGCAGGGCGGTAACGAACGGCGCGGTCGCATAGATGATCGCGACATTGGCAACGAAGGTGAACTTGAACGCCGAGATGAAGGCGATGCTGGCCAGCGCCCCTTCCACAGCCAGCAGCCAGCCGCGCCAGCCAAGCCGCAAGCTCTCCTGCCCGCCGGAACGATGGCGCCGCCACAGCACATAGAGGCTGATCAGGATAGACCCGACAAAACCACGCCAGCAGGTGATGGTCAGCGGATCGGCATGGATCGATTTGGTCAAGACACCGGTCAGG
Organism: Mesorhizobium sp. INR15; assembly: GCF_015500075.1. NCBI lineage: Bacteria > Pseudomonadati > Pseudomonadota > Alphaproteobacteria > Hyphomicrobiales > Phyllobacteriaceae > Mesorhizobium > Mesorhizobium sp. INR15. The sequence goes on along the minus strand of NZ_CP045496.1, from coordinate 5,431,758 downwards.
GCAAATACCGCTGCCGATGACGACACCAGAATGATGCCGAGCGTTCGGTCGGTGGGCGTGTCGGTAGTAGTCTTTATGTCAGCCATGCCGCCAATCTACGCCGCTCCGTCCTGACATCGTAGTGTCAGCAGCTGTCATAGCCGTTTGCGAAAGTGCTCGCCGCCAACAATCAGCAGGCCAGCGGCGATAATCAGGGTCGCCCCGAAGAACACCTCGTGGCGCGGGATATCGCCCCATATCGCGTAGCCGAGCCCGAATGCCCACAACAGCGACGTGTATTCGAGGGGCGCCAGGACGGACGCCGGTGTTCGCTTCATGCCTTCGAAGAGAAAATACTGGGCGAGGCCACCGAGAGCACCAATGCTGGCGAGCAACAGCAACTGAGCCAGGCTGGGCGTCTGCCACCAGAGCAGTGCCGGCACGGCCGAAAACAGCAGAAAGTAGAAATTGTTGAGCAGCAGCTGGATCATGGAACGCTCGGCAAGCGCGGTCTTGCGCAGGAGAACGATGGCGATGCCCCACAATAACGCGGCGGCGAGCACCAGGATCACCGGCACCGACAGACCGAGCCGCGCGGGGTCGCAGGCCACGAACACCCCGGCAAAGCCGATCAGCACCGCCAGCCAACGCAGCATCGGCACCTTCTCGCCGAGCAATACCACTGAAAGCACCGTGACGATGATCGGCGCCGCATAGTAGACGGTCGTCAGTTCAGCGAGCTGCAGACTGCGGGCGGCGTTGTAGTAGCAAAGCCAGGCGGCGAGCGTGAAGGCGCTGCGCAGCAGCATCGGCAACACCACTGGTGAGCGCCTTGTGTCGGCGAAGAGCTGCCGCCCGCCGATCGCAGCGCAGGCGATCAGAATGGTGGCGCTGCGAAAGAACATGATCTGCCAGACGGTCATGCCGGCAACCAGAAGCTTGATTGCTGCATCCTGTGTTGAAAACAGCAAATAAGCGGCGCCGGTGAGCAGGATGCCGGCGAGCGCCCGTTCGCGTGTCTCAAGAATGGCGATGTCGGCCATGCGGCGCGAGCCTAACTGATGCTGGCGAAAGACAGTGCAAGAGCCTCGGCTTTGCGTCGCTACGCTATACGGGCGAAACGCCAGGGCAGCGCTGCACCAGCAGCAGGCTTGCGTTGGGGCAGGGCGATGGCTTTGATCGGATGCGCGCGACACATCGTGCCGGCCCGGCTCTGCGGGTTCTGGCGCCGCGCTGCCGATTGGTTTAGCATCCTCTTACAAAGCTGGAGCCAAAGGCTTGGGCAGGCGCGCAGAACGCCGGGGAACGGATCAAGGTCGGAAATGCTGCTTAAGCGGATGCCGATCTTCGTCATGCATCATTGCGGCGCGGCGGACAGGCTCTGCCAGTAGCCAGAACCCGTATCGCGGAGGGGAAACCAGTGCAGAAACTGCAAGCGCAAGGCGTCCATCACATCACGCTGGTTGGCGCCGGCCGCCAGACCTCGATTGATTTCTGGGAAGGTGTGCTGGGCATGCCCTTCATCTTCGAGCAGCCCAACCTCGACAAGCCGAGTGAAAGCCACCTCTATTTCGATCCTGGCGACGGCCGGCTGATCACCATCTTCACCGATGAGACCCGCAACCCTGTGAAACGCCGCACGCCGACTGATACCGGCTGCGTCCACCACATCGCCTTTGCCGTGTCGCGCGTCACTTTCCTGCAAGCGGTCGCCCGGCTCGATGAACGCGCCATCAAGCACAGCGGGGTCAAGGATCGCGGTTTCATGGATTCGATCTATTTCGAGGATCCGCTCGGCCTCCTGATCGAACTCGCCTCCTACCGTTTCGAGCCGCCAGCCGGTTTCACTCATGCCGACGTGCTGATGGAGGCGCACAAGCTCCGTGTCGCACGCGGTGACTACAACATCGCCGAAGTGCATCTCGCCGACGCCATCCAGACGCTGGCGGAGCGTTCGCGCGAAACATTGTCGGCCGACCGGACACCGAAAAATCCATACTGACGTTTTGAACAGGCAAGGGAGGATCATATGGCAAAGACAGTGACGAAGAGTGCTAGGAAACCGGCAGCCAAGGCAGCGCCAAAAACCGCAGCAAAGCCGATAGCAAAAGCCGCCGCCAAGCCCGCGGCAAAAGTGTCGGCCAAGCCAGCGGCCAAGACGGCATCAAAGGCAGCCGCCAGCAAAATCACTGCCAAGGCGAAACCGGCGAAGAAGCCCGCGCTGACCATCAGCATGCTGAAGCCGAGCGTCAACAACATGACCGTTCGGGTGTTTGCCCGTGCTGCCGGGCTCGACCATGCCGAAACCGACGCCTGGGGCAGCACGCGCTCGCCTGAATACATGGCGCGCAACCCGGCCCATCTGACGCCGATGATCGAGGACAAGGGACTGCCGCGTGGCGTGCTGTGGGAAAGCTGCGCCATCATGCAATATCTTTCAAACAAACATGGGCTGGAGAAATTCTATCCGAAGGCTCCAGCCAAGCGCGCCATGATCGACAGCGCCATGTTCTACCTGATCGGCACGCTCTACCCCTATGTGGCGCGCGCCACCTATCCCGCACTTGGCTTCCCGCAATATGCCGGCGAGGTCGGCCACAGCGATGCCCACCCGGACAAGAAGTCGGAGGCCCAGAAAGCAGCAATAGCCGCCATTGCCGAGCCGCTCGAGGTCTTCCATTCCTTCTTCCGCGACGGCAAGCCGTTCATCGGTGGCAAGAACCCGTCGATCGCCGATATCCGCCTGGCGGCGACGCTCGAATTCCTTGCTGTCATCGACTATGTCCTGCCCAAATGGGCGAAGGAATACATGGCGGCGATGGAGAAGAAGCTCGGAAAGGCCTATGCTGGCCCGGCCGGTGACGTGCGTGGCTACATCGCCCATGTGAGGTCGCAGGCCAAGGCCTGAATCTTTGCGTCATCTATCATCGGCCGGGTCAACCGGCCGGTGATAGCGTCGATGTCTCCGCTGGCGCTTGCCAAACGCCCGTTCGCGTGCGGCGATACGAGAAACTGTCGAAAGGGAATGCGCAAATGGACGCGACCGGATTGAAGGCCATGCAGGCGCCGCTGAAGGAGGCCTATCGCGATGATGCCTCGCGCGCGTTGATCACGTTAAGGGCCAGGGGCTCGATCGACGATCAGTCAATCGCCTGCAAGGTCGAGACGGGCAGGGCAATTGCCCTTGCCGGACTGCATCCGGCAACCGGCGGCTCCGGGCTCGAACTGTGTTCGGGTGACATGCTGCTCGAAGCGCTGGTGGCGTGCGCCGGCGTGACGCTGAAGGCCGTGGCAACGGCGCTGGAGTTCAAGCTCGGCGCCGCCACGGTCGAGGCTGAAGGCGACCTCGATTTTCGCGGCACGCTTGGTGTTGCCAAGGATGCGCCGGTCGGCTTTCGCGCCATCCGGCTGAGCTTCGGCCTCGACACCGACGAGCCACAGGAACGCATCGATTCCTTGATAAAACTGACCGAACGCTATTGCGTCGTGTTCCAGACCATCAACCAGAAGCCGGAACTGACAGTCGTGGCGCGGCGCTGACGACCCGCCGCCAGTGGCGCGGGTCGTCTCGTTGAACGCTTACTGCGCTGCCGGTTGTTCGGCGTCGCCCTCGTCGGTGAACGGCGATGCGCTCGGCACGCACTGTACCGACCAGCCGGCCGGCGTCGGCTGCTTCTGATATTCGGTGATGGCGGCGGTGCACTGCTCGCGCTTGTCGAAGGTGCTTGGCAGCACCACCATGCCGCCCTGCGGGCCGGCGATTACCAGATACCAGACCAACGCTACGGTCGAAGCCATGGGGATTTCCTCGTTGTTGTGGGAGTCGGCGGACCCTAGCAACTCCTCGCGGTCGGCGAAAGCGTGCGCCGCGCACGGCGCTCCGCCCCATCATCACAGCCGCGTGATCGCCGGTTTGGCGTCGCCCGGGCTCAATCGATGGCAAAACAATAGAACAGGCCATCGCCGCCGGTGCCTTTCAGCGCCTCCTGGCTGCAGCCCCCACGCGAGGCGTGCGAGGAGTTCCAGGAATGAGCGGCAGCGGAATCGTCGAGGCCGGTCCGGTCGTGATGCCCCATCATCGCAGCGCCTTCAGCCCCGCTCAGGGTCCAGTCGCCGCAGGTCTGGTCGGCAATCCTGGTGCCATCGGGCTTGGAGCCGGTCAGCATGTCATGCCGGTTGGGCGTGTCGCCACGGCCATTGACCACTTCCCCCTTCTCATTCAGAGCCGTCTGCTTGCTCAACGCGTTTGCGTCGCTGTGCAGTGAGGCGACATCGCCGGCAATCTTGACACCCTTGGCATTGACCCATGGGCCCTTGCCGATGCGGTCGCGGGCGTCCGTGTCGCTGCTCGACAAATAGGCATGCCAGGTTTTGCCGGTGACACCTGCTGCTTCAGCCAGCGAGGCGCAATGCGCGTCGGCGCCCTTGAGGCCGCCGAGATCGGCTCCCTTGCCGGAGCCGACGCTGGTGACGAAGAAACTCATCGTGGCGTTTTGCGAATAGGCGACGCCCGCGGCTGCGATCAGGGCGGCGGCGGTGGCGAGAAGGAGTCTGCGCATGGTGGTCCTCCGTTCGGGTTCGAATGTCTGACATTCGAAGAACGTCGGAGGCGCCGGAATTCTTCCAGCAAAAAGGAAGGATTTACTCCGGCTGCTGGTAAGCGACGAAACGGTTGTGCTTGGCCTGGAACATCAGCCCGGTTTCCGTCAGCATCGGGCTGGCCAGAGGTATGATGCGCCTGGCAATCTCCGAGGGATGCGGCAGTGTTTGCGGATCCTCGCCAGGCACGGCCTGCGCGCGCATCGCGGTGCGGGTGGCGCCGGGGTCGGCGGCGTTGACGCGCAGCGGCAGGCTCTGCGTCTCGTGTGCCCAGGAGCGCATCATCGTCTCGACCGCCGCTTTCGAAGCCGCATAGGGCGCCCAGAAGGCACGAGCCGAATGGGCGGCGTTGGAAGACAGCAGGATCGCACGGCCCGCGTCCGAGAGCCTGAGCAGCGGATCGACCGAACGGATCAGCCGCCAGGTCGAGGTGACGTTGATGGTCATCACTTTCTCGAAGGTCTTGGCCTCGACATGGCCGATCGGCGAGATGACGCCGAGAACGCCGGCATTGGCGACAAGAATGTCGAGCTTGCCCCAGCGCTCGTGAATGGCGCCGCCCAGCCGGTCGATGCCGGCCATGTCGGCAAGGTCGAGCGGTACCAGTGTCGCTTCGCCCTTACCGGTTTTCGCATGCTCGGCCTTGATCTGGTCGTCGAGCTCTTCCAGCCCGCCAACGGTGCGGGCGACAGCGATGACATGGGCGCCGGCCGCGGCGAGCTCCCTGGCGATGAAATAGCCGATGCCGCGCGAGGCACCAGTGACGACCGCGGTGCGGCCGGTAAGGTCGAGAGTCATGCGATGAATTCCGCGAGTGGGGCTAGAGCAATTCCAGGAAAAGTGTGAAACGGTTTTCCGTCCGGAATTGCGTGAAAACAAAGGGATACGGCGGTTCGGCGTTTCCGTTAAACGATGAACCGCAATAAGGCAGATTGACGGTTTGGCGCAACCTTACGCCCCGTTGTTCGCCAGCAGCGACAGCGTGCGCACATTGTCGTGGCCTTCGAAGTCGAGCAAGCGGGTCGGATACTGGCCAGTGAAGCAGGCATCGCAGAATTGCGGCTGCTCGTTGTCGCGGCCGGCTTCGCCGACGGCACGGTAGAGGCCGTCAATGGACAGGAAGCCGAGCGAATCGACACGGATGAATTCGGCCATCTCCTCGATCGACATGCGCGAGGCCAGAAGCTTCGACTTTTCCGGCGTGTCGACACCATAGAAGCAGGAAGCACGTGTCGGCGGCGACGCGATTCGCATATGCACTTCTTTGGCGCCGGCATCGCGCACCATCTGCACGATCTTCTGGCTGGTGGTGCCGCGTACGATCGAGTCGTCAACCAGCACCACGCGCTTGCCTTCGATCATGCGGCGGTTGGCGTTGTGCTTCAGCTTGACGCCCATATGACGGATGGAATCGCCGGGCTGGATGAAGGTGCGGCCGACATAGTGGTTGCGGATGATGCCAAGCTCGAACGGAATGCCGGCTGCCTGGGAAAAGCCGATCGCGGCCGGCGTGCCCGAATCCGGCACCGGCACGACGATGTCGGCTTCAACAGGGCTTTCCACCGCCAGCTCGGAGCCGATGCGCTTGCGCACCTCATAGACATTGCGGCCCTCGACCGAGGAATCCGGCCGGGCGAAATAGACATATTCGAAAATGCAGAAACGCGTCTTCTGCGGCTCGAACGGGAACAGGCTCTCGATGCCCTTGGAGGTGACGACCACCATCTCGCCGGGCTTCAGGTCGCGTACGAAACGCGCGCCGATAATGTCCAGCGCGCAAGTCTCGGAGGCAAGAATCCAGGCGCCGTCGAGGTCGCCGAGCACCAGCGGGCGAATACCAAGCGGGTCGCGGCAGCCGATCATCTTCTTGGCGGTCATCGCCACCAGTGAAAAGGCGCCTTCGACCTGACGCACCGCGTCGATGAAGCGCGAATTGAGATCGCGCTCCTTGCTGGTGGCGACGAGATGCAGCAGCGTCTCGGTGTCGGAGGTCGAGGAGAAGATCGCGCCCTGTTTCTGCAGCGCGCGCTGGACGGTCATGGCGTTGGTCAGATTGCCGTTGTGGGCGACGGCAAAGCCGCCGTCGGCCAGTTCGGCGAAGAAGGGCTGGATGTTGCGCATGCCGGCGCCGCCGGTCGTGGCATAGCGGGTGTGGCCGATGGCACGATTGCCTTGCAGGCTGTCGATGACGCGCTGCTTGGTGAACGTGTCGCCGATCAGACCGACATGACGCTCAACATGGAATTGTGTGCCGTCATAGGAGACGATGCCGGCTGCTTCCTGGCCTCGGTGCTGCAAGGCATGCAGGCCGAGAGTGACGATGGCGGCGGCATCCTGGCGGCCAAAAATACCGAACACACCGCATTCGTCATGGAAATGATCGTCGGCCTCGGCGGAAGGCACGTCGTCTGCGTCTGCCATGGGACTCAAGCTCCGCTAAAATCGCCATATAGGGCGATAGTGCCTCGAAAGCAACGCGTGCCGTGCAACCGTTCACATCATCGTCGTTTTTCGACGTCAGTTCGCGGGCGCCGCCGGTGCCGGAGTGGCCGGAGCGTTGTCCGCCGGCGGTGTGACAGCGTCATCGGGGGCTGGTGTGCTGGAATCATCCCCAGTTGACGGCGCATCCGGGGCAGCCGGAGTCTCGGCGCCGGCTTTCGGGCTGAGCTTCTTTAGGATTGCATTTTCGGTGTCGGCGGGCAGCAGGTTCTCAATCTTGGCGCCGATCGACTCCAATAAGGGCCGCGACTTGGCATCCGTGACCCAGCCAGGAGCCTTGGCGCCAGCCAGCCAGTTGAAGAACAGAAGCGCGACAGCGACAACCAGGATGCCGCGCGCGGCGCCGTAAAGGAAGCCGAGTGTGCGGTCCAGCGCGCCAATCCGGGAATCAATGATCCAGTCAGCAAGCTTCATGGTGATGACGCTGACCACGATCAGCGCGATGACGAAAACGACGCCGGCGGAAGCCGCCATGGCGATCTTTTCGTTCTCGACATAGGGTTTGAGAAAAGGCAGGACCGGCTTGTAGAAGAAAAAGGCGGCCGCCGCCGCTGCTGCCCATGAGACAACGGACAAGATCTCGCGCGAGAAGCCGCGCACCATGGCGAGCATGGCAGAGACCAGGGTGAAGCCGACGAGAATTCCGTCAAGCAGCGTAATCGGCATGTTTTTCGCCCCACTCCATGAGCCGCATCTTAGCGCGGAGCATCAGGTTTTCCCAGCGGTTCCCGCCTTTGGGCCCGATGCCCTAGTCTTCCTCGTCCACACGGCTTCGGCGTGAGCCGGCTATGCGAGCCACGAGGTCGGCAAGCTCGGTCGGCTGGAAAGCACCGGCCCCTATCCCCCCGGCAAGTTCCTCGCTGCCCAAGGGCAGAACCGCGCTTCCAAAACCCAGCTTTTCGGCTTCCTTGAGGCGCTGTTGCGCATGCGCAACCGGCCTCACGGCGCCCGAAAGGCTGATTTCGCCGAAATAGACGCAATCCGCGGGAAGGGCAAGACCGGTGAGTGATGAAACCAGCGCTGCCGCCACCGCCAGATCGGCTGCGGGCTCCGAGATACGGTAGCCGCCGGCGACGTTGAGATAGACATCATGCGTGCCGAAGCGCACGCCGCAATGCGCCTCAAGCACGGCCAGGATCATCGACAGCCGGGCGCCATCCCAGCCAATGACGGCGCGGCGCGGCGTGCCCAGCGACGAGGGCGCCACCAGCGCCTGGATCTCGACCAGCACCGGCCTCGTCCCTTCCATGCCGGCAAAAACGGCGGCTCCCGGCGATTTCGCATGGCGTTCGCCAAGGAAAAGCTCGGACGGGTTGGCAACCTCGCGCAGGCCCTTGTCGGACATTTCGAAGACGCCGATCTCGTCGGTCGGCCCGAAGCGGTTCTTCACCGTGCGCAGGATGCGGTAGTGGTGGCCGCCTTCACCTTCGAAATAAAGCACGCCGTCGACCATATGCTCGACGACACGCGGGCCAGCGATCTGGCCTTCCTTGGTGACATGGCCGACCAGGACGATCGCCGCCCCCGTGGATTTCGCATAGCGGATCATCGCCTGGGCCGAGGCCCGCACCTGGGTGACGGTGCCGGGTGCCGAATCAGCGAGGTCGGTCCACAGCGTCTGGATGGAATCCAGGATCACCAGATCCGGCCGTTTGCCGTCGGCGATGGTGGCGAGAATGTCCTCGACATTGGTCTCGGCGGCTAGTTCCACCGGTGCGGAAGCAACGCCGAGCCGCTGAGCCCTCAGCCTGATCTGGGCAACGGCCTCTTCGCCCGAGACATAGACGATGCGGTGGCCTTTTGAGGCCAGCGCCGCGGCCGCCTGGGTGAGCAATGTCGATTTGCCGATACCGGGATCGCCGCCGACCAGAAGTGCCGAGCCGCGCACAAAGCCGCCACCGGTGGCGCGGTCGAGTTCGCCAATGCCCGAGATGATGCGCGGCGCGTCCTCGATGTCGCCGGACAGCGTCGTCAGCACCACGGCGCGCCCCTTGCGGGCATTGCGTGTGTTGGCTGGACCCGAGCCGATGCCGCCCGAAGTGCCTTCCTCGACCAGCGTATTCCATTCGCCGCAGGCGTCACATTTTCCGGCCCAGCGCTGATGCACCGTTCCGCAGCTCTGGCAGATGAACTGAACGCGCGATTTGGCCATCAGAGCGATGCCGCCTGAAATTCGCCAAGGCTAAGGCTGGTCAAGAAATCACTCGAACCTTTCTGGAATATGATGTTCCTCGGCCAAGTCGGAGAAGCGCGTAAACTCGCCCTGGAAGGCAAGGCTGACGGTGCCTGTCGGTCCATGGCGCTGCTTGGCGATGATCACTTCGGCCTTGCCCTGGACCTCGACCATCTTTGTTTCCCAGGCCAGATGCTCTGGCGTGCCTTTTTCCGGCTCCTTGTTCTTGATGTAATATTCCTCGCGATACACGAACAGCACCACGTCGGCGTCCTGCTCGATCGAACCCGATTCACGCAAGTCGGACAGCTGGGGATGTTTGTCGTCGCGGCTTTCGACCTGACGCGAGAGCTGGGAGAGCGCGATGATCGGCACGGCCAGTTCTTTGCCAAGCGCCTTCAGACCGGTGGTGATCTCGGTGATTTCCTGGACGCGGTTCTGCGATGCCTTGGCCGACGAACCCTGCATGAGCTGGATATAGTCGATGACCATCAAATCCAGCCCGCGCTGACGCTTGAGGCGGCGGGCCCGAGCCGCCAGCTGCGCGATCGAAATACCACCCGTCTGATCGATGTAGAGCGGGCGCTTGTGGTTCTCTTGCGTGTAGGCGACCAGCTTTCCGAAATCGGCTTCGGTCAGGTCGCCTCGCCTGATTTTCGACGACGGGATTTCGGTCTGCTCGGAGATGATACGGGTGGCCAGCTGCTCCGACGACATTTCGAGCGAGAAGAAGCCGACGACGCCGCCATTGGCGGCCTTGACCGAGCCATCGGCCTGCTGGGCGGGTTCATACGCGGCAGCGATATTGTAAGCGATGTTGGTGGCCAGCGACGTCTTACCCATGCCCGGGCGGCCGGCGATGATGATCAAATCCGACGGCTGCAGGCCGCCCATGCGATGGTCAAGATCGCGCAGGCCAGTAGCAATTCCGGACAGGTGGCCGTCGCGCATGTAGGCGGCGCTGGCCATGTCGACGGCGTTCTTCAACGCGTCGGAAAAACTTTCGAAACCGCCATCGTAGCGTCCGTTCTCGGCCAGTTCGAACAGCCGGCGCTCGGCATCCTCGATCTGTTCGGAGGGCGCCATGTCCACCGGCGCGTCATAGGCGATGTTGACCATGTCCTCGCCGACGGTGATCAGCGCGCGGCGCGTCGCAAGATCATAGATGGCGCGGCCATAGTCGGTGGCGTTGACCACGGTGACGGCCTCAACCGCCAGCAGCGCGACATAATGTGCCACTGTCATGTCGCCGACCTTCTCGTCGGCCGGCAGGAAGGTCTTCAGCGTGATCGGGGTCGCGGCCTTGCCCATACGTATGAACTCGGATGCCACCTCATAAATCTTGCGGTGCAGCGGCTCGTAGAAATGACTGGCCTTCAGGAAGTCCGAAACGCGGTAGAAGGCGTCATTGTTGACGAGGATAGCCCCAAGCAGCGCCTGCTCAGCCTCGATGTTGTTTGGCGCTTCGCGATAAAGCGGTGTTTCCGCCACGCCGAATTTCCGCGCTGCCTCTACCATGATGTCCCCGATTTCGATCCCGGCTTCTCGATATCAGAACGGGACAAGTCGGTGCTGACTTATCTGCACCAGTGCCTGTCCAATAGGCTTTGATGCCCGCGATTCACAGCCCTGATTTTTCAGTGGAAAGAATCACAATTGACTCGAATCGAAACGACGAGCCTAGCCCATCTATAATGAGAACAAAACAAGAAAACAAGCGCTAGCCTAGATACGGCGATATCCCTTAAAGGTGGCCGAGACGCGCCTCGATGACCCGGCGTTCGGCCGGCTGGCGCATCAGCTCAAGAGCGTGCTGATAGGCGGTTCTCGCCGCTTCGCTCCAGCCGCTGCCGGCTATTCCAGGGAAAACCTGTCGCCCCAGTCCAGCCGCCTCGCCAGCTTGAACTCCGCGCCGTCGCGCTTGGTGAAAAGGCGCTCGCCGGCACTGCCGTCTTCCTGGCAAAGCTTGAGCAAAACCTTGCCCGATCCGGACTTTGGCGGCGCCACAACCCGTGCTTGGCGCGAGGCAGGCAATTGTCGCGAAGCTGCGACATAGATGAACTTTTCGTCCTCCCACGGCACTTCGGCGTCCTTGGCGAGCCGATGCAGGCGGGAACGGGCGACCCGGCGGGCAAAATGGCACCAGTCTGGTTGGATGAGCGCGCAGGGCGCCTCATGCGGGCAAGGCGCAAGCACATGCGCGCCAGCCTCGATCAATTGCCGGCGCACGGCAAGGATGCGCTGCCATCCCGCCGGCGTGCCGGGTTCGACGATCAGCAGCGTGTCCGTCGTCAATTGCCAGAGCCGGTCGATCATCTTCGGCAGCGATGCCGGCGTGATCTCGTCCAGCACATAGGCCGCGGTCACCAGATCGGCTGGCTTCAAATCGGCGAGGTCGATGGTGACATCGCCGGCCAGCCAGGCGATGCGTGCCGCGATCGTGTCGGCGGCAAGCGTCTCGCCCACTTTGCGCACGGCGCTGCTCGCTTCCAGCAATGTCGCCTGCTCAAGATCGGGCCACTGATCAGTCGTGGCCCAAAGTACCGTACCAGGACCGGCGCCGACATCGAGCAAGGTTTTGGGCGCAAACCCCGGCTGTGCCTCATTCAACGCGTCGAGGCTGGCGCGGACCGCGGCGTAAGTCGCCGGCAATCGCGTCGCCAGATAGGCTTTCACCGCCATGTCCTCGGCCATATGCAGCCGGCCGTCGCGCAATTCGGCGCGGTAGCGGTCCGACAGGGTTTTCGCTGCCTGCTTGAGCACCGGCAGCGGCACTTTTTCGAGAATGCGGTCGACGGCCTGTCGAAGCGGGGCGGGCAGTTCCATGGCTCATACTCCTCGCGGTGCGAGCAGGATCAGCGAAGCGCCGGCGATGCAAAGTACAGCCCCGGCAATATCCCAGCGATCGGGCCGCACGCCCTCCACCAGCCACAGCCAGGTCAATGAAGCGGCGATGTAGATGCCGCCATAGGCGGCGTAGGCGCGGCCGGCGGCATTGGTGTCGACCAGAGCCAGCAGCCAGGCGAACAGAACGAGCGAGACCACGCCCGGAGCCAGCCATAGCAGCGACTTGTCCAGACGCCACCACGCCCAGACCGAAAAACAGCCGGCGATCTCGGCCAGGGCAGCGGTGCTGTAGAGGACATAGGTCATGAAAAAGGCCTCGCGACGATCACGAGGCCTTTTTCAGGGCAGGGGCTTTCAATGGCAAGCGCAGAATAGGGCGGCGCTGGTCCTATTCCTGATCGGCTACCTTGCGGCGGCGGGCTGGCCTGACAGCCGGGCCCCTTTTGACGGACGTCGTTTCGCGATGACCCATGTCGCGCATCTCCAGTGCCTTTTCGCATTTGGCCATGTAGTCGCGCGACATTGGCAAAGTGTCGTTCTTCTTGGCGATCTGGATCTGGAAGATAACCAGGTCCTGCCAGCGGAAGGCAGCTTCCGAGGCAGCTAGATAAAACTCCCACATGCGGCAGAAACGCTCATCATAGATCGCCTTGGCCTTGTCACGGTTCGCGGCGAAGCGCTCGCCCCAATGCTTCAGCGTATCGGCGTAATGCAGGCGCAGGATCTCCACATCGGTGACGACAAGCCCTGACTTCTCAATGGCTGGCATCACCTCGGAAAGCGCGGGGATGTAACCGCCCGGGAAGATGTATTTGCGGATGAAGGCGCTGGTCGCCCACGGCACGCCAGAGCGGCCGATCGTGTGCAGCAACATGACGCCATCCGGCTTGAGCAGTGTCGCCGATTTGTCGAAGAAGGTGCGGAAATGATTGACGCCTACATGTTCGAACATGCCGACCGACACAATGCGGTCGAAGCGTTCGTTGAGCTCGCGATAGTCCTTGAGCTCGAAGTGGACGCGGCTTTCCAAGCCCTGCGCATGCGCGCGGTCGGTGGCGACGCCATGCTGCTCGGTTGACAAGGTCACGCCTTGCACATCGACATCGAAGGATTTGGCCAGATAGAGGCCAAGCCCGCCCCAGCCGGAGCCGATGTCGAGTACTGTCTGGCCGGCCTTTAGCCGCAGCTTGGCGGCGATGTGGCGCTTCTTGGCTGCCTGCGCCTCTTCAAGCGTCATGTCCGGCTGCTCGAAATAGGCGCAGGAATACTGCATGTCCTCATCAAGGAAGAGCCTGTAAAGGTCGCCTGACAGATCGTAGTGGCGTTGCACGTTGCGGCGCGAGCGCGACGCGGTATTGATCTGCTGCAAGCGGCGGAAGGCGTGCCGCAAGCCCTCGATTGCCTTTGACCAGGTCGCGTCGATGCCGCCGCTGCCCATGTTCTGGAAAGCAATGCGCATCAGGCCCAGCACGCCGCCATCAATGATGTCGAGTTCGCCGTCCATATAGGATTCCGGCACGGCAAGCATCGGATCCAAGGTAATGGCGCGCTCGGCATGCCTGGTCTTGATGTGCATGTGCACAAGTTCGCCGCTGCCGTCACCGAAGACCGTTGTCGTGCCTTTGGGCCCGGTTACCTTGAGATTGCCGGTGCGCACCAGGCGGGCAAGAACGCGTTTGAGCAGAATATTCATGACCAAATGTCCCCTCTCGGTCAGACAGGCGCCTAATTCTGCATAAATATATAGGGTGCCGAAAAGTTCCTTTTGGCATAAAAATGCCCGGGCGAGAGGCCCGGGCATTGGTCCAGAGTGACTGGACCGGATCAGAGCCTGTTGTTCGTCCGAACACGCAGGCGCTTGTGGGGCATCAGGCGTCTTCGTCGCCTTCGTTCGGGTCGAAGAAGTTCTCCGGCCGGGCGTTGTCGTTGATGTCGTCACCGTAGATGGCTTCGGCGGTGGTCAGCGTCTCGCCCTTCTGCTGACGCTCGGCTTCATCGGCGGTGCGAGCGATGTTGAGCGTGATCGTGACTTCGACTTCCGGATGCAGCGCGATTGCCACATTGGTGAGGCCAATGGTCTTGATCGGCTGGTTGAGCAGGATCTGGTTGCGGTTGACCGTGAAGCCTTCGGCCGTCAACAGATCGGCGATGTCGCGCGTCGAGACCGAACCATAGAGCTGGCCGGTTTCACCAGCGGAGCGAACCGCGATGAAGCTCTTGCCGTCGAGCTTTTCGGCAACCTGCCCGGCTTCCGACTTGCGCTCGAGATTGCGGGCTTCGAGCTGAGCGCGCTGGCCTTCGAACTTCTTCTTGTTGGCTTCATTGGCGCGCAGCGCCTTGCCCTGCGGCAGCAGGAAGTTGCGGGCGAAGCCGTCCTTGACCTTGACGGTATCACCCATCTGGCCGAGGCGGGAAACGCGTTCGAGAAGAATGACGTCCATGATCTTGTTCCTTTCAGTTGGCACCAACTCATCGGGTTGGCACTGAATTCTCTGGAACAGGTCAGGAAGCTTGGGCGCCTTGGCGCTGGTGTCGCTGTCCTGCCTGTCGCGGCAGTTAGAGGCCTTGGCCTCAACCCGGGATTTTTGAATTCAACCCAAACGCGCCCGTCGCGTCGGTGAAGAAAGAGCGGGCGGCAAGCCGCCCGCTCTTAAAAGCTTTAGCGAACCACGTAGGGCAGCAGGCCGAGGAAGCGGGCGCGCTTGATCGCCTTGGCGAGTTCACGCTGCTTCTTCTGGCTGACGGCGGTGATGCGCGAAGGCACGATCTTGCCGCGCTCGGAAATGTAGCGCTGCAGCAGACGCACGTCCTTGTAGTCGATCTTCGGTGCGTTGGCGCCGGAGAACGGGCAGGTCTTGCGGCGGCGATGGAACGGGCGCCGGGTCGGGATCTGGTTGATGTCGACCATTATTCTGCACCCCCTTCAAAACCTTCGCGCGGACGGCGCGGACCACGATCGCCACCGCCATCGCGGTCGCCACCGAAGCTGCGCGGCGGACGATCGCCACGCTCGCGGTCGCCGAACGAGCGCGGACCACGATCGCCACGGTCACGGTCGCCGAAGCCGCCGCGTTCCGAGCGCTCTTCGCGCTTCTGCATCATGGCTGAGGCGCCTTCCTCATGCGCTTCGACCTTGATGGTCAGGAAACGCAGCACGTCCTCGGACAGACCCATCTGGCGCTCCATTTCGTTGAGCGCTGCCGGCGGGCAGTCCAGGTCCATCAGCGTGTAGTATGCCTTCCGGTTCTTGTTGACCCGGTAGGTGAGGGACTTCAGTCCCCAGTTCTCGACCCGGCCGACGGACCCGCCATTCGCGGAGATGACACCCTTGTACTGTTCGACAAGCGCATCGACCTGCTGCTGCGAGAGGTCCTGCCGGGCAAGAAACACATGTTCGTAAAGAGCCATTATGGTTCAGTGCCTTTCTTCGTTTCTCTCCCGGTTCCCGGCGGCAAAAGCCTCTGCAACTTCTCTGACCCGCTGGTCCCAAAAGGGCACGGGGAAGAAAGAGCATGACGAGACGGTCGAGAGCGGAGACACGGGAGGCGGAAGCGCTTCTGGCTTCACACAAAGGTTTTCGAAAACCTCCGGCCCTCCGTTCAGCCCCCAGCTGGGACCGGCAGATTGCGGGCGTCTATACAGCAATCGGGCGGGAAGGCAAGGGGAAGACCCCAATTGAAGTCACAGGCGAGGTGGCGCCAGCTGCTTCCGATCGAGATTCTTTTGCGATTTTCCCGCAACCGGCTCTTAACCACAATGTCAGGTTGTGCGCGGTTGAACCCATCCATCAACGCTCGGTTCACCATCGCGGGCGCAGAAGCCGGGATAGCCCGCACAAAAGCGGCAAGCATTTCCCGGGGGTAAGGATGCTTCTCAAGAAATTCTGGCACTCGAAAAGCGGCAACTTCGCACTCATGATGGGACTGGGGCTGCCGGCTATCCTGACAGCCGCCGCCTTCGCGACCGACGTCTCGACTATTATGCGGGCCAAGGGCAATCTGCAAAATGCGCTCGATGCCGCAAGCCTGGCTTCATCGCATCTCGGCGATCTGGACATCACCCGCAACGATGCATTCGACCGGTATTTCCAGGCCAATATCGCCGGGCATGGCGAACTCGGCAATGCGCAGGCAACGCTGACGGTGGACAAGGGCATCAACTATATCAAGACAAAGGCGGTCGCCTCGGCGGACGTCAATTTGAACTTCGCCTTCCTGTTCGGCAACGAAAGGCACATCACGGTCGACACCGCGGCCGTCGAATCAAACGATCAGCTCGAAGTCGTCTTGGTTCTGGACAACACCGGTTCGATGGCCGGCGCGCGCATGACGGCACTGAGGACAGCGACGGACTCGCTTCTGAATTCCCTTGAGGGCATGAAATCGCCAACGCGCAAGATTCGCGCCTCCCTGGTGCCATTCGTCACCGCGGTCAATGTCGACGGCGACGGGTTCGACCCGTCGTGGATCGACATGGACGGCAAATCGTCCACCAACGGCGTCAATTTCCCGGTGATCAACGGCAAGCGCCCCAACCACATGGCGCTGTTCAAGCAACTTCAACAAGATGTGCCGGTCGCCAAACGCACAGGCTGGAACGGCACTGGATGGAAAGGCTGCGTCGAGGCCCGGCCGGGCGCATACAACATCTCCGATGCGTCGCCGGATCCGTCCAGGCCCGACACGCTGTTCGTGCCATATTTCGCGCCCGATGATCCGGCGAACGCCACGAAGCCGTCGGGCTCGTATGGAAATTCGTCCACCGGCTACAACAATTCCTATCTCGACGACGTCAGCGACAAGAACAAGCTTGCCCAATCGGGCGTCAATATTCTCGGTATCGATCTGAGTGGTCTCCTTGGCTCGGTCGTCAACTTGCTGCTCGGCGCGGATCTTGAGAAGGTGGCGAAATATGTCGCGCCCGCCAACAAGCTCATCACCGAGACGACTACCGCGATCACGGTCGGCCCAAATCGTGCCTGTCCGACGCCTGTCGTTCCCTTGACCGACGACTTCAACAAGTTGCGCAAGGCAGCCAGTCAGATGACCGAATGGAACGGTTCGGGCACCAATGTCTCGGAGGGGCTGTCCTGGGGCATGCGGGTATTGTCGCCGGCGGCGCCTTACACCGACGGCGCGGCATGGAAGACCCCTGGCGTCAGCAAGATCGTGATGTTGCTGACGGACGGCGAGAATGTCGTTTACGGCGCCAGCAACGAGGCGACCAAATCCGACTACACGTCCTACGGTTATCTTGCGGGGGGGCGTTTCGGCTCGGACAACCAGGCAACCGCGGCGCGCAACGTCGACGGCTGGACGAAGAGTGTCTGCACGCAGTTGAAGAACCAAGGCGTTCAAATCTACACGATGGTGCTACAATCCGACACCGCGGCCAATCGGACACTTTACAGCGCCTGCGCCTCCAATCCGAGCGACTACTACGCGGTCAATGATCCGGCCAAGCTGCCCAACGTCTTCCTGCAGATCGCCAACAAGTTCTCGAGGCTGCAATTGACGAATTGAGAAGGAATGCCGAAGCGGCACCCACGCGGTCCCGCTCGGCGTCGTTCAACTGGTATGGGCGACCAGCTTGTCCACCGTTTCGGGGAAGAAATCAGGCGCTCCAAGGCGCTTGCCGAACATCATATCGTACTGCAGCAGGCGGAAATCGCGGATCGCCGGGTCGATCGCCTTCTGCCGGGCCCAGTCCGGGGTTGCCTGGCCCTCCGGCGTCAACAGGAGATTGCGGTCGACGACACTGTAGCGCTCGCGCATCTCGCCAAGAAATCCGGTGTAGTAAGGGTGCGTGATGCCGGCGGTCTTGAGGATGTGATAGGGCAGGAAGGCGGGGCTGACCGCGCCCATGTCCTCGGCTGGTCCGGTCTTGTTTGACCAGACAATCAGCGGGGTCTCATGGTGCAGCAGTGCCGCCTCGGTCGATGGCTCCTTGCGCGGCGCGACATTGTCGGACATGAAGCCGGTTTCCACATAGACCGGTCCAAGCGGCGGCAGATGGTCTCCGAAAAAGGCGATCACGGTGGGTCGCGAGCGGTTCTTCGCCCACTCGACCAGGCGCTTAAGTCCCTTGTCGGCGTCGGATGCACCCTCCGCGTAGGAGAGCAGCGAGTCTCGCGCCCACTGGCTGGTCAGCGCGTGAACCTTGTGGGTTGGGTTGTCGTAGCGGTAGGGCTCGTAAGGACCGTGGTTCTGCAGGCTGACGGCGAAGAAGAAGAACGGATCGTCGGTGGCGTCGGCTTCGCGAATGATCTCGTCGGTCATCGCGGCATCCGATGCCAGCGGCCCGCGCTTTTCCAGCGGCGGCAGATTTTCCTCCGATTTGAAATCATCGAAGCCGAAATCCGCATAGACCGGCGTGCGATTCCAGAACCAACTCGTGCCTGGGTGAATGGCGCGCGTCTCGTAACCCTGGCTCTTCAGGAATGTCGCCATGGACGGCACCGGGGCGCGGACATATTGCTGGTAGGGAATGCTGCCCGCCGGCAGGAAGGCATTGGAAAATCCGGTCAGCGCCTCGAACTCGACATTGGCGGTCATGCCGCCGAACTCGGGGGAAAACATGGAGCCTGACCGCAGCGAGCGCGCATTGGGGATCGGGTCGGGGGTAATGACGACACCGGGCAGCTTGGTCGGATCCCAGAAGGACTCGCTCATGACGATGATGATATCGGGCTTTTGATCGGGTACCGAGGCCGTCACTTCAGTCCTGTCGATGGCCGCGATCGCCTTGTCGGAATAGCCTGCCGGTGCCGAGACATGAGCCATCGGAACATTGAGGGCGAAGGCCAGCGCGAAGCCGTTGGAGGCGTAATTTTCCTTCTGGTCCCACATAATGGGAATGATCTGCAGCCGATCCCGGGTCCATGAGAAGGTGGCGTAGTCCATGATCGAAACGAAGAATGCGAGCAGCGGCACGGCCAGCGTCAACCGCGCAAGGCGGCCTTTGCGGCTGAGCGCGGGAACCTTGCGGCGCCAGAGCCGCCAGCCATAGATCAGCAGTGACAATCCGCCGATGATGCCGATAGCCATGGCCATGGCGGTCATCGGCCGGTCGCGAACCAGCAGCGGCAACAGGGCAACGATCTGCCGGGCATAGAGAAAGTCTGTTGGATAGAGCGGATCGCCGAGATAGAGCGACTTCTGGTGGCCGACAAAAGCCAGCGACAGCGTCAGCGGCGCCACGATCATCAGGCCCTGGTGGCTGCGGCCGAGTATGGCATCAAGACCGATCAGGATCAGTGCGAACACCACGATCGTGGTCCAGCCCGGCTTGAAGGGCTGGAAGAAGAACGACACGGTGCCGAGAAGATCACCACGCACGATCCACTCGATGGCAAACACCAGAATGGCGGAAGCGAGCAGGCTTACCAGCCCATAACGCAGGGTCGGCCAGGTCTTGCCGGGCAAATAGCCGGTGGACGGATCGTCCTCCAGGAACTGTGGCGCGGCCTTGCGGGCACCTTTCAAACTCTTAGCCACCTTGTGGATTCCCCGGTCCGCAACAAAAATGTCACGCGATTGTCATTGAACTGTCACGAAAAGCTAGCGCCTGTAGCGAAAATGAGAAGAGCCAGCAAACGAATCGTGTTCGATTTTCATCATGAGTGATCGCGAAAAAGCCTGTAGGAACAGATACTCGGCGGGTGATCGCGGCCTGAAGTGAGTTCACACCGGGCTTGACTTGGTTGCCTGCCTTGCGTCACAGGCAGGAAAAACCAGCCGTTGGAGCCGAACATGGCCATCGCATTCACCTTTCCGGGACAGGGCAGCCAGGCTGTCGGCATGGGCAAGGACCTCGCCGACGCCTTTCCGGAATCGCGCCTTATCTTTCAGGAAGTCGACGATGCTCTCGGCGAAAACCTGTCGAAGCTGATGTGGGAAGGACCGGAGGAAACGCTGACACTGACCGCCAACGCGCAGCCGGCTTTGATGGCGGTTTCGCTGGCCGCTGTCCGGGCGCTGGAAGCGGGAGGCTTTTCGCTAAAGGACAAGGTTGCCTATGTCGCCGGCCATTCGCTGGGCGAATACTCGGCGCTGGCCGCTGCTGGTTTTGTCTCGGTCGCCGATGCCGCCCGGCTGCTGCGAATTCGCGGCAATGCCATGCAGGCGGCGGTTCCGGCGGGCGAGGGCGCCATGGCGGCGATCATCGGGCTGGAGCATGCCGATGTCGAAGCGGCCTGCGCTGAAGCCGCCAAGGGTTCGGTCTGCCAGGTCGCCAACGACAATGGCGGTGGTCAATTGGTCATCTCTGGCGCCAAGGCCGCGGTCGAACTGGCGGCGAAGCTATGCACTGAAAAGGGCGCCAAGCGTGCCTTGATGCTGCAGGTGTCGGCGCCTTTCCACTCGGCCCTGATGGCGCCGGCCGCGAACGTGATGTGCGAGGCACTGGCCGGTGTGACAAAGAACGCGCCGGTGGTTCCGGTCATTTCAAATGTTTCCGTCACAGCGTCGACCGATCCCGATGAGATCGCCCGTCGCCTTGTCGAGCAGGTCACCGGGCGGGTACGCTGGCGCGAGACCGTGGAATGGTTTGGTGCCAATGGCGTCACCTCGCTTTACGAGATCGGCGCAGGCAAGGTGCTTTCCGGGTTGGCGCGCCGCATCAACCGCGACATCGCCACCAGCGCGGTCGGCACCGCGGCCGAGGTCGAGGCCGCATTGGCAACACTTGCATAATCCAACGCCATTTGATCCCATCCCTGTAAAGGGTGTTCTCTTCTCAATCAGGAGACAAAAATGTTCGAATTGACCGGCCGCAAGGCGCTCGTCACCGGCGCATCAGGCGGCATTGGCGAGGCGATCGCACGAGTGCTTCACGCGCAGGGCGCCATCGTCGGCCTGCACGGCACGCGCATCGAGAAATTGGAGACGCTGGCGGCGGAACTCGGCGACCGGGTCAAGCTGTTTCCGGCCAACCTGTCGAACCGCGACGAGGTCAAGGCGCTCGGCCAGAAGGCCGAGGCTGATCTCGAGGGCGTCGACATTCTGGTCAACAATGCCGGCATCACCAAGGACGGGCTGTTCGTGCGTATGTCGGATGCCGACTGGGACGCGGTGCTTGAAGTCAATCTGACCGCCGCGTTCAGGCTGACCCGAGAACTCACCCATCCAATGATGCGCCGCCGCCATGGCCGGATCATCAACATCACTTCAGTGGTCGGCGTCACCGGTAATCCCGGACAGGCGAATTATTGCGCCTCCAAAGCCGGCATGATCGGCTTTTCAAAATCGCTGGCGCAAGAGATCGCCACGCGCAACATCACCGTCAACTGCGTTGCTCCGGGCTTCATCGAATCGGCAATGACCGACAAGCTCAACGACAAGCAGAAAGAGGCGATCATGGCTGCGATCCCGACGCGCCGCATGGGCACCACCGCCGAAGTGTCATCCGCGGTCGCCTATCTCGCCTCCAACGAAGCCGCCTATGTCACCGGCCAGACAATTCATGTGAATGGCGGCATGGCGATGATCTGAACCATGTTCCAAGGCATTGCGGTACCCTGTGAAAAGAGACCATTTCGTCTTGGACCTTAGCCAATTTTCGTGTAATGCGGCCCGCAACCCGGCGGTTCGGGCAAAAACCGGTCTGTTGCCGTTGCGTTTCAGGCAGGACCATCTTTCAGCTTGATTAGCGGCATTCTGCCCGCTAACGAAGACAGACAAACAAAAGACGAGGATGCCCAAAATGAGTGACACCGCAGAGCGCGTCAAGAAGATCGTCATCGAGCATCTTGGCGTTGATGCCGACAAGGTGACCGAACAGGCAAGCTTCATCGATGATCTGGGCGCGGACAGCCTCGACACGGTTGAACTCGTCATGGCCTTCGAAGAAGAATTCGGCGTCGAGATTCCTGACGACGCGGCAGAGACCATCCTCACCGTCGGCGATGCCGTGAAGTACATCGACAAGGCTTCGGCCTGACACTTTCCGCAGTCATCACCGGGGAGAACCTGCGATGAGGCGTGTCGTCGTCACGGGCCTTGGGTTGCTGTCACCATTCGGCATGGGCTTCGAGCACAGCTGGAAGGAACTTCTGACCGGCCGCAGCGCTGCCAAGCGCGTCACCGAGTTCGAGGTGGATGATCTTGCCTGCAAGATCGCCCACGTCATCCCGCGCGGTGACGGCAGCAACGCAACCTTCAATCCAGAGGCCGTGCTCGAGCCAAAGGAACTGCGCAAGATCGGCGACTTCATCCTTTACGGGATCGCGGCCGCCGATGAAGCGCTGAAGGATTCCGGCTGGGAACCGAAGACCCACGAGGAACAGTGCGCAACCGGCGTACTCATCGGTTCCGGTATTGGCGGCATTGAGGGCATCGCTGAGAACGCGATGATCCTCAAGGAGCGCGGTCCGCGCCGCATTAGCCCATTCTTCATCCCCGGCCAGATCATCAATCTGGTCTCAGGGCAGGTCTCGATCCGGCATGGGCTGAAAGGCCCGAACCATGCCGTCGTTACCGCTTGCTCAACCGGCGCGCACGCCATTGGCGATGCTGCCCGGCTGATCATGTGGGGCGATGCCGACGTAATGGTCGCGGGTGGCGCCGAAGCGCCGGTGACGCGGCTGTCGATCGCCGGCTTCGCCGCATGCAGGGCGCTGTCGACGGAGCGCAATGATTCACCGCAGACGGCATCACGCCCCTACGACCGCGACCGCGACGGCTTCGTCATGGGCGAGGGCGCCGGCGTTGTCGTGCTCGAGGAACTCGAACACGCCAAGGCGCGCGGCGCCAAGATCTACGCCGAGGTGACGGGCTATGGCCTCACTGGCGACGCACATCACATCACGGCACCCGCTGAAGACGGCGATGGCGCTTTCCGTTGCATGACAGCAGCGCTGAATCGCGCCAAGCTGACGCCCGCCGATATCGACTACATCAATGCACATGGTACCTCGACCATGGCCGATACAATTGAGCTCGGCGCCGTCGAGCGGTTGGTCGGCAACGCCGCATCCAAAATTTCGATGTCGTCGACCAAGTCGTCCATTGGTCATCTGCTGGGTGCCGCGGGGGCTGCCGAGGCGATCTTTTCGATTCTCGCAATCCGTGACAATATCGCGCCGGCGACCATCAACCTCGACAATCCCGAGCGCGAGACCGCAATCGATCTGGTCCCGAACAAGCCGCGTGCCCGTCAGATCGACGTTGCGCTGTCCAATTCCTTCGGCTTTGGCGGCACCAACGCTTCGCTGGTTTTCCAGCGCTACAATGGTTAGCTGGCCTGCCGACCGGCGCAGCCCCGCCGTGTCGTCAATTTTGCCATATTCACCCCTACTCTGCCGCAGGGGATTCGTTGAGAGATCGAACGGTAGGGCGCAATGAACACAAATCCGGCGGGCAACGGAGAATTCGGGCAACGGCCAACGTCGGGCCCGATCGTGCCGAAGACGGCCAACGAGGCGCTGCGTCCCGAAGCTGGAACGCCGCCGCCGAAGCGCTCGCGTGCTTCGCGCAGCCAGGTCGTCGTGTTCATGAACTTCGTCATCTCCTCGGTGATGCTGATGGTTCTGGCCGCCGGCGTCGCACTCTATTTCGGCAAGCAGGAATTCACCGAAGCTGGCCCATCGGCCAATGGCGACACCTTCCTGGTCAAGCCCAACACCGGCGTCCAGGACATCGCCGACCAGCTCGAACGGCGTGGCTTGATCAGCGACGCCCGGGTGTTTCGCCTTGGCGTCCGTGCGTTTGGCAACGACTCCGCGCTGAAGGCCGGCGAGTATGAGATCAAGCCGAAAGCGTCCATGCGCGACATCATGGAATTGCTGAAGAGCGGCAAGTCGGTGATGTATTCGCTGACCATTCCCGAGGGACTGACGGTCGAGCAGGCACTGCAGCGCATCGCCGAGGAGGGCGCGTTGAGCGGCGACATGCCGGCCGCCGTTCCCGCCGAGGGCAGCCTTGCCACCGATACGCTGCGCTTTACCCGTGGCGCGACGCGCCAGCAGATGGTCGACAAGTTGCTGGCGGATCAGAAGAGACTGGTCGACGACGTCTGGCAGCGGCGTGCGCCGGACCTGCCATTGGCCAACATTGAAGAATTCGTCACGCTGGCATCGATCGTCGAGAAGGAAACAGGCAAGGGCGACGAGCGTTCGCGCGTTGCCGCCGTGTTCATCAACCGATTGGCCAAGGGCATGCGCCTGCAGTCCGATCCGACCATCATCTATGGTCTGTTCGGCGGCAAGGGTAAGCCTGCCGACCGGCCGATCTACCAGTCGGACATCCAGAAACCGACACCTTACAACACCTACGTCATCAACGGCTTGCCACCCACGCCGATTGCCAATCCAGGCCGTGCGGCGCTTGAGGCTGTCGCCAATCCATCAAAGACCGATGATCTCTATTTCGTCGCCGATGGCACAGGTGGGCATGTCTTCGCGGCGACGCTTGACGAGCACAATGAGAATGTCGCGCGCTATCGCGCCTTGCAGAAAAAGCAGGCCGATGATGCCGCCAAGGCGGAGGCTGCCAAGCCCGCCGCCGACAAGGCGGGCGCGGATAAGGCTGGCGCCGCTGCTGACAAGCCGGATGATGGCACTGGCGATGACGGCGGCGATGGCGACGCCGGGACCACCACTGCCCAGTGACGCCGAACCGCGGCGTGATATAAGGCACTTTGATTTTTCACACCGCGTGTGATCCTTTCCGCAAATCGCTTCGGTTTGCGGGGATCGCGTGCAGGGGGTATTTGAGCACTATGAATTTGCAGAGCATGACCGGTTTTGCGCGTGCGGTGGCCGAGCATGACGGCACGTCGATCGCGTGGGAAGTGAAGTCCGTCAACGGCAAGAGCGTCGAGATAAGGTTGCGTCTGCCGCAGGGGTTTGAACGGCTGGAGCCGGCGGTCCGGCAGACGATCCAGAAGCGGTTCGCCCGGGGCAATTTCCAGGCGACGCTGACCATTGGCCGTGCCGCTGGCGCTCAGGCGCAACCGGTGGTCAACGAAGCCTTTCTGAAGGACTTGGCCGGGCTCGCCAAGCGGCTGCAGGAGCAGTTCGGCGCCGCCCCGGCCACGGCTGACGGGCTGCTTTCCCTGCGCGGTGTTCTCGACATTCCCGAAACCATCGAAACGGAAGAGGCACGGGCGGCGCTCGATGCAGCGATCACCGCCGCGCTTGACCAGGCGCTTAACGGGCTGGAACAAGCGAGGCTTGGCGAAGGCGCGGCATTGGCGGCGTTGCTGTTGGGCCATATCGATGCCATCGAGGCGCTGACTTTGCGTGCCGAGGCGGATCCATCGCGCGAGCCGACGGCAATCCGTGAGCGTATCGCCGAACAGGTTCGGTTGTTGATGGACGCGTCCGCCAATCTGGACGCCAGCCGGCTGCACATGGAGGCAGCGTTCCTGGCCACCAAAGCCGACATTCGCGAGGAGATCGACCGGTTGAAGACGCATGTTGCGTCAGGCCGAGCACTGCTCAAGGGCGGCGGCGCCATCGGCCGCAAGCTCGATTTTCTGGCACAGGAATTTAACCGCGAATCGAATACGCTGTGTTCGAAGTCGAACGCTGCCGCGGTCACCGCCATCGGGCTGGACCTGAAGGCGGTGGTCGACCAGTTTCGTGAACAAGTCCAGAATCTGGAGTAGCCAATGGTTGCCAAGGATTTGGGGTCCCGCATCCGCCGCCGGGGCCTGATGCTCGTATTGTCGTCGCCGTCCGGCGCCGGCAAGTCGACGATCGCGCGCAATCTGCTGGAAAGCGACTCCAGTCTCGAACTGTCGGTTTCGGTCACGACGAGACCGCGCCGGGGCAGCGAGATCGAAGGCGTTCACTACCATTTCCGCACCATGCGCGAGTTTGAGCGGCTGCGTGATTCCGATGCGCTGCTCGAATGGGCCGAAGTGCACGGCAATTGCTACGCGACACCGCGCGAGCCAGCCGAACTGGCGCTGGCGCAAGGCCGCGACATGCTGTTCGACATCGATTGGCAGGGCGCCCAGCAGCTTAAGGAAAAGATGCGTGCCGACATCGTCTCGATCTTCATCCTGCCGCCATCGATGAAGGAATTGAAGGCGAGGCTGAAGCGCCGCGCCGAGGACCAGGAGGCTGTGATCGAGACGCGGCTGAAGAACGCCCGCAACGAGATCGAGCACTGGAAGGAATACGACTTCGTCATCGTCAACGACGATCTTGATCGTGCCTTTGCCGAGGTGCGCGGCATCGTCGTCGCCGAACGGCTGCGTCGTGACCGCCGTCCAGGCCTGTTCGATTTCATCTCCAGCCTGCTGGATGAAAAGACGAGCTGAAGCCTTCTCCGATCGGGAAAGGGCTACACAGCGTTGGTCAGCCGCACGAATTCCTCGACGCTGAGCGTTTCGGCGCGCCGCGTCGGATCGATGCCGGCACGTTCGAGCAATGCCTCGCCACCAAGGCTTTTCACACTCTGCCGCAGCATCTTGCGGCGCTGGCCGAAGGCTGCCTCGGTGACGCGTCCCAGTCTCTTCACATCAGCGGGCAGGGGAGCGGCGCGCGGCACCAGATGCACCACAGAAGAGGTTACCTTGGGGGGCGGCGTGAAGGCCTGCGGCGGCACGTCGAAGGCGATCCTCGCCTCTGTCCGCCAGCCGGCAAGAACTCCCAGCCGGCCATAACTGTCGCTACCGGCGGGCGCAACGATGCGCTCGGCCACCTCGCGCTGGAACATCAAGGTCATCGAGGTGTAGAACGGCGGCCAGTCGCTGATGGTCAGCCAACGCACCAGCAACTCGGTGCCGATATTGTAGGGCAGGTTGGCGACGATCTTCACTGGCTTGCCATCTCTGGATGCCTCACCGGCAAGTGCCGCGAAATCAGTCTTCAGCGCATCGCCGGAAACGACGTCCAGCCGGCCTGGATAATGGTCGGAGACTTCGGCAAGCGCGGCGAGGCAACGCTCGTCGCGTTCGATGGCGATGACGCGCTGCGCACCGTTCGACAGCAGTGCGCGGGTCAGCCCGCCGGGGCCGGGGCCGACTTCGATCACGGTTGTGTTGGACAGGTCGCCGGCGGTGCGGGCGATCTTTCCGGTGAGGTTGAGGTCGAGCAGGAAATTCTGGCCGAGCGCCTTCTTCGCCTGCAGCCCATGGCGCTCAATCACTTCGCGAAGCGGCGGCAGCCCGTCGATGCTCATGCGCTAGCCGCCCTCTTGTCAATATCGGCCAACTGCCTGGCAAGCCGCAACGCGGCCATCAGGCTATCGGGCCGCGCCAAGCCCTTGCCGGCGATGTCGAAAGCCGTGCCGTGGTCTGGCGACGTGCGGATGAACGGCAGGCCGAGCGTGACGTTGACGGCCTCATCGAAGGCCAGCGCCTTGGCCGGGATCAGCGCCTGATCGTGATACATGCAGATCGCCACATCATAGCTGGTCCGCGCGCGAGCATGGAACAGGGTATCGGCGGGCAGCGGCCCGAAAGCGTCGATGCCTTCGGCGCGCAGACTGTCGATCGCCGGGCGGATGATGCGCTCGTCCTCAAGGCCCATCGAGCCGCCTTCACCGGCATGCGGGTTAAGGCCCGCCACGGCAAGCCTGGGCTTGGCGATGCCGAAGCGGTTGGCGAGATCGGCGGCGGTGATACGTGCGGTGGCGACAATCAATTCGGTGGTCAGCGCCTTCGGTACCTCGGCCAACGCGATATGGATGGTGACCGGAACCGTGCGCAGGTCGGGACCAGCAAGCAGCATCACCGGCATCACCTCGACGCCGCTGTGACGTGCCGAGAGATGCGCCAGGTATTCGGTGTGGCCGGGAAAACGGAAGCCGGCATCGTAGAGCGGCTTCTTGGCGATGGGGCACGTGACGACCGCGGCGGCCTTGCCGGCGAGACAGTCCGCGACGGCGCGGTCTATGGCCTCTATGGTGCCGGCGGCATTGGCCGGATCTGGTCGGCCGGGGCTGTCGACGAAGCGTGCATCCAATGGAACAACGGGCAGGGCACGCGAAAAGAGCCCCGCTGCAAGTTCTGGTGTCGTCTCGATGATCGGCGCTGAAATGCCAAGCTGGCGCGCCCGCGCGGTAACCAGTGCGGGATCCGCGAGAAGATAGAACGGTGGTAAGGCGGCATCGTCGCGTGCCTGCCAGGCAGCAAGCGCTATCTCCGGCCCGACGCCGGACGGATCGCCGACGCTTAGCGCCAACGAAACCCCTGCATTCCCCACGTTCGTGCCGATTTCAGCGTTTGACGATTCGGGCTTTCGCCTTCAACTCGTCGACATATTTCTTGCTGAGCTCGTCAGCATTCTTGTCCCCGGAGCCTTCGCCCTGGAACACCATCTGCGCGACCTTGTCGTCGGATACTTCGCGCGACGAACAGATGCCGATGAACTCGATGCCGCGGTCGGTCGCGCGCGTCACAGTTGCCCCACCCACCTTGGTCGCCTTGATCTGTTCAGCCCAGTCAGGCGGCAATTGCGGCGCCAGGACCCGGCCCAGATCGCGAACTGTGACGTCGATCAGGCCCTTGGCGAATTCGCGCGTCGTGTTGCAGCCGTTGAAGCGGGCGCGCATGGCATCGGCCTCGCGCTTGCGCTTGGCCAGGGTCGCATTGCGTTCGGCCGCCGGCACGACGAAGATGACTTGCTGCAGCATGTATTCGGTGGCGCTCGGCTTGGCGCCGCCCTTCTCGAGCATCTTCCTCACGATGTCCTGTTCGCTGACCGCGCCAGTGCCATCGCCGGATCGGTAGCGTGCGCTCAGAGCCTGATTCCAAGCCATCTGCGCGCGAATGAATTCCTTGAAGTGGTCCCTGGTAACGCCGGACTTCTCCATCACGCCATCGAGCTGGTTGAGCTGCATCTTGTTGCTTGAGGCAAAGCGCTGGTAGGCGGCCTCGACTTGCGCGTCGCTGATACGGATACCGAGGCGTTTCGCTTCGGCCAGACGCAACGTCTGATCGATCATTTCCTGGGCGGCATCGCCCTTTTTGTGCTGCAGCTTCAGAAATGCCGCGCGGTGCGCGATGTCACCGGAGGTGAGCGGGATATCGTTGATGACATATTTGATCTCGCTGGCGAAGGCCGGCGGCGTCATGACAGTGAACGAGACAGATGTCGCCGCCACAAGCAGCGCAAATCCTGCCGAAAAGAGGTATTTCCGCATCGAAATCATCCCAATTCCACCCCGATATCGACCCAAGTCCATCCCTGTATCAGGTCAACGATACCCCTGCCTGCGTTATGCGGCAAAACGATGTCGCCAGCTGATCGCCCGTTGCCGGGCGGTCGTCCGTTATTGGATCGCGCCGGCAGCGCTGCTCGATGAACCGAAATCACCCAGCGTACGGAAGGACAGGTTGAAGCCGATGTTCTGCGTCACTTCCCTGGTGTTGAGGTCACGCGACTGCGAATACGTCATCAGATAGGTGAAGCAGGAGTCATTGTAGGCAAAGCCAACGCCATCACTGACCAGCAGGCTTTGCTGCAGATCATAGGTTCCGGTTCCAAAAACACGCCAGTTTTCAGCGAGATGGGTCGACGCACCGAGCGTGACTTCGTGGCGGTCGGTGGTGAAGCCGTAAAGCGGCTGCGCCTGGATGAAGGCGTATTTGGCACTCAACGACACCGGAAGACCGGAGAAGGCGGCTTTCACTTCAGCACGGCGGACTTCAAAAGTCTGTTCGTCGAAACGCCCGCTGACCGATGCGGAGAACCCGTTCGGGCTGTTGACGCCGAACAGGCCGACATAATCCGATGTGGCCTTCTCGAGGCCCGAATAGGCGCCCACATTGACGAGATCAGGCGCCGCGAACGAGTTCTGGCCCCCAATCTGGTAGGACTGGCCAAACAGCGCGTTGGTGCCCCAGCCATTGTTGTAGGAGCCGGAATAGCGCAGGCCGACATTGGCTCGTGAGCCACCCTCGACACGGTCATAGCCTGAGAACTTGTCGCGCTCGAACAGCGTGGTCGCATCGAAGACGAAGCTCTGCGCGTCCTCGTTGGGAACCGCGAGCCCGCCGACATATTGTTCGTTCGGTCGGACGAAAACCTGCGCCATGGGCTCAAGCACGTGGCTGGAATTGGCCATGGAGAACAGCACCGGCCAGCGCATTTCAAGCCCGGCGGTGGCCATGTAGCGTGCGAACGAGGATCGCATGTCGGCGTTCGTGCCTATTTCCGGATTAATCGCCATCTGAGCAATGGCAGTTAATGAGGCCGATGAAGCCCGGACATAATCGGCGTCGCCGCTCAGTGCCAGCAAGGGGGTCAGCACCAACCCGCCGTCGGTGGTGAAAGTGCGCTTCCACTCAGCCTCTGCGGTAAGGCGACCGGATTCACCTGCTATGCCGCGAACACGCTGCACGGGGGTAAGGGGATTATATGGGGTGTCGAAAGTCTGATCGAGATCATCGCGGCGGATGACCCGGGCATTGACGTTGAGCGACAACTGCCCGCCAGCGACCGATACATCGGGGATATAGGCATAGTCGAGCGAAGGCAGCACCCACGGCTGCTGGCCGCTACGCGCGGCGGGATTGCTGTTGAGCGTATCTTCCTGAACCTCGAAATGCATCGCGCGTAGGTCGAAATAGTTACGGCCGTTGAGCCCGTTCAGGTAGACCGACGATTGATGAACGCCTTGGTTATATTTGTCGATGTTGTAGGTGTTGGAGAAGTTCTTGTCGGTTTGCAGCAGGACGTCCCAGCCGAAATTCCAGCGCGGGTTGATAGCGAACTGGCCTTGGGTGCCCATCATGCCGCGGAACTTGTTCGGATCGCCCGCTTCGCCCGAATCGACGTTGTGGCCAGCACTGCCGGGGAACGCGGCGTTGTCGATGAAGCCGTCGGGGTTTTTCTGCCGAATGCCAGCGATCTTCAGGCTGTACTCGCCATTGTTGAAGCGCTGCCGCCATTCAGCCTCGCCAAGAAAGCCCTGCTTGGTATAGCCGCCCGCCGTGACCGTGAGGTCGTATGTCGGCGAAAGCGCGAGATAATATGGAATCTTGGCGCTGTAGCCCAGGTGGCTGTTGTAGCTGATGCTCGGAATCAGGAAGCCGCTCTTGCGCTTCACCGTCGGGTCGGCGATCTCGAACGCTGGCAGGTAGGCAAGCGGAAAACCGAAGAATTCGAAATTCGCGTTCTCGAAGCGAACCGTCTTTTTCTCTCCGTTCCAGATGATCTTTCTGGCCTTGATGCGCCAGGTCGGCGCTTTGTTGGGCTTGTCTTCGCACGGCTCGCAGGCGGTGTAGACGCCATTGTGGAATGTGGTCAGGACGCCGCCCATGCGCTCGGCGCTTTCGGCGGCGAAATAAGCCTTGTCGACGGTTTCGACGCGCAGCGCGTTGACGAAGCCATCGGCGAAATCGTCGGTGACGTCGATATGATCCGAATTGATCTTGGTGCCATCGCTGTTGACAAGCTCGACATTGCCGCTCGCGACCAGGCGCTTGGTGGCGCGGTCATATTCGACCCGCTGAGCGACGAGGCGATTGCCGCCGTAGTCTATCTGCACGGCGCCGACGGCGGTCACCGTCTGGTTGTCGTTGTTGTAGACAAGCGTATCGGCGGCGAGCAGCATCTGCGTGCCGTCTGGAACCTTGGCTCCCAAATCACCGACTTGCTGCGCAAACGCAGGGGCCGCCGGGGCGGCGCAGGCGAACAGGCACGCCAAGGCGGTCGCCGCATAGAGGCGCGCCAAACGGGCCTGCCTATTGCTGGGCAAAAACGCCTCCCTCACTAGCCGTCTTCCTTGTATAGCAGGAAAGTCACCCCGAAGAACATAGCTACTATAACCGGCACCCAGGCAGCCACGACAGTAGGCACGAATCCCGCCACGCCGAACGCCTTCACCAGCACCGAAACGACATAAAGCAGAAAGCCAGCGATGATGCCACCCAGAATCATCGTCGCGGATTGTCCCATCCTGGCAAATCGCATTGAAACTGTTGCCGCAATCAGCGTCATGGCGACGAGAAGGAACGGCAACGCCACCAGAGAATCAAACTGCATGGCGAAGGCATCCGCCTTCAGGCCGAAGGAGCGGGCAACCTCGATCTTGCCGGGCAGGTCATAGAACGGAATGGTTTCCGGGCGCGCCAGCCGCTCCTGCACGAATTCCGGTTTGAGATTGGTTGGCACGCGATCGTTTGCCGCAGGCTTGATGATGCCATCCTTGAAGGTCTTTACGTCCTGCAAATCCCAATAACCGTCGCGCAGGAAAGCCCGCGCCGCGTCCTTGCGTTCAACGATGTTGCCTTGCGCATCGAGAATGAAGAAGACGGCGTCGGCCATCTCCAGACCCTGGTTCAGGATGGCGCGTGCGCCGATGATGGTGTCGCCGGAACTGGTTTTCTGCCGAATCCAGGGTGCTGCATCAGCCGAAACGGTGTTGGATTTGCCGGAACGCAGCTCGGTCTCGATCTGCTCGGACAAGGAAAAGGCATGCGCGGCGAGCGGGTTGATGACACCGACCGACAAGGCGCCGAACAGCAGTGCACCGATGCAGCATGGCAACAGAAACTGCCACGCGGAAACGCCGGCGGAACGGGCGATGACCAGTTCATATCTTCGATTGAGTGAGACCAGCGTCGCCATGGCGGAGAAAAGGCCGACAAACGGCACTGTCTGCAGCATGATCATCGGTATCCTGAGCGCGGAAATGGCCACCGCTGTCCCATAGGTGAAACCGGGCAGGCCGGTTGTGCGGCCGGACAACTCGGTGAAATCGATCAGGAACACCAGCGCCAGCAGGCCGATGAAGAACCAGAACGTGATTGTCACGTAGCGGAAGAAAAAATATCGGCCCAGCGTCCAGCCCATCAGCTGACCCCTTGCCCGGATGCGCCACGCCCAAACAAACGCGCCTTGATGGCGTTCCAGCCGTCACCCATGCGGGCAGTCAGATTGGTCATCCCGTCTGCCCAGGCCACCGGCAGTTCCATAGTGCGGTTTGAGACGATGAACCAGATCGCCACCGCCGATGCGACGATGGGAATACCATAAACCATATAGGCGTATTGCGGCACGTCGTCGGCCTTGCTGGCGGCAAAGAACCCAAGCCAGCGCACGAACAGCGATATGGTGATGGCCGTTATCAGCGGATTGACGCGTGCTTCACGATGCGAGCGCGCATCTCCCGCGACCGCCAGCGCGATCAGCGCGAAGACCAGCGAATATGTCCATTCCGAAAAACGCTGGTTGACCTCGGCTAGGTACTCGTTCGGACTTTGCTGGTAATTCTTGTCGTTGGGGCTCGGATTGAGCAGATATTGGGTCGTCTGGTCCTTCGGCATCAGCGTCACCGCGGAAGCCGCCGACATGAAGGCGGACATATCGAAGGCATAGGAGGTGAACCGGATGACCGACAGATCACCGGTCAACGTTTTGCGATGGATGACGCCGTCATTCATCATCAGCACCTTCTCGCCGGCGCGTTCGATGATGCTTCCGGTCTTGGCGTAGTAGACGAGATTGACGCCCTCTTCGCGCGAATCGGCGACAAAGATGCCACCCAGCCGGTTCTCGGGAAGCCGCTCGCCGATCTGCAGGAACAGGCCTTCTTCGATCTTGCGGAACGTGCCTTCCTGAATGATCAGCGACAACAGGTCCGCGCGCGACGACGCGATCAAAGCGCGGTTTTTCTGGCGCGCATAGGGATCAATTCCGTTGTCGACGGCGAAGGAAAAGACCGCGGCCGCGAGTGCCAGAAGCATGATCGGCCGCACGATCGTCCAGCGCGAGGCGCCGGCCGCGTTGACGACGGCGAGCTCGGAATCCGAGTTCATGGTGCTAAGCGTCTGGGCCACGGCCACGACCAAGGCAAAGGGCACGACGATCGGGACGATCGAAGGGAGAATGAGGCCGGCGACTTCGAAGAAGGTAAAGGCTGACTGGCCGCTGTCGGTGACAAGGTTGATCTTGGCCAACACCTGCGTCGTCCACACGATGGCCAATGTCCAGACAAGCGCTGCCAGGAAGACCACGAAAGCGCGGCGCATGATGTAGCGTTCAACGACCTTCATGAAGGCTTTTCTCGATTTTCTCGAACGGCATCATGCCACCTGACAAGGTAGCCGTCCGGCGACGCCCGCACAACTGGTTCCATCGGCGGTTTTCATGGGCGGCTCGATCTGGCTCCCGTTCCATATCACGCGCCCCGATGACCTGGAGTGTCGGCGGCAATGGATAATAAACGGCGAACATCGATGGTTAACAACAGGTTGCGGCAGGAAGCGGGGCCGTTCCGCGACGAATCGCCATCGATTCCATCCGCCATATGGGGTGCGATCTCGGCAAAGTCTTGCCAAATGCTGGAAAACGACCAAATGTCGCGCGATCTTGAAAGCCGCTTCATCGTGCATTAGCGCCACTCCCCGAAAGCAGGACATAATGACTTCGAGACCTTCGATCGCCTTCGCTAAATTTGCCGCACCGAAAAAGGGCAGCGTTTTCGTGCTACCGGCTGATGACGGCGGCCTGGGCGAGACGGCAAAGGCATGCGACCCGGCAAAAACACTTGAGCGGGCTTTTCCCATCGCCGAATTCACTGCCAAGCTTGGCAGTGTCGTCGAAATCCTGGCGCCGGAAGGCACATCGCTCGACAGGCTGGTGGCAGTCGGCGCCGGCAAGGTCTCGGGGCTCGATGAATACGCCTGGATGAAACTTGGCGGCACCATCGCGGCGTCATTGCGCAAGGCCACGGACGTGGCTGTGGTACTCGAAATTGTCGGTGCTTCGCCAAGTGGGAAGGACGCGGCAAATCTGGCCGCGGGCATTCTTTTGCGCAGCTATGTCTTCGACAAGTACAAGACGAAGAAGGACAAGGACGACACCAAGGGAGACGCGAAAAGGCCCGCCAAGGTGACCATCCTGACCGCGGATCCGGCTGCCGCGAAAAAGGCCTTTGCCGACATGGAAGCCGTGGTCGACGGCGTGCTTCTGGCCCGTGACCTGGTCAATGAGCCGGCAAACGTGCTTGGACCAGTGGAATTTGCCGCGCAGGCCAAGGCGTTGGAAGCGCTCGGCGTCAAGGTCGAGATTCTGGCCGAGAAGGAGATGAAAAAACTCGGCATGGGCTCGCTGCTTGGGGTCGCCCAGGGCTCGCCGCGTGGGGCCCGTATGGCTGTCATGCAGTGGAACGGAGGCAAGGCCAAGGACAGTCCAGTCGCTTTCGTAGGCAAGGGCGTCACGTTCGACACCGGCGGCAATTCGATAAAGCCGGCATCGGGCATGGAAGACATGAAGGGCGACATGGGTGGCGCGGCAGCGGTGACAGGGCTCATGCACGCGCTGGCCGCGCGCAAGGCCAAGGCCAACGTCGTCGGCATCATCGGGCTGGTCGAAAATGCCGTCGATGGCCATGCGCAGCGGCCCGGCGATATTGTCACTTCGATGTCGGGGCAGACCATCGAGGTGCTCAACACCGACGCCGAGGGCCGTCTCGTGCTGGCGGACGCGCTCTGGTATTGCAACGACCGTTTCCAGCCTAAATTCATGGTCAACCTGGCCACGCTGACTGGCGCCATCATGGTGGCGCTCGGCCAGCACTATGCCGGCCTGTTCTCCAACAATGACGAACTGGCTGAGCGGCTGACGGCGGCCGGGCAAGCGACGCAGGAGCGTTTGTGGCGCATGCCGCTTGGCGCCGAATACGACAAGTTGATCGATTCCAAGAATGCCGACATGAAAAACATTGGCGGCCGCTACGGTGGCGCCATCATCGCCGCGCAATTCCTGCAGCGCTTCGTCAAGGATACGCCCTGGGCGCATCTTGATATCGCCGGCACCGCGATGGGCTCGCCGTCGAACGAGATCAACCAGTCATGGGGCTCGGGCTTCGGCGTCAGGCTGCTTGATCGGTTGGTGCGCGACAACTACGAGGGGTGAGGAACTTCAAGGCGCGACCATGACCGACGTCCTCTTCTACCACATGACCGAATCAACGCTCGAGGATGCCCTTCCCGGCCTTCTCGAGCGCAGCGTTGATCGCGGTTGGCGCGCGGTCGTGCAAACCGGCACCGAGGAGCGGCGCGATGCGCTCGATCAGCACCTGTGGACCTTCCGCGATGATTCGTTCCTGGCGCACGCGACCGATCGCGAACCCCATTCCGAGGATCAGCCGGTTCTGCTGACCACCGGTGACGGCAACCCGAATGACGCCAAGATCCGCTTCCTTGTCGACGGTGCGTCACCCTCGGACCTCGGCGCGTACGAGCGTGCCGTGTTCCTGTTCGATGGTCACGACAGCGGCCAGGTCGCCGCGGCGCGTACGCACTGGAAGACGATGAAGGACGCCGGCCACGCTGTCACTTATTGGCAGCAGACGTCCGACCGCCGCTGGGAGCGCAAGGCGTAGCAAGGCTCACTTCGGCCAAGGAACGCATCCGCGACGGCGGCAATGCCAGATAGTTGCAAGGGACCATCCGATGCGCGCTCTCTTTCTGCTCATCCTGCTTGCCGGCGCCGGTATTGGCGTCGTCTATCCCTTTGCGATGGCCAATTTCTCCGGCCACGAGATCGGCAGCTGGCGCGTCTATGAGCAAGGCAGGTTCAAGCCGGCGACTGTGTCATTGAAGGCTGGTGATGCACCCGTGCGTGTCCTGGTCGACCTCACCGCCAGGGCCGAGCGCATCGTTTCCCAGCAACGCGCCGTGTTGACCATCACCGCTGGCACCGGTGGCCGCACTGTTCTCGCCGATACGCTGCGGTTCAATCACTCCGATCCACGCGAGGCGAGCCCGCAACTGCCGGACAAGATCTTCCGCGACGAAGCCGGTCTGATCACCGATGTCACTGACGGCGCCTATACGTTCATCGTTGGGCCGGGCGATGCCGAGAGCATACCGATGCGGACGGTCGATCTCATCTTGCGCTCCGGCGCGGGTGAGGTAGACCGGCGCGCGCGGCCGGTGGGTTTCTCGCTGATGGCAATCGGTCTGATCGGCCTGGTGCTGGCGTTCCGTTTCGGCGGAGGTGGTGGCCGTCCGGAAAATCCGAATTCGCAGCCGCCTCCACCGCGCTGGGGCAGGGGGTCAACTTGAACTATCGTCACGCCTATCACGCAGGAAATTTCGCCGATGTCGTCAAGCATGTCGTGCTGACGCGCCTGCTCGAATATCTGAAGCAGAAGGACAAGGCGTTTCGCGTCATCGACACCCATTCCGGCATTGGCCGCTACGATCTGTCTTCGGTCGAGGCGCAGAAAACAGGCGAATGGCAGGGCGGCATCGGCCGGCTTGTCGACGCCCAATTGGGCAAGCTCGCGGCTGCGCTTCTGGCTCCCTATCTCGATGCGGTGCGAGCGCTCAATCCCGATGGCGGCGTGAAAAAATATCCAGGCTCGCCGCTGATTGCCCGGCACCTCATGCGCAAGCAGGACCGGCTGTCGGCGATCGAACTGCACCCGAAGGACGCCGCGAAGCTGAAGGCGGAGTTCGATGGTGATTTTCAGGCCAGGGTGATCGAACTCGACGGCTGGCTGGCGCTTGGTGCGCATCTTCCGCCTAAGGAGAAGCGCGGCCTTGTCCTCATCGATCCGCCTTTCGAGGAAGAGGGGGAGTTCGGCCGTCTCGTCGACGGGTTGGTCAAGGCGCACAAGCGCTGGCCAAGCGGTATCTATGCGCTGTGGTATCCGATCAAGGACCGCAAGGCGGTGATCGCTTTCCGCAAAGCCCTCAAGGAGACAGGCATTCCGAGGGTGCTCGATATCGAGTTCGAGATCAGGCCGTCGTCGCGAGAGCCTAGCCTTGATGGCAGCGGCCTTGTGGTGGTCAACCCGCCCTTTACCCTCGAAGGCGAACTGCGCACGCTGCTGCCGGCCTTGCACAGGTTGCTCGTCGTTGGTCGGCCGGCCGACTGGACGCTGAATTGGCTGGCGGGGGAGCTGGCGCCGTGACCGAGAGCCGACAGGCCCATTGGCAGGGCGTCTATACCAAAAAGGCCGAGGCCGAAGTCAGCTGGTTCGAGGAAAACCCGGATCTTTCGCTGGATCTGATCGCCGGGGTCGCGCCAACGAAGGATGTCTCTGTCATAGACATTGGCGGCGGCGCGTCGCGATTGGTCGATGGCCTGCTCGATCGGGGCTTTGAACACGTTGCTGTGCTGGATGTTTCCGAGGCCGCCCTTTCGGCAGCGAAGAACCGTCTGGGCGCGCGGGCCGCAAAGGTGGATTGGCTTGTCGCCGACGCAACGGAGTGGCAGCCCTTGCAAACCTTTGATGTTTGGCATGACAGGGCGGCGTTTCATTTCCTCACCGACGGACAGGATCGTACCGCGTATCTCGTCCGTATGAGGCGGGCTGTGAAGGAAGGAGGCCACGCAATTATCGCGACCTTTGCACCGGACGGACCCGAGCGTTGCAGCGGCTTGCCTATCGTACGCTACGATGCGGCGAGCCTCGGCCAGACGCTCGGACAAGGATTCGAGCTGATTGGCGCGCAAAATCATGTTCATGTGACGCCTTGGGGAGCAACTCAGTCATTTCAGTTCAGCGTGTTCCGCCGCACCGCTTCGCTTTAGGTCGGCGCGCGAAATCCTGGCTGGCTGGAATCGTTTCCGATATAGGCAACCATCGCTAGTGCGCTACCGCTTGACCGCAACCCTGCGAATCCTCACAGTGCGCGGACCAGATCATAGAGGCTGCCATGACTCGCTTCGCCAAATCCGCTCTTGCCGCCCTGCTCGCCTTCTGCACCCCGCTTGCTGCTCCGCTCGGCGTCACGCAGGCGGTGCACGCCGCCGATCTCGCCGTCTATTCCAACGATGATGGCGGCGTCTGTGGCCAGCCTTGGGTGCTCAACAAGATCACCAGCCGCTTCTCCTATCAGGTGCACCATGTGCCGCATCTGCCGGATGTGCAGATCACCGACTTCCAGCGCATTCATCAGCACCGCTATCTGCCGGCCAACGAAACCTGGCCGATCGGACGTCGCTATTGCGGTGCGACCGTCAGCCTTTCCGATGGCCGCGCCCGCACCATCTGGTACCTGATCGAGGAGGGGCAGGGCTTCGCCTCGATCGGCGACAACGTCGAATTCTGTGTTTCGGGCTTCGACCGCTGGATGGTGTACAACGGCCGCTGCCGCGTCCTGCGCTAAAGTTATCTTCCTCTTGGCCTGACCTCGGCTGGAACGGACATCCGTTCCAGCCCCGAGATGCTACGCTCAATCCGTCGCGACACGAGCGAGATGGGTTGGGATGCGTCATCAACCAGATTTCACGCCAAGGCAGCGGGCGGCCTTCGACGGGATGTGGTTCGCGATTCCTTGATGCGCTGAAGCGGATCGGCAACCAGCACCGCGGTGTCGGCCTTTGTCCCGCTACCGCGCCTTGCGCCGATTGCGTTCCACCACGGGCAGACAGGCCTCTTCAAGCAGAGCGCGCAGGTAAGCCGCATGACCTCGGAATGCGCGTCGCCCGCTTGTGGTCGCCCTGATGCGTGTCTGCGGCCGGCGCTCGACAAACAGCTTTTCGACATCGACGTAACCCGCGCCGGCCAGCGTATCGAGATGCGCTCCGAGATTGCCGTCGGTCGTGTCGACAATTGCTTTCAACCGGGTGAACTCCAGCGCCTGTCGCCTATCGAGAGTATTCAGCGCCGCCATGATCCTGAGGCGTGTACTCTGGTGAATGATGTCGTCCGCGCCCATCATCTGTCTCCAGGTTTTACAGAATATTCTGCAGCACAGAGTAATCTGTGTATCTGAGCACAGGCCGGTGATGAGCGCAACAAGCCTGCCGCTGCTGAATGAATCGGCTGCTGTTACTGGCGTTGACGCGGCAACGGCCGACGCGGAATTTGCCTGCAAAGCTCTCTGGCAATTGCTCGGGATACGAAGCGAATTTCTACGCGAAGCGGGACCTTGGCCTGCAGCCCGATGCTGAAATTTAAACTGCGAAAATCAGTGCATTGCTTCGCTGGCTAGGGAGCCGCGAGTCAGATATGCATTGCGCGCCGGGGTCATTCACGGCCGTCGGCATAACGCAAGGGGCATGATATGGCGAAGCAGTCGTCTAAGGCGCCGGCATCCAAGACACCGGCAAAGAAAGCACCTGTGAAAGCAGCAGCGGCGAAGGTCGCAACCGCGGTCAAGAAAGCAGCACCCGCGGCCAAGCCGAAGGCCGCTGCGGCCAAGGCACCGGCAAAGAAGGCGGCACCGGCGAAAGCCGTGGCAGCGGTGAAGAAGGCAGCACCTGCCAAGGCAGCAGCAAAACCCGCGGCGAAGGCAGCGGCGAAACCGGCAGCGAAGCCAGCAGCAAAACCCGCCGCCAAGGCAGCGGCAAAACCCGCGGCGAAGGCAGCAGCAAAACCGGCAGCGAAACCCGCCGCCAAGGCAGCGGCGAAGCCCGCAGCGAAAGCAGCAGCAAAGCCTGCAGCCAAGGCACCGGCAAAGAAGGCAGCCGCAGCGGCGACAAAGCCGGCTGTGAAGAAGGCCGCGCCTGCCGCCAAGCCGAAGGCCGCCGCCAAGCCGGCAGCGAAGGCCGCCAAGAAGTAAGGTCCCTGTTGGAGCGCCACGCATCCTTTAGGCTGCGTGAAGGGGCTCCGACAATTGGACGCGGCGCATGTCTCTTGCGAGAAACGTTTGGTTCTCGGGCCGTGCGCAGGACCGCCAGGGAAGGGGGCCGAGGGCAGCAAAGCGGGGCGCCGGACAGGTTGCCTCGCTCGCCTCTGTCGGGTTCTCCGCGTCTCGAACTTATGCCCCGGCGCGAAGCCTGGGCTGTGAAGGATCGGAGTTTGTCCGGGTTCATCCCGGCCTCTTTGGTCTTTGCTCGTGTAGATCGCGTATCAGCCGGTGGCCATGTCAGATAACCTCGAGCGGAAACCGTTGCCGGTTTTCTGATACTGTTTTTTGCGCTCTGGCCGTTGATCGCAGACGCGTGTCTGGACAACAGTGCGTCTGGAAAACAGGAAACCGATGATGCCAAAACTGCTTTATGCTTCTTCTTCTCCCTATAGCTCCAAGGTGCGCATGGCTGCGGCCTATGCGGGCGTTGCCGTCGACCTCGTGCCGGTCAAGACCGACGACAAGCCAGCCAACCTGATCGGCGCCAATCCGCTCGGCAAAATTCCGGTGCTGGTGCTCGATGACGGGCGCTCGATCCATGACAGCCGCGCCATCACCCAGCACCTCAACCGGGTGTCGAAGAATGCGCTGCTTCCGCGCAATGCCGACAAGCGGCTTGAGGCGGAAGTGCTGGAGGCGCTGGCGGATGGCATTTGCGACTGCGCGTTGTCGATGGTCTATGAACGGCGCACGCGACCCGAGGAGATGGTCTATCAGCCCTGGCTCGACCGGCAATGGTCGAAGATCACCGCGGCGCTCGACCTGCTCAACGCCAATCCGCCGAAACTGCCGAAGAAGATCACCGTGGGACAGCTGGCGTTGCGCGCCTGCCTTGGCTATCTGGCGCTGCGCTTTGCTGGAAAGTGGGAAAAGGGCCGAGGCCGGCTGACGCGTTGGGCGGCGCGCTTCGACGAGAAGTTCCCGGAACTGAAGCCCAGCATTCCATCCTGATCCTCAACACCAAGAACAAAAAAAAGCCGGGCGCGAGGCCCGGCTTTTTCGTGTCGTGGCTTGAACGACTTAGAACTTCATACCAACGCCGAAGGTGACGCGGTTGTCTGTCGACTTGACGTTGCCGATGCTGCCGCCGAAGTCCTTGCTGCCGAAGTCGGTGTAGCGATACTCGACACGGCCGAACACGTTGTCGGTGATCTTGATGTCGGTGCCGACGCCGGCCGTCCAGCCAAGCATGGTGTTGCTTTCGCTGTCGATGCCGTTGTCCATCTTCTGGTTCTTCAACGCGCCACCACCGGTGCCGTAGACCAGGATTTCCGGGGTCACGGCATAGCCGAGACGGGCACGCAGGGAGCCTTCGACGCCGCCCTTGGCTTCGAGGCCGGCATTGGAACCCTTGACGCCGCTGTAGCCGATATCGGCTTCAGCGCCGTACACGAAGTTCTCCTGCTGCCACTGGATGCCGCCGAAGACACCGCCGACAAAGCCCTTGGTGCTGACGTTGTTGCCAAGGTCCCTGGCATTGGCATGACCGCTGAAGCCGTAGCCGACGCTCAGACCGGCGTAGGGGCCGGCCCAGGAAGCGACGGGAAGTTCAGCGACCGGCGCGGGTGCCGGCGGCTCTTCCGTGACGACGTCCGCTGCATAGGCGGTACCACCGAGGGCGAAGAGGCCCAGCGCAACGGCCAGCGGCCGTGCGAATTTAAGATTGGCTTGCATTGTTCTTTACTCCTTAAGCCACAGGACACAGGCTTGTTTCTCACGATCGCCATCGACCCGTCCGGGGGGTGAAACGGATCTGGCGTTCGTCGGTTCCAAATGTCGTGTCAAAATGCGGCTGAAGCGAACCTGAACTTGGGTCATTCCCCGGCGCGAATGAGGCGGAACCTTGACGTTGCATCTTCGCAACAGCGAAATGTCAGCAGCCATTTCATGCTGCGCTGCACACCGCTTGGTGCAAGGAGTCCAGCGCCCTATATTGCCGTCTGGTTGCTTCGGTCCATGGCGAGTCGGGATGGCCGATCCGGCCGTTTCGCCACAATGCTGCCCCACGTGCGAACGGCATTTAACGTATTGCGGGCCATATTTCGCCGGCTCCGTCTTTTTGGGCCGAAATTGAGGATTGACAGGATATGAGCAAGGCCATGGCCGCGGTGTTGGTGACGGGCGGGGCAAAGCGGATCGGCAAGGCAATCGTCGAGGATCTCGCCGCGCATGGTTTCGCCGTCGCCATTCACTGCAACCGTTCGCGCGCCGAGGCTGATGCCCTGGCTGCCACAATCAGCTCTGGAGGCGGCAGCGCCGCTGTCGTCGTCGCCGATCTGACCGACATGGCCATGGTCGGCGGCCTGGTTGCACAGGCCGAGGCTGCGCTCGGTCCTGTCTCGTTGCTGGTCAACAACGCCTCGCTGTTCGAGGACGATTCCATACTCGATTTCGACTGGCAAGCCTGGGACAGGCACTTCGCCGTCCACGTGAAGGCGCCGGCATTTCTGGCGCAAAAATTTGCCCAGGCGCTACCGGCCGGGCAGGAGGGGCTGATCGTCAACATGATCGACCAGCGCGTCTGGCGCCCGACACCGCGCTATTTCTCCTATGCGCTGTCAAAGTCGACACT
Source organism: Mesorhizobium sp. INR15 (assembly GCF_015500075.1). Lineage (NCBI taxonomy): Bacteria > Pseudomonadati > Pseudomonadota > Alphaproteobacteria > Hyphomicrobiales > Phyllobacteriaceae > Mesorhizobium > Mesorhizobium sp. INR15. Next base: position 5,388,595 of record NZ_CP045496.1, on the reverse strand, counting down.
GTGGACGGCCACGCAGATGATGGCGCAGGCACTGGGACCGCGGATTCGCGTCAACGGCATCGGTCCGGGGCCAACCCTAAAGAACAGCCGCCAGGATGACAGCGATTTTGCCGCGCAGGTCGATGGCCTGATCCTCAAGCGTGGCCCGGAATTGCCCGAATTCGGCGCAACGATCCGCTATCTCTGGGAAGCGCGGTCGGTCACCGGCCAAATGATCGCGCTTGATGGCGGCCAGCACCTTGCATGGCAGACGCCCGATGTGACAGGCATGGCGGAATGAGTCCCATGGAACACAAAGGCAAAAGGGGCGGCACCGACGACCTGCCCCCTGATATCGATATCGAGGATGAGGCAGCGGAGGAGATCGTCGCGCCTGCCGGTCCCGATGTCGGTTTCACCGCCATTGACTGGACGCCGCATGCCGGCGACGCCGAAGGCATGGTCGGTGCCGAGGTGATCCAGACGCTGGTCAAGCGGCTGCCCAACGCGCCGGGCGTCTACCGCATGATGAATGCCGCCGGCGACGTGCTCTATGTCGGCAAGGCGCGCAGCCTGAAGAAGCGCGTCACCAACTATGCGCAGGGGCGCTTTCACACCAACCGCATCGGCCGGATGGTGCGCGAGACATCGACGATGGAGTTCGTCGTCACCCGCACCGAGATCGAAGCGCTGCTGCTCGAAGCCAATCTTATCAAGCGCTTGCGGCCGCGATTCAACGTTCTGATGCGTGACGACAAGTCGTTCCCGTACATTCTTTTGACCGGCGACCATGTCTCGCCCGGCATCTACAAGCATCGCGGCGCGCGCTCACGCAAAGGCGACTATTTCGGCCCGTTTGCCTCGGCCGGCGCCGTTGGCCGCACCATCAATTCTCTGCAGCGCGCCTTCCTGCTGCGCAGCTGTACCAACTCGTTCTACGAGAACCGGACTCGGCCCTGCCTGCTTTACCAGATCAAGCGCTGTGCCGGCCCTTGCACCGGCGAAGTCTCGCACGAGGACTATGCCGAGCTGGTTGGGGAGGCGAAGGACTTTCTCTCCGGCCGCAGCCAGAAGGTGAAAACCGAAATCTCGGCCGCCATGCAGCAGGCCTCCGAAGGCCTCGATTTCGAGCGCGCCGCCATTTATCGCGACCGGCTCGCCGCCCTGTCGCATGTGCAGAGCCACCAGGGCATCAATCCGCAGACGGTCGACGAGGCCGATGTCTTTGCCATCCACCAGGAAGGCGGGCAGGTCTGCATCCAGGTGTTTTTCTTCCGCACCGGCCAGAACTGGGGCAATCGCGCCTATTTTCCCAAGGCCGACCCGGCGCTGGAAGCCGCCGAGGTGCTGGGCTCGTTCCTGGCGCAGTTCTATGACGACAAGCCGACGCCGCGCACGATCCTTCTGTCGAATGGCGTCGAGGATCAGGAGCTGCTGGCCGAGGCCCTCTCCACCCGCGCCAACCGCAAGGTGGCGATCCTGGTACCGCAGCGCGGCGAGAAGAAGGACCTGACCGACAACGCATTGCAGAATGCCCGCGAGGCGCTGGGAAGGCGGCTGGCCGAAACGTCGACGCAAGGCCGGCTGCTTGCCGGTTTCGCCGAGACCTTCGGCTTGCCCAAGCCTCCAGTCCGCATCGAGGTCTACGACAATTCGCACATCATGGGCACCAATGCTGTCGGCGCCATGGTCGTTGCCGGGCCTGAAGGTTTCGTCAAGAACCAGTATCGGAAGTTCAACATCCGCTCGACCGAGATTACGCCGGGCGACGATTTCGGCATGATGCGCGAAGTGATGGAGCGGCGTTTTTCGCGGCTGCTCAAGGAACATGGCGACGTCGCCGTGGCCGAAGATGCCGTTGCGGCGGAGGCAACGGATGATATCGAGGATGACGTCGCGGGCAGCTTCCCGGCCTGGCCCGACGTCATCCTGATCGACGGCGGCCAGGGCCAGATGACGGCAGTGCGCAAGATCCTTTCAGGTCTCGGCATCGAGAACCGCGTCGTCGCCATCGGCATCGCCAAGGGTCAGGATCGCGACGCCGGCCGTGAGCGCTTCTTTGTCCGGGGCAGGGACTCGTTTTCGCTCCCCGTTCGCGACCCAGTCCTTTATTTCGTCCAGCGGCTGCGCGACGAGGTGCACCGGTTTGCCATCGGCTCGCATCGCGCACGCCGCAAGAAGGAAATGGTGAAGAGCCCGCTCGACGAGATCAGCGGCATCGGTCCCGGCCGCAAGCGGGCGCTGCTGCTGCATTTCGGCACCGCCAAGGCCGTAAGCCGCGCCGCCATCGAGGACCTGCGGAAGGTCGACGGAATTTCCGAGCAGGTCGCCAAGCTGGTCTACAATCATTTTCACGAGAGCTGACAAACCGCTGGCTATTTTCGGCTGGCCAATCGATTTTGACCTGTTGACCCCCTACATCAGCTTCTGATTTGAGTACGCAGGCAGAAAGAGTTTTCCAAGACATGGTCAAGCGCGCATTCAACCTGCCCAACATGCTCACCTACGCCCGCATTGTCGCGGTGCCGCTGGTTGTGCTGTGCTTCTTTCTCGAAGGGCACCTGAAGTCGAGCGATTTCGCTCGCTGGTCGGCGCTGATCATCTTCCTGCTGGCCAGCATTACCGATTATCTGGATGGCTATCTGGCGCGCGCCTGGCAGCAGACGTCCAACATCGGCAAGATGCTTGACCCGATCGCCGACAAGTTGCTGGTTGCCACCTGCCTCTTGCTGTTGGCCGCCGACACCGATCGCCATGCCGGGATCGCCGGCTGGTCGCTATGGGCGGCGATCATCATCCTATGCCGCGAAATCCTTGTCTCGGGCCTGCGCGAGTATCTGGCCGCGCTCAAGGTTTCGGTGCCGGTGACGCAGCTTGCCAAGTGGAAGACCGCCATCCAGATGGTCGCGATCGCTTTCCTGCTGGCCGGACCCGCCGGTGACAAGATTTTTCCGCTGACAACGCAGACCGGGCTGGTGCTGTTGTGGATCGCCGCGCTGGTAACGCTTTACACCGGCTATGATTATTTCCGTGCCGGTCTCAAGCACATCATGGACGAATGACGTGGCGGGCGGCAAAACCAAGCTCATCTATTTCGCTTGGGTCCGCGAGCGGATCGGCATGGCCGAGGAAGAAGTCGATCTGCCTGATGGCATCGACACTGTCGCTGACCTGTTGCGCTGGTTGAAGTCGCGCGGTGAGGAATACGAGCACGCGCTGCAGTTTCCCGAGGTGATCCGTGTTGCCATCAATCAGGAACATGTCGACCATAGGGAAAAGATCGGCGGCGCGCGCGAGATTGCGCTGTTCCCACCGATGACCGGAGGCTGAAGCCGTGTCCGGACTGGTCGTGGCGACAGTGCGCATCCAGGCGCTGGATTTCGACGTTGCCACCGAGATTGCCCGGCTGACGCAAGGCCACGCAGATATCGGCGCCGTGGTGACCTTCTCCGGCCTTTGCCGCGACGAACAGGGCGCGCTTTCGGCACTCGAGCTCGAGCACTATCCCGGCATGGCCGAGGCTGAAATCTCCCGCATCGCCGCCGAAGCGATCGAGCGTTGGCCGCTGCAAGGCCTCACCGCCATTCATCGTCACGGCAAGATCCGCCCAGGCGAAAACATCGTTCTGGTGGTGGCTGCCTCCGCCCACCGGCAGGCGGCGTTCGAGGCTGCGAATTTCCTGATGGACTACCTGAAGTCGCGCGCGCCTTTCTGGAAGAAGGAGCATCACGCGGACGGCGCCGAGGGAGGCTGGGTCGCTGCCAAGGATGCGGATGACGAGGCCGCGCGGCGCTGGAAGCGGCAACCGACCGAATAATGTCGCGCTGATGTCACGGAACGACCGCAATCCTTTGGCCAGTTTGTACCGTCGGGCGATTTGGCCCGTCGGTTGATTTGACCCCATCCGTTGATTTGGCCCCATCTATCAATTTAGCAAGGAGATGGTCATGCTGGACAGGATCGCCGAATTCTTCGTTTTCGGTTTCGTGCCGCTGGTTGTCGGAATGCTGGCCGTGCCGGAAATGTCGGCCGCCGCCGAGAAGACAATGGCAGGCCAGGTGATGTATCGCGAACGCATCGCGCTGCCGCCCAACGCTGTCCTGTCCGTGCAGCTTGCCGATGTGTCGCTGGCCGATGCGCCGGCGGCCGTCATCGGTGAGCAGAAGGTGACGCCGGCGGGCCAGGTGCCGATCAGCTTCGCGATCAAATTCGATCCTTCGGTGATCCGGCCGCAAATGACCTATGCGTTGCAGGCTCGTATCACGGTCGACGACAGGCTCTTGTTCATCAGCGATGTCAGGCATCAGGTCGATCCGCTGACCGACGTGCCGCAGACCATCATGCTGAAAATGGTGTCGCCGACCGCAGCAACGGGAGCGGTGTTCGGCCAAAGCTGGCTGGTCGAGTATATCGACGGCATCGGCGTGATAACCAATCCGCAGGCGACATTCAGGATCAGTGAAGCCGGCAAGGCTGGCGGCAGCGGCCCCTGCAACGTCTATTTCGCCACGGCCAAGGTCGATGGCGAGACGATCACGGTGAGCGACATAGACTCGACCTACAAGGCTTGCGCGCCAGAGGTCATGGCTGAGGAAAAGGCACTGTTCGACGCGCTGGCCAAGGCGGCAACATTCAAGGTTGACGCTGGCAAGCTGACCATCGCCGACAGGGATGGCCACGAGGTCCTGCGCTTCAACGCGGCGAGCTGAGCAGATCAGGCCTGCGGTGGCGGGGCTGGCGTCAGGCCGAAACTGCGCATCAGGTCCATGATCCTGGCGCGGTCGGGCGGGCCGCCGGCGCCGAAGATCGCAAAAGCCTCGCGGAAATATTCCGGCCCGATCGCGGCCGGTGTCACCACGCAGAGAACCTTGGCGGTCTCGGCGGTGTTGTTATCGAAACGATGGACCGCGCCACGCGGAATGCACAGGGCCTGTCCTGGCCCGATGTCGTGACGCTGGCCGTCGACGGTCAGCGTCAGCACGCCTTCGACCCCATACATGGTTTCCTCGTAGTGGTCGTGGCTGTGCGCCGGGGCGAGCAGGCGCTGCGAGCCGGCCACCGACAGTTCGAAGGCGGTGATCGAGCCGTTCGATTGCTCGCCAGTGAGCAGGAAGTGCACGGCGAGGCCGCCGTGGCCGATTGTCTCGTCCGCTGGATTGATTTGGGCCTTGGCGGCTTTGTCTAGCATTCACTCCTCCTATGTGGTAAATCCAATTTACCGAAATGGGTAAACTCAATTTACCAAGGTGTCAATGCCGTCGTTCACGGAAGATCCGCCACAAAAGCCGCCGCTGATCGGCGCGCTGTTGCGCGTGCCGGCCTTGGCCATTCATCGCAAGCTGATCAGGGAACTCAGGGCATCCGGCTTCGAGGACCTCAGCCCGCCGCACATGGCGGTGATCCAGTATCCCGGTCCGGATGGCTGCCGGCCCAGCGTGCTGGCCGAGCGCGCCGCCATGAGCAAGCAGGCCATGAACCAGTTGCTCAAGACGCTGGAAGCCATGGGCTACGTTACGCGCTCCCCGTCAGTGGACGAGGGCGGTGGCACGGTCGTCCATTTCACTGACCGCGGCCGTGCCGCCTATCAGAAGATGGCCGACATCCTGTTGGACATCGAACGGGAATGGGCCGAGGAGCTGGGGCAAAAGCGCTTTCATGAATTGAAGACGTTGCTCGGCGACCTCTGGGACACGCCGCTTATTCGCTAGCCAAAGAAAAAGCCGGGGTTTTGCCCCGGCTTTCATCATCAAGCTCGTCTATTCGTTCAGCCGACAATCTCGGTGTCCGAGAACCAGTACTTGATCTCCTCGGCGGCGGTTTCCGGCGCATCGGAACCGTGCACCGAATTCTCGCCGATCGACAGCGCGTGCACTTTGCGGATGGTGCCTTCAGCCGCGTTGGCCGGATTGGTGGCGCCCATCACTTCGCGGTTCCTGGCAATGGCGTTCTCGCCTTCCAGCACCTGCACGATCGTCGGCGCCGACGACATGAACTCCACCAGTTCGCCAAAGAACGGACGGTCCTTGTGCACGGCGTAGAAGCCCTCGGCTTCGCGGCGGCTCATCCAGACGCGGCGCGAGGCGATGACGCGCAGGCCAGCCTCTTCGAGCATCCTGGTGATGGCGCCGGTGAGGTTGCGCCGGGTTGCGTCCGGCTTGATCATGGAAAAGGTGCGTTCGAGCGCCATGGGTGGTCCTTGTCTGAGAATTGAATGGGAGAGTGGCGGGCTCTATACAAGCCGCCCGGCCCATTGCCAAGGGGGGGCGAGGAATGGTCCGCATAGCGGACGGAAAGCCAATTGCTTGGCTTTCCGAATGGCGAACGCCCAGAGCGACAGCTAAAGCCCGGGGCCTGGCGGGCAGACACTCGTGAGTTCTGGGGACGATCGCAACGCTTGGCCGGCCGACACACTGCCGGGAACAAGCGTCAGGTACAGCCATCACAACTGCTTGCGGCCCTGTTTGCAAGCGCGTCAGGTGTTATAGTCTGGTGTCGGCGCCGCGTTGAAGTCGGCCCCAACGGAGGCAGGAGTGACCATGACGAACGATCGGCAGGAGCGCATTCGCAACCGTGCACACCAGATCTGGCTGGACGAGGGACAACCGGTTGGTCAGCATGAGCGCCACTGGCACCAGGCGGCGACTGACGTCGATGGTGAAGACGCGGGGGCGGCGCCAAAGGCTGGAGCCAAGAAGCCGGCGAAAAAGGCGGCACCAAAGGAAGCCAAAACCGCCAAGCCTGCTGCAAAAATAGCCAAGGCCGCTCCGAAGGCAGCAAAGCCCAAGAAGTCCAGCAAGTAATCCTCCTGATATCAGGCCGCCGCGACCTTTCGTCCAAGCCCGCCATGCAGGTCGAGGCAGCGGTCAAACCATTGTGCCACCGTGTCGCTGTCGTCGAGCAGCCGGTAGGGCGAGGCTACGCGTGCCCATTGCAGGGCGCCGAAAACGATGTAGTCGGCAAATAGCGGCGAGGCGCCGCCGATGAACGGTTGGTAGGAAAGCATGGAGCGCAGCGGCTCCAGCGAGGTTCTGAAACTGCCAAGCCCGGCATCGCGGACCGCGATCACGTCCTCCAGCCGCTTGCCCAGGCGCTGCTCCCGGCTTTTGCGGAAGTAAACCGCGTTGGCCTCGTCCTGCATGCCATAAAGGTCCATGAGCGCGGCGGTGGTGATGTAGGAATGCAAGGTCAGTTGCGACCAGCGCTCGATGAAACGCGCCATCGCCTTGCCGCCTTCACCGCCAAACAAAGTCGGCCGTTCAGGATAGGCTTCGTCAAGGTAGAGCGCGACCGCGAAGGAATCGGCGATGATCTTTTCGCCGTCACGGATCACCGGAACGGTTTTTGAAGCACCGTTCTCAATCGCTGGCACCTCGAGAAAGCGCGTCGGCACGGTGCTGACATCGAGACCTTTGTGGGCCAGCGCCATTGCCGCCTTCCAGCAATGCGGGCTGAACGGCCGGGCCGCATCATGTCCGACAAGGTCATAAAGCAGAATGGGCATTGGCGCGGGTGCTCCTGCGGTTTAGGTAGGCCCGGGACCGATGCGAGCCGGGGGAAGCAATGAGACAGCATTTCATGATGTTTGCGGCCTACAATCAATGGGCCAATGGCCGCATCTATGAGGCCGCCGCGGATCTCGACGAAGAAGAATTCAATCGCGATGTCGGTGCCTTTTTCGGCTCGATGATGGGCACGCTCAATCATCTGCTTGCCACCGATCGGATCTGGATGAAGCGTTTCACGGGCGAGGGCGACGCGCCGACGAGTCTCGACGCCATCCTGCACCGCGCCTTGCCCGGTCTGCGCGGTGCGCGCGAGATCGAGGACAAGCGGCTTATCGGCTGGGTAGGCTCCTTGAGTGAAAAGGCGCTGACAGGCCGCTTCACCTACATGACCGTCTCCGACATGCGCACTGTTTCACAACGGCTGGCGCCGGCGCTCGATCATCTCTTCAATCATCAGGCGCATCATCGCGGCCAGGCCCACATGATCCTGACGGTCCTTGGCCGGCCTTCGGTGCAGCTCGACCTCGCCATGTTCCAGCGCACTGAGGAAGGGCGCGCATACGCCTGATTTCAACAAAGATTTTAGGTGACGTCGATCAGCCAGCCAATCAGGCGAAATGGTGCGGTCAGCTGAACTCGCGCTCCAACTGGCCCTGAGTCAAAGCAGCCTCGGCCATGATCCAGCATTTGAACAGCGCCACCTTGCGAGCCAGCAGTGTTTTGTCCGGGCAAACGAAATACCAGCCGGCCGTATTGGGGTGGTGAACCGCGAACGGTGCGATCAGTCTTTCGGCGCGGATATCGCTCGACATGTAGGCTCGGTTCGCCACGGCAAATCCCATACCGGAGTTGGCCGCTTCGTAAGACATCATGCAGGAATCGAAATAGATGCTCTTGGTTTCGTTGAGCACAAAGCCGGCACCTGCGAAGCCCAGCCAGGATTGCCAATTCTGGGTACAGGTATCGGAATGCAGCAGCGTGAAGTGGCGAAGATCCTCGGGGCTGACTTTCGACAACGGCTTGTCGCCCAAAACGTCATGAAAAAGCTTGCGGCTGCAGACCGGCGTCAGATCTTCCTTGAACAGAAGGTCGGCTTGCAGATCGGGAAAGCTTCCGTCGCCATAACGAATCTCGACATCGAAGTCGGATGTTGCGAATTCGTGAGTCGCATATGAGGTCGAAACGCGCATTTCGATATCGGGATACTGTTGCTGAAACAAAGGCAGGCGTGGAAAAAGCCACCGCGCCGCGAAGGTCGGCAGTACCGATATTTTCAAAACATGCTCCTGTGACTGCCCGGTTGCTTCCATGCTCGCGGCAACAATCCGCTCCAGGGCTTCGCGAACACGTGAAACGTAGGTTTCGCCTTCCGGCGTCAAGGAAACGGCATTGCCGCCGCGCAGGAAGATCTTGAAGCGCAGCTGATCCTCGAGGCTTTTGACACGCTGGCTGACCGCGGACGCGGTTATAAACTGCTCTTCACCGGCGCGCGTGAAATTCTTGTGCCTCGCAGCACTCTCCACGATTTTTAGCGAATTGAGGTTGACCTGACTGAGCAGACGCACGGTTTTCGACCTTAAGCTTGGCTTACGGTAGCACCAGCATTCCTAATTTTACAGGGGGAGGCAATTTAATCAACTGTCGTTCAAGTCTTGCCCCCATCTCGGAGAAGTAGAATGAACGCCCATACCATACCCGATTTGCGCTATGCGATGAGCCGCGAGGCCATCATCGGCCACGAAACGTCCTGGAAAATTTCCAGCTTCGGCGTGGCGCAATACCTGCACGGCTACGATCCGGCTCTGCTCGCCGCGATCGAAGAGGCCGCCTTGAAGCTCAAGTCCAGCCATGCCGTGCACAAGCACCTCGACCTGACCTTCATCACCGGCGCCGATCGCTTCATCCCGGAGATCAAGGAACTTCTGAACGACAAGCTCCGGCTGGAGCGGCTGTCCGACATGATGGGCACCAAGCTCGAGCCCTATCCCCTCTCCATCGTCGGCTCGACCGTTACCTTCATGAATCCCAAGGACGGCGCCGTCGAGTGGCATTGCGACGGCGTTCCTGTGACCGAGCTGATCCCATTGTCGATCAGCGAGCAGTTGATTGGAGGGCACCTCGAAATCTACTGTGACAACAGCGAAAAGGGCAGGGCGATCCTCGAGGCAGGCCGCGAGATTCCGCGCAATCGCGTCATGCGCATCGACCACAAGATGAATTATGCGACGCTCGGGCAGTTTCTGGGTGTTCTGCACCGCACCGCGCCGATCCAGCACGGCTCACGCGTCACCCTGGTGCTCAACCAGCGCTCGGTGGCCAAGCCCTATGTCGACGACAACAGAATGTTCTACCTTGCCGCCGACAACGATCAGGACCGCGAATGGGTCAACGAACTGGCCGATGACGTCTGGGCAAACCAGTTGCCAGCCTATCGCCGGCACGAGGAGGCACGCCCGGTGGCGCCGGAGGACGTGGCGGCTCCGGTCGGGGCAAGGGACACATGGTAGACGGCCCGCATTTCTCGCATGCGCCGGCCGCATGGAGTTTGAGAGATGCAGGCTAGAGCAGCATTGGGATTTGCCGCCGGCGCGGTCGGCTTATGGTCGACCAACGCGCTGGTAGGCAAATCTCTTCTGCAAGATCATCCCGTCTCGCTGGTGCAGTTTCTGCAATTCACGGGAGCCGCGCTGGTCTTCGCGGCAATCCGGCTGATGAAACAGGATGGCGCCGCCCCGGAGCGAGCGTCGCTTGTCTCGAAAGCCTCCCTCGCTGCGGTCGGCGTCGGCCTGGTCGGGCTGGTTGGTACAATGGTCTTGCAATATGTCGCTTTCGCCTCGATGCCGGTGATCGAGGCCAATCTTGTCGCCTACACTTGGCCGCTGATGGTCGCGGCGGCGGTGATCGGGTTTGGGAGCCCGCAACGCCCGGCGTTGTTGGGCCTGGCCTCTATCGTTGGTTTTGTTGGCGTGGCACTGGTGATTTCCGGTGGCCAGAGCCAGTCCTGGCTGCAGGGTAACCTGGTTGGATACGCTGCTGCCTTCGGCTCGGCACTGTGCATGGCGTTCTACACGATCGTCGTCGGCCGCCTTCCCGTGTCGCCGGATCGTCTGCTGTTGCCCTCGGCGCTGATTGGCGTTGTCCTGACCTTCCTGTGGTGTGTTCACGATGGCGTCGGCTGGCACGCCGATAGGCATTTGCTTCTCGGGCTCTACCTTGGTGCCGGTCCTATGGGCTTGGGTTACTACTTCTGGTCTCGCGCTTTGAAACTGGAAGGTGGCGGCAAGGTTGCTGTCGTCGCCTATCTCACGCCGATCTTATCAACACTTCTTTTGACCTTGTCGGGTGAGCGGTTGACGGTGACGGCCATGGCAGGCGCGGTCCTCGTGATCGGCAGTTGCATCGCGGTCGGCCTGGAGCGCTCGGAGGCCAAAAGCCATGCTTGATGAGAATGAACGTCTCGCCAGACAGGAGGCGCATTGGCTGATCAAGGAATTTGGCGCCGAAGCGCCACTCTATGCCGCTATGAAGGCGGAAAAAGCGATAGAGCAGAAAGATTTCGCACGTTGTGCCCGCTGGAAGCGTATTCTCGATATATTGGCCGAAGGCGGAGCCCAAAAACCGGCTCTATCCAAGTATTAGATTTTCTAATTTGCACGGCTCCATTTTTCATTGAAATCATTGCCTTGTATCGAGTCTTGACGCTTTGTTGAGGCTTGGCGGTCCGTTGGGGACACTGCTGGATCGATACCGCAAAAGAAGACTTCACCAGGAGCGGTGACTTAACGTCATCAGGAGTACAAGAATTGTCAAATATCGACGACAAAACAGCCATCGAACTGACAGCAGATATCGTCTCGGCCTATGTCGGCAACAATCCGCTTCCGGCGGCTGGCCTGCCCGATCTGATCGCAAGCGTCAACGCCGCGGTTCGCAAGCTGGGCGGCGTTGCGGCCGTCGAAAGCCCGGCGCTCAATCCGGCGGTAAACCCGAAGAAGTCCGTGTTTCCCGACTATATAATCTGTCTGGAAGACGGGAAGAAGTTCAAGTCGCTCAAGCGGCATCTCAGGACCGACTACGGTCTTTCCCCTGATGAGTATCGGGCCAAGTGGAGCTTGCCGCAGGACTATCCGATGGTCGCTCCAAATTACTCAGCGACCCGGTCGGCGCTGGCAAAGTCGACGGGGCTTGGCCGCAAGCCGGCCGCACCACCAGTTGCCGCGGCCAAGGCGACGAAACGCAAGGCGACAGCCTGAGTGCTGTCTGTGCCGGCGCTGAAAAGCGTCGGCACGACCAGCATTGTCGCGTGCTGTAGGCGCCTCATACGCATGTCTTGTCGCGCCAACTGGTCCGCAAGGCCTTGCGAAGCGCTGGTCTCCCGTGCAAAAGCGCGGCCATGCTGATCATAAACGACCTTTCGCTCCGCATGGCCGGGCGCCTGCTTCTCGATCATGCCTCGCTGACCTTGCCAGCGGGCACGAAGGCAGGGCTTGTCGGCCGCAACGGCACTGGCAAGACAACGCTGTTCAAGGCCATCACCGGCGACCTCGCCTCCGAGACCGGTTCGATCAGTCTGCCGAAGAACACCCGCATCGGCCAGGTGGCGCAGGAAGCGCCGGGTACAGAGGATGCGCTGATCGAGATCGTGCTTAAGGCCGATCTCGAGCGCACGGCGCTGCTCGAAGAAGAAAAGACCGCCACCGATCCGCATCGCATCGCCGATATTCATATGCGGCTGGCCGACATCGACGCGCACTCAGCCGAATCACGCGCGGCCACCATCCTCGCCGGCCTTGGTTTCGACGACGCGGCACAGCGCCGGCCGGCTTCGTCCTTCTCCGGCGGCTGGCGCATGCGCGTGGCGCTGGCGGCGGTGCTGTTTTCCGAACCGGACCTTCTGCTGCTCGACGAACCGACCAACTACCTCGATCTCGAAGGCACGTTGTGGCTGGAGAATTACGTCTCGAAGTATCCGCACACGGTTTTGCTGATCTCGCATGATCGCGACCTGCTCAACCGCGCGGTCAACTCCATTGTCCATCTCGACCAGAAGAAGCTGACCTTCTGGCGCGGTGGTTACGACCAGTTCGAGCGCCAATATACCGAGCAGAAGGAATTGCAGGAGAAGGGCCGCGTCAAGCAGGAGGCTGCCCGCAAGCACATGGAATCCTTCGTCGAGCGATTCCGCGCCAAGGCTTCCAAGGCCAGGCAGGCGCAGTCGCGCATCAAGGCGCTGGAAAGGATGAAGCCGATCGCGGCCATCGTGAACGATACGGTTCGGCCGTTCTCCTTCCCCGAACCGGTCAAGACGGTGGCCTCGCCGATCGTGGCGTTGAACAACGTCAATGTCGGCTATGTCGAGGGTCAGCCGATCCTGAAGAAGATGACGCTGCGCATCGACGCCGACGACCGCATCGCGCTGCTTGGCGCCAACGGCAACGGCAAGTCGACCTTCGCCAAGCTTCTGTCGGGCCGTCTGAAGCAGGAGACCGGCACCATGACGGTGGCCCCGGGCCTGAAGGTGGCGATCTTCGCCCAGCACCAGCTCGATGATCTGAGGCCCGACGAAAACGCCTATGAACATGTCCGCAGGCTGATGCCGGAAGCGCCGGAATCCAAAGTGCGTGGCCGCGTCGCGCAGTTCGGACTGACCACGGAAAAGATGAACACCGCCGCCAAGGATCTTTCGGGTGGCGAGAAGGCGCGGCTGTTGATGGGCCTGTCGGCCTTCGAAGGGCCGAACCTGTTCATCCTCGACGAACCGACCAACCATCTCGACATCGACAGCCGCGAATCCCTGATACACGCGCTGAACGAATTTCCCGGCGCCGTCATCCTGATCTCGCATGACCGCCATTTGCTGGAAGCGACGGCCGACCGGCTTTGGCTGGTCAAGGATGGCGCGGTCAATCCGTATGATGGCGACCTGGAGGACTACAAGACGCTGGTCACAGGTGTGTCCGGCGACCGTCGCGAGCGGCGCGAGGCGGACAAGGCCTCAAAAGCCGACCGCCGCCGCGAGGCAGCCCAGCGCCGCGCTGCCATGGAGCCGCTGGCCAAGGAAATCCGCGCCACGGAGGCGCTGATGGACCGCATCCGCAAGCGCATCGATGGCATCGAGGATGAATTGTCCAACCCGGCGGTCTATGAAAAGGACCCGTCGACGGCGACGCGGCTGGCCAAGGAGCGCTCGCAACTCGCCCAGACGCTGGCTGGTCATGAAGAAAAATGGCTGACCATGTCGGCCGAATATGAGGAAGGCACGGCGGAATAGGACGGTAACATGACCGTGAGCCTGTAACGGCTGGTCCTGACGTTGCGAATGACCAGATGTGACGGCATGTTCGCGTGCCGGGTTGTTCGATTCACGATTCCTGGAGCCAAAAATGCTTGATCGCCGCCTGTTTCTGATCGCTTTGACCGCGATGACCAGCCTCGCCTCTGCCTCGGTGGCGCTGGCCGCCGATCATCAGACCTATACACAGCAGGCGTTCGACGCCGCGCAGAAGGCGGGCAAGCCGATCCTGGTCGAGATCACCGCTTCCTGGTGCCCGACTTGCAAGGCGCAGAAGAAAGTCCTCGGCCAATTGCTGCCGATGGCCGAACATGCCGATCTCGCCGTGTTCGAAGTCGATTTCGATTCCCAGAAGGATATTGTCCGGGCCTTCGGCGCACAGATGCAGAGTACGCTGATCACCTACAAGGGTACGAAAGAGGTTGGCCGCCTCGTTGGTGTCACGCAAGCGGATTCGATCAAGCAGTTGCTCGATACCACCATCTGAGCGCTAGCGATGTTTTTGGGCTTCAGCTTCTCGTTCTTGGCCGGCGTGCTGTCGACGCTGTCGCCTTGCGTACTGCCGCTGGTCCCGGTCGTGCTGGGTGCCGCCGTCAGCCAGCATCGCTACGGGCCCGTTGCGCTGGCGGCTGGACTTGCCCTGTCGTTCACCGCGATCGGCCTGTTCGTTGCCACGATAGGGTTCTCCATCGGGTTCGACGGCGGCGTCTTCCGCAGTGCTGCCGCCGTGTTGATGTTGTTGCTCGGCGCCGTCCTTGTCGTGCCGGCATTTCAGGCCCGTGTGGCACTTGCCGCCGGACCAGCCGGCAACTGGGTCGAGCAGCGTTTCGGCGGCTTTTCCTCGATCGGCCTCTGGGGTCAGTTCGGCGTCGGCATTCTGCTCGGAGCGGTGTGGAGCCCTTGCGTCGGACCAACGCTTGGAGCCGCTTCCGTGCTGGCCGCCCAGGGCAAGAACCTTGGTCAAGTCGCCGCAACCATGGTCCTGTTCGGCATAGGTGCCGCCTTGCCGCTGTTGATCCTTGGAGCGCTGTCGCGCGAGACCTTGCTGCGTTGGCGCGGTCGCATAGCTGAAGCCGGCGGCGGTCTGAAGATTGCGCTCGGCGTCCTGTTGCTGGTGACCGCTGGCGCCATCTTGTCCGGTTTCGACAAGGCGCTGGAGACCGCTTTGGTCAATGCCTCGCCGGACTGGCTGACCGCGCTGACGACCCAATTCTGAGGCTTGCGGCTTTCGGGTCGTCAGAAAGCCAGCAGCAAAGGCCTGAGACGTTTCTGGCCCTACACCTTCGTCGCCAAAGTCGCTAAATTGGAATCATGAACCAGCACGCCAAGCTCAGGATCGGCCATTCGGCCTGTCCGCATGATTGCCCATCGACCTGTGCGCTCGAAGTCGAACTGCTCGACGGCAACCGCATCGGCCGCGTCCACGGCGCCAAGAGCAACAGTTATACGGCTGGCGTCGTCTGCGCCAAGGTCGCGCGCTACGCCGACCGCGTCCATCACCCCGACCGTCTCATGAAGCCGCTGGTGCGCGCTGGCGCCAAGGGTGACGGCGTCTGGAAGGAAGCGAGCTGGGAAGCCGCGCTCGATCTCGTCGCGGAAAAATTCATCGCGGCCGAAGCGAAATACGGCAGTGAGACGGTATGGCCTTATTACTATGCCGGCACGATGGGGCTGGTGCAGCGCGATGGCATCGACCGGCTTCGCCACGCGCGAAAAAGTACTCCGGGTTCTTCGGCTCGATCTGCACCAATCTGGCCTGGACCGGCTGGATGATGGGGGCGGGCGCGCTTCGCGGTCCGGACCCGCGCGAGATGGCGAAGTCCGACTGCGTGGTGATCTGGGGCACCAATGCCGTGGTCACCCAGGTCAACGTGATGACCCACGCCATCAAGGCGCGCAAGGAACGCGGCGCCAGGATCGTCGTCATCGACGTCTATGAAAACGCCACGATGAAACAGGCCGACATGGGCCTCGTGCTGAAGCCAGGCACCGATGGCGCGCTGGCCTGTGCGGTCATGCATGTGCTGTTTCGCGATGGCTTGGCCGACCGGGCCTATCTCGAAAAATACACCGACGATCCCCGCGGCCTGGAAGCGCATCTGCGGTCCCGCACGCCGGAATGGGCGGCAGCAATTACCGGGCTCGGTGTCGCTGAGATCGAAGCCTTCGCCAATCTCGTCGGCACGACGAAGAAAACCTATTTCCGTCTCGGCTACGGCTTTGCGCGCCAGCGCAATGGCGCGGTCAACATGCATGCGGCCTCCTGTATCGCGGCGGTTACCGGCAGCTGGCAATATGAAGGTGGCGGCGCGTTCCATTCCAATTCGGGCATCTTCAAGCTCAACCAGGATGTCCTGGAAGGCAGCCGGATGCGTGATCCCTCGATCCGCTATCTCGACCAGTCGCGCACCGGCCCGATTCTGACCGGCGCCAGCGATGCGCTCTTTGGCGGCCCGCCGGTGACGGCGATGCTCATTCAGAACACCAATCCGGTCAATGTCGCCCCCGAGCAGCGGCTGGTGAAGCGGGGGTTCCTGCGCGATGACCTGTTCACCTGCGTGCATGAGCAGTTCATGACCGATACGGCGAAACTCGCCGATGTCGTGTTGCCGGCGACGATGTTCCTGGAACATGACGACGTCTACAAGGGCGGCGGCAACCAGCACATCACGCTCGGCCCGAAGCTGATCGAGCCGCCGGAAGGGCCGCGCACCAACCATTTCGTTATCGAGCAATTGGCCGAGCGCCTCGGGGTCTCCGACAAGCCGGGCTTTGGCCTGACCGAGCAGCAGCATATCGACATCATCCTGGGCAAGCGTGGCCTGGGCAGCTTCGCGTCCCTGAAGGAAGAAAAGTGGCTCGATCTGCAGCCTGATTTCGCAACCGCGCACTATCTCAAGGGCTTTGGCCACGCCGACGGCAAGTTTCGTTTCCGCGCCGATTGGGCCGGGCAGGCCGCGCCCAACCGGCCGCCGAAGAGCATGGGCCTGTTCGGCCCTGTGGCCCAGCTTCCGGAATTTCCCGACCATGTCGACCTGATCGAAGTAGCCGACGAAGCGCATCCGTTCCGGCTCGCGACGTCACCGGCGCGCAATTTCCTCAATTCGACTTTCTCGGAAACACCGGTGTCGAAGGCCAAGGAAGGCCGGCCGGAACTGTTGCTGCATCCCGACGATGCGGCGGCACACGGTCTCGCTGAAGGCGACCGCGTCGAGATCGGCAACATGCGTGGCGAAGTGGTGCTGCATGCAAAACTGTTCAACGGCCTCAAGCGCGGTGTCGTGATCGCTGAAGGCATATGGCCCAACAGCGCGCATGAGCGCGGCGAGGGCATCAACGTCCTGACCGGGTCCGACGCGCCGGCGCCTTATGGCGGTGCTGCCTTCCACGACAACAAGGTGTGGATCAGGCCGGCTGGTTGATCGTGATCAGCCGGGCAGGGGCACTGTCAGCCCAACCTTGACCCGGTCCATGGCGACGAAGGTCCGGAACTTCCGCACATTGTTGCTGTCGAAGAACAGGCGCCGGGTCAGCGCTTCGTATTCACTCATATCGGCCACGGTGATGATCAGGATGAAGTCGGCCTCACCGGTGACATAGTAGCATTGCTGTACCTCAGGGGCGGCCGAGAATTGCCGTTTGGCGGCATCGATCAGTTCGGCGCGCTCGCTTTCCAGTTCGACCTCGACGAAGATGGTGATGGGCTGGCCGACTGCCGCCGGTTCGATAACCGCGACATTCGCGGCGATGACGCCGGTCTGTTCCATGCGCTTGATGCGGCGTTGCACCGCTGGCGCCGACAGGTTGACGGCCTCGCCGATTAGCCGCTGCGGCGTCGTGTTGTCCTTCTGCAGCACGGCGAGGATGGCGAGATCGAAACTGTCGAGTGCGGGCGGTGTTATAGGCAGTTGGCGCTCCTGACGAAACAAACTTGCATTTCAGATGCCTCAATACAGCGCCTTTTGCGCTTGGCTTGCAATATAGTCTCGCAATTCCAAGGAGGCCTACCGATGTTCCTGCTCAACGACAATGCCTTGCACGGGCAGCCGCTCGATCCGGTCGACGCCGAAACGCTTGGCGTTGATGGAGCTGATGCGGTCGAACATTTTCTGTCGCATCGCGACAACCACCTGATAACGCCACTGCATGCCTTGCCAACTTTGGCCGCTGAGCTGGGCGTCGGCTCTATCCATGTCAAGGACGAAGGCTTCCGCCTTGGCCTTGGCAGTTTCAAGGCGCTTGGCGGTGCCTATGCGGTGTTTCACCTCGTGTTGGAGGAGGCAAGCCGCCGGCTTGGCCGCCCGGTCGGCATGACCGATCTCAACCAGCCTGAGGTTCGCGCTGTTGCCGCCACCATGACGATGGCCTGCGCCACCGACGGCAATCATGGCCGCTCCGTCGCGCAAGGGGCGCAACTCGTCGGCGCCAGGGCGGCGATCTTCGTCCACGCCGGCGTCAGCGAGGAGCGCATCGCGGCCATCGCCCGCTACGGCGCCGAGATGATCCGTGTCGATGGCAATTATGACGACTCGATCAGGGATGCCGCCCGCGTCGCTGGAGAGAAGGGCTGGACCGTCGTGTCCGACACCTCTTGGCCGGGATATGAGCGCATTCCGGGCCTCGTCATGCAGGGCTACACCGCGATCGTGCGTGAAGCGCTAGGCCAACTCCGGCTACCACCGACCCATGTCTTCGTCCAGGCCGGTGTTGGTGGCATCGCGGCAGCGATCGCAGGCCATCTCGCCATTCTGTTTGGCGAGAACCGGCCAGTTTTTGTTGTTGTCGAGCCGGCGCGTGCCGCCTGCATCCTGGGCGCTGCCCAGGCCGGCCATCCGGTCAAGATCGCGCATGGCGAAGCGACGGTGATGGCGATGCTCGAATGCTATGAGGCTTCGCCGGTCGCCTGGCGGGTGTTGGCGCGGGTAGCCGATGCCTTCATGACCGTGGATGAGGACGAGGCGATATCCGTGATGCGGCGTCTGGCGCGGCCGCATGGCGACGATGCAGCCATCGTCGCTGGCGAAAGCGGCGGCGTCGGCCTTGCGGGGCTGATCCGGGCGATTACCTACAACAGAGCCGAGCTAGGCCTCGGCGGATCCTCGCGCGTGCTGGTCGTCAACACCGAAGGCGCCACCGACCCCAGCCGCTACATCGACCTTGTCGGCATGAGCCCGGCCGACGTGCTCGCCGGCCCGGCCTTTGTTGGGGCAGTGCCGTGACTTCGATCGACGCCAAGCGGCTGCTTGGGCGCATTCGTGAGTTGGGCGCCATCGGCCGCGACAGTGAGGGAAGGCTGGTACGGCTCGCCGCCTCCGATGGCGACAAGCTTGGTCGTGACCGCTTCGTCGGCTGGCTGCGTGAGGCCGGGCTTGATGTCGTCATTGATCGCTTGGGCAACATTTTCGGTATCTGGCGCAGCGAGGACAATGCCGGCCAGGCGCCGATCCTTATAGGCTCGCATATCGACACGGTCATCGACGCCGGAATCTATGACGGTTGCTACGGCGTGCTCGCCGGACTGGAAGTGATTGAGACGGTCCAGGCGTCGGGCCTTGCCCTGTCGCGTCCGTTGGCGGTCGCCGCCTTCACCAATGAGGAAGGCGTTCGTTATTCTCCCGACATGATGGGCTCCCTGGTTCTTGCCGGCGGCCTCAGTGTCGACGAGGCGCTGGCTTCCTTGGGTACGGACGGCAGCATTCTCGGACAGGAGCTGGCGCGCATCGGCTATGCAGGCGCTGAGGAGCCCGGCTTTCTCAAGCCGCACGCCTATCTCGAATTGCATATCGAGCAAGGACCGGTGCTGGAGCGCGAAGGCGTGCCGATTGGCGCGGTGGAAAACCTGCAAGGCATTTCGTGGCAGCGCGTCACCATCGACGGCATCGCCAACCATGCCGGCACCACGCCGATGTCGATGCGCAGTGACGCCGGCTATGCGGCGGCGCGCGTCGTCACCTTCCTGCACGATCGCGCCAAGGCTTCGAACACGCCGACCGTCGCCACCGTCGGCACGATGCGTCTCGAGCCGAACGCCATCAATGTCATTCCGTCGCGCGCTGTCTTCACCGTCGATCTCCGCAACCCTGACGAACAGCACTTACGCGCCGAAGAGGCGGCGCTGGCGGCCTGTCTGGAGGAGCTTGCTGAAATCGAAGGGGTGACTGTTTCGGTCGAGCGGCTGGCGCGCTTTGAACCGGTGATCTTCGACCGGCGCATCGTCGAACTGATCGAGGCTGCCGCGAAAAATCGCGGCCTTGTGTCGAAGCGCATGACCTCGGGCGCTGGCCACGACGCACAGATGATGGCGCGGATCGGGCCCGCCGCGATGATCTTCGTGCCGAGTGCCGGCGGCATCAGCCACAATCCGCGCGAGCACACCGGGGATGCCGAACTTGTCGCCGGTGCTAACATCCTGCTTGATGTCGCCACCCAACTTGCATGGAACGGACTCTAGGTCGGGAGGCGGAAAATGGCTGAATTCGATCGTGATGCGCTGAAGCAGGAGATGACCATCTGGCGGCGCGACCTGCATGCGCATCCGGAATTCGGCTTCGAGGAAAAGCGCACCGCGGCTTTCGTCGCGGCAAAACTGCGCGAATTCGGCCTCGACGATGTCACCGAGGGTGTGGGCGGCACCGGGGTCGTCGGCACGTTGAAGCGCGGCAGCGGCAATCGGGCAGTTGCGCTGCGAGCCGACATGGACGCGCTGCGTATCACCGAGCAATCAAGCGCGCCTTACCGTTCGCGCAATCCCGGCACCATGCATGCCTGCGGCCATGACGGCCACACCACGATGCTGCTCGGCGCGGCGAAGCTTCTGGCCGGGCAAGGCGGCTTCGATGGCACTGTGCGCTTTATCTTCCAGCCAGCCGAGGAATGGGGCAGGGGCGCACTCGCGATGCTCGATGATGGGCTGATGCAGCGTTTTCCCTTTGACGAGATCTTTGGGCTGCACAACATGCCGGGCCTGCCTATCGGCCATTTCGAGACCCGCGCCGGTCCGGTCATGTCGGCCGAGGACAATTTCGAGATCGTGCTCAGGGGTCTCGGCGGCCACGCCGCGCGGCCGCATTCCGGAAATGAAACGCTGGTTGCAGCCTGCGCTCTTGTCACCAATCTGCAGACGATTGTCTCGCGCAGGCTGAGTCCGGCCGACATCGCGGTCGTATCGGTGACGGAACTGCTCACCGACGGCACCCGCAATGCGCTGCCCGGCCTGGCGCGTATTCTCGGCGATGCCCGCAGCTTCCGTCCCGAGGTCAGCGCCGAGATCGAAAAGCAGATGCGTATCATCGCGGAAGGTACTGCGGTCGCTCACAATATCAGCGCCGAGGTCAGTTACAGCAGGGAATTCGTGCCGTTGCACAACGACGCCGATCTCGTTGAAGAGGCCATTACAGCCGCGCGCGGCGTTTTGGACACCGTCGCTGTCGCGACGGAGCCGATGACCGCATCCGAGGATTTCGCCCGTTTCCTCGATCACGTCCCCGGCTGCTTCGTCTTTCTCGGCAATGGCGAGACCTCCGCGCCACTGCACAATCCGGGCTTTGACTTTAACGACGACGGTCTGCTGTTTGGCACCGATTTCCATGTCGCCATTGCCAGGCAGAGACTGTCGTGACGCCTGTCGATCTGTTGGGCGGTCAGTCTGATTCAAACTGTCAGCCAGCCGATCGTGGCTGCTGATATCGTTGAATTTAACTCCGCCATGATATCTCCAACCGGGCTGCTGGTGTCGCGGCCAAGCTGTTGAAGGAGATCGCCGGCATGATGGTGAGGACCCGCACGGCAAGGACCCACCTCTAATAAGTTGGCGAGGTGAAACCGTACGTTTTTATCAATGAATAATATCACCATGACCCAGGGGAAAGACTCAGCTAGGCTCTTCTGCGCGGCGGACCTGATATCCGCCTGGCCGGCGCTATCAGGCACCTCCCAAGCGGCGCCGGCCACTTTCTTCCTGCTAAATTAGCGATTTGTAAAATTCGAACCTTCACGCTTGCGATAAATTAGGGTGTGCTTGGCATAATGCACGCAGCGTTTATCAATGGGTTGCTTGCGGTAAAGCAGATGCGCGGGCGCGGTTGGATCAAGGCATTGCGGCAAGACGAGGCCAGGCAGGTGCGGGCGCGCATAGCCGAGTTGGAGCGCGATTTGATGGCGACCTCGCCTCAGGGGCGCAACAGGCGGCACGAAACCGGACACCAGCTTCGCAGTGCGAAGTTCCATCTTGAGCGGCTTGAGGAATGCATCGCCGAAATACCGGAAAAGCCCGAAGGTTCACACTAGGCATCGTCCGGTTAGTGTCGTTGCGGCAGAAGCAACTGATCACGGCGAGGGAACCAAACACCGTCTCTTCGGTTGGTCTTGCTCCAACGGAGTTTGAGCCATGTTTCGTCTGCTCGTTACCGGTGTTTTTGCCTACGTCGCCTATCGTGTCACCCGGCAGATGATCGACAGCGTTCCCGACGCCGTCGACCCGTTGTTGTTGCCGCCATCGCAGCATGATCGTGAGGCTCTGCGTCGGCAATCGGTGGCCATGGGAATAGACCTGCGGCGCTAACGCGCCGGGCGTTGCGAACAAAGCGTAAACGATGCTTGATGGGCGATGAACCTCGCCGCCCCTGATTCGACATTTCGTGATCCAGACGTCCAACCCGCTTACCTCGCCAGGTTGAACGATGCGCAACGAACGGCCGTTGAGCACGGCGCCGGCCAGATCGCCGGGCCGCTGCTGGTCATCGCCGGCGCCGGCTCCGGCAAGACCAACACGCTGGCGCACCGTGTTGCGCACCTGATCGTGAAGGGGGCTGACCCGCGCCGTATCCTGCTGATGACATTCTCGCGCCGTGCCGCGTCCGAAATGGCCCGGCGCGTTGAGCGCATCGCCGGTGAGGTGCTCGGCCGCGATGCCTCTGTTGTTACCGATGCGCTGACCTGGGCCGGCACGTTTCACGGCATCGGCGCCCGACTGCTGCGCGACTATGCGCTGGAGATTGGCCTTGACCCCGCCTTCACCATCCACGATCGCGAGGATTCCGCCGACCTGATGAACCTCGTCCGACACGAGCTTGGGCTGTCGAAGACGGAAAGCCGTTTTCCAACCAAGGGCACCTGCCTTGCCATCTATTCGCGTGCCGTCAACGCGCAGACACCGCTCAACGAAATCCTGGGATCAGCCTTTCCCTGGTGTGCCGGCTGGGCCGAGGAACTGAAGCAGCTGTTCGCCGGATACGTCGAGGCCAAGCAGGCACAGAATGTGCTCGATTACGACGACCTGCTGCTCTACTGGGCACAGATGTCGGCCGAACCGGAGATCGCAGGGCACCTTGGCCAGCGCTTCGATCATGTTCTGGTCGACGAGTACCAGGACACCAACCGGCTGCAGTCGTCGATCCTTCTGGCACTGAAGCCCGATGGCGCCGGGCTGACAGTGGTCGGCGACGACGCCCAGTCGATCTATTCATTCCGTGCCGCCGAAGTGCGCAACATCCTGGACTTCCCGAAGCAATTCGCAAAGCCGGCCGAAGTCGTGATGCTGGAGCGCAATTACCGTTCGACCGAGACCATTCTGGCGGCCGCCAATGCGGTTATCGGCGAAGCTTCGGAGCGCTTCACCAAGAACTTGTGGTCGGAGCGCAAATCGGCGGCCAAGCCAAGGCTGGTGACCGTGCGCGACGAAGCCGACCAAGCCAATTTCGTTTGCGATGCCATCCTTGCCGAGCGCGAGGTGGGCACGGCGCTCAAGTCGCAAGCGGTGTTGTTTCGCACCTCGCACCACAGTGGCCCGCTCGAGATCGAGCTGACCCGCCGCAACATTCCTTTCGTCAAATTCGGCGGCCTCAAATTTCTCGATGCCGCCCACGTCAAGGATGTGCTGGCGGTGCTGCGGTTTGCGGAGAACCCGCGCGACCGCGTCGCCGGCTTTCGCGTCCTGCAGCTGCTGCCGGGCATCGGCCCCACGGCTGCCGCACAGATCGTCGAGACAATGGCGTCGGCGCTGGACGAGGCGATGGGCTTGGCCGCCTGGCGGCCACCAGCACGAACCGCCGACGACTGGCCGGGCTTCGTCTCGCTCTATTCCGGTCTGCGCGCGGGCGCCAAATGGCCAGCCGACCTCGAACAGATCAGGCTCTGGTACGAGCCGCATCTCGAGCGCATCCATGAGGACGCAACGACGCGCCGGGCCGACCTGATGCAGTTGGAGCAGATCGGTTCGGGCTATGCCTCGCGCGAGCGGTTCCTGACCGAACTGACACTCGATCCGCCTGACGCGACCAGCGACCAGGCCGGGCCGCCGCACCGCGACGAGGACTATCTGATCCTGTCGACCATCCACTCGGCCAAGGGCCAGGAGTGGAAGAACGTCTTCGTGCTCAACACGGTCGACGGCTGCATTCCGGCTGATCTCGGCGTCGGTACCAAGGAAGACATCGAGGAGGAGCGGCGGTTGCTCTATGTCGCGATGACGCGGGCCAAGGACAATCTCAACCTGGTCATGCCGCAGCGCTTCTTCCCGCATGGCCAGGCAGCGCGCGGCGACCGCCATATCTATGCTTCGCGCACACGCTTCATTCCGGCCTCCTTGCTTGGCGCCTTCGAGCAGGTTTCGTGGCCGTCGGCGCAACAGACTGAGGGCAGGGCGCCCCGGCCCGACGTGCGCGTCGACATCGGCGCGCGCATGCGTGGCATGTGGAAGTGAGAGGATCATGCACGCCGCGCCGCAAACCCCGATCCGGATAGCTGTCGCTGGTGCGAACGGACATATGGGCCGATGCATCGTGGACGCCGTACAGGCCGACCCAAGGCTGACGCTGGCGGCTCGTTTCCACCGCCAGGGCGTCGTCGGCGACGGGCTGGTCAGCCGCGATGAGGCGCTCGCCATCGCCGACGTGGTCATCGACTTCACTTCAGGCGTCGCATCAGCCGCGCTGGCCAAGGCCTGCGCGGATCGTGGCGGACCGGCGCTTGTCATAGGCTCGACGGGATTCGAAGACGCTGAACTGGCCGCCATTGCTGAAGCATCGAGATCAATAGCCATCGTGCGCTCGGGCAACTTTTCGCTCGGCGTCAACATGCTGATGGGGCTGGTCGAGCAAGCAGCGAGAGCGCTTGGCCCGGAATACGACATCGAGATTTTCGAGGCGCATCACCGCCGCAAGATCGACGCGCCGTCGGGCACGGCGCTGATGCTGGGCGAGGCCGCCGCGAAAGGGCGCGGCGTTGACCTTGATGCGGTGGCAAGGCGTGCTCGCGACGGTATCACCGGCGCTCGACCAGCCGGCGAGATCGGCTTTGCGGTGATGCGCGGCGGCGGCATTGTCGGCGACCACAATGTAAGCTTCGCCGCCGAGGACGAGATCCTGACGCTGTCGCATTCGGCCCGCGATCGCGGCATGTTCGCGGCCGGCGCCATCGCCGCCGCGCTCTGGGTAGTGAGCCGTCCGCCCGGCGAATACGAAATGCGCGATGTGCTCGACTTTTGAAGACGCCCGGCGGCATCAGGCCAGAGCAGCGTGCATCTACTCCGCTGCCTTTGCGTGCACCATGGCAAGCGCATTGACCTTGATATCTGAATCTGGCGATCGGCGCCGCCTGCGGCCGATTTTGCTCAGATAGATATAGACGACGGGGGTCGTGTAGAGCGTCAGGAATTGCGACAGCAGCAGGCCGCCAACAATGGCGATGCCCAGCGGCCGGCGAAGCTCGGACCCGGCGCCACTGCCAAGCGCCAGTGGCAGGCCACCAAGCAGCGCCGCCATCGTCGTCATCATGATTGGCCGGAAGCGCAGCACGCAGGCCTGGTAGATGGCATCTTCCGCCGACATGTTCCGTCGTCGCTCGCCCTCAAGGGCGAAGTCGATCATCATGATCGCGTTCTTCTTGACGATGCCGACCAGCAGGATGACGCCGATGAGCGCGATCAGCGAGAAATCATAGCCCAGCGCCATCAGCGCCAGGAAGGCGCCAACGCCGGCCGACGGCAGTGTCGACAGGATGGTGATCGGGTGCACGAAACTCTCGTAGAGGATGCCGAGCACGATATAGACGGCAATGATCGCAGCCAGGATCAGGTAGGGCTGGTTGGCCAGCGACGACTGGAAGACCTTTGCCGAGCCCTGATAGCGCGTCGTCAGCGTCGGCGGCATGATCATCGACCGCTCGAGTTTCTGGATCGCGGTGATCGCGTCGCCAAGCGAATGCCCGGCCGCCAAGTTGAACGACAATGTCACCGCCGGAAACTGGTCCTGGTGGTTGATGGTCAGCGGCGACACCGACGTCTCGTAATGCGCCAATGCCGACAGCGGCACCATCTGCCCACTGGTTGCGGAACGCACGAACAGGCGCGCCAGCGCCGACGCGTCCTCCTGGAAACGCGGCTGGAGCTCCAGCACGACGTGATGCTGGTCGAGCTGGGTAAAGATTGTCGCCACCTGGCGTTGGCCGAAGGCGTCATACAGCGTGTCGTCCACGGCCTGCGGGGTGATTCCGAGCTGGCCGATCAGGTCGCGGTCGATCCTGAGCGTCATCCTCGGGGCGCTCGCCTGCAGATCCCCCGTCGCGTCCTGCAGCTCGGGCAAGGTCTGCAATTTGGCCAGCATGATCGGCGCCCATTTGAACAGCTCGTTCACGTCCGGATCCTGCAGCGTGTACTGGTACTGAGTCTTGCTGACCCGCGCGCCGATCTGCACGTCCTGTCTGGCTTGACCGAACAGTGCGATGCCCTCAACTTTCGCCGCCGCCTTGCGCAACCGGGCGATCACTTGCGTCGCGGTCGCTTTGCGCTCGCTCAGCGGCTTCAGGTCGATCATCAGCCGGCCGCTGTTGACGGTCGGATTGGCGCCAACCCAGTAGTAGACTGTCTGTACGTCGGGGTCGGCGGTGACCACTTTGGCCAGTTCGTGCTGGCGCAGCACCATGGCATCGTAGGAGATGTCCTGCGCCGCCTCGGACGAGCCCGATATGGTGCCGTTGTCCTGCTGCGGGAAAAATCCCTTGGGGATGGTCTGGTAGAGGTAGCCTGTGGCGCCCAGCGTCGCCGCCATGAACAGCAGCATCACCGGCTTGTGGCGCAGCACCCAGCGAAGGCCGGCCTCATAGACGCGCAGCATGCCGGTAAAAATGGCTTCGAGGGTCCGCGACGCGATGTTCTCGCGGGCGCTGCGGTCGATCGGCTTTAGCAGCCAGCCGCACATCATCGGAGTGAGAGTCAGCGAAATCAGCCCAGACATCATGATGGCGATACTGACCGCCACCGCGAATTCCCGGAACAGCCGGCCGATAAGGCCGCCCATCAACAACAGGGGGATGAGAACCGCGACCAGCGACAAGGTCATCGAGACGATGGTGAAGCCGATTTCACGCGATCCGCTGAGCGCCGCCTGCAGCGGCGTGTCGCCATTCTCGATGTGGCGGATAATGTTCTCCACCATGACGATGGCGTCGTCGATGATGAAGCCGACGGCGATGGTCAGCGCCATCAGCGACACATTGTCGATCGTGTAGCCGAGCAGATACATCGCCGCGCATGTACACAGCAGCGACACCGGGATGGTGACGCTGGGAATGAGCGTGGCGCGCACATGTCGCAGGAACAGGAAGATGACCAGCACGACGAGGCTGATGCTGATCGCCATGGTGAACTGCACCTCTGAAACGGAAGCCCGGATGGTCTGGGTGCGATCGCCCAGTATCTGCATTTTGACCGAGGGCGGCAGCGTGCGCTGAAGCTCCGGTAGCACGTCCTTGATCAACTGCACCGTCTGGTTGATGTTGAAGCCGGGCTGCTTGTGAACGTCCATGATGACGGCACGCTGGCTGCCAAGCCACGCTGCCTGCCTTATGTCCTCGACGCCGTCGATGGCGGTGCCGATATCGCTGACGCGAACCGGCGCGCCGTTGCGGTAGGCAATGATCACCGAATTGAAGGCGGCTGCGTTGGACAGCTGGTCCGTGGCGGCCAGGGTCAGCGACTGCCGCGCGCCGTTCAGCGTACCCTTCGGCGCATTGACACTGGCGCTCGATATCGCGGCGCGGATGTCCTCCAGGCTAAGGCCGAGCGCGGCGGCCGCCGACGGGTCGACCTGGACACGGACCGCTGATTTCTGCTCGCCGTGGAAATCGACGAGCCCGACGCCGGTGACCCGCGACAGCTGTAGCGCGAGGTAGTTTTCGACATAGTCGTCGACCTTGTCGATCGGCAGGTCGTTGGAGGTAACGGCGATCGACATCAGCTGTGCGTCGGCCGGGTTGGCTTTCTCATAGGTCGGCGGGCTGGGAAGGCCCTTCGGCAGGTCGCCGCTGGCGGCGCTGATCGCGGTTTGCACATCCTGCGCGGCGCCATCGAGGCTGCGGTCGAGGCCGAATTCGACCTGGATCGAAGTGCGTCCAAGCGAACTGCTCGAGCTGATGGACGTCACGCCGGAAATCAGCGCGAGCTGCCTTTCCAGCGGTGCGGCGACCGTCGTCGCCATTGTCTCGGCGCTCGAGCCGGGCAGGTTGGCCGATATCTGCAGCGTGGGAATCTCGACCTGGGGCACACCGGCGATCGGCAGCAGGAAATACGCGACGAGACCCACCATGGTCACGCCGATGGCCAGCAGCGTGGTGGCGATTGGGCGGACGATGAAGGGCGCGGAAATGTTCATGCGCTAGTTCGCTGCCTGGGCCGGGCCGGTGACGTCGACCAGGTCTCCCTCCTGAATGCGGTACTGGCCGTCGGTGACGATGGTGTCGCCGGCTTCAATCCCTTCCCTGATGATGGCCAACTCCGCATTCGAATACGCCACCGTCACCGCCCGTTTGAGGATGTGCCTGTCCGTACCGACGACGAATATATAGGTCCCGTCAGGGCCGCGCACGACCGCCGTTACCGGCACGGTGATCACATTGCGTTGCAAGTCGGCCTGAACGCGGACATCGACAAACTGTCCCGGCCACAGCCGGTCGTCTGCATTGTCGAAGACGGCGCGTATCCTGATTGTCGCGGTGGCACCATTGATCTGGTTGTCGACAACGCTCAGCCGGCCGGAGGCCAGTTGCTGACCGGCGTTGTCCTGCGCGACCACAGGGGCATTGCCGGTCTTCATCACGCCCTGGATGCGCGGAAGATCACCGGATGGCAGCGAGAAATCCACCGCTATCGGGTGGATCTGGCTAATCCGGACGATGCCGCCTGTATCGCTGGCGCGGATGATGTTGCCGGCATCGACCGCGTGGATGCCGGCCCGGCCATCCAGCGGCGAGCGTATCTGCGTGAAGCCGAGCTGAATCTGCTGGATGTCGATGGCGGCCTGGTCAACTTTGTCGGTCGCCTCAAGCTGCGCCACCGTCGCCTTTGCCGTGTCCAGCACCTGCGTCGAGCCGACGCCCTTGGTGGTCAGGGTCTGGGCGCGGGCGAGGTCAAGCCTGGCATTCGCCAGCGACACGTCATCGCGCGCCTTGGTGGCCTGCGCCTGTGCAAGCACAGCCTGCAGGGGACGCGGATCGATTTCGGCCAGCAGGTCGCCGGCATGCACATCCTGTCCGTCAGCGAAGTCGAGCTTGATCAACTCGCCGTCGATCCGGCTGGTCACGGTCACGGTGCGCAGCGGCACGACTGAGCCGAGGCCGACAAGGAAGACCGGGACATCGGCACGGCGCGCCACATCGGCGACCACTGGAATGGCAGCGCCGACAGCAAAAGCGTCGAAAGTGGTCGAGGCACCGACAAGGCAGAAGCTTAGCAAACCAATGGACCGAAAGATCCGGGGAGGCCGGCGCCGTTCGTTGGTCATGCGTTCCGTCTCTCGTCCGTCCTGGTCGCGTCAATGATGGACGTACGGCAATTTCCTGACGACCCGGTTCCCAGTCTAATATCATGCGGTGCCAAATTTACACACGCATCACGGCCAGCTTACCGATCCGTAAGGTTTGCCGCGATGCCTGGCTTTTGCCTGAAAGGTGGATGAAAGGTTGATGCCATAACCATTGTCGCGCGTCCCCGTATTGTCGCAAAAGCGATGGGAGAAGAGAGGGTCGCGGGAAACGAACAAAGGGAAGAGGCCATGTCGCTCGCGCGAATACTGCTTGATTCAGCCGCCACAACCGCTCTCGTCGCCACCATGGCCTTGTCCGCGCCATCAGCGCGCGCTGACGAAAAGGTCTCGATCATGGTGGGCGGTTACGAAAAACAGATCTATCTGCCGGCCAAGCTGACCGAAGCGCTCGGCTACTTCAAGGATGAAGGCCTCGACGTTGAGTTGCTGAATGAGCCCGCTGGCGTCGACGCTGAAAACGAAATGCTGGCCGGGGCCGTCCAGGGCGTTGTCGGCTTCTATGATCATTGCATTGATCTGCAGGCCAAGGGCAAATTCGTCGAGTCAATCGTTCAGTTCAGCCAGGCCCCGGGGGAGGTTGAACTCGTCTCGACCAAACATCCCGAAATCAAATCGCCCGCTGATTTCAAGGGTATGAATCTTGGCGTCACCGGCCTCGGCTCCTCCACAAACTTCCTGACGGAATATCTCGCCGTCAAGAATGGCCTGAAGCTCGGTGAATTCACCTCCATCCCCGTCGGCGCCGGCAATACGTTCATCGCCGCGATGCAGCAGGACAAGATCCAGGCGGGCATGACCACGGAACCCACGATCACGCGGCTGCTCAAGACGGGCGAAGCCGCCATTCTTGTCGATATGCGCACGATGGAAGGCACCAAGGCCGCGCTCGGCGGCACATACCCGGCCGCGTCCCTCTATATGCAGACGGACTGGGTCGAGGCCCACAAGGATACCGTCCAGAAGCTGGCGAATGCCTTCGTCAAGACGCAGAAATTCATCAACACCCACAGTGGTGCGGAAATCGCCGACAAGATGCCGAAGGACTACTACGTTGGCGACAAGGAGGGCTATATCAAGGCTCTCGACGACGGCAAGGCGATGTTCACCGCCGACGGCATCATGCCTCAAGGCGGCCCGGAGACGGTGCTGACGGTTCTTTCGGCTTTCAAGAAGGAACTGCAGGGCAAACAGATCGATCTCGCCAAGACCTACACCTCGGAATTCGTCAAAAACGCCAAGTAGCTGATCATGCCGGTGCGATGCGAGGCATCGCACCGGCATCCGCCACGTATTTCATGACCTGCGGCCCTGGAGCATCGGGACAACCCGATACCCCAGCCGACGGTTGGCGTTCGCTGGAAACCGGAGTTCCACCATGGTCCCCCAAGAAATCAAACATGACAAAACCGCGCCGGCGATCGAACTGATCAATGTCAGTCGGCGGTTCCTCTCGCCGACGGGCAAATCGCTAACGGCGCTGCGCGATTTCACCATGACCGTCGAGCGTGGCGAATTCGTCGCCGTGGTTGGGCCAACCGGTTGCGGGAAATCCACCACCCTCAACCTGGTTACCGGACTGGCAAGTCCAAGTGCGGGCGAAGTTCGCGTCATGGGCAATCCCGTCAAGGGCATTGACCCGCGCATCGGCTTTGTTTTCCAAAGTGATGCGCTGTTTCCATGGCGCACCGTGATCGAGAACGTCATGGCCGGACCGCTGTTCCGCGGCAAACCCAAGTCGCAGGCCTTGGCCTCCGCACGCGACTGGCTCGCGCGTGTAGGCCTGTCGCGGTTCGAACAGCACTATCCCCACCAGCTCTCGGGCGGCATGCGCAAGCGGGTGGCGCTGGCCCAGACTTTCATAAATGGTCCCGAGATTCTGCTGATGGACGAACCGTTTTCCGCGCTCGACGTACAGACGCGCGTTCTCATGCACGAGGAGCTTTTGCGCCTCTGGTCGGAGGCGAAGGCCTCGGTGGTGTTTGTCACACACGACCTCGAGGAGGCGATCGCGCTGGCCGACAAGGTCTACGTCCTGACCGCCGGCCCAGCGACGGTGAAGTCGGTTTACACCATCGACCTGCCGCGCCCGCGCATCGTCGCCGATATCCGCTACGAACAAAGCTTCATCGACTATTCGCGCACCATCTGGGCCGACCTCAAGGAAGAGGTCGAGACCAGCTATGCACGCGCCGCGGCCTGAGGGAGGAATGCCATGACCGATGCCACCATCGACATCCGCGCCGGTGCCTTCAGGCCCGGCACTTCGGACGCCGAGATCGAAGCCGCCGCCGCGAAGGCGGCAACAAATCGCCGTCGTACGGTGATTTTCTGGCGAGTAGCCATTCTCGTCGTCTTCCTGGTCTTGTGGGAAGTCGCCGGGCGCCTTGCCTGGATAGATCCGTTCTTCTACGCAATGCCAAGCACGATCGCGGCACGGCTATACGAGTGGACGACAGAGGGAACGTCGGAAGGACCACTCTGGTACCATCTCTATGTGACCATGGAAGAAGCCACGATTGGCTTTGTCACGGGCTCTATCGCCGGCATCATCATAGGTGTCGCGCTCGGCCGCAACCGGATGGCCGCCGACATCTTTTCAATCTACATCAAGGTGATCAACTCCATTCCTCGCGTGGTTCTGGCGCCGATCTTCATCATGATCCTCGGCCTTGGCCTGGCTTCGAAAGTGGCGCTTGCCTTCGTCATGGTTTTCTTCGTCGTCTTCCACAACGCGTTCCAGGGCGTGCGGGAAGCCGACAGGGCAATGATCGCCAACGCCCGCATCCTCGGCGCGTCCGACTGGCAACTGACCCGCTCGGTGATCGTTCCGTCGGCGATGAGCTGGATCTTCGCCAGCCTGCATGTCAGCTTCGGCTTTGCCATCATCGGTGCGATCGTCGGTGAATTTGTCGGCTCGCGCTATGGCATCGGCCTGCTGATCAACATCGCCAAGGGATCCTTCGACGCTGCCGGCATGTATGCGGCGATCGTCATCGTCATGGTGGTGGCCCTCGGCGCCGAATATCTGATGACGATGGTCGAGAACCGCCTGGCAAAATGGCGTCCACAACCGCTTCACGAGACACAGTGAGCTAGCGGTCAGCCAGAGGCAGCCTTACCTCGACCACCAGACCCGCGGCCGCGCCATTCTCCAGGGTGACGCGGCCGCCGGCGTTCTCGGCCACCTCGCGCACAATGGCGAGACCAAGCCCGCTGCCTTCCTCGGTCGTGTCAGCAATCCGGTAGAAGCGCTCGAAGACATGATCGCGCTCCTCCTCGGGTATGCCTGGTCCGTCGTCGGTGACTGTCAGTACGGCGTTTCCGTCGCTGGCGGCGAGCTTGACGGTGACCGAGCCTCCGGCCGGTGTGTAGCGGAGTGCATTGTCGACCAGATTGACGATCATCTCGCGCAGCATGGTGCCGTCGCCAATGACCGATACCGGCCCGGTTTCCTCGAGCCCGAGATCGATGTCGCGGCTGACTGCCGTCGGCGCTTGCGTTTCCAGAACATGGCGGGCGGCTTCGGTCAGATCGATGCGGTCGGCGCGCGGCCGCCGGCTGCCCGGCTCGGCGCGCGACAGGGTGAGCAACTGTTCGGCCAGCCGCGCCAGCCGGCCTGAACTCGCCTGCAGCGCCACCAACGCTTCCTGGCGGGCATCGGGGACACTTTCGCGCAGCGCGTAGCTGGCCTGCGTCGACAGCAGCGCCAGCGGCGTCCGCAACTGATGCGCGGCATTGGCGATGAAACGGCGCTGTGCCGCCATCTGCGCGCGAACACGTTCCATATAAGCGTTGAGTGCGTCGATCAGCGGGCGGATTTCGCTTTGCGCGCCAGCCACTTCGACCGGATCGAGATCGTTGCGGCCTGGAGAGCGCACAGCGTCGCGCAGCCTGATCAAAGGCGCCAGGCCGCGGCTCAGGCCAAGCAGCACGAACAAGCCGGCAATAACCACCAGCGCCAGTTGCTGGGCAAAGGCGCCAAACCACAGGCGCCGCACCATGGCGTCGTGTCCGGCAAGCGTGACGCCAACCGTGACGATGATCGGCGACTCGTTGCCGGCGCCAACCACGGCGTGGCTTAGCGTGAGGAGCCGCAGCCAATGGTCACGATAGGCGGCCTCGGTGCTGGAGGGCCTGGACGCTTCCGGCAGGTCAGGATAGCCGGTCAGCAGACGCCCGCCGGCTGTCTTGACATGATAATAGACGCTGTCACGGTCACCTGTGTCGAACATCTCGAGCGCCGCCGGAGGCACGGTTGCGTCGAGCACGCCGTCGACCATGGCCACCTGCTCGGCAATGGTCCGAGCCGAACCCAGCAGCATGCGATCGGTGACCAGATCGGCGGTTGCCTGCGCGCTGCCATGACTGGTCCACAAGTTGATCGCGGCGAGCCCGGCCAGCGGCAGCACCACCCAGGCGAGCAACTGGAGGCGGAGGCTATCAATCCTCATGGCGGAGCAGATAGCCGAGGCCGCGCAACGTAGCGATGTGGACGCGTGACCCTTCAAGTTTCTTGCGCACGCGGTGAACATAGATCTCGATGGCGCTGGGGTCGGCGTCGGTATCGAAGTCGTAGATCGCCGCCGACAGCGCCGCCTTACTGACGGTGCGCCCAGCCTTGACCACCAATTGCTCCAGCACCGCGCGTTCGCGTGGCGTCAGTGTCAGAGCCTCGCCGGCCAGCGCGAACAGCCGTGTGTTGGTATCAAAGACGAGGTCGCCGCAAGCAATCACCGGCGCGGTGCGGTCGTTGGCGCGGCGCAACTGCACGCGGATGCGCGCCTCCAGCTCCTCGATCTGGAAAGGCTTTGCCAGGTAGTCGTCGGCGCCTTCATTGAGACCTTTGACCCGGCCATCGAGGCTGGCATTGGCGGTCAGCACGATCACCGGCACGCGGTTGCCGCGCGCTCGCAGCATGCGCAGCACCTCAAGGCCACTCATGCGCGGCAGGGCAAGATCGAGAATGACCAGCGCATGGTCGCCGGCGGCCAGCGCATGTTCGACATCCTCTCCATCATGGACGATGTCGACGACATAGTTTGCCTGACGCAGGGTCTTGCTCAGCCAATCGGCCAGT
Source organism: Mesorhizobium sp. INR15 (assembly GCF_015500075.1). Lineage (NCBI taxonomy): Bacteria > Pseudomonadati > Pseudomonadota > Alphaproteobacteria > Hyphomicrobiales > Phyllobacteriaceae > Mesorhizobium > Mesorhizobium sp. INR15. Next base: position 5,353,927 of record NZ_CP045496.1, on the reverse strand, counting down.
TCTCGATTGTCTTCGACAAGCAGCAGCCGCATTTTTCCATCGCCGTTCCGAGACGCGGGCCACCTGGCGCTACCAGGTTGCTCCCAATTGATGGTCGTACGCAATCGATAGTATCGATCCGGCCGCAACGCAAATAGGCGGGCCATTGCCCGTCGGGATTGCAATCGCAGCCTTAGGACTGGCCTGCCTGGCAGCTGTAAAATAGAGCCGGCTTGGTCTTTCTGGTGGATTTGGGATCGCAAGATTGTCCTTCTCAATGCTGTGACGAGCGTCGTGAAAGCCGCTGCTTTCGCTGAATCGAACCGATCGGTTCGTTTTCTGTTGACGGACCGTCTCGCGTGGGTGAACGCCGGCTTAGGAAATGCCGGGAAGCCGACAGGACCGATGTTGTCTAACGCATTGATAAAATTCATAAAAATTTTTCCCGCCGCAGCCATGTGAGGGATTTCAAGGCCCGGAATCACACGCGGGTGGAACATCTTCGTGATTGGAAACCGAAGCCGTACAGACCCATTTCGGGGTGGTCCGAGCGACGCGAAATTCCTCCCAAGGGCACGCCACTAGACGGACAGAACAAGGAAATACTGGAGTACATAAAATGACCAAGATCGCTCTTACCGCCGCCGCCATCCTCGTTGCCACGGGCAGCGCTTTTGCCAACGGTAGCGACCACTACGGCTCGAACAACGTCAATCAGCCGGCTGCCCCGGTTGCCAGTGTCGACCACTCGTTCACAGGCTCGATCAGGAAGTCGGATGTTGTGCAGCAGGACGGCGCCAACTCCAAGGTGACGATTGAATCCGGCCAGGGCATCTGGGGCCGCTAATCGCGGTTCCCGCCTCAAAATCTCAATTTCAAATCAGGAGTAACCAAAATGACCAAGATCGCTCTTACCGCCGCCGCCATCCTTGTCGCCACGGGCACCGCTTTTGCCGGCAGTGACAACTTTGGCTCGAACAACGCCAACCAGCCGGTTGCCAATATCGACCACTCGTATACCGCTTCGATCCAGAAGTCGGACGCGGCCACGCAGAACGGTGGCAAGGTGACGACTGAATCCGGCCAGGGCATCTGGGGCCGTTAATCTCCCCAGCATTTGGCTACAAGACTACAAAGAGCGGTGGGCTTGGCCCGCCGCTCTTGTTTTTTGCGCTTGGAGAAACCCGCGGCGCTCAGGCATGCGGCACCAAAACCTTCCTGTCGGGAATAAAACCTGGCCATCGGCAGTCTTCTCAGTGAGCGGCGCGATCCTCCCAAGACGCCGCGCAACAGACCAAACAGGAAGAAACAAATGATCAGGACTGTATTTCTGGCGGCGGCCATTCTCGCCACAACCGGCAGCGTTTTTGCCGGCAGCGATCACTATGGCGCGGATGGTGCCAATCAGCCGGTTGCCGCTGTCGATCACACCCTCACAGCATCTATTCGTCATCCGGACATGCATCAGAACGGCAATATGGATCAGGTGAAAACCCCGTCCGGCATGGCTGGAGCCCAACAGCAGACATGGCCCGAATCCGGCCAGGGTATCTGGGGCAATTGATCAGCTAGCCGATGATCGCCAGCAGCGGGTCAAGCCCGTTGCCTGGCCGTCAGCCCAGGTCCTTCGGCCACAGGCAGTGCGTCAGCCGGGCGGATGAGAGCCCGGCCCAGTCACCGTCAAGGACAAAGCGGGCAAGGGCGGCGGTCGGAAATTTTTCCTCAACCTTGCGCATCGCCTTGGCGTCCGAGCCTTGGCCTGCAAGTTGTTTGGTCAGGCCTTCCATGCCTGGGTTGTGTCCGAGCAGCAGCAGGACGCCGACAAAGCCCGGTGTCCGCTGTAGCGCTTTCAGCAGCGTGTCAGACGAGGCGTCGTAAAGCTCGTCGGCGAACTCAACCGGGGCAGGGACTTCTGCTGAAACCAGCCGCCAGGTCTCGCGGGTGCGCAGTGCCGGCGAGACCAGCGCCAAGTCGGGCAGCCAATCCCGCGCGGCAAGTTCGCGGCCCATCAGCTTCGCGGCCTTGATCCCACGCGGCGCCAGTGGCCGGTCGAAATCGGCAAGTGCCGGATCATCCCAGCTCGACTTGGCATGGCGCAGCAGAAGCAGTTGCTTCATGGTAGCCTTTTCAAGGTGTGATGCGCGCCAATTGCTCGAGGTCGACTTCCTCGCGCAGCGGGCTCGGTGTGATGATCATCGAGGTCGCGTTGTCGGCATCATCGGCGAAACGGGTAAACACGGTGTGGCCGCGCTCCATGCGCGCCTTGCCTTCGGCAACCAGCCCAAGCGCCAGCGGATAGAGCTGATGCTCGGCTTTCAGCACGCGTGCGGCCAGCGCATCGGCATTGTCACCAACCATTACCGGCACGGCGGCCTGGGCAATGATTGGACCATCATCCATTTCCGGCGTGACGAAGTGCACCGTACAACCATGAATGCGCATGCCGGCGGCAAGTGCGCGTGCATGCGTGTCGAGGCCTTTGAAGGCTGGCAGCAGGGCAGGGTGGATATTGATCATGCGGCCTTGCCATTTCTCGACAAAACCGCTGGTCAGGATGCGCATATAGCCGGCCAGCGCCACGATCTCGGCATTGAATGCGACAAGAGCCGCGTCGATTGCCGCGTCATGCGCTTGCTTGCTGCCATGGTCGCCACGCGAAATCACCTGGGTGGCGATGCCGCGCGCTCTTGCTATGCCAAGTCCTGCTGCGTCGGCCTTGTCGGAAATGACTCCGACGATTTCGGCCGGAAAACCCGGATCGCTGGCAGCGGCGATCAGCGCGGTCATGTTGGACCCGCGCCCCGAAATCAGCACCACTGTGCGTTTGCGTATGCTCATAGTCCGATCGAGCCCCGATAGATCACGCCTGTATCGCGGCGTGGCACGATACGGCCGATCGGCGTGACCGTCTCACCGGCTTCCTGCAGCACGGCCGCGACCTGCGCCGCCTGGCCAGAGGCTACGACAAGGATCATGCCGACGCCGCAATTGAAGGTCCGCATCATCTCTTCCGGCGCCACGCCGCCGGTCTTGGCCAGCCACGAGAACACCGGCGGAACGTCGATCGCTTCAAGATCGAGCTCCGCGGAAAAGTCCTTGGGCAGGACACGCGGGATGTTTTCGGGGAAGCCGCCGCCGGTAATGTGAGCCAGCGCCTTGATGCCATGCGTGCCACGGATCGCCTTGAGCAGCGATTTGACATAGATGCGCGTCGGCTCGAGCAGCGCCTCGGCCAGTGTAGCGCTGTCATTGAAGGGCGCCGGATCGCCCCACGCCAGGCCGCTTGCCGCGACGATGCGGCGGACCAGCGAAAAGCCGTTGGAATGCAGGCCAGACGAGGCCAGGCCGAGCAGCACGTCACCTTCGACGATGTCGTCGGTCGGCAACAACTGGCCACGTTCAGCGGCACCCACGGCAAAGCCGGCAAGATCATAGTCGTTGCCATGGTACATGCCGGGCATTTCCGCGGTCTCGCCGCCGATCAGCGCGCAGCCGGCCTGACGGCAGCCCTCGGCGATGCCGCCGACGATCGCGGCGCCCTGGTCGGGATCAAGCTTGCCGGTGGCGAAATAGTCGAGGAAGAACAGCGGCTCGGCGCCTTGCACGACAATGTCGTTGACGCACATGGCGACAAGGTCGATGCCGATCGTGTCGTGCTTGCCGGCGTCGATGGCGATCTTCAGCTTGGTGCCGACGCCGTCATTGGCGGCAACCAGCACAGGATCGGTGAAGCCGGCGGCCTTGAGATCGAACAGCCCGCCAAACCCACCGATCTCGCCATCAGCGCCGGGCCGGCGCGTGGCGCGAACCAATGGCTTGATCTTCTCGACCATGAGATTGCCGGCATCGATGTCGACGCCAGCCTCGGCATAGGTGAGCCCGTTCTTGAGCTTGTCTGTTTCCGGCTGACCTGGGTCGCGCTTGCTCATCGCGTCTCTCCTGCTCGTTTGCGGGCTCTTCGCATGAACAGCCGCGCCTCGCAAGGTGAGGCGTGTTCCACATTGGGGACGGAAAGCCAATCGGCGGCCTCACTCTTGTACCATCCCTATGTCTCAATCATGTATCCTAGGCGGACTCGGCGGGACATCGCGTTGACCATTCCCAATCTGATCACCATCCTGCGCCTGGTGCTGGTTCCGGCGGTGGTGCTTGCCATGCTGCAGGCGCGCTGGGACTGGGCCTTTGCCGGCTTCGTCGTCGCCGGCATTTCGGACGGCGTCGACGGTTTCATCGCTCGCCATTTCAACCAGCAATCAAAGCTCGGCGCCTATCTCGATCCGATTGCCGACAAACTGCTTCTTGTCTCGGTGTTCGTGGTCATGGGCTTCATCGGGCAACTGCCGCTGTGGCTGGTCGTCACCATGGTGTCGCGCGATGCGCTGATCGTCTGCGCGGTCATCCTGTCCACCGTGATGGCCCATCCGGTCGAGATGCGGCCTCTGTTCGTTTCGAAAGCCAACACCGCCATTCAGATTGTCCTGGCGGCGGTGGTGCTGGGTGAGCTTGCCCTTGCCGTTCACCTCGATCCGCTTCGGCCCACCCTCATATTGCTGTCCGGGGTCTTGACCGTGGCTTCGGCCGCGGCCTATCTCGTGGCTTGGCTGAGGCATATGAGCGGTTATGACGAAGGCTCCACTCCGGGCACCTGACAACGAAGCAGCGGTAATCGAAGCTGCAGCCGCCGATCTTGCCGCGTCCGCCGCGTTCCGCCGGCAAATCTTCTTCTGGCTGGCCGGCGCTGCCCTGCTGGCGCTTTTCCTCTATGTTTTCAGTGCAATCCTGCTGCCGTTCGTCGCCGGCATGGTGCTCGCCTATTTCCTCGATCCGGTCGCTGACCGGCTGGAGCGGCTGGGCCTTTCGCGCATCATGGCAACGGTGGTCATCCTCATCACTTTTCTCGTCGTGCTGGTGCTGGCCTTTGTCATCCTCATTCCGGTCTTGGCGACGCAGATGGCTGATTTCGCCTCCAAGCTGCCGGAATACCTGACCAAGCTGCAAGGCCTGCTTACCTCCTTCGATCCGAAATGGCTGGAACAGAAATTCGGCGTCAACGCCAATGGCTTGCGTGACGGATTGAGCTCGCTGTTGTCCTCCGGGTTCGGCCTTGTCACCACGGTCTTCACCTCGCTGTGGAGTTCCGGCGTGGCGCTGGTGTCGGTGGTCAGCCTCTTCGTGGTGACGCCGGTCGTCGCCTTCTACATGCTGCTTGATTGGGATCGCATGGTCGCGGTCATCGACAGCTGGGTGCCGCGCGACAATGTCGCCACGGTGCGCGCCATTGCCAAGGACATCAACACGGCCACCGCCGGTTTCGTGCGCGGACAAGGCACGCTCTGCCTGGTTCTGGGCGCCATGTATGCCACCGGGCTGACGCTGACCGGCTTGAATTTCGGCATCCTCATCGGCCTGTTCGCTGGGCTGATCTCGTTCATCCCTTATGTCGGCTCGTTGACCGGGCTGGTGCTGGCTGTCGGCGTCGCTTTCGTCCAGTTCTGGCCGGACTGGACCATGATCGTTGCTGTCGCCGTGGTCTTCTTCATCGGCCAGTTCATCGAAGGCAACATCCTGCAGCCGAGGCTGGTCGGCAAAAGCGTCGGCCTGCATCCGGTGTGGCTGATGTTCGCGCTGTTTGCCTTCGGCGCCTTGTTTGGCTTCGTCGGTCTGCTGATTGCCGTGCCAGCCTCGGCGGCGGTAGCCGTGCTGGTGCGCTTTGCCATCGCGCGCTATCTGGAATCCCCGCTCTACAAGGGGCACGGCGCCGACCCCGTTCCAGAGTTGCAGGGCCGCCGCCGCAAGACAGTCAAGCCATGAACCGGCCCGTGATCGACTGCACGGCCAAGCCGCAAGGCTGGCTGAATGGGTGATTTCAAAATCGATCCGCCGCGTCAGCTGCCGCTCGATCTCGGTCACGGTACCGGCTATTCGCGTGACGACCTTGTCGTGTCAGGCACCAACAGCCAGGCGGTGGCGCTTGTCGACCGCTGGCCCGACTGGCCGTCTGCGGTCGTGGTGCTGGCCGGTCCGGCAGGGTCCGGCAAAACACATCTGGCCTCGATCTGGCGCTCGCGCGCCAACGCGGTCGCGGTCGAAGCCAGACATATTGGCGACTGCATCGCAACGCTCGGCAGCCGTCCGGCGGCGATCGACGATGTCGACACTGGCGTTATCGACGAGCAGGGCCTTTTTCATCTGATCAATGCGGTGCGCGGCGCCAATTCGCAGCTGCTGCTGACCGCGCGCCGCTTCCCCTCGGCCTGGGGCGTTGCCTTGCCCGATCTCGCTTCGCGGTTGAAAGCGGCTGCGACGGTCGAAATCCATGAGCCCGACGACCTTTTGCTGGCCGGCGTCATCACCAAGCTGTTCGCCGACCGCCAGGTCGAGGTCGAGCCGCATGTCGTGCAATATCTGGTGCGCCGCATCGAACGTTCGCTGGCAACCGCCATGCGGGTGGTCGAGCGGCTTGACCGCACCGCATTGGAACGCAAGACTCCAATCACTCGAGCGCTCGCCGCCGAGACGGTCAGCGCCATGGACGAAGGGCAGGGCGAGTTCGAGGTTTAGATCTGACTCGCGTGAGCGAATTCCGCCTGCCAGATGGTGCCGATTAGGGAAGCCGCTGGTTTCATGGTTGTAATGGACCATTAAATGGTCTATTTTTTGCATGACCGTCACCTGGTCCACTTTGGGAACGACCAATGCAAGTATCTGTCACCGATGCCAAAGGGCAGTTGACCGAATTGGTGCGCCGCGCCGAGGCCGGCGACGAAGTCATCCTGACCCGGCATGGCCATGCGGCGGTTCGGCTGGTTCCGGTCAAGGCGATACCTGACAGGAAGAGCCGGCGGGCGCTGCTTGAGGCGGTTCGGGCGGCGGGGGCCGCCAAGGCGAACACCGGACCATCCGCAGCGCGCAGCCAGGACTTCCTCTATGGTGACGACGGCCTGCCCGGATGATCGCAGTCGATACTTCGGCGCTGATGGCAATCGTGCTTGACGAGCCGCAGGCCGAAGCTTGCATAGCCGCGCTCGAAGCCGAGGACGATATCCTGATCTCCGCCGGTACAGTCGCCGAAGCACTGATTGTTGCATCGCGGCGCGACGTTGCCGTCGAGCTGTCCAGCCTGATCGAAGGGCTCGGTTTCGAGATAATCACAGTCACGGCGGCCTCGGCCCGGCGCGTCGCTGAGGCATATGGGCGGTGGGGAAAGGGCGTCCATCCGGCAGCACTCAATTTCGGCGACTGTTTCGCCTATGAGGTGGCAAAGGAACATGCCTGTCGACTGCTCTATGTTGGTGACGATTTTTTGAAAACCGATATCGAAGGCGTTCTCTGACGGCCACGGCGTTTGAATCCTCGCGACATAACAGGACTGTACTGAACGCCTGCCTGTCCCATTTCGGGAAGCAATTGTTGGCATCCGTCTTGCATCATCCAGCCTGCCGGCCACGTGCTGGTCCTGATTGCGTTCCAAATCAGGTGTAGGCTCGCCGGGAGATGGCATTGGGGTTATCGCCCGGTGAGCTTGCCAAACCTCGGTCCGATTCGCTCTCTTCAAAGCCGCAACGCGGCCAGATAGCGAACCAGCAGGTAGACGGCTGTATGCGCGGCCACGTAGCCGATCGCGACGAACAGAAACATCTTCCAGCTGGCGGCCCATGACCGGCTGGGGATTTCGGCGCCGGCGGCATCTTTCCGGGCTCGCCGCTGCCCGATATTCCACATCGCAAGCCCGGCACAGGCGACCGCCCACACCACCATGACCGGAGCGGAAAAGCCGCTGAAGGCAAAATAGGCTGGGCCGAACAGGGACAGCCACGCGTCAAATCCAAACATGTCGCAAATCCCCTGTTTGCCGAATGGGCGAGAGACCGTGCCCTCAGGCGCCTCGTTCACGGTTCCACCGGCGAAGATGGTCGACGAGCACGCGCAGCTTGAGCGGCTGGTGTTGCCGGCGCGGATAATAGAGATAAAACCCGGGAAAAGGCGGACAAAACGCCTCCAGCAGCGGCACGAGCTCGCCGCGTTCCAGATAGGGACGGAAGGTCTCCTGCATGCCAAAGGTGATGCCGGCGCCGGAGCATGCGAGCCGGATCATCGTTGCCATGTCATTGGTCGTCACCCTTGGCTCGACCGCCACATCGAAGTCGCGCCCATTCTCGGTGAATTCCCATCGATAGGGCGCGACATCGGGCCGGGCACGCCAGCCGATGCAGGTGTGCGCCGACAACTCACCCGGATGATCAGGCGCCATGTGCCGCGAAAGATAGGACCGCGATGCGACCGCCACATGCCGTTGCTCCGTCGAGACGGAGACCGCGATCATATCCTGTTCGATCACCTCGCCAAGCCGGACCCCGGCATCGAACCCTTCGCGCACGATGTCGAACTCTTCATCGGTGACGGTGAGGTCGAGCCGGATATCGGGATAGGCCTCGAGAAAGCTGGGCAGTGCCATTCCTGAAAGAAAGCTCTCGGCGATGGTGGAAACGGCGATGCGAAGCATGCCGCTTGGGCGCGTGCGAAGTTCCTGCACCGCCTGAAGCGCCGCTCTGACATCCGCCAGCGCGGGGCGAGCTGTCGCATACAATTGCTCACCGGCCTCGGTGAGATGGACGCTGCGCGTCGTTCGCTGGACGAGCGCCACTCCCAGCCGATCCTCCAACCGCTGCAGGCCTTGGCTGACGGCCGAGCGGGTAATGCCCAAGCGTTCGCCCGCCACGCGAAAGCTGCGCGCCTCCGCGACAGCGATGAATGTGGAAATGCCTTCGATTGCGTCGATCATTGGTTAGCATAGCTAACCAGTTTATCAGATATTGGCAAGTAGATCAGCCTGATGGGCTCGGCTAGTTCTCATTCAACGGCGCCCGATAAATCAGCGCAACTACAGCAGTGAGAGAAATGAAACAGCATCCCTATGTCGGTCTGTGGGTGACAGATGACGGCCACATCCGCCACCAGCTCCTTCCCGGCGGGCGCTATGACGAGGCGCGCGGCAAGCGCGAGAGCGCCTATCGCGGCCGTTACGAGATCGCGGGCAATCACATCGAATATTGGGACGATACCGGCTTCACCGCGGATGGCGATTTCGTCGACCGCGATACGCTTCATCACGGCGGCATGATCCTGCGTCGCAGCGCGGTGGTTTCTTCACAAGCTGACAGAGAAAAGGAAATACGATGATTGGTGTTGGATGATTGGTTGTGGCCGTCGCCGGTTCGAGCAGGGGATCGGTGAAGCCACCGTATGAACGCTGAACATCGCCGCGAGCATGCGGAGACTGCGTCACTTGTCGAAGGCGCTGGCGACTGGCCGCACCCGGAAACCATGGTGGAAATGAGAAAATGGTCGGAGTGGAGAGATTCGAACTCCCGACCCTCTGGTCCCAAACCAGATGCGCTACCAGCCTGCGCTACACTCCGAACGGTCTGTTGCCTATTCACTTCGGTGTCACATGGCAAGTGCAAAAACCTTGCCGAGGTCCGCATTGCGCAGTAATGACGGGCGACGGGCGGCGCTGCCGCCTTGCACAGCAATGAGGTGGCCATGTCCGCGCGCATTTTCAGCCCTGCCAAAACCGCGATGCAGTCCGGCAAGGCCAAGACAGGCTACTGGGTGCTGGAATTCGATCCTGAGAGCCGCAAGAAGATCGACCCGCTGATGGGCTACACCACCTCCGGTGACATGAAGAGCCAGATCAGACTGACCTTCGAGACACGCGAAGAGGCGGTTGCCTATGCGGAGAAGGAAGGGCTGGCTTTCCGCGTCGAGGAGCCCAAGGAAACCAAGCGCCGTCAGATTTCCTACGCGGAAAATTTCCGCTATGACCGCCGCACGCCCTGGACGCATTGAAGACTATACCGGCCCTGGGGCCGGCCAGCGGTCCCGTAGCTCAGCTGGATAGAGCACCGGCCTTCTAAGCCGATGGTCACAGGTTCGAATCCTGTCGGGATCGCCAATAATTCAAGCACTTAGCGCCTTGCCGGCTTCTGAGTTCCAACTCGTTCCGGAAGCGAGTTCCAACTTTTCATCCCTTTTCGTTCTCGCGGATACGCTTGCGGCCGAGGCGGCGGGCGGCATCGGCGGAACGTACGGAAGCAAGATCGACGGGCTGATAGGCTGCATGCAGGGCGTTGGACGTGTCGATCGTAGGCCATCTTGGCAGATACCGTACCAGGCTCGGCGCCGCCGGCCAGCGCCTCGATCGCGCCCGAGCGGCGCATGTCTGCGAGCGTGCGCTTGTCGCCGGGAAAAAGTGATTCGCTGACGGCGCGGAAATCATCGGGCATGGTAAAGCGAGAATAGACGGCGCCGGAGCGGTTGCGCAGGATGGCGCCGACTTCGCAGGGCTCAACCGCCAGATAGGCGTCAAGAAGGCGCAGTGTGCGGCGACTCATAGTGCCGAGCGCATCACGTCCGGATTTAGCGCGGCCGATGTCGAAATAGCGACCGGCGGCGGCTCCCTTCATCGCCGCCATGGTCAGCTGCCTTAGATCGACAGGCGAGAATTGCGTGTCCCAGGCAATAGCGATGGCCACGGCGAGGCCGCGATAACCCTTGCGCCAAGCCTGCTTGGCCTGCCTGACCGCTTCGCCCTCGCGCCAGCTGGCACCGCGGCCTTGGGCGCCCGGTTGCGGATGCCAAGCGAGGGATCGGCCTTGCCATGGCAGTATTGCAGCGCGGCCAGGACGTTCCAGAGCGCGCGCCATATCTTGATGACGCGGTGCGCCTCAGGCAGCGATACCGTTTCCGCGATGGCTTGGCGGAATTCCGACAGCGTCTCCAGCGATATGTCAGGGTGATTCGGCACGAGGCGCCGAAGACCGGTTTGATTCGCGACCATGCGCGTTCCCATTCCTCGCGGGTGCGCGGCTTTTTGTTCGTCCATTCAACGGTCTTGCGGTAACGGTTGAAACCCTCACCAAACGATCCGGTCGGGAATTCCGGTGCGGCATCCTGCGCCTTTCCGGCGCGATGGCGCTGCCACCGATCATTCCATTGTGCGGCGACTGTCCATGCCTGCGGGCCATCGAGGCCGCACCGCACGGACGCGAACCCGGCGTCGCGCATAGCCTTCGCAGGCTGCCAATACCCGTATTTCCCCTTCTTCACGACGTAGTAGGGGATGTCCACGCTACCCACGCATCTTCTCCAGCCTTGCCGCGACGAGGCCGGTACTGTGCGACGGTAGTGACGACGATGGCAAGATGCGCCTGTGTCGAGCTGCGCGCCAGGCGTCGATCGCGTCCAAGTCGTAATTACCGGTGTCGGGATCAGAGGCCGGGAAACCGCGCGACAAAAGGCGCGGTATAAGATCACCAAACTGTTCCTGCGTCAGGCCGAGCCGCCGCGCCGCCTTTTCGGGCGGCACGTCGCGCGGATCGACGTGGAAGCGAATGCTCATACCTAGCACGCCTTGTCGCGGTGGTCATGGCGAGTATCGACAGGCGCGGCCATCAGAACGGGATCTCGTCGTCGAGTTCGCGGCTGCCGCCACCATTGCCGCTGCCGAAGCCTCGGTTTTGTTGCGCCTGGCGGGTGCGCTCCTCGACCTGACGGCGGTCGTCGGTCTCGCGTGTGCGCTGCGTGCCGTAATCCTCCGGGCCTTCGGCACCGGGCGGGCGGTTTGATGGTAGCTTGTCCAACATCTAGATTTCGCCGCGAAAGTTCTGCAGGACGATTTCGGTCGTGTAGCGGTCGGCGCCCGCCTGGTCCTGCCATTTGCGGGTCTGCAACTGGCCCTCGACGTAGACCTTCATGCCTTTTTTGAGGTGCTGCTCGGCGAGCTTCACCAGGCCATCATTGAACACGACGATCGAATGCCACTCGGTCTTTTCCTTGCGCTCACCGCTGTTCTTGTCTTTCCAGCCTTCGGATGTGGCGATACGAAACGAGGCAACATCGTTGCCGCTGTTGGTCCTGCGGATTTCAGGATCGGCGCCGAGGTTCCCGACCAGGATGACTTTGTTGACGCTGCCGGCCATTACGGTTCGACTCCAAGTTCGATCAGCGCGGCATTGGCGGCGGTGATCTGTTGATCGAGGGATGCGGTAACGTCGCCGACGATCCGAGACCCTGGCGCCGGTCTGTTCCGTCTCAACAATGCCAACCCGACGATGGCAACGGCCGATTATATCGACAATGTCGACGCCTATGGCGGAAGCGCCGCTGGTGTTTTGGACAGCTGGGATGACAGCACAAACACGGTGCGCGGCGCGGTCACCATCCGCAGCGTCAACAATGCCGCGTTGTGCTGGACCTACAATGTCACCGGCGCAGTCGTCGATGGCACGGGGTATCGCAAGCTGAGCCTGTCGTACGTTGGCGGCTCCGGCGTGCCGGCAGCGGGCGACCGATGCTGGCTGGCCTTCGCGCGCGCTGGCGACAAAGGCCTCGGCGACGCAAACGGACCGGCGGTATCGGTCAACGACAATGTCGCGACCTTCTCCGGCACCAGCGGCAAGATAATGAAGGATAGTGGCGTCGCGATCGGTGCGCTCGCCCCGAAGGCCGACCCGACATTTACCGGGACACCGGCGGCCCCAACGGCCGCGCTCGGCACCACCACCACCCAATTGGCCACCACCGCTTTTGTCAAGGCGGCGATCGACGTTGTGCTGGGCGGTGTCTCGACTGCTTATGACACGCTCTCCGAAATCGCCACGGCAATCGGACTGCTGGCGCCCAAGGCCAGTCCGACGTTCACGGGAACGCCGGCGGGCCCGACGCCGGTACCGGGCACCAACAGCACCCAGCTGGCGACGACGGCGTTTGTCGCGGCGGCTGTTTCCGGGATGAAGCTCCAGAACCTATACGATAGCACACAACAGACCATTATAGCTGGCGGCGCGCTGACGATTACTCACGGGCTCGGTGTGAAGCCAAAGCTCTATATGGCAGTGCTGCAATGCACGACTGCCGAAGGTGGCTTTTCGGTAACCGATGAAGTTGTCGTCAACCCAAATTTCTCGGCAGACAGCAGCATCGGGCGCGGCCAAGATCTTGTTCCCGATGCTACCAACATTAATGTTCGTTTTGGTAACCAGGCTAACGCCCACACGATCCTGAATAAGACCAAGGGTGCAAACTTCAACATCACGAATAGCTCATGGAAGCTCGTCGTGAGGGCATGGGCATGCGGCGATCAGATGACCAAGTATTTTGTTGATAGCAAGGGCGCCTATCTAGGCGGATTCGATGGTGCAGAGCCGCCAGATGGCGCTACGGAAGTGCCTAACGCTCCTGAAGATGCGCGTCAGGTCTGGCAGGGTGATGGATGGAGCGACGCGCCGACGATGCGCCGGCTCGTTTTGAAATCGGTTGTCCAAGCTCGCATCATTGACGCCGGCAAGATGCCGCAAGCCTATGCCATGCTCACCGGAAATGCCGTCTATTTCGCTCGATGGTTCGCGCCGGATAGGCCGGAAGTCTACGCCGATGACCCTGACGCGAAAACCCTCGTGACGGCTCTTGGCCTAGATGCCGCAAGCATACTTGCCCCCTAGCCGCAGCACCTTATTTGGCGATCAGCTTTTTGGACGATGCGATCTCTGCACTGATCCTCTCCGCGAAGAGTTTTGACCCGACATCTGTTAGATGCCCCTGGTCGAGATGGATAGGAGTCCCGTCAGCATACATCGGGCATTTCTGGTTTGGGCACACCGCGTCGAGCACAGACACATACAAGGCCGGAGTATCAGCCATCTCGGCCTTCATCATTCTATCCGCTCCGAAAATGCGGCTGCGGATCTCGCCCTCGGATATGGTGGAGCGGTCCCCACGCAACCGGCGACGAGCTAGAATGACAGGAACCTCCTCTTCGTAGGTTGGCGATTGCCCAAGGATAACGACGGCCGTTTCAGCTGGAAACTCTGATATCTGCCTTTTAAGCGACTGGATGGCCTGTTCGTCGTAAAACCAACTTGACGACATGTAAAACCACCTTGCTGACATGATGACAAGCTTTGGGCGGTTCTTTTTTATCCATTCGAACGCAGCGTCATTGAACGCTTTGCAATTGGGTTGCTGCGGAAAGTTACGTCCGACAATCGGAGGGCAGCCAGCATCGTTGAGCTGAGCGAAGACAAAGCCCTTGTGTTCTAGAATAGGTCGAAGCCCGATAGTGTAATGCGCGGCGTAACTGTCGCCCCACAGTAGCGCGACCGAACCCTCGACGGGCAGGCATGTGGCTTGATCTATGGTTGCGTAGGTATCACCGTACCCGACGAAACACTGACCATTCCGATAGCCCGCGTCTGTGCGGTTTTCGTATCTGGATCTATAGGTAAGGAGATCCTGAACGTCGGAGGGCAGCCTGTTGAGGAAACCGCCGCTTGCGAATGTGAAGCCAGCCAGCGCGAGTGATGCGACGACCCCGAACGTCGACATCTCGAATATCCGGCGCGGCTGCCAAAATCCTTCCCGGTTACGAGTCGGGATTTCGATAAATTGGTAGGAGAGCCCAGCTAGGGCGAATGACCCGGCGATGGTGACGGCCGAAAACACGGAAATCGATGCGTCAGGGTAAAGAAGCCTAGCAAAAACGATGACGGGCCAATGGATGAGATAGAGGCTGTAGGAACTGCGACCGATGTAATTCATTGGCTCCAGCCCAAGGAAACGGCTGGCGAAATTCTGGCGCTGACCACCCCAAATTATGAGTGCTGCCCCGATGCATGGGGGCAAAGCTGCGATGCCGGGAAACGGCATAGACGATGAATATAGAATTAGCGTCGCCAGAACCACGAGAACGCCGGCGGTGCTCGCTATAGAGCCTATCAAAAGCGACTTTGGTGGCTTGAAAAACGGCAGCGCGAGCATACTGCCGATGAACAGTTCCCAAGCCCTAAATGGAAGCCAGTAGAAAGTTATCGCTGGCGAGATCGATAGCATCCATTGGGAGGCGATGAGTGAGCTCACAAGAATTATCGCAAGGATCGACGCAAGGGCACGGGGGCCAAACCGCCACGTAAAAAGCGCGATAACAGGAAACAGCAAGTAGAAATGCTCCTCCACCCCGAGCGACCAATAGTGGAGGAGCGGCAGCGTCTCAGCCGCCGGTCTAAAATAGTCGGTCCGCGTGCCAAAATTTCCTGAAAGCAGCGAAGAGGCGATTAGAGATTTTGAGAACCTAACCAACTCTTCTGGCATGAAAAAGGCGTAGGCCGCGATCGCAGTCAGCGTCGACACAGCGAAGTAAGCGGGTAGGATTCGCCGGGCTCGCCGTTCGTAGAAGTCGATGAAGCTAAATTGTCCGGTTGCCAAACAATGGAAAATCCGCCCACCGATCAAGTAACCAGATATGACGAAGAACACGTCGACGCCAACAAAACCCCCAGGAACGGCTGAAATTCCGACGTGATAAAACAGCACGGCTAGAACCGCGATTGCGCGTAGGCCATCGATGTCTCGCCGATAGACTTGCTTTGGCAACGTGTTCGCACCGCCGAGCGTGGGCAAAGGTCTCCTTGTTCTGAAGCTGCGCCACTCGCGCGGCCAGTTGGATAGTCTAGGCATCTGAATGCTCATACCCGTCTAAAAAAGTACTGACTTTAGTTGGGCTTCTCGCATTGATAGCCCCAGGCTTCAATACCCGCTGACTTCTGGGGCGCCGACATCTCTCTCAATCTATTTCGCCCCTTGATTCACACCTGTCCAGCATGGAAGGCGTGGCCCTTCAACCTGATCCAAAGGCACCGCTCTGCTGACGGCCTTGGCGCCGGTCATCATCTCAACTTTGAACGTTTTCATCAGGTCCCTCGGGCCTGACCTCTATCCCCATCCGGTATCGAAAGGAACCGTCATGGCTATGTCCCGTGAAAAGGAATCGCTTGCCAAAGTGCTTGCGCACGAAGGCGGCTATTCGAACCATCCGGCCGATCCCGGCGGCCCGACGATGAAGGGCGTTACCCAGCGCGTCTATGATGGCTACCGAAAGGGCAAGGGCATGGACCCGCGCCCGGTGAAGGGCATCACCACTGACGAAATCAACGCCATCTATGATCGCCAGTATTGGGACGCGGTGCAGGCCGATGCGCTGCCTGATGGCGTCGATTACGTGCTGTTTGACGGCGCGGTCAATTCCGGCCCTGGCCGATCGATCATGTGGCTTCAGCAAGCCCTGCGGCCCGTCTACACCGCGCGCATTGATGGCGTGCTTGGTGTGGGGACGCTGGCGGCGCTGAAGGCCATTAACAACAACGATGCTCTGATCGATCGCATCTGCGATGCCCGTATGGCTTTCCTGCGCCGTCTCACCACGTTCGCGACTTTTGGCAGGGGCTGGACGGCTCGCGTTGCCGAGGTCCGTTCAATCGGGCAGGCCTGGGCCACAGGCAAGACGCCACAGGCCGCTGACTTCGTTGCGGGCGGTCAGCCAAAGGCGATCGTCGAGGATGCGCAGGGTGCCGTCGACCGCGCCGGCCGATCTCGCAACCGGCGGCGGCGTCGCTGGCGGCGGTCTGGCCGGCACGTTGGGCGAACTGCAGAACCAGATCTCGCCCTTCTCCTATTCGAGCGAACTGATCGGCAAGGTTGTCGTGGTCCTGGCTCTGGTCAGCGCCGTGCTGGTCGTCGGCGGCCTTGCCTATAGCTGGTACGCCAACCGCAAGGCGAAACATCTGGCTGCAGCCTTGGGTGCGGGAGCGGCATGATGGGCAGGTTCCTGTTCAACGCCTCGGCCGTGCTGGTTGGCGTCGTCGTGGCGATGGCCATCGTCGCCGGCGGCATCTGGCGGATGCTGGCGCAATGACCTGGCTCATCACTCTCGTCGCTGGCCTCGTCGGTTTGCCGCGCCCGCTCGCCGGCATCCTCGCCTGGGCCGCTATCGCGCTGGCCGTCTCCGGCGCCGTGTTCGGCGGTTACGAACTCATCAAGCACAGGGGCGCGGACGAGCTCCGCGCCAAGATCGAAAAGGAGAACACCGATGCCATCCACAAGGGCGTTGACGCTCGCATGTCTCTTGACGAGTGCATTGATGCTGGCGGCGTGTACGACTTCGGGCGTCAGCGGTGTAACGCCGCTACGCTCGGCCCTCGGTAATAGCTTGGCCGGTGCGCAGGGCAAGACCGTGGCTCAGAACAAGATCGACCGCACCGTAGCGGCTGGCTGCGCAATCACTCTCTACACGCGGGCGGAATGCGACATGCACACCAAGGCAAGCGCCGCGCGTCGAAACGAATTGAAGTAGCTACGCTTGAAGGGCGGGCCTATGACTGAAAACCTGGAAAAGATTGCGGACAGTGTGACGCTCCGCCTGTTCGCCCGTGTTTCTATGATCGGCGCAACGCCTGTCTTAGGAATGCTCGGCTGGTTCGCAATGAATTGGCTCGATACTCAGTTCACGGCTCAGGCCCATGCCACGGCTATTGTAGCGGAGCAGGTTCAACAGGTAAGCGCCCAGATTCCGGCTCTGAAGGACCGCGTGTTGACGCTTGAGACAAACAGCGCTCGAGGCCGGGCAGAACGCGAAAGGTTCCAAGACGACGCGCTGCAGCAGCTCCGATTAATGCAATCGGATATTCCGTCGCTCATAGCAGGGCAGGCAGCACTAGTGGCAACGATGGATGAGCGGCGCGCACGCTCAAGATGATCGGACTTCCCGCTCTGTGACGCACGCCACAAATAGTTGCTTCCGCAGACATATCAGGTCATCTTCTGCCTCACAGTTTGGGGGCTAGGATGATTTTAGGGGCTGTTTTTGGTGCCGTGTTATTGGCTGTTATATGCGGTATTGGCTGGATAATAATAACAGTATGGGTCGCATTTAGTGACGGTTCGCCAAAGCCCGGAAAGCAGTTAACAAGGTATGATGACCATGATCGAATAGCGCATGAAAACCGCACTGCCCTAATTGTCGTGGTCGTGGTGCTTCTGTTGATCTTAGTAACCTGCGGGGCAATCAACAGTAAGTTTCGATGCGAAGGTGTTGATCGATTTAGCTCCGAATGTCGGCAGTCCACAAGATAGAGAAAGTTGCAGTCTTCTCCTAGATCGGCCGCATGCGAACCGGTGAGCTCTAGACGCAGCACCAATCTCGCTGAACCATTGAAGCACGCTGCCGAAAGGTGGCGGGCTTTTTGCGTCTCTGGAACCAGATGATTGTCGCGAGCTTATCTTCCCCATGAGCACACGTGGAACCGACTTCCTACACGAATGGCTGATTGAAAACCTGCCGACCATTACCGGCTCCGACATCATCTCGGTCGCGGACGCGATACAACGGATGACGCGCGCCGCCAAATTGCGCGGCATCGGCATGGAAGAAATCGAGGAAGAGAGCGGCAGCGTATATGAGATGGTCCTCGACGCCATTGTGCACCATGACCCAGGACTACCTGAAGGGCCGTACCAAAAAAACAGCTTGGCCCCGCCTATGTCATCTATCCGCCGCCTCTGCAGGGGTTGCCCTTCCTGGCAGTACTTCTAAAGCCCGATGGCTCCGTTTTCGCCCGACCCTTCTTCTCGGTGTAAGAGGCCATCGCCTTCAACAATTCGGCCTCGGAAAAGCCACCGAATTGATATCTCGCATTTTGGGAACCATTTCAGCGCAAGCTAATTGAATCGCGGTTTTGCGAGTCAGTTCGTGCGTTTGAAGTTTGTCAAGCCGCTCATGCCAACCCTGGTGGAGAAGCCTTCAGAGGGTGACGACTGGATTGACGAGATCAAATTCGACGGCTACCGCTCGCAGATCATTCTCGACCACGATGAACCGCTACCGGTCCACTATTCAGCAACTCGACCATTCGCCGCTTGGCCAAGAGTCCGAGCCGCAGCTCGGCGTCGCATCCATAGTGATGGATATCCGGCGCATCGATGTTGGCGACGCGGTAGGGCGTCTTATCGATGACGATAGTGTCGCCGTCGATGGCGAAGACAGAGAGCAAAAGAGTGAGGGCAATTGCGGTCATTTTAGTTCCAAGTTTCCCTCTATGTTCCGCATGCTAACACCCGCCGGAAATTGGAACTATCAATGGCCGGACTATATTTCTCCCGCCCTTCTAAGCCGATGGTCACAGGTTCGAATCCTGTCGGGATCGCCAATAATTTCAAGGGCTTGATTGGATTTTTGATTCTCAGGCCAAAGCGGAAGCAGACCCTGCCGGCGTTTGCCCGCTCATTTTCGTGGCGGCAGCAACAGCAGTTGCCCTGCAAAACGGCACCACGGTTCCCCCGTATTATTTCGTGACCTCGGCTTGCTGGAACCTTCATACCCGCCATTCGTTCGGGCGCTGTATTCGCGATGCCTGATCTGCGGGCGGCGTGGGCAACAGGATGCGCGAATCGGGCCAGGAGGCAAAACAAGAATGGGTTGGGGGAGGAGCATGCCATGTCGAATCGTGAAATCGGGAAGTCACGGACCTTGGGTCTGCGGATCGCCGACCTCAAAGCCAGAATGCTAGACGCACGGATTACCCAGAACGAGATGAGGACGTTCCAGAAGGTGGCCGCCATGATGGGAGGTGGCGACGGCTCTCTGCGGCTCGATGCCGACGACCTGATTGCCGCATCTTTCGTTGCCGAGGAGGCCGGCGTCTAGTCAACCCAAGTCGGGCGAATACAGGTTCGGCCGAGAGAAACCGGAAAAGGGCGGCCACCGATTCGGCGGGCGCCCTTTTCCATTCGGGCGCGAAGGTTCAGCGTGACAGGGTGCCGAACTTTTCGATCAACTGCGACACGGTATCCGCGCAGGCCTTCATCGTCTCGTCATCGGCGCATTTGGCATCGATCTCGACGTCGCCACGCTTCAATCGGAAATGCGCGGCCTTCGAGGGCGGCGGTGGCGGCGGTCCGGCCTCGCGGCCATGCGGCGGGCCGCGATGGTCGCGCATGCCGTCGGGGCCAGGTGGGGGAGGCGGCGGCGGCGCGTCGCCCGGTGCGGTGGCACCGATCGGGGCCGGCGGCGGGGGCGGGGCATCCGCCTGGGCAAAGGCGGACGAGGCCATCAAGGTCAGGGCAAGGCTCGCGAGCAAGAGTTTCTTCATGTGGGTTTCCTCTAGGGGGCGGGGAAAAAGATCAGCCTGCGGCGCCTGGCGCGACGACATCGACGCCGGGTCCATGCAGCCGGTCGAGCAGGCCGCGCGGCCCATGGCGCGGCGGCCGCAGGCTTTCCGCACGGCCATCGGCATGAACCAGCAACTCGCCATGGATGAAACCGTCGTCGAAATGCCCTTGGACCGTCAGCATTTCACCCGAGACGACAAGCTTGCCGCCTTCGCCGCGCCGCCCGGTTTCGACCAGCGCCCGGCCACTGCCGTCATCGATGACAAACTTGTTGCCGAAGATCTCTGCGACCTTGCCTTTGACGGCGACGACACTGTCGGGCGCCAGTGTGGCGATGCTGGTCGGCTGCATCAGCATCACGCTGTCACGCGGTGCGGCGAGCATCGAGGCGCCGGCTCCGGCCACAAGGCCGAGAGCAACCAGCCCGGCGGCAAGCAGTCCTGTAATATAAGGTCGGCGCCGGCTCGCGGCCGGAGGCCCGGCTGGCGTCGCCTTTTCGGCGGTTTCTGGAGTATCGATCATGGTGGTCGCCTTTCTCTGTGTGGTGGAATGGCGCCTCTTGTAGCCAGGTGGCAGGAACCCAGCCTGAACCGGGCCGTTCAGGTTCAGTTAAGCCGGCGGGCCTAGGAGCCGGTGCCTGGGCACGCGTAAGGAAGCTGACACGATGAAGGTGCTGCTCGTCGAGGACGACGAATCGATTGCCGGACAGCTGGCCGAAGCGCTGCGCGATGAGAACTTCGTCGTCGATGTCGCCCGCAACGGCGAGGACGGCCAGCATCTCGGCGACACTGGCGCCTATGATGTCGCGGTGCTCGACCTCGGCCTTCCGAAGATCGACGGCAAGGCGGTTCTTAAAGGCTGGCGTGCGGCCGGCCGCAATCTGCCGGTGCTGATCTTGACCGCGCGCGACGGCTGGTCAGAAAAGGTCGAGGGCTTCAAGGCCGGCGCCGACGACTACCTGACCAAACCGTTCCGGACCGAGGAATTGGTCATGCGACTGCGCGCGCTGGTCCGCCGCGCCGCCGGCCATGCTCAGACCAGAATTGTCTGTGGCCCGCTCACCTTCGACGCGCAGATCGGTACGTTCGAGCTGGATGGCCTGCCGCTGAAGCTGACCGGTCTGGAATGGCGCGTGCTGTCCAGCCTGATCCTGCGAAGGCAAATCGTCGTGACTCGAACCGACCTGCTCGATCGCGTCTATGACGGTGATGCCGAGGTCGATTCCAATTCACTCGAAGTCATCGTCGGCAGGCTGCGCCGCAAGATCGGCCATCATCACATCGAGACCGTGCGCGGTCTCGGCTACCGGCTGACGGCGGGGGAATCGTGAAGCTGATCCCGCGCTCGCTGGCTGGCCGGTTGCGGCTTGCCGCGGCCGCGTCGATTATCGTCGCCTTGCTCCTGGCCGGCATCGCCATTGCCTTGATCCTGCAACGCTTCGTCATCAGCCAGATCGACCAGCGGCTCGATGGCCAGATTTTCGCCGTGGCGACCGCATTGCAGCGCGGCGGCGATGGCAAGATGACGGTGACGTCGATGCTGAATGGGCCACCTTTCGATCGCCCGGGTTCAGGCTGGACCTGGCAGGTCTCTGGCCCGGATGGTGAGCTGGTTTCGGCTTCGCTCTCGGGCCACCCGGCCATGAAGCCGCCGCCTGTTCACTCTGGCCACTTCGACAATTTTCCCGGACTGCCGAAATGGTTCGACGCGCTCGGTTCGCTTGGTCGTCCGTCGCCTGCGGACGGTCCCGGGGTTGATGGCCAGCCATTGCATTGGCGCATCCTTGCCGTGCCTTTTGGCACTGGGACAGTGACGGTGGCGGCGACAGCGCCCTACCGCGCCATCTATGGGCCGTTGCGCGATGCGCTTGTTCCTCTGGTGCTGGCGCTGGTGGTGCTGGGGCTGCTCCTCTTCGGCGCCATGCTGGCGCAGGTGCGGCTCGGTTTGCGCCCGCTGGCCGGCCTGCGCACCGGGCTGGCCGACATCCGCGCCGGCAGGCAGACGGCGATTTCCACCAACCAGCCCAGCGAAATCCTGCCGTTGGTGGATGAGGTCAACAGCCTGCTTGCCGACAACGCCGAAGGCCTGGCAAGAGCCAGACGCCACGTCGCCAATTTGGCGCATGGCCTGAAGACACCGCTGGCGGCTTTAGGGCTTGCGATGGAAAGGCAGCCGGACAATGCTGCCGGCGTCACCATTCGGGCACAACTCGATCTGATGGGGCGGCTGATCCGTCATCACCTGGCCCGCGCTCGTGCCGCGGTTTTGGCGGGTCCGGCGCGCGCCAGCACGAAGGTTGCCGAGCGGCTCGCCGACCTCACCGGCATGATGGGCAACATCCATCGCGAGCGTGGCTTGAGCTTTCACGTCAATGTCGCCGATGTCGCGGTCGCCACGGAGACGCAGGATTTCGACGAGATCGTCGGCAATCTGCTCGACAATGCCTGCAAGTGGGCGCGTTCGCGGGTCACCGTCACGGCCAGCGCTGCTGGCGGGCGCATCACCATCGACATCGATGACGACGGCCCCGGTCTCGACCCGGCCGCGATGCCGGAGGCAATGCGGCCTGGACGGCGCATCGATGAGGCAACTGCCGGCCATGGCTTTGGCCTGCCGATCGCCGCTGAGCTGACAGAACTCTATGGCGGCAGCCTTGAGTTGTTGCGGGTCGCTGGCGGCGGCCTAAGGGCAAGGGTAATTCTGCCACAGTCCCGCTGATTTTTTTGGCCTGCAATTGCAGATTGCATTTCTGACATTGAATTGAAACGAAACTGTTATCAATTTCTTTGCGTTAGCACGTCATAGTAGCTCTTACTAACGGAGTTGAGGGGATGAAGCTCGATCTGTCGCCGACGAGCTGGGGCAGGGTAATCGCTGCCACCATTGCCGGTACGGCGTTCTTCATCGCCGTCGCGTTCTTCGTCGATTCGTTCAATTTTCCCTATCTTTCGCCCGATGCGGTGTGGCGCGCGCAACTGACCGACCTGTTCTTGCCTTTGGGGCTGGGCGGCTCGTTCCTGTTCGTGTTGATGTGGAAAATACGCCAGCTGGCCAATGCCCAGCGCGAACTCAGTATTGTCGCCGCAACCGATAGCCTGACGGCTGTGTTGAACCGTGGCGCCTTCTCGATGCTGGTCGAGGCTTATCTCGAACAGACCCGCAAACAGGAGCACACCAATACAGGCGCGCTGCTGATCATTGATGCCGATCATTTCAAGTCGATCAACGACCGCCTGGGCCATGATTGCGGTGACCAGGCGCTCAAGCTGATTGCGCAGGCAATCAAGGGTCAGCTGCGTGGCGGCGACATCGTTGGCCGTATCGGTGGTGAGGAATTCGGCGTGTTTCTTCCCGGTGTCGACCCCTCGCAGTCATGGATGGTTGCCGAAAGCATCCGCCGGCGTATCAGGGAGATGGATTTTTCTCCCGGCGGGCAGCCTTGCCCGCTTTCCGTCAGCATCGGTGGAACGAGTTTCAATGGGCCAACCACCTACGAAGCAATCTTCTCCGCCGCCGACCGGCGTCTCTATACCGCTAAATCGGGCGGCCGCGATCAAGTCAGTTTCGACCCGAGCAGCCCCACCTCACCGCCCGCCAGCGCTTCTACAGTCCACTAGACGAGCTCTCGGCAAACCGTGAAGCGCTCACGTCTGCATTGATTTGCACAGGCGTGTCGCCGTGGGCGCTTCCGCTTTGCCGATAGCGCGCTAAATCTAGCACCCGATAGTCGGCTTCGTCGGAGTGGAACTGGCAGCATGAGCGGGACTCTTTGCGAATGACAGCTATAGGCGCCGCGGCACTGCTGATCCTCATTCTGACCTATGCTGGTGTCGCCATCGGCCGCATCCCTGGCTTGCGGCTCGACAGGGCCGGGATCGCACTGCTGGGTGGCGCCGCGATGATCGCCATCGGGGCGATCAGCATGGACGACGCCTACCGCGCCATCAATTTCGACACGATCACGCTTTTGCTTGGCATGATGATCGTCGTGGCGCATCTGAAGGTTTCCGGCGCCTTTCGCGGCCTTGGCGCCTACGCGATCGAACATGCGCATGCGCCATTCATGCTGCTGGTCATGGTGACACTGCTGACCGGTGTACTGTCGGCCTTCCTCGTCAACGATGCGATTTGTCTGGTGATGGCGCCGATCGTCGTTCACGTCACCCGTGTCATCAACCGCAACCCGATCCCGTATCTCATCGCCACCGCCACAGCGTCGAATTGCGGCAGCGTCGCCACCATTACCGGCAACCCGCAGAACATGGTCATCGGCGCCTTGTCGGGCATCTCCTATCCGGCCTTCTCGGCGGCCTTGGCACCGGTCGCCCTATTCGGGCTGGTTGCCGTTATCGTCATCATTCGCCTCGTCTTTCGGGCCGAATTCGCGCGCACTGTGGAACTCACTCCGGAAGTCTCTCGCGGCCACATGCATCGCGGCCAGGTGCTGAAGGCCGTTGTCGTCTGTATAGGGCTGGCCGTCGCCTTCTTCGCCGGTGTTCCAGTGGCCAAGGCGGCGCTGATCGGCGGCGCCATTCTCTTGCTTACCCGGGCCATCAAGCCGGCGCGCATCTACCGCGAGATCGACGGGCCGCTGCTGTTCATGTTTGCCGGTCTGTTCGTGGTCGTTGCAGGCGCCGAGAAGACGCTGTTGACGCCCGATATGATCGCCTCTGCGAAGGGCCTTGGGCTCGACAATCTCTGGCGGCTCTCAGGCTTCACCGCGGTGCTGTCCAACATCATGAGCAATGTGCCGGCGGTGCTGGCGCTGCGGCCCTTTGTACCCGGTCTCGAAAACCCCGAACGCGCCTGGCTGGTGGTTGCCATGAGCTCGACACTGGCAGGCAATTTCACGCTGCTGGGCTCGGTAGCCAACCTCATCGTCGCCGAACAGGCCAAGGCCGCCGGAGCGCCACTGTCTTTCGGTGCTTTCTTCATGGTCGGATTGCCACTGACCCTGATCACGCTTGCCGCCGGCACGGCATGGCTGGCGCTCGGGTTCTAGGAATACAGTCGCCTCGTGCATGCAATCGTGGCCGAGCCGCAATCCGTGTTCAGAAGGATCATCTGCAGCTACTATGCCGGGTATGCAGAGGGGCGCGCCGCACCGTATGCAGCGGGTGGCGGCAATGCGTTGGGGGTGTCGGTGTCGATCGCGCGTCGGTGGTGGGCTTATAGATCCTATCTGAAGGCTGAGTTCGAGGATGCCGCGCCGAGCCTCATCTGGCGGCTGCGCGGCCTGCTGCGCGGCCACCAGTCCAAGGCGTTGGTGATGCTGGAGGACCAGGCCTTTCGCCGGCATGATTACATCCCTTACACATTGTTGATGCGCCGCGTGGCGACGTACAATCGCCGTATCGACCCGGTCCTGTTCAACAAGTTGAGCCAGAAGGTCTGGCTGGACCGCGTGAAGCCTTCCGTGGCGCCGCCGATGACCCACTATGTTGCTGGCCGTCACCTTATCGATCTCTCAAGGCCAGATGATCGTCTCGAGCTTGAGGCAATCCTCCCACTTGTCCGGCAGAGGGGCGAATTGTTTCTCAAGCCTTCCGGCGAGGGGCAAGCGCGAGGGGCGCTGAGGCTGGCCGGCACACCGGGCGGGTTGCAGGTCAATGGCAGGGAAATGGATCCCCAGGAATGGCTGAACAGTTTCGCCAGCCAACGAACAACCGGCTACACGGTTTCTGACATTATTCGGCAAGGGTCGTGGAGCGAGGCTTTCTTTCCGCCGACGCTGAACACACTTCGCGTGCTGACAGGAACGCATTTCTCCAACCACGAACCCGTCATCCTGGCGGCGACGATGAAGATGGGGAGGCCAGCAACATATCCGACCGACAACTGGCGGGTCGGTCGTGGCGGCATCTCCGCGTTGGTCGATCCGGTGACTGGGATCCTGGGCCCAGGCCTCTCCTACGATGCGGAGACGAAACGGCGTTGTCTTCGCGAAGGCCACCCCGAGACCGGCGCGCAAATTCGGGGCGCTGCCATACCCAACTGGGATCTCGTCAGGTCGCGGATGCTGCAATTGGCAGCTCTGCTGCCTTATCCCGGCGTCATAGGCTGGGACGTGGCATTGACCGATGATGACATTGTCATTGTCGAGGCCAATACCTACCCTGGCATGGCAATTCATGAGAGCCACGCCAGCTTGAAACGTACAGCCGAGCAGCGTGCCTTTTGGGCTGAAATGAATATCTGAAGCGAGCCAGATCGCGGCGACTATTTATCGTTTCGGTTTCTCGCCCGCACAAGCGTCGCGGCGGCATGTCCAGCCGCTTCGATATAGTCGGCATTGCGGTGGATGAGCATGATCGAGAAAGCGCCATCCATAAGGAGGACGATTTCTCGCGCCAGGATTTGCGGCTCGGCAATGCCACGCTCTGACAGTTCGGCAGCCAGCCATGTCTCGAAATTTGTCTTGTGCCGTGCACCGATCTTGATCGCCGGATGCCCAGGCATCGAGGCCAGTTCCGCCGCCGTGCGCAGGAAGCCGCATCCCTTCCATTTCGGATGGCGTGCTACGCGGGCCAGGTTGGAGAAAATGGCTTCGACCTTGCTGTCGGCGCCCCCTTCGGCGGCGTCAAACCATCCAGCCATCTGCTTGAGATTGGGCTGGTCGCGAGCATCGAGGTAGGCGGCGATCAGGTCGTCCTTGCTCTTGAAATGATAGTAGAGCGTCCGCTTGGTAAGCCCGGCCTTTTCCGCCACGCCATCGACGCTGACGCGGCCTATCCCCTCGGCGTAAAAGAGCTTCGTGGCGGCGTCGACAATGCGTTTGCGGGTAGGGCTCAATGATGCAGGCATGAGGTTATGTATACCGACTAGTGAATATACACAATCAGCAAAAGGCGCCACGCTCCCTCACATCAACATGCTGGAAGGGAAGCCAAAATGACCGATCTCGTATTGACTGAAACCAGGGACGGGATAGCCATCCTCACTCTCAACCGTCCTGAAAAGCTCAACGCTCTGAACTATGCGTTGATCGACCGCCTGCTGGCGATCCTTGATGCCATCGAGGTCGACGACAGTGTTCGAGCCGTCATTCTCACCGGAGCGGGCGAGCGAGCCTTCTCGGCGGGCGGCGACATTCACGAATTCTCGGTCAGCGTGGCGGATGGTGCCGATGTCGCGGTGCGTGATTTCGTCATGCGTGGGCAGAGACTGACGGCGCGGCTCGAGGCATTCCGCAAGCCGATCATCGCCGCCGTCAACGGCCTTGCTTTTGGTGGCGGCTGCGAGATCACCGAGGCCGTGCCGCTCGCTGTGGCTGCCGAGCATGCTTCCTTCGCCAAGCCCGAGATCAACCTTGGCATGCCGCCGACCTTCGGCGGGACACAGCGCCTCCCAAGGCTGGCCGGCCGCAAGCGCGCCCTGGAGCTTTTGCTGACGGGCGAGGCGTTTTCCGCGCAGCGCGCACTCGAACTCGGCCTGGTCAACAAGGTGGTGCCGCGCGGCGACCTGATGCCGGCGGCATTTGACCTTGCCGGGCGGATCCTGCGCCATTCGGAACTGGCCGTGGCCAGTATTCTCACCGCCGTGACGCGCGGCCTCAACCAGAGCATCGCGGAAGGGTTGCTGGTCGAGGCCGAGCAGTTCGCCCGCATGGCCCCGACCGCCGATCTCCGTGAAGGCCTGGACGCCTGGATCGAACGCCGCAAACCGAGCTATATCGGCTCATGGGCCCATGTCGCGCGGCCAGACGAGGCCAGGCGAGCGTCGCTCGCGCTGGATCAGGGCGACACCACCACCAAACGGCCTTTCATGTTGGGGTGGAATCGACAGAAATAGTCAGCCGTTTCAGCTGTCTTCAGCGTCAGGCTGGCAGACTTTTTCGGCGGGATCATCACCTCCCAGCCGCCCTTGATGGTTGCCGTGTGGGCGAACGCATCCTTGTTCACCCACACGATCGTGTCGCCAACCTTCGCGTCCACGACAGCAGGCGAAAAGACCAGCTTGTCGATGGTGACCTGGATGGTGTCGGCTTGCGCCTGTCCGGCGCCGATGGCCAGCGCCAGTGCAATCCACGGATACCGCTGAGGCATGACGCTGTCCCTATTTCAGCATGCCGGCGACATGTTCGGCGTGCTGCTCATGCCCCTGGAATATCTTCAGCCCGGTTTCCAGAAGGCCCTTCAGTTCGGCATTGCTGGCCGAGGGGATCAGCAACGTCTCCAGCGCGCCATTGACCTGCTTGTGATAGGCAACCTCGTTGTCGACATAGGCCTTGTCGAAAGCCGCGCCCTTGAGCTTGGCAAGCTTGGCCCGCTCCTCGGCCGCGGCCTTGGTCAGCGCCTTGCTGGTGGCGTTGTCTTCCGGCGTCACCTTAAGCTTCTTGACCAGATCGAGCGCCTGAACATTCACCGCCTCATGGTCACGCACCATATCCTTGGCGAAATCGATGACCTCCTTGTTCTTCGATTTCTTCAGCGCCTGCTTGGCCGCTTCGACATCGAGCACGCCGGCCGTGTAGGCGATGTGCGCGATCTCAGGGTCCGTCGGTTTGTCGGCGGCTTGAACCTGCGAAGCGGCACCGAACAGGAAAAGCGCGGCCAGCGTTGCGGTCGATCGAATAAGCATGGGACCTCCTTGGCCCGACGGCCTTGATGGGTCGGGCATCGTTTTCAGTTGACGGTGATTGGATGCGGGAAATGGGCAAACGTTCCCGGGAAATCAGTGAGATGGGAGCTAATTAAATCCAAGATCGAGCCGCTTCATCACGGCTTCTGTAAGCCGCTCGCAGCGCCGGCCGGCGAAGGGGAAGGCATCCAGCAGCACCGGGCCGATCTGGTCCTCCAGCGCCTTGCGCAGCAGGGTCCGGGCGCGATGCAGCCGGGTCTTGACCGTTTCAGCGCGCACGCCAAGCAGTTCGGCGGTTTCCTCGATGCTCAGCCCTTCGACGACCCGGGCCATGAACACGCAGCGATAGACGTCGGGAAGATTGTCGGTCGCCTGTTCGACAAGCTGCAGGATCTGCCGTTGCGCCATCGTCCGCTCCGGATCGTCGCTTGGATTGAGGGGGAAGGGGATGATCTCGGCCTGGCGGTCATCCGGCATCGCGACAGCCACCGTCCGTCGCCGTTTGCGCAGGCGGCCGAGCGCCTCGTTAAGGACGATCCGTGACAGCCAGGTGGCCAGCGAAGAATCGCCGCGAAAGGCGTCGAGATGGGCGAAGGCCCGTACATAGGCTTCCTGGACGGCATCCTCGGCATCGCTGTCGTTGCGGAGCACGCCACGCGCCAGCCGGTAGAGCCGCTGGTTATGGGCCTTCATGATCGCGCGAAAGGCATCGCCGTCATGCGCC
Organism: Mesorhizobium sp. INR15; assembly: GCF_015500075.1. Lineage (NCBI taxonomy): Bacteria > Pseudomonadati > Pseudomonadota > Alphaproteobacteria > Hyphomicrobiales > Phyllobacteriaceae > Mesorhizobium > Mesorhizobium sp. INR15. Next base: position 5,324,646 of record NZ_CP045496.1, on the reverse strand, counting down.
AGTGCGCGGCGCACGAGCTGCATTTCGTCGGCAAGAACAGGTGCCGCTGTCAAGACTGCAGGCATTGCGACCTCCTCGCCGACCTTCTTCGAGACATTGGATGTATCTCTCGAGGAAAGGTTCCCAACCAGGCAGCCGGTTGCGGCTGAAGCCTATAATAGGGCTTTGGCGGACCGCCTGTCTGTATTTTGTAAGCGCGCCGTTGCCGCCAGGAGATCGGTCTGGGTGATCAGCCCGAGAATGTGCATCTTGTCATCCACTATGATGACCGCATGGCTGCGGCCATCCGTCAGGACCGGCAACAGCGCCATCGCCGGGTCGCTCGCGGCGGCGGTTGCCGCTGTCGATGTGACCGTGCCAACTGCTCCCGAGGCATGGGCTAATTCACGAAGACCAACGGTGCCAACCAGCCTGGAGTCGCCATCCACAACCGGCAAGGTGCGGACATTGTGGTCGAGCAGCAACTGACGCGCCTGTTCGACGGGCGCGGCCATGTCAACCGAGATCACGTCGCGCGACATGATGTCTTCGCACAACAAGGTGGCATGCTCGCGCACCATTGCCTGCAGTTCCACCTGGCGCAGCAACCGGTCAAGATCGTTGCGGTCGATGTCGAAGGTCTCTTCAAGCGTACTAAGCGCGGCATCGATGTCCTCGGTCCGGAAGCCGACGCGCAATTGCGCCGGCGGATCGATGGTTCCATGCGTGCTTTTCGGTGCAGGGGCGGCTACGTGCGGGTAGTTGCGCCGGGCAAGTTTGTGGAAACCGTAACCCAGCGCCACCAGCAGGATCGAGTTCACCGCGACGGGCACAAAGGGGAACAGGAAGCCGGCACTGATGACGGCTGGCCCGCCGAACACAGCGGTCAGCGCAGCTGCCCCGCCCGGCGGATGCAGGCAACGCGCGAACGACATGGCAGCGATCGCCAGCGACACGGCGATGCCGGTAGCCAGAACCGGCTGGTGCACGAAATGCACCACGATCACGCCGACCAGCGCCGATATCGTGTTGCCGCCGATGATCGACCAGGGCTGCGCCAGCGGGCTGGCCGGGACGGCGAAAAGCAGCACCGCCGAAGCGCCCATCGGCGCCACCATCAACGGTATGTGCGGTCCGCTGCCGAGCGCCAGACCGCAAATGGCACCGGTCAGCGCGATGCCGATCATCGCGCCGATGCAGGCGACCAGCCGTTCGCGCAAGGTCGCGCCGGCGAGAATAGGGACAAACAGACGGAAGGCCATGGCGCCGGAAGCTCTATGAAGACGCTGGAATGATCATACCGCAATGATCCGACATCGTCGATTTTGAAAGCCAAATCGATCCGAAAAACTGCGGTTTATGGAAACAATATTCCGCGCCTGGGCGATTAGCTGGCGGCCGCCGCGGCAGCCAGGCCGCGCATCAGATCGGCCTGCAAGTCCTCGACATCCTCGAGGCCGATCTGCAGGCGGATCAGCGGGCCGGCGTAAGGTTCCCTGGCGACGACCCGGTCGCCGAGCCAGACAGGCACCGCGAGGCTCTCATAGCCGCCCCAGGAGTAACCAAGCCCGAAGATTTTCAGCGCGTCGAGGAAAGCGTGCTGCTGCTTCTGGTCGCCGCCGTCGAGCACGATGGAAAAGATGCCGCTCGATCCGGAGAAGTCGCGCTTCCACAGGGCGTAATCGGGATGGCTGGGAAGGGCTGGGTGGAGCACGTCTGCCACGCCCTTCTGGCCCTCCAGCCGCTTGGCGATGCTGAGGGCGCTGCGCTGGTGGTGCTCAAGACGCACGCCCATGGTGCGCAACCCGCGCAGCACCTGGTAGACGTCGTCGGGACCGGCGCAACAACCGAGCGTGCAGAAGCTTTCATACAGTTGCTTCCAGCAGGCGTCGTTGGCCGACACCGTGCCGAGCAACACATCCGAATGGCCTGCCGGGTATTTTGTCGCCGCATGGATGGAAATGTCGACACCATGATCGAGCGGGCGGAAATACAATGGCGTTGCCCAGGTGTTGTCCATCATCACGATCGCGCCGGCGGCATGTGCCGCCTTGGCGATTGCGGGAATATCCTGCATCTCGAATGTGTTTGACGCGGGCGATTCCGTGAACACCACCCTGGTGTTCGGCTTGATCAGCGCCGCGATACCGGCACCGATACGTGGATCATAATACTCCACCTCGACACCCAGCCGCTTCAGCATCGTATCGGCGAAGTTGCGGGTCGGGTGGTAGACCGTATCGACGATCAGGAGATGGTCACCGGCCGAGACGAAAGCGAGCAGCGGCACCGTGACCGCCGCCAGCCCCGATGGCACCAGGATCGTGCCGGCCGACCCCTCCAGCGCGTCGATCGCCTGGGCGAGTGCGTCGGTGGTTGGCGTGCCGCGTGTGCCATAGGTGTATTTCTGGCTGCGTGCCGCCATCGTACCCGCATTGGGAAACAGCACGGTCGAGGCGTGCACTACCGGCGGATTGACGAAGCCGAAATAGTCGTGCGGGTTGTTGCCGGAATGGGCAAGCCGCGTGTTGATACCCATTTCGTTGCCGTCTTTTGCCATCGTTTGTCGCCTTTTGATAAGACGCTAGCCATAGAGCGGCGGCTGGGACCGTGCAACCGTTTGGCACCCGCCAGGCGGCCGGCATCGAATATGCCAAATCACCCTAGATCAGGCAGCCGCGGCCGTCTGGCAGTGGGGTCGGCACCCTGCGATGCCGGGCTATGAAGACGGTGGTGAAAGATATATGGTGATTAGCTAATATACGACCATTGCCGGATTGCCTATGCGCGCCGGACGATCGTTCCCGGCTGCGTGCGGTTCCCGCGATGCAGACATGCCAAGAGGATGAACACAGGCAAGGGGAGGAAAATCATGCCCGACGTCAAATGGACAATTAAGGCGCGCGAATTCGTCAACTGCAACTGTGCCTATGGCTGCCCGTGCCAGTTCAACGCATTGCCGACATATGGATTCTGCGAGGCAGTCGTTGGCATGGAAATCGAGCGCGGCCATCATGGCGATACCAGGCTTGATGGGTTGCGCTTCGCCGGAGTCTTTCGCTGGCCCGGCGCTATCCATCAGGGCAAGGGCGAGGCCGCGGTGGTCATCGACGAAAGGGCCAGCGAAGCGCAGCGCGGCGCGCTGCTTCGCATTCTCAGCGGCGAGGACACCGAACCCGGCGCCACCATTTTCCAGGTGTTCTCCACCACGTTGGAAAAAGTCCACGAACCGATCTTCGCCGTCATCCATCTGGAAGTCGACGTCAATGCGCGCACCGGCCGGCTGCGTGTGCCCGGCGTGACCGATGGCCACGGCGAGCCGATCAAGAACCCAGTCACCGGCGCCGTGCACCGCGCACGCATCGACCTCCCGCAAGGCTTCGAATATTCTCTCGCCGAGGTAGGACGCGGCTGGAGCAAGGCGACCGGACCGATCGCATTCGAGGTGGCGGACACCCACGCGCATTTCGCCGACATCCATCTTTCGCAAAGCGGCATAGTTCACTGACCTGACGCCATGAACGACACGGCAATCGAGGCGGTCCTGCGGCGCGATCGGGTCGTCGTGACGGTCGCGCTCGTCGTCATTACCATCCTCGCCTGGGGCTATGTGCTGTGGCTTGCCGCCGGCATGGCGATGCCCGATAGCACTCCCCCTGCCGCGTCAGGTGGCGGTATGGACATGTCCGGCATGGATATGCCCGGCATGGATATGGACGGCACCGGCGCCGCGATGGCGCCTGTGTTCCGGGCCTGGGCGCCGGCTGACTTTGCCTTCATCTTGGCAATGTGGGCGGTGATGATGGTCGGCATGATGACGCCGTCGGTGGCGCCCATGGTCCTGCTCTATGCCGGCGTTGGCCGCAAGGCGCGCATGGACGGGCGGCCGATCGCGTCGACCGGGTGCTTCTTTGCCGGTTATGTGCTCGTCTGGGGTGCCTTCTCGGTCGTTGCGACCCTGGCGCAATGGCTGCTGGCTCGTCTCGCTTTGCTTTCGCCTGTGATGGCGGCCAACAATATGGTTCTCGGCGGCCTCGTGCTCATCGCCGCCGGCCTCTATCAATGGACGCCGGTGAAAGCGGCTTGCCTCAGGCAATGCCAGACGCCGATCGCATTTCTTTCGAGCCATGGCGGCTTCCGCTCCAATCCGTCAGGCGCGCTTTGGCTCGGCATCGAGCATGGCGCTTATTGCCTTGGCTGTTGCTGGGCGCTCATGACGCTGCTTTTCGTCGGCGGCGTCATGAACGTGCTGTGGATCGCCGGCATCGCCATCCTTGTTCTCCTCGAGAAGACGGTTCCTTTTGGACGGTTGATTCCGCGCCTCTCCGGCACATTGATGGTACTTGCAGGCATCTGGCTCCTGGCTGGTACGCCTTGAATACAGGGCGGTGTGCCGCCGCCGGCGGCGAATGAAGCTCGCAATCCTGCAAGTTGATGGCGGCGGAGAGCCAGCAACGCGGAGTAAAGCCAGAGGCCGCTACCGCTGCCCAAGCGCGGCTTTGCGTTGACAGGATTATGCCGATTTCATTTGCGCGGCTTGCTACTTTCCTGGCGCGATTGTCTGCAATTCAGGCAATTGCGCCAATCGGTTTTCAAACCGCTTCGGATTCGGTCATTTCCCTTGACCTCACGGGAATTATCGCCTTCGATGCTGTTCGTGAATGGGAGGCGGCGCGTCGGTTACGATGTGGGGTTCCGGGAATGGGCCGGAATGGGAAGCTGCGTTCACACGGGAAAAGATCAGGGTTTGCCTGAAAACAGAAAAGGGTCTGTGGGTCATGAAACACATTGCAATCGGCATTCTTGGTGCCGCGACGCTTGGCATGATGGCTTCATCCGCGTCGGCTGGCACGCTCGATACCGTGAAGGCCAAGGGCTTCGTCCAATGCGGCGTTTCCACCGGTCTCGCCGGCTTTTCGGCGCCGGACGACAAGGGTGATTGGCAAGGCATCGATGCCGACTTCTGCCGCGCCGTCGCGGCTGCCGTCTTCGGTGATGGCACCAAGGTCAAGTTCACACCGCTCAGCGCCAAGGAACGCTTTACCGCGCTGCAGTCAGGCGAAATCGACATCCTTTCGCGCAACACCACCTGGACCATCAACCGCGACACGGCACTGGGCCTGAACTTCATCGGCACCACGTACTATGACGGCCAGGGCTTCATGATCAACGCCAAGAAGCTGCCGGGCGTCAATTCGGCGCTGCAGCTTTCCGGCGCTGCCGTCTGCGTGCAGAGCGGCACCACCACCGAACTCAACCTGGCCGACTACTTCAAGGCCAACAAGATGGAATACAACCCCGTCGTCTTCGAGAAGCTGGAAGAGGTCAACGCCGCCTATGACGCCGGCCGCTGCGACGTCTACACCACCGACCAGTCGGGCCTTTATGGCATTCGCCTGACACTTGGCTCACCGGCCGACCATGTCGTGCTGCCCGAGATCATCTCGAAGGAGCCGCTCGGACCTGCAGTGCGCCAGGGCGATGATCAGTGGTACCACATCGTCAAGTGGACCTATTTCGCGTTGCTCGACGCCGAGGAACTCGGCATCACCAAGGCCAATGTCGATGAAATGAAAGGCTCCGCCAGCCCTGAGATCAAGCGCGTGCTTGGCCAGGAAGCGGACACCAAGATCGGCACCGATCTCGGCGTTTCCAATGACTGGGTTGTCAATATCGTCAAGGCTACCGGCAACTACGGCGAAATGTTCGACCGCAATGTCGGTTCGGGCAGCCCGCTGAAGATCGCTCGCGGCATCAACGCGCTGTGGACCAAGGGTGGCCTGCAATACGCTCCGCCGATCCGCTGATCGAAATGTGATCCGGAAGGCAGATCGTCTGCCTTCCGGTTTCTCTTTCAGAGGATAGTCGCATGGCATCGCAGGAAGTTCTTCGCGAAGAACCCGCCCGAGGTTCCTTCATCAATGATCCAACGGTTCGCGGGATTTTCTATCAGGCAGTGGTCGTCATCGTGCTGGTGGCGGCGGTCTGGTGGATCGTCCACAACGTCATCGACAATCTGGCCCGCTTGCACATTGCGTCCGGCTTCCAGTTTCTCAAGGGGCGAGCCGGCTTCGACATCAGTGATAGTGCGATCGCCTATTCATCCGATTCAACTTATGGCCGCGCCATTTTGGTCGGCTTCCTCAACACGCTGATCGTTGCCGTAGCCGGCATTATCACAGCGACGATGATCGGCTTTTTAGTTGGTATCGGCCGGATGTCGCGCAACTGGCTGATCCGAAAGATCTGCACGGTCTATGTCGAGGTCTTCCGCAACATCCCGCCGCTGCTGGTCATCTTCTTCTGGTATTCCGGGGTGCTTTCCGTGCTGCCGGCGCCACGCGACAGCATCAACCTGCCGTTTGGCTCCTTCCTCAACCAGCGCGGCTTCTATTTTCCCCGCGCCGTCTGGGGCGAGGGCTCCTGGCTGATCTTCGTGGCGCTGGTCGTCGGCATTGCCATGGCCTGGTTCGTTGCCCGCAAAGCCAAGCAGCGACAGATGGCAACCGGTCAGCAGTTTCCTGTGCTCTGGACCTCGGTCGCGCTGATCATGGGACTGCCGTTGCTCGCCTATGCGCTGAGCGGCTTCCCGCTGACCTTTGATTTCCCAAAGCAGTCGACTTTCAACCTGACCGGCGGCTTCCAGGTCAAGCCGGAGTTCCTGTCGCTCTATCTGGCGTTGTCCTGCTACACGGCTTCGTTCATTGCCGAGATCGTGCGTGCCGGTATCATGGGTGTCAGCAAGGGCCAGACCGAGGCAGCCGGCGCGCTCGGGTTGCGGCCTGGGTCGATTTTGCGGCTTGTCGTGGTTCCCCAAGCGATGCGCATCGTCATTCCGCCGCTGACCAGCCAGTATCTCAACCTGACCAAGAACTCATCGCTGGCCATCGCCATCGGTTATCCCGATCTGACGGCAACCGCTGGCACGGTCTTGAACCAGACCGGCCAGGCAGTCGAAGGCGTCTTGATCATGATGGTGGTTTATCTCGCGCTCAGCCTGGTCACATCGGCGGTGATGAACGTCGTCAACGCCCGCATGGCGCTGGTGGAAAGGTAGGGACATGCAAGAACACGATATGTCCTGGGTTCGCACCGAAATGGCGCTGGCGCAACCGGCACCGTCCAGTGTCAGTGGCCTCGGTGCCTGGGTGCGCAAGAATCTCATCGCTTCGGCGGGGGATACGATCTTGACCATCATCGGCATCGTGCTGGTTGCCATGATCCTGCCGCAAGCCATCAACTGGGCCTTCATCAACGCGCAGTGGACGGGCACCGATCGCACCTTCTGCGCCACCGTGGCGCAGGGCGGCATCCAGCCGGATGGCTGGAGCGGCGCCTGCTGGGCCTTCGTCAATGCCAAATTCGGCCAGTTCATGTTCGGCCGCTACCCCATTGAAGAGCGCTGGCGGCCGATCCTGGTGGCTATCCTGACGATCGCGCTACTGGTGCCGCTGCTGATCCCGCGCGTGCCCCGCAAAGGATTGAACGCCATCCTCCTTTTCGCTGTGTTGCCAGTCGTTGCCTTCATCCTGCTCATCGGCGGCATGTTTGGCCTGGAACATGTCGAAACGTCGCTGTGGGGCGGCCTGCTGGTGACACTCAGCCTGTCGTTCGCCGGCATCGCCGCATCGCTGCCGCTCGGCATCATGCTGGCGCTCGGCCGGCGTTCGAAGATGCCGATCATCAAAACGCTTTGCGTGGTCTTTATCGAGGCGGTGCGTGGCATCCCGCTCATCACGGTCCTGTTCTTTGCCAGCGTCATGCTGCCGCTGTTCCTGCCGGAAGGCGTCACCTTCGACAAATTCCTGCGCGCGCTGATCGGTGTCTCGCTGTTTGCCGCGGCCTATATGGCCGAAGTGGTGCGCGGCGGTCTGCAGGCTATCTCCAAGGGACAGTATGAAGGCGCCGATTCCTTAGGCCTCGGCTACTGGCAGAAGATGGTGCTGATCGTCATGCCGCAGGCGCTGAAGCTGGTCATTCCCGGCATCGTCAACACCTTTATCGGCACCTTTAAGGACACCAGCCTGGTCATCGTGATCTCGATGTTTGACCTGCTTGGCGTCGTCAAGCAGAACTTCGCCGACGCCAACTGGGCGACGGCGCAGACGGCAAAGTCCGGCCTGGTCTTCGCTGCCTTCGTGTTCTGGCTTTTCTGCTTCGGCATGTCGCGCTATTCAATGTACACCGAACGCCGACTCGACACCGGCCACAAACGCTAAACAAAAGGCCAAGGGGACCTATACATGGCTACAGAAAATGCCGTCAGCGCGGAAGAGATCAAGGTCAACGCCGCCAAGATGCAGATTTCCACGACCGATGTCGCCATCGACATCATCGCCATGCACAAATGGTACGGCGAGTTCCATGTGCTGAAGGACATCAATCTGAAAGTGATGCGCGGCGAGCGCATCGTCATCTGCGGTCCCTCGGGCTCCGGCAAATCGACGATGATCCGCTGCATCAACCGGCTGGAAGAGCACCAGAAGGGCAAGATCATTGTCGACGGCAAGGAACTGACCAACGATCTCAAGAAGATCGACGAAGTGCGCCGCGAGGTCGGCATGGTGTTCCAGCACTTCAACCTGTTCCCGCACCTGACCATCCTGGAGAACTGCACGCTGGCGCCGATCTGGGTGCGCAAGACGCCGAAGAAACAGGCCGAGGAAATCGCCATGCATTTCCTCAAGCGCGTCAAGATCCCGGAGCAGGCCAACAAATATCCTGGGCAGCTTTCCGGCGGCCAGCAGCAGCGCGTGGCGATTGCCCGTTCGCTGTGCATGAACCCGCGCATCATGCTGTTCGACGAGCCGACCTCGGCGCTCGATCCGGAAATGATCAAGGAAGTGCTGGAGACGATGGTGGGTCTGGCCGAAGAAGGCATGACCATGCTGTGCGTCACCCACGAAATGGGCTTTGCCCGCAAGGTCGCCAACCGGGTGATCTTCATGGATCAGGGCCAGATCGTCGAGCAGAACACGCCTGCGGAGTTCTTCGACCATCCGCGCCACGAACGCACCAAGCTGTTCCTGTCGCAGATCCTGCACTGATCGCTCTCGCACCAGTCAAAAGAGCCCGGCTGAAACATCGCCGGGCTCTTTTTCGTATGGGTGTACAGAAGGCGGGTTGTTAGGGCCGAGCCGAGGTGTGTTTGCAAGGCCGCTGGCGATGAAGAAGTTCGGACGTTATCTAGGCTTTCTCTTGATCATGGTGGCACTCGCCGTGACGCTGGGCACATTCGTGCCGAGACCGCTCTTGCGCGCTGCCGGGGAGCAGTCTGTCGCGACACGTCACATCCTGGTTCTGAAAAACCCGATCCACACCGATATCGCCATCCCGGTCGATGATGCGGTGCGTCAACGCTTCCGCTTCCTCGTCGAGGCCGGCGTCCCCACCGACATGCCCGAAGTGCGCTACATCGTCTTCGGTTGGGGCGGCCGCGCATTTTACCTGGAAACACCGACCTGGTCGCAGTTGAAGGCAGTGCCGGTGATGAAGGCGCTGACGATCGACACCTCGGTCATGCATGTCGATATCACCGCCGACATCGCCGAGCCGCAAGCCAACGTTGCCGGTTTCGATATCAGTGAAGAGCGTTTTGCGGCGCTGCTCGATTTCATCGACGCGAGTTTTCAGCGCGGACCGGCCGGTCCGCTCGTCATCGAGAATGCCGCCTACTCCAATTTCGACCGGTTCTTCGAAGCCAATGGCCATTTCAACGCGCTGGTCGGTTGTAACACCTGGACCGCCGCGGCACTACGCGCCGCTGGTCTGCGCACCGGCTGGTGGAACCCGCTGCCGGTATCGCTCGGCCTGTCGATGCGGCTCTACAATTAGCGGCCTTCAGTCGGCATCGTTCGGCCTGGCCAGTCAGGGCAGTATCTGCGGCTGCCAGCCATAGAGCCAGTCGAGATCGGCGGCGAGTTTTTCAGGCGAACGCATTTTCAGGAACAGGTTGCGAGCCATCGCCACCGGTCCGGCCGCATGCCAGGCGAGGCGGTTGACGACGCCGCGGCGGGCGGCCTGGGCGACACGCGACCGGCGGGACTGCTCCCAACTGGCGAGTGCGCCGGGGCGGTCAGCAGGGAAGGCGGCGACGAAGCCGGCAAGTGTCACCGCATCCTCGATCGCCATTGCCGCACCTTGCGCCGCGAACGGCGTCATCGCATGCGCCGCGTCACCGATCAGCGCGATGCCATCCTGTGCCGTCCACGGCTGCTTTGGATCGACCGTATGGATCGGCCACGCAGTCCACGGGCCAGCCAGTTCGACCAGCCGCATCAGCGCGGGCGACGCACCCCGTGCGGCGCTCGCCAGGATTTTCGCATCGGCATTGCCGGACCAGCCCTCGGCGATCCGCTCGCCCTTGGTGAAAGCGGCGAGATTGAAAGCAGCACCATTGCTGACGGGATAGGCGACCATATGGAAGCCTGGATGCAGGAAGGTGGTGACGCAATCGGCCGCACCGACAGCCGCGAAGGCGGTGCCGGCAACGCTGTCGGCGGGGATCGTGGCGCGCCAGGCCAGTTCGCCCGAAAACCTGCTCTGTGAGGCGGTTCCGCCAAACCCGCGCACCGATGACCAGACGCCATCTGCACCGACCAGCAGGAAGCCTTCGGTGTCGACGATCTTGCGGCCGATCCCGGCTCTCATCGTGACAACGAGTGAACCGGAGGCAACGCTGCTGACCTGCGCGCCGGTGTTGATGTGGATGCCCGGCATACCGGTGACGCGTGCCATCAGTGCGCTCTGCAAATCGGCGCGGTGAGCCACGAGATAGGGGGCCTGCCAGCGCGTTTCTGCTGCTTGCCCAAACGGCACGCGCGCCAGTTCGCGCAAGGTGCCTGCGTCCTTGAGCACGACGGCGTCAGGCCGCACGGCAGCCGGTAGCAGGTGATCGAGCACACCAAGTTGGCGCAGGATGCGCGTCGCGTTGGGAGAAAGTTGAATGCCGGCGCCTGCCGCTTCGAGTTGCTGGGCCTGCTCGAACACGTTCACCACATAGCCGCGCTCGGCGAAAGCAATGGCCGCGGTCAGTCCGGCGACGCCAGCCCCGGCGATAAATACCTGCCGGGAGCGCGTATCGTCCATGGCTAGTGGCGAATCAGGCTGCCTGATCGATATAGATGCACCCGGCCGGCAGCGTTTCGCTTGCCTTCAGCTTGGCTGAATAGCGGTAAAGCGTCGAGCAATAAGGGCATACCTTTTCATTGTCGTCACCCATGTCGAGAAACACATGCGGATGGTCGAAGGGCGGGTTGGCGCCGGTGCACATGAATTCCTTGACGCCGATGTCGATCGCCGGATGGCCCGCATCGTTCTGGAAATGGGGAATGGAACCGCCTGCCATCATCGTCTCCTTTAGCGCATTCTGCTCAGCGTTTGGATCATAACAGGTCTCTTTGCAAGTTCGATGAAATGAAACTGTCGCAAAAGCCTGTCAGAGGATAAGTTAAGCCGGTTAACCGGCTGGCGGTGCGGGAAGAGCAGGAACCATGAACGAACTGAAGCCGGTGCAGAGCGAATTCGTCCATACGCAAACGGCAAGTCCGGAAGGCAATCCGGATCGTTTCGTCAATCGCGAGTTCTCCTGGCTGCAATTCAATCGGCGCGTTCTCGAAGAATCGCTGAACCTCAATCATCCGCTCCTGGAGCGTGTCCGCTTCCTGTCGATCTCGGCCGCCAATCTCGACGAGTTCTTCATGGTGCGTGTCGCCGGTCTGGCCGGCCAGGTGCGCGAGGGGATCACGCTGAAAAGCCCTGACGGTCGTACCCCAGAGCAGCAACTCGAACAGCTTTTGCGCGAGGTCGAGCGGCTGCAGGAGGACCAGCAGAAGAGCCTGTCGGCGCTGACCGTGTTGCTCAACAAGGAAGGCATCGAGAGCATCACCCGTGATGCGCTGACCAAGGATGAAAAGGTCTGGCTTGAAGACCATTTCCAGGAGCAGGTCTTTCCGGTGCTGACACCGCTTTCGATCGACCCGGCCCATCCATTCCCGTTCATCCCAAATCTTGGTTTCTCGATGGCGCTGCAATTGCGCCACCGCAAGAACGGCGAGGAGATGAGCGCGCTGCTACGCCTCCCGGTGGCGCTTAAGCGCTTCATCCGCTTGCCGGACCGCAAGCACCACGTCCGCTTCATCCCGCTGGAAGAGGCCGTCGGGCTCTATATCGGCAAGCTGTTCCCCGGCTACGAGGTCAAGGGCTCCGGCACGTTCCGCATCATCCGCGACAGTGATATCGAGGTCGAGGAAGAGTCCGAGGATCTCGTGCGCCTGTTCGAGACGGCACTGAAGCGTCGGCGTCGGGGTTCGGTGATCCGCATCGAATTCGACATGCTAATGCCGGCGGAATTGCGCGAATTCGTCGCCGGCGAGCTTGGTGTATCGTCGAGCCGTATCAGTGTGCTGACCGGTCCGCTGGCGCTCAGTCAGATTTCCGAGATTGTCGCCGTTCCACGCGACGACCTGAAATTCGTTCCATACAATCCTCGCTTTCCCGAACGCATCCGCGAGCATGGCGGCGATTGTTTTGCTGCCATTCGCGAGAAGGACATCGTCGTCCATCACCCCTACGAATCGTTCGACGTGGTCGTACAGTTCCTGCGTCAGGCGATGGCTGATCCCGAAGTGGTGGCGATCAAGCAGACGCTCTATCGTACCTCTAACGACAGCCCGATCGTGCGCGCGCTGGTCGACGCGGCCGAGGCCGGCAAGTCTGTAACGGCGCTGGTCGAGCTCAAGGCGCGCTTCGATGAGGAGGCCAACATTCGCTGGGCGCGCGACCTTGAGCGCGCTGGCGTGCAAGTCGTGTTCGGCTTCCTTGAACTGAAGACCCATTCGAAAATGTCGCTGGTTGTGCGCCGCGAGGACGGCAAGCTGCGCAATTACGTGCATCTCGGCACCGGCAACTATCATCCGGTCACCGCGCGCATATATACCGACCTGTCCTTCTTCACCACCGATCCGACCATCGCCCGCGATGTCGCCCAGCTATTTAATTTCATCACTGGATACGCCGAGCCGACGGACGAGATGCGGCTGGCGATCTCACCGTTCACGCTCAGAAGCCGCATTCTGAAGCACATAGCCGATGAGGTTGCTCATGCGCGGGAGGGCCGCGCATCGCGCATCTGGATGAAGATGAACGCACTGGTCGACCCGATCATCATCGACGCGCTCTATGATGCCAGCCGCGCCGGCGTCGAGATCGATCTCGTCGTCCGTGGCATCTGCTGCTTGCGGCCGCAGGTGCCGGGCCTGTCTGAGAACATCCGCGTCAAATCGATTGTCGGCCGTTTCCTCGAACACAGCCGCATCTTTTGCTTTGGCAATGGTCACGGGCTGCCGTCGGATGAGGCGATCGTCTACATCTCTTCAGCCGATCTGATGCCGCGCAATCTCGACCGTCGTGTCGAGACCATGGTGCCGATTACCAATCCAACTGTGCATGAACAGATTCTGGGCCAGATCATGCTGGGCAACATCATGGACAACCAGCAAAGTTTCGACGTATTGGCAGATGGGACCTCCCGGCGCGTGGTGCTGGAAGAGGGCGAGGAACCGTTCAACGCGCAGGAATATTTCATGACCAATCCGAGCCTGTCCGGACGGGGTGATGCGCTGAAATCGCACGCGCCGAAACGCATCGCGCAGTTCAAGCGCCGCAAGAAGAACGCCTCGGCCTGATGCTGTCTGATTCCCAGGGCCGGCTGCAGGACCGCCGACCGCTGTCCATCATCGACATCGGATCGAACTCGATCCGCCTTGTCGTTTATGAGGGGCTGGCGCGCTCGCCGACCATGCTGTTCAACGAAAAGATGCTGGCCGGCCTCGGCCGCGGCATCGTGTCGACAGGCAAGCTCGATCCCGAGGCGGTGACGCGCTCGATGGAGGAGTTCCGGCGCTTCAGAGCGCTCTCCGAGCAGGCCGGCGCCGAGCACATGTATGTGCTGGCCACCGCCGCCGCGCGTGAGGCGATAAACGGTCCCGATTTCATCCGTCGCGCCGAGGATGTCCTCAAGACCGAGATCCGCGTTCTGACCGGCCGCCAGGAAGCGCATTATTCGGCGCTTGGTGTCATTTCCGGTTTCCACCCAGCCAATGGCATCGCCGGCGACCTTGGCGGCGGGAGTCTCGAGCTGGTCGATGTCAACGGCGAGGCGATTGGCGACGGTATCACCCTGCCGCTCGGCGGCCTGCGCCTGCAGGACATGGCCAAGAACTCGCTGGCTCAGGCGGCGAAGATCGCGCGCGACGAACTGGCGCGGGCGAAGTTGTTGAAAGGCGGGCAAGGCAGGCCTTTCTACGCGGTCGGCGGCACCTGGCGAAATCTCGCCCGGTTGCACATGGAAATGACCAACTACCCGCTCGGCGTTATGCACCACTATGAGATTGGCATCGAAAGCGCAGCCAATTTCCTCAAGCAGGTGGCGAAAGGTGAGATCGAGAAGGTCAAGGGCATCGAAGGCGTCTCGAAGAACCGCCGTTCGCTGCTGCCTTATGGCGCCATTGTGCTGCAGGAAATCATGGCGGTCATGCAGCCGTCGAAGATCATCGTCTCGGCGCTCGGGGTGCGCGAGGGCTTTCTCTATTCGCTGCTCGACGAAGTCGAAAAAAAGTCCGATCCGCTGATCTCCGCGTCAGAGGAGTTGGCTCGGCTGCGCTCGCGCTCCGTCTCCCACGCCCATGAACTGGTCGAGTGGACGGGCAGGACCTTTGCCTCTTTTGGTATCGAGGAAACCGAGGACGAGGCGCGCTACCGGCATGCGGCGGCATTGCTGGCCGATATCGGCTGGCGCGCGCATCCTGAATATCGCGGCAGGCAGTCGCTCAACATCATCGCTCATGCGTCCTTCTACGGCGTCGACCACCCCGGCCGGGCCTTCCTGGCGCTGGCCAATGCCTATCGTCACGACGGCATCTTCAACGAGGCGATCGCTCCGGAAATCAAGGCGCTGGCAACGCCACGCTATCTCGAGCGGGCGCGCGTGCTGGCCGCGATGATGCGCGTCGTCTATCTGCTGACGGCATCGATGCCCGGCATCATGCCTCGGCTGAAATGGGAAAATCGCGGCAATGGCGTGCTGGCGCTGGTGCTGCCGGCATCGCTGGCCGATCTCTATGGCGAGCGGCCGGCCGGCCGGCTGGCGCAATTGGCCAGGATCACCAACCGCCGCCTCGTGCTGGCGGTCGAGGGCGGCCCTAGCATGACGGTGAAATAGCCCGATCCGCCCTGGAACCACCGAGTTCAGGAACGACGGCTGTCGACCGAAACAGCGCCGGCGCCTGCCACGGCCAGCGCCAGGAAGCCGCCTGATATGGCGATATCCTTCATCAGCATCTGCTGGTGCAGGAACGCGAGCATCGCATCGCCGCCGCCTTGGCCATAATGGCCGATGAAGCCGGCAACCAGGCAGAAGGCGGCGAGCAGCAGCGCGACGACCCGTGTCTGGAAGCCGACAAGGACAAGCAGCCCGGCAAGCAGCTCGAACAACCCAGTGCCCCAGGCCGCCAGCATGGGCAGGGGCAGGCCGAGGCCGGCGAAATAGCCTGATGTACCGGCGATGTCACCCAGCGCATGGAAGCCCGAGGGGACGAACAGGGCGGCGAGCAGTATTCGGGAAAGCAGAAGCAGCGCGTTGCTGGGCATGCCATCACCTCCGTTGCCGGCAAGCGGGCCTAATGGCCCCACTGGTTGCCGCGCGCCTTGATCCTATCAGCAATCAACGCGTGCGATAAACCGACAACGAAAAAGCGGCGCGGAAAATTCCGCGCCGCCCAAGCGTTGGATACCGGTAGTCGCTCAGCCGCGCTTGGCGTCGACCGAATAGGCGCCAGCGCCGAGTACCGAAAGCAGCAGGAAGCCGCCGGTGATGCCGAGGTTCTTCTGCAGCATCAGCATCTGCATCTGGTCCGCAAAGTCGAGATGCGCGATCGCCGTGGCGGCGAGCGTGAAAATGCCGAGCACGATCGCCACGATCCGCGTCTTGAAGCCGACCAGGATGGCGAGACCGCCAAAGAATTCAAGCAGGCCCGAGCCGACCGCGGCAACCGTCGGAAGAGGCAGGCCGATGCTGCCGAACCACTGTGCGGTGCCGGAAATGGCCGTCAGCTTGGCAAAGCCCGAGAGGATGAACAGGACCGACAGAAGCACCCGGCCAGCCAAGATCGCGGCCGAGGCATTGGAAGCGGCGCCGGAACCGGCGACCGAGGAATTGATGGACATTGAGATACTCCGGATGGGGTTGATGTCCCGGAGATAACGCATCTCGACTGTTCACCAAAGATGCGAATGCGGCGACACATCGTTCACCGTTGATAGCGTTCTCGCGAGTTATCCTGGACGTGTTAACCGTCCCGGATGCGCCACGCTATCCCGGATGCGTCATGTCTTCCGGCCGCACCAGCCGGTCATAGTCCGCTTCGGTAACCAGACCTGTGGCCAAGGCTTCCTCGCGCAAGGTCGTGCCCTTCTTGTGCGCGGTCTTGGCGATCTTGGCGGCGTTGTCGTAGCCGATGCTTGGCGCCAGCGCCGTCACCAGCATCAGCGAGCGGTCGAGTGCTGCCTTGATATTGTCCTCGCGCGCCTCGATGCCGACGACGCAATTATCGGTGAACGACACCGATGCATCGGCCAGCAACTGCACCGACTGCAGGAAATTGTAGGCCATCAGCGGATTGTAGACATTGAGCTCGAAATGGCCCTGGCTGCCAGCGAAGGTCAGCGCGGCATTGTTTCCGAACACCTGGACGCAGACCTGTGTCATCGCCTCGCACTGCGTCGGGTTGACCTTGCCAGGCATGATCGAGGAGCCCGGCTCGTTTTCCGGCAGGGACAATTCACCCAGGCCGGAGCGCGGGCCCGAGCCGAGGAAGCGGATGTCGTTGGCGATCTTGAACAGGGCCGCCGCGCAGGCGTTGATGGCGCCGTGCGAGAATACCATGGAATCATGGGCGGCCAGCGCCTCGAACTTGTTCGGCGCGGTGATAAAGTCGATGCCGGTGATGGCGGCGATACGCGCCGCCACCTTTTCGGCAAAGCCCACGGGCGCATTAAGCCCTGTGCCGACGGCGGTGCCGCCTTGCGCCAGTTCCTGCAGGCCGGGCAGGGTCAACTCGATACGCTTGATTGACGAGGCGACCTGCGCCGCGTAGCCGGAAAACTCCTGGCCAAGGGTGAGGGGGGTTGCGTCCTGCGTATGCGTGCGGCCGATCTTGATGATGTGGCCGAAAGCCTCGGTCTTGGCTTCGAGCGCCGCAAGCAGATGCCTGAGCGCGGGCAGCAGGTCGTGCACGATCCGCTCGGCGCAGGCGATGTGCATGGCCGTCGGGTAGGTGTCGTTCGACGACTGGCTCATGTTGACGTGGTCGTTGGGATGCACTGGCTTCTTCGAGCCCATGACGCCACCGAGCATTTCGATCGCCCGGTTGGAGATCACCTCGTTGGCATTCATGTTGGACTGCGTGCCCGAGCCTGTTTGCCAGACGACCAGCGGGAAATGATCGTTGAGCTTGCCGTCGATGACCTCTTGCGCCGCATCGACGATCGTCTTGCCGATCGCCGGGTCAAGCCGCTTCAGCTCCATATTGGCTTCCGCCGCCGCCTGCTTGACGATGCCCAGCGCACGCACGATCGAGGCCGGTTGCTTCTCCCAGCCGATCTTGAAATTGCCCAGCGAACGCTGCGCCTGCGCTCCCCAATAACGGTCAGCTGCGACCTCGATGGGACCGAATGTGTCGGTTTCGGTTCTGGTCTTCTCAGCGCTCACGGCTCTCTCCGTCTGTCGAATTCGGCAACGGGGTATCGCGTTGCACAACGGGCTTCAAGTGGAGATTGCAGGGGCTGGTGATGCAAATCGGTTGAAGCGGGCTTCCCAGCGAAATACGCCTGCGAAAGCATGTTTGCTCCCGCTTCGCGCGTCTTCCACGCACGCGGCTGGCGGCCGCGTTGGGCAAATTCATTTGGCAAGCGGAGCGCCGCGCTCGCGAGAGAAGGAGCCGTGCTTGCGAGAGAAGGAGAAGTGTCTTCAGCCGGCCGTGTATCCGCCATCGACGGCAAAGATGCCGCCGCTGGTCCAGGCGGCTTCATCACTGGCCAGATACACCGCGATGCCAGCCAGGTCGCTGGTCTGACCGATGCGCCCGAGCGGATAGCTGCGCTCGACATACGCGTTCAGCTCAGCCTTGGCCTGTGCCGGCAGGTTGTCGACGGTCCGGCGCCGCATTGCCGTGTCGATTGTACCCGGCGCGATCGCATTGACACGAATGCCGCGCGGGCCAAGCTCGAAGGCCAGCGACTTGGTTAGCGAATTCAGTGCGCCCTTCGACAGCGAGTAGAGGCTCGATGGCCGGTTCGGGATCATCTTGTTGGCAAAATAGGACGAGATGTTGATGACCGACGCCTGCGCAGCGAGATGCGGCAGCAGACGCTGGGTGAGGAAGAACACCGCCGTTACGTTGAGCGCGAAGGACTGCTGGAATTGCTCTTCGGTGACGGTTTCGAACGGCACCAGGAAGGCGACGCCGGCATTGTTGACGAGGATGTCGATCGGCCGACCGGATTTGCTCACATGTTCTTCAGTCGCGCCGATACCCGCGCTGCTGGAGAGGTCGGCGGACAGAGTTTCGACGCCACCGCCCTCGTTTGCGGCAGTCAGGGTCTCGCCAGCCGTTTGAAGCTTTCTGGCATCGCGTGCAACGATCAAGACTTCGGCACCCTCGCGCAGGAAGGCGCCGGCGATGGCGAAGCCTATCCCTTCCGAACCGCCAGTGATCAGCGCACGCTTGCCGCCAAGCCTCATCGGGACCTCCCTGCGACTTCACCTTCGCCGCACCAATCTATTGGTGGGCGGCGCGGCTTGCCTATCGCAAAGTATGAACTTTGGTTGGCATCTGTTCAGGCGCGAACGGGTGAGGCATGCAGCAGGGCGAGCTTTGCCGCGATGTGATCCCTGACCTGGCGGATCGCTTCTTCGCGTGAGATGCCGCCCGGCTGCAGCCCGTGCCGCAACCAGAGACCATCGATCATTGCGGTGACGCCGAAGGCGATGTCATTGGCGTCGGTCGGTGAGACAAGGCCTTTCAAGCCGGACAGAAGGTTTGAATGCATCCGGGCATGGATCACCGCTTGGATGCGCGCCAGTTTCTCATCGCGCGGCACCTCCGCGCAGAGCGAAAGCCAGGCATGGCAAAGAGGCGGCAGGAACAGATGCTCCGCGAAATTACCCTCGATCACCGCGTCAACGCGCCCCATCGGCGTCCGCGCCTGGTGAAGCCGCGCGATCACCACGTCGCGCAGCGCGGCATTGCCCTCGCGCATCGCATGCTCGAACAGTTCCTGCTTGTTGCGGAAATAGTGAAGCACGATCCCCTTGGAGGCGCCGGCATGCGCGGCCACTTTTTCCAGAGTCGCTCCGGTGATGCCTTCGCGCTGCAGCACCGCGAAGGCAGCCTGCCGCAATTCCTTGCGGCGTATGTCGCCGAGACGCTTGAGTTTCACGGGATCTGTCCATGCATCGCGAATCCATGTTGACATTTTTGTCCGCCCAGATCAATGATTAACCCATGGGACAATAAAATGACCAAATGGTCAATCGCGCGACAATAGGGAGAACCGAGATGTTCCGTATCCTTGCAAATGGCGTCTGCATTGCCGCCTTGGCGCTGGCCTCTCATGCGGCTCAGGCCGCCGAGGCCGAGCAGTGCAAGACGGTCCGCATGGCCGAACCTGGCTGGAACGATCTCGCCTTCACCACCGGGGTGGCCAACGTCCTATTTCAAGCGCTTGGCTATGAGCCGCAAAGCGAGGTGCTCGGCGTAAACGTCATTTACGAGGGCATGAAGAACAACGATCTCGACCTGTTTCTGGGCTACTGGGACCCGGCCATGGTTACCTATTACGCGCCGTACAAGAAGGATGGTTCGGTCGAGAATGTACGCATCAATCTCGAAGGCGCCAAATACACGTTCGCCGTGCCGACCTATGTCTGGGAGGCCGGCGTCAAGGACGTCTCCGACCTGCACAAGTTCGCCGACAAGTTCAGCAAGAAGATGTACGGCATCGAGCCTGGGTCCAACCAGCTGATGATGGATGCCATTGCCGATCCCCAATTCGGTCTCGACGGCTGGCAGGTCGTCGAGTCGAGCGAAGCTGGCATGCTTTCGGAGGTCGGCTATGAGATCAAGGAGAAGCAGTTCATCGTCTTCCAGGGCTGGGCGCCGCATCCGATGAACACAATGTACGATTTCAAGTACCTGACCGGCGGCGACAAGTTCTTTGGCCCGAATTTCGGCGCCGCGAGTGTGACGACCCAGGTGCGCACCGGCTACCTGCAGCAATGTCCGAACGTCGCGCAACTTCTCAAGAATCTCGTCTTCGACATCGATTTCGAGAATGTCGGCATGGGTTACCTCATCAATGATGGCATGAAGCCCGAGGATGGTGCGCTGAAGGCAATCACGTTGAACAAAGGTAGGCTCGATGCCTGGTTGGCCGGTGTCACCACCTTCGACGGCAAACCCGGCCTTGCCGCGGTGAAGGAAAAGCTTGGCCTGTGAGGCCGGTCGCGATGGACGCCTTGCAAGACCAAGAAGCGTTGACGGAACAGGACGCCTGGCCCACCCGCAAACGCCTGGTCGATGTCGGCGGTCACGATGTCGCCTATGTCGAGATATCAGGCGCCGAGCCAGCGCTGCTTTTGCTGCACGGCTTTACCGACACCAGTCGCAGCTACTCGCTGCTGGCGCCGCATTTGGCCGGCCGCCGCCTTGTCATTCCGGACCTGCGCGGCCATGGCGCCTCACAACCGGAGACAGGCTTTTGCATCTCGGATTTCGCCGCCGATATTGCAGGCCTGATCCAACGCCTTCGCTTGGACCGGCCAGTCGCCGTCGGCCATTCGCTGGGTGGCATGGTGGCGATCACGTTGGCGACACGGCATCCTGAGCTCATCAGTGGGCTGGTGATGCTGGCCAGCACGCTGAAGCCCGATTTCTCACCGGACCATCCGATGCTGGCCGGTATACAAGCCCTGCGCGACCCTATTTCGCCGACCGACCCACTCTATGATTGGTGGCATGCCTGCCTGCCCGTCGTCCCCAAGGCTTTTCTTGCCGGCATGGCGAGGGACGCCTCGGCCATGCCTGCGGCGCGCTGGCGTGCGATCCTGGAGGAGGTCTGCCGTACCGATTTGACCGGCGCGGCGCGAACGGTGCGAACCCGCACACTTGTCATAGCCGGTGCGTGCGACCCGCTGTTTGGCGAAGCGCATCAACTGGTGTTGCTTCGGGCACTTCCCGAAGCCATTCTCGTCCACGCGCAAAATTGCGGCCACAACCCGCATTGGGAGGACCCGGAATTGGTTGCGAAGAGCATCCTGCAGGCGTTTGCAGCCTAGGAATATCGCCCCAGCAGGGACTGCGATGTGGGCGACAGCCGCAAGGTCTCGGTCGGCTTGGCAAGATCGGCTGTTTGCAGGAAGGCTTGCCATTGCCGCGAGGCGAGGAGCTTGGCCTGGTGTCGGGCATGCGCTTCGGCGCTGTCGAGGCCAATGACACTGATGAACACGTTTTCGCTGGCCCGGACTGGCAGCCGGGGAAAGCTGTTTTCGGCATGCTCGGTGGCAAAGGCCGCAAGCAGCCGTGCGCCGTGCGCTGTCAGCACGGAAACGGCTTCGGCGGCAAAGCGGCTGGCGAAATCGGCTTCCGCACCAGGTCGCAAGTGATGAATCTGGATAACAACAAGCCCAGCCAAGACATTGTTCGCGCTGGAATCTTCAAGCATCGTCCTCTGGGCATCTGAAAGATCGAAGCCGGCCTGCGGCCAAGCTGGTCTCAGCAACAGCACATCGTCCGAATCGATCATCGTTGCGTTGGCCGCGTTGCGGTGCTCTGCCCATATTGGTCCGCCATAGAAGGCGGTCAGCGCAGTTTTGCGGGCCTCCATGCCGGCGAAGCCACGCATCCAGACGAACATGTTCGGGCGGTCGAGGTCGCGGAACTGGCCGATGATCGTCATACCGGCCTGTTCCTGGCCCTCGATCAGATTGCCATCGAAGATGTCGATCAGCGTGTCGCGCTGGCCCGGCTTCAGCGTGTACTGCCTGAGTTCGACAATTGGCGAGGCGAGGTCGTCAGGTTTCGAGTGCGCTTTCAGCGGCAGGTTCATCGTCTCTTCTCCAAAACAGGGTGATCCTCCTGTTCATAAACAGACTGGTTGTCCTGTTTTGTCAACATGCTATTGTTTGACGATGTCAGCAGAGACCATGTCCCGGCCTAAATCGCGGCGTCAAAAACGCACCAACGATCCTGAGGGCATGCGCAAGCGCGTGCTCGACGTTGCCGAAGGGTCTTTCCAGGCGCGCGGCTACCATGCGTCCAGTCTAGGAGATCTGATGGTGGCGGCGGGGGTCACCGCGGGCGCGCTGCACCATCATTTCCCGACCAAGAAGGCATTGGCTCTCGCGGTGATCGAGGAGCGTGTCGCCAACGCCGTCGATGAAACCTGGATCAAGCCCCTGCGCGCGGCGGGCTCTGCGCGGGAAGGGATTCGGCTTGTCTTCGAAGCCGTGGCGGCGGAGCTTGAGAACCAGGGTTTCGTGCGCGGCTGTCCACTCAACAACCTTGCGCATGAGCTGTCGTTGGCCGATCAGGATTTCCGCACCGCCCTTGCCGGTATCTTCGCGGATTGGCGCGAAGCGATCGCCGAAAAGGTCAGGGCGGACCAGCAGTCGGGCAGGGAACAAGGCGTCGATCCAGGGCGCTTTGCAACGTTGGCCGTCGCCACCTATTCCGGCGCCATGTCCATGGCCAAGACAGATCAGGACGCAGGCGTGTTGCGGGACTGTCTGGCGGCGTTTGACGAGGTCTAGTTGGCCAGCGGTCTGATCGTCTGGTAACCGTTCACCGATTCCGAACTCGTGCCATCATCGTAGCGCCGTGCCAGAGCCGCCTGCAGGTCAGGCGCATAAAGGGCGGTATATGTGTCAAGTGTATCGCCTGCGCCATTCTTGAACGTCTCGCTGACGGCCAGCACACCATATTTGCAGTCGCCCAGGCGGAATGTTTCCTTGCCCTTGACGACCAAGGTCAACGTCTTGACGCTCTTCGGCGGGTCTTTCGGCGACAGCTCAACGAACTCAATCGTGCTCTTCGCGCCCACCTTCAGCGGAAACAGTTTTCGCAGATCGGAAAACGGGATCATGGCCAGCCGGCCGGTGTTGCTATCGCGAAACACCTCGATCAGGCCGGCAAACAAATATTGCGTCTGCGGCGATTGAGACCCGTATTTGTTGGCGACGGACACCATCCCACCCGCTACGGGACGGAACTCGCTGCGGATGCCAGGCATCTCCAGGGTGAAACCGTTCTTTGCGGATTTTGCGTCGACGCATTGATCCGCGTGCGCCGCACTCGCTGACAGTAAAACCGCCAGTATGCCAATAGTTGCGATCTTCATAGCCCCGTTGCTTGTCGCTCATACGTCAGCACTTGCAGGCATGACAGAAGCTCGGTGCGATGTCGATGCGCCAGCAGTCGTGATATCGCACTGAAACTGGACGCGCAGGGGCCGTATGTGCATGTTCCGTCGATGATGAATCACCGCCCACCAAGATTGTATTCGCGACGCAACGTCCTGACGGGCGCGGCAGGATTTGCCGCCGCCGGCATGCTTGCGCGCCCGGCTCTTGGCCAGACCGGCGCGCGCGTTGAGCCCATTGACGCCACCTTCCTGTTCATCGCCGATATCCATGCCTGCCGTATGGCAAGCGGGTTGAGTCCGAATTGCCTGCAGGAAGGCAAGACCGACGCTGCGTTGCTGCGCAACGTCGCGGCCTTGAACGGCATAGGCGAGAAGACATGGCCGGCCGAGATCGGCGGCGGCGCCACAGGTCTGCGCGCTGCTGGCAGCCGTATCGGCACCCCGCTTGGCCTTGTCGTCGGCGGCGACATCACCGACGACGGCGGCGGCCAGATTACCCAGCCCAGCGAAGGCACTCAGCTCCTGCAATTCAGTCAGCGCTACAGCCAGGGTGTTGGGCCGGATCGCGTTCACATGCCGGTCTATGTCGGGCTTGGCAATCACGACCTCGACCAGAACGGTCCGTCGCATCATGTCGACTGGTATCGGCGCGAAATGCGCGACTACGTCGAGGTCAACCACCGTGCCGGCGTGTTCTTCAAACCGCCGGTGCCGGCGACCGACTATGACGTCGATACCGACTGCTATTCATGGGACTGGGGCGGATTGCATCTCATTCAGACCCATCGCTTTGCCGGCGACAACGGCCATGGCGCCGTCAATGCCTTGCCCTGGCTCAAACAGGATCTGGCCACCTATGCCGGCGACGGCCGTCCCGTGATCCTGTTTCAGCACTATGGCTGGGACACATTTTCAACCGAGCGGTGGGACCCGGCGAAAACGACCTTCGACGACAGCGGCACTGGCGCGCCGCACTGGTGGAGCGACGCCGACAGGCAAGCGCTGTTGGCTACGCTAAAGGGCTACAATGTCGTCGGTATCTTTCATGGCCACCAGCACGGGACGCCGCTGATTTATCGCAGGGATAGTCTCGACCTGTTCAAGCCGAAGGCCGCCTATATGGGTGGCTTTGCGATTGCGCATATAACAAACGACGGCATGGATGTCGTTTTGGGCGAGGCCGCCAACGACCAAGGTGAGGTGACGTTCACCAACGCATTCAGCAAGAACTGGGGCACATGAGAAAAAGGCAGCCCTGGCGGCTGCCTTTTCTTCGCTGTCAAAAGCGCCGTTCGATCAAAGCGCCTTCTTGACCTTTTCCTTTACGTCGCCGTAGGCCTTCTGCACCTTCCCCGCGACCTTGTCGGCCATGCCTTCGGTCTGGGTCTGCCTGTTGCCCGTGGCCTTGCCGGCTGCTTCCTTGACCGAGCCCTTGACCTGTTTGGCCACGCCCGCGACTTGATCCTTGTTCACCATTTCGCATCTCCTGGTTTTTGTTCGCCAAGGCAAACGAGCCGACATCGCTTAGGTTCCAATGATGCCAGGCCTTCGCTTCAAAACGCGCAACTTTCGGCTGTGACGCCGTCACGCTAGTGTGCCGGTGTGTGCGCTCGAGCGGGGCTTGGGGCAACACCGTTCGGGGAGAAGAAATGGCTGAATTCAAACTCTACATCGGCAACAAGTGCTTTTCCTCATGGTCGCTGCGGCCATGGGTTGCGATGAAGCACCTGGACATTCCGTTCGAGGAAGGTTTCGTGCGGCTGCGCACGCCTGAGACTGCGACGAATCTTGCCGAGGTTTCGCCCACGGGCCAGGTGCCGGTGTTGAATCACAACGGCAAGATCATATGGGAAACGCTTGCAATCCTTGAATATCTTGCCGACCTCTTTCCGGAGAAAAAACTCTGGCCGCAAGATGTTGGTGCACGCGCGCTGGCGCGTTCGGCGGCGACCGAGATGCATTCCGGTTTTCGCGAAGTCCGTTACGGCTGGCCGATGAACCTGCGCCGGCCAAAGGGTCACAAGCCGCTCGACGTCGAAGGGGACGCGCAGCGGGCTCGCATCGAGACGCTGTGGCGGCAGTGCCGTCAGCAATACGGGCAGGGCGGGCCATTCCTGTTTGGCCATTTCACCGCCGCCGACGCGATGTATGCGCCTGTCGTCACCCGCTTTGACACTTATGGCGGCACGCTGGCGCCCGACACCAGAGCCTATGTCGAGGCGGTGCTGGCAACACCGGCAATGCGCCACTGGTACGCCGAGGCCGCGAAAGAGACCTGGCCGGAGCCTGGCCCGGACGAATAGGCGTATTGCCAGCTCTGCTCCGGCAAGCTCGCGGCGAAGCTTGACGTGCCGCCGCGACGAGCAGCACCTACATCTCAAATCCGGCGAGCAGAAAATCTCCGCACTCCTCGACCAACTTGGGCGAGTTCCTGGCGATGTAGATCCCGAAATCCGCGACTGGGGCTTGGGGCAGATTGAGGCGACCGTTGAGGCTAAGGCAGTCGTGCGGCAGCCCTTCCTGCAGCAAGAGGCCGACCCCAAGTCCGGCCCTGAGCGCCGAGATCAGCGCCGCGAAGGTCGATACACGACAGCCGACCTTCCAGCCGATCCCGGCCTCGGCAAGCGAAGCCAGCATGCGGTCCTGCCAGGAGCAGGCCCCATCAAAGATAATGAGCGGAAGCTCGGCCTCGTCGTCGAGTTCGATCATCCGGCTTGCCACCCACACCAGCTGCCGCGACAGATGGCCTCGCGGCGCCATGGTGAAACGCGCGGGATCGGCCATGACGATGTCGCACTTCCCTTCGCTTAGTGACTTGCTGAGATCGGTGCTGCCTGCCGATGTCAACTCGATCTCCACGGACGGATGACGTCGCCGGAAGTCGGCGATGATGGAGGGCAGGCGGGTCACCGCTAGGTCCTCGACGATGCCCAGCCGGACCCGGCCCACAAGTCTGCGGCCTTCTATCTCGCGTCTCGCGTCCTCACCGAGCGCGATCGCCTTGCGGGCGAAGGCAAGCAGGATCTCACCGGCCTCCGTCAGGCTTACGCCGCGTGGCGAGCGGCGCAGCAATTGAGCGCCCACTTCACTCTCGAGGCGCTGAAGCTGCATGCTGACCGCGGCTTGCGTGCGTGCGAGACGGTCGGCGGCCCGGCTGACAGTTCCCACATCCGCCACGGTGACGAAAGCGCGCAGGAGCCTGATGTCGATATCCCCAGTCATAAGGATTCCTGATAGTGCCCTAAGAAGTATCAGCCTATCGCGACACCCGACCTGAGTTCAAGGTCTCTCCTATCCAACGAGAGGAGCGGACCTTGTCCTATAGAAAGAAATTTGAAGAACTCGGTATTGCCTGGCCATCCCTTGAGCGCCCCGCCTTGCCCTTCTCGCCGACGGTGCGGGTCGGGGACATCATCTACGTCTCCGGCCAGATACCGGAGATCGGCGCAGACATCGCCGCCACCGGTCAGGTCGGCAGGGAGGTCGATCTGGCCACGGCGCAGCACGCGGCCCGGCTTTGCGCCGCCAACATCGTCCATTGGCTGGACAAGGCTCTGGACGGCGACCTCGACCGCGTCGTCAGGTTTGCGAAGCTGACCGTCTACGTGAATGCGATACCCGGCTTCAAAAGCTATTCGGAGGTTGGCAACGGTGCTTCGGAATTTCTGCTGCATGTCTTCGGCGAGCGTGGCGAGCATGCCCGCTGCGCGCTCGGCATGGGCGGCCTGCCGGCCAATGTTCCTGTCGAAGCCGACGCCATCGTGCATGTTCGCTAGCGGAGCTTGACCTGATGAGTACAAATCTGAAGGGGCGCAAAGCGCTGGTTCTCGGTGGAGGCAAGGGCTTGGGGCTTGGGGTCGCCCAAGCTCTCTCGGCAAAAGGCGCTGACATCATCCTGGTCGGGCGGGCGGCGGATACCTTGGAAAAGGCGTGCGGTATGATCCAGTCGGCTGGCGGGGCCTGCACCGCCCTCAGCGCCGACCTCTCTGACACCGGCAGTGTCTCCCGGCTGCTTCGTACGGTCGAGCAGGAACATCAACGGATCGACATCGTCCTGCTCAATGGCGGTGGCCCGCCACCTTTCGCGGCGAGTGTCTTTGACGCGGAGATATGGGCGGGGCAATTCACCAGCATGATGCTCAGCCAGATCCGGATCGCCACATGCTTCCTGCCCGGCATGCGGGCGAGGCGCTGGGGTCGCATCATCGGCGTTTCCTCCACCTCCGTCCGTGAGCCGATCCCTGGCTTGACCGCATCGAATGCGCTGCGGGCCGCACTCGCCGGCTGGGCCAAGACCCTGGCCGCCGAGGTGGCGGCGGAAGGTGTTACCGTCAATTTGCTGCTGCCCGGCCGCTTCGCAACGGACAGGACGAAGGAATTCGACGCCATGGATGCCGCGGATCGGGGTGTCGCCCCCTCCGTGATCGCTGCCGAGAGCCAGGCCGAGATTCCGGCGAAGCGCTACGGAACCGCCGCCGAGTTCGGTGCTGTCGCGGCGTTCCTCGCAAGCGACGATGCGGCCTATGTCACAGGTGTCGCGCTGCCCGTGGATGGCGGCCTCAGCCGCGGCATGCTGTGAAGGCATATTGGGCAAATTTTCTGATCGTTGACGCAGGCGGCATGGACCAGATGTCGAGGCCGCCACAACCGGCCACACCAGGAAGTGGAACGGAACGTTAAACGCTCTGTGTTTCCATCCCGCCTGTGTCAGGGGTGGCAGGATGTTGATTGTCTCGAAAGAAGGGCCTTCTGTCGGCGGTATCGGGCTTTCCGAACTGGTCAGCGCGCTCAGCTATGCGCTCGACATCAGCGAAGGCCATCCGACCGGCCATTGCGTTCGATCCTGCTGGATCGGTTTCCACATCGGCCGCGAAGCCGGGCTGTCGCCGGAACAGCTCTCGCACCTCTACTACACCCTTCTTCTCAAGGATGTCGGTTGCAGCAGCAATGCAGCGCGCATCTGCAGCCTGTACCTGGCGGACGATATCGCGCTCAAGCATGACTTCCACCTCGTCAACGACAGCCTGCCTCAGATCCTGCGCTTCGTGCTGTCGCGAACCGGCATGAAGGCGAAGCTGGCCGAACGCTTCAGGGCGCTGCTCAACATCGCCATGAACGGCGGCACCATCGCCAGGGAGCTTTTCCAGACACGCTGTCAGACCGGTGCTGAAATCGTCCGGCAGATGCGCTTTCCCGAGCAGGTCGCGCAAGGCGTCATGGATCTTGATGAGCACTGGAATGGCCAAGGCCAGCCGACCGGGCTGACGGGCGAAGCCATCTCGCCGCTGGCGCGGATCGCGCTGGTCGCGCAGATCGCCGATGTCTTTTACGCCAGCTCTGGCTCGCAAGGCGCGCTTGCCGAATTGCGCGTGCGTTCCGGCACCTGGTTCGAGCCGCGCCTTGTCGAGGCCTGTGAGCGGGCGGCGGCAGCGCCAAATTTCTGGACCATGCTGGATTCGCCAGAGCTTTCGCTGGCCGTGGTCGGCCTCTCGCCGACGGATCAGCAACTGCCGATCAATGACGACTATCTGGATGACATTGCCGCTGCCTTCGCCAAAGTGGTCGATGCCAAGTCGCCCTTCACCAACGGTCATAGCGAGCGCGTGGCCCTGTTCACCGACATGATAGCCGAGGGGCTCGGACTGGACGATCAGCGCCGCCGCCGGCTGAAGCGCGCCGCACTCTTGCACGACATCGGCAAGCTCGGTGTTTCGAATCAAATCCTCGACAAGCCCGATCGCCTTGATGAAGCCGAATGGGCGGCGATCCGCCATCATCCGGCGCTGGGCGAGATCATCCTGTCCAGGATCGGGGCGTTTCGGGAGCTTTCTCGCATTGCCGGCGCGCATCACGAGCGGCTCGACGGCAAAGGCTACCCACGCGGGTTGAAAGGCGACGCTATCGATCTCGACACCCGCATTGTCACCACCGCCGACATCTTCGACGCCCTGACGGCGGAACGCCCCTATCGCGCCGCCATGCCGGTGTCCAAGGCCTTTGAGATCATGGCTGGCGATGTCGGTACGGCGATCGATGCGGCTTGCTTCGAGGCGTTGCGGCAGGCAATTCTGCAGCTGGACAGGATGGCGGCGTAACGCCAGGCAGCCCAGAAATTTGACAGGCCTCCAAAAGAAGTCTAGAAGATGTTTGTCGATATTTGTTTGACCGACTTTTGTTATCCGCGCATTGAAGCGCGCCTTTGACGAACTTCCCCATCAAAAATCGAGACAAACGACGTTGTGCACTCGCACGGCGGCGAACGAGTATTTTGCCATGGAAAGGGTTCGTTATGAGCACCGGCACAGTTAAATGGTTCAACGCCACCAAGGGCTTTGGTTTTATTCAGCCTGACGATGGTTCGGCAGACGTTTTTGTTCACATCTCCGCCGTCGAGCGCGCCGGAATGCGCGACATCGTCGAAGGCCAGAAGCTTGGCTACGAGATGGTCCGCGACAACAAGTCCGGCAAGATGTCCGCCGACCAGTTGAAGGCGGCCTAAATTCGGAATTCAGCTTTCCCGGTGACCACGGATGTACTGGCACCGGTGAATGGCGAATTCTGAGAGCGCCCTTTGCGTATCCATCTGGACGCGAGGCGCTCTAACGGAAGGTCAGGCCATGCCTGACCTTTTTCGTTTGAGCGGTCAATTTAACAAGCCGCACAACCATTTGGTCGTGCTAAGGACGCTCTGACAGGTCGAAAGAGCATTGCGCCTTCGGTTGGCGCGCGATTTGAGACCGATACCATATTGTTTTGTGCGTGATCCCGGTCGAGAACCGGTCTTCCTGCATCACGCTGCGGACAGGAGAAAGACTTTGACCGCCACTTCGAAGACATCTCGCGATCAGGCTGAGTCCATATTCAGCAAGACCCGGACCCAATCCATGTCATTGGGCCGCATCGTGTCCGAACAGGACGCCGTCAGTCAGGCGCGTGAGGCCAAGACCGCCCGGTTGCGTGAACTGCGCCTGGAAAAAGAAGCTGACGATCTTGCGGCTGCTACGGTCCTGGCTGCTCAGCCGAAGCGCGTGGGCAAACGCTGATGGCCACCAAGCGTGTTCCGCCAAAGTTGATTGCCGCCGACTCGACCATCGCCGATGTTGTCGAAGGTCTCGACAAGCCGGTCGAATATGTCCGGCGCGTGCTTGAGAAGCTTGAGCGCTGCAAGCGCGCTCATGGCGATGCCCAGGTGAGGGTTGGGGTGCGCGGCCGCGCCGAATGCCCGAACTACCTGATCGAATATGTCCGCGAGGACGCCAAGACTCATGAGCGGGTGACCTATCAGGACGCCGCCTATAGCGGCAGCACGCATCGAGAACTGGCTTCCCACCACATCGAGGCGGTAAAGAACTGGTCGCCCGAGGAAATGAACATCACGGCGGTTTCGGCACTGATCGGCCGCCTGCGCAATCCGCGCGCGCCATCACGTTTCGCTGACGAGGACTGATATGGCCATCAAATTTTCCAGCAAGGACCAGCCTACCGCGCCGGGTGCCGCCGCCAAGCCGGCCAAGGTGAACGCTGCTCCGAAAGGCGCTGAAGAGCCTGCCGAGGCTTCGACCGACCTTTTCAAGTCCCCGTCGGAAGCGCCGAAGGGCAAGGCCCGGAAAAAGAAATAACGCTTTGCCGCAGGATAGCGATCGCCTTTCCTTGCCGCCGACGCATGGCGCATTCGATTGCCAGAGCTGCGGGGCGTGCTGCTCCTATTCGTCGGAATGGCCGCGGTTTTCCATGGAGGATGACGCGCAACTCGACCGCATTCCGGCGAAATATGTCGCGGCCGATGAATCCGGCATGCGGTGCGATGGGGTGCGCTGCTCCGCTTTATCCGGCGATGTCGGCAAGAAGACCGCCTGTGGCATCTATGAGCTCCGTCCGGATGTCTGCCGCGCTTGCATGCCCGGCGATGACGCTTGCCTGATGGCGCGCGAGGCGCACGGCCTGCCGCTCATCTGAGGCGCCTTCGACCGATTTGCGCCCGGCTTGTGCCGGCGGATTTCGGTGACTACGGTAACTCCGGGCAGGGCATCTGGAGGAACCACCGTGAGCATCGAATTCCTGTTGACGTCGCTGATCGTCGTGGCTTCGCCCGGCACTGGCGTTCTCTATACGCTGAGCGCTGGGCTCTCACGCGGCGCCCGCGCCAGCATCATCGCCGCTTTTGGCTGCACGCTCGGCATCATCCCGCATATGGCCGCTGCCATCACTGGCCTTGCCGCGCTCCTGCACACCAGTGCCGTCGCCTTCGAAACGCTGAAATATCTGGGCGTCGCATACCTGCTCTACATGGCCTGGAGGACGCTGAAGGAGACAGGCGGCCTGAGTGTCGAGGAAAATGTCGCGCCGCGCTCGACCGGCAAGGTGATTGCCACCGGCATCCTCGTCAATGTTCTCAACCCGAAACTGTCGATCTTCTTCTTCGCCTTCCTGCCGCAATTCGTCAGCACCACGGAGCCGAATGCGTTTTCAAAGATGCTGGAACTCAGCACCGTCTTCATGGTTTTGACCTTCGTCGTCTTTGTCGGCTACGGCGTCTTCGCTGCCTCTGTCCGCAATCATGTCGTGTCGCGGCCAAAGGTGCTGACCTGGATGCGCCGCAGCTTCGCGGCCGCCTTCGTCATGCTCGGCGCCAAGCTGGCGCTGGCCGACCGGTAGCGGCCATTGGTACGGCCGGTTGGGTCGATTTTTTAGCCGCTGAAACTTCCGGCCTCGGTCATACGTTGCTTTGCACGACCGCGCGTCCCTCCAGGCGGTCAGGGGGCCGTTGAAGGCCCGTCGCCCGCTGGCCCCCGCCGGCGGGCTCTTTTTTCCGCGATCGGGTTGAAGCCTAGGCTCGGAGATTTGACGCTGCTCTGAACAACGAGAAAGGGCGGCATCGCTGCCGCCCTTTCCGTAGCTGAATGCGGATGGAAGCGTGGATTAGAAATCCATACCGCCCATACCGCCCATGCCGCCGCCCATGCCGCCAGGCATGCCGCCGCCGCCGCCAGAGTCCTTCTTCGGAGCTTCAGCGATCATGGCTTCGGTGGTGACGAGCAGGCCGGCAACCGAGGCTGCGTCCTGAAGAGCGGTACGAACGACCTTGACCGGATCGACGATACCCATGGCGATCATGTCGCCATATTCGCCAGTCTGGGCGTTGTAGCCGAAGGTCGCGCCCTTGTTCTCAAGGATCTTGCCAGCAACGATCGATGCTTCCGCACCGGCGTTCGCAGCGATCTGGCGGGCCGGAGCCTGCAGCGCGCGGCGCACGATGTTGATGCCGGCAGCCTGGTCGGCGTTGATGCCGGTGGCCTTGATGTTGGCCGAAGCGCGCAGCAGGGCAACACCACCGCCAGCGACAATGCCTTCTTCCACGGCCGCACGGGTCGCGTTGAGGGCGTCATCGACGCGGTCCTTCTTTTCCTTGACTTCGATCTCGGTCGCACCGCCGACGCGGATCACCGCAACGCCGCCGGCGAGCTTCGCCAGACGTTCCTGCAGCTTCTCCTTGTCGTAGTCCGAAGTGGTCTCTTCGATCTGCTGCTTGATCTGGGCAACGCGGCCCTGGATCTCGGCCTTCTTGCCGGCGCCGTCGACGATGGTGGTGTTCTCCTTGGAGATCGACACCTTCTTGGCGCGGCCGAGCATGTTGAGGCCAACGTTCTCGAGCTTGATGCCGAGGTCTTCGGAGATGACCTGGCCACCGGTGAGGATGGCGATGTCTTCCAGCATGGCCTTGCGGCGATCACCGAAGCCCGGCGCCTTGACGGCGGCGATCTTCAGGCCACCACGCAGCTTGTTGACGACCAGCGTGGCCAGGGCCTCGCCTTCGACGTCTTCCGAGATGATGAGCAGCGGCTTCGAGGTCTGCACGACGGCTTCGAGAACCGGCAGCATGGCCTGGAGGTTGGAGAGCTTCTTCTCGTGCAGGAGGATGTAGACGTCCTCGAGCTCAGCAACCATCTTGTCGGCGTTGGTGACGAAGTAAGGCGAGAGGTAGCCGCGGTCGAACTGCATGCCTTCGACGACTTCCAGCTCGGTCTCGGCGGTCTTGGCTTCCTCAACCGTGATGACGCCTTCGTTGCCGACCTTCTGCATCGCTTCCGCGATCATCTTGCCGACCGACTCGTCGCCATTGGCCGAGATCGTGCCGACCTGGGCAACTTCCTCGGAGGTCTTGATCTTCTTGGCAGCCTTGCCGAGAGCCGCGACGACTTCGGTCACGGCCAGGTCGATGCCGCGCTTCAGGTCCATCGGGTTCATGCCGGCGGCAACGGCCTTGTGGCCTTCCTGGACGATCGACTGCGCCAGAACGGTCGCGGTCGTGGTGCCGTCGCCGGCGATGTCGTTGGTCTTCGAAGCGACTTCGCGGACCATCTGCGCGCCCATGTTCTCGAACTTGTCTTCAAGTTCGATTTCCTTGGCGACGGTGACGCCGTCCTTGGTGATGCGCGGGGCGCCGAACGACTTGTCGATGACGACGTTGCGGCCCTTGGGGCCAAGCGTGACCTTCACCGCGTCAGCGAGGATGTTGACGCCGCGCAGCATGCGCTCGCGGGCGTCACGGGAGAATTTTACGTCTTTAGCAGCCATTGTTAGCTCCTGTCGGGGCTTTGAGTTCAAGCCCGAAATTCAGTTGACGGTGAGGCCGATATTCAGCCGATGATGCCCATGATGTCGGATTCCTTCATGATCAGAAGGTCTTCGCCATTGAGCTTGACTTCGGTGCCCGACCACTTGCCGAACAAGATGCGGTCGCCAGCCTTGACGTCCAGCGGGACCAGCTTGCCAGCTTCGTCGCGAGCGCCGGAGCCGACGGCGATGATTTCGCCTTCCTGCGGCTTTTCCTTCGCCGTATCCGGGATAATGATCCCGCCGGCGGTCTTGGATTCGGATTCGACCCGGCGAACGACCACGCGGTCATGAAGCGGGCGGAACTTCGACTTTGCCATTTTTACTTCCTCGATGAGAATGGTGAGAACAGTTCCTCCGTCCGGCAAAGCCGGACAATCCATGAAAGCCCGGCGAACCGGACAATCGGTTAGCACTCACTAAAGGCGAGTGCTAACGTGGCGGTGAGATAGGCTTGTGGCTTGCCAGAGTCAAGGATCGGACGGATTTTCGTTCCGCGATCCCTAAAGAAAAAGCCGTAACTGGATGTGGATGATCGACCTGTAGTCCTCGATCGTCTTGCGGCCTTCTTTTTCGTCCTGGGTAAGCGCCAGGCGTACTACACCGCCAGCAAGCTGGAAGATCAGGAAAACGATCCGCCCGAACTGCTCGCGTCTGTCTGGATCAAGGAGAGGGGCGACCTGATCGTAGAACATGTTCGCCTGTCGCCGGGTTTCAGCGATATCGAGATTCTGCAGAGCCTTGTCGGCCTGGATCGCGTTCTGCAGGTCCTGGATGGCGGGGTCGCTCGCGACGCGCTCATAGTAGTCGTCAAGCAACCGGTCGGCGGCGCCAATGACATCGTCAACGCGGCTTAAGTCGGCGATGATCGCTGTCAGCCGTGCGCGGCTGACTTCTGAGAACCGCTCGTAGAGCATCGCCAGGATCGCCGATTTGTTGGGGAAATAGTGATAGACGGTGGCGATCGGCCCGCCGGCCAGCAAGCCCACTTCCTTCATGGTGACGGCATCGATGCCCTTTTCGCCAATCAGCCGCATCGTCGTCGACAGGATGGCATCGATGCGCTCGCGGCTGCGCTCCTGCTTCGGTTTGCGCCTGAGCTCGGTTGCCGTTCCCCTTGTTTCCGTCATCCGCCAGATCTCTCGTGGACGTCCAAATTTCTGGTTGACAAGAAACATGATCAAGTATCAGTTTCTGTAATGCTGACAACCTGTCAGATTTTCTGCCGAGCGGCAAGGACGTTGGGAGGCGCCTGTGACGTCAACAGAATCCGCGGTCGCGGATAGCGGCGATTGGCTGGTTGGCAACCCGACGCGCTTGCAACTTGCCTCGGCTCTTTGGGTGGGTTCTGTCGGCCTGCTGATCCTGGGTCTTCAGCCCGTGCTGCTTGGCGCACTTTACACCGAGGGTCATGTCAGAGGCGATGAATTGGCCCTGGTCGCCACGGCGGAGATGATCGCGATTGCGATCGGCTCGGCGGTGTTGGCGATGTTGCTATCCGCACGCAACATGCGCGGGAAAAGTGCTGTCCTTTTGATCCTGCTTGCGGTGGCGAACCTTTGGACGGCTTATGCCACGAGCGCCAACATGCTGATGGCTGCCCGTGCCCTGGCCGGACTGGCCGAGGGTGGCCTGGTCGCGGTCGCCACGGAACTGATCGCCCGTTCGCGGCGGGCCGAGCGCATCGGCGGCTATTTCGTCACCATGCAGACCCTGGCGCAATGTGTTCTTGCCTTGCTGCTGGCGCTCTATGTGATCCCGGCTGCCGGATCGGCGGGGGGCTTCATCGTTCTTGCCATCGTCTGCTTTGCATCGCTGGCGGTCGCCTTCATCGTTCCCGGCGACTACGCCCATCTGCCTAAGGAAGAGAATCTGGCCAATGTGCTGACGGCGCCTTCGATCACCGCTCTGTTGTCGGTCTTCTGCTACTTCATGTTCTTCGGCGCGGTCTGGGCCTTTCTGGAGCCGATCGGCGGACAATTCGGCATTGACGGGCGCACCATTGGCCTGATCGTCTCCGCCAGTCTCGCGGTACAGGTCCTGGGTGCGACGACGGCGACCGTGTTCGAAGCCCGCATTGATTATCGCGTCGCCATCACGGGAATTGGTATCGTCGCGCTGATCAGCTCGCTTGTTCTGGCGAGCGGGCCGGGCATCACGGCATTCTGGGCCGCTGCGCTGGTCATGGGTTTCATCCTCCTGTTCGTCGTGCCCTATCAGATACGGTTGGCAATCACCGCTGACGAGACACGCACGGCCGTGCTGCTGGTGCCGGCCGCGCAGCTTTTTGGCCTGGCGATCGGGCCGGTCGCGGCGTCGTTGCTGATCGACGGCAAGGATTTCCGGCCGGTGCCGGAATTTGCCGCTGCCAGCGCCGCCGCGAGCGTGGCGTTGCTCGGACTGTTTATCCTTGCGTCGCGCCGCCGTGCGATTGCCTGAGAGGGAGCGACATGCCGAACACGTGGAGCAATTGGTCCGGCTTTGTGAAGGCGGAACCGCGGCTGATGGCAAGCCCCGCCGATGCTGGTGAACTTGGCGACCTGGTGCGCACGGCGCCTGGCCCGGTGCGCGTCGTTGGCGCCGGCCATTCCTTCACGCCGCTGGTGAAATCCGAAGGCACCATCCTGTCACTGGAGAAAATCGAAGGGCTGGTGTCGCACGACGCCGAAAGGCATCTTGCGAGAGTACGGGCAGGGACGCGGCTTGGTCCTCTGATGCACATCCTGCAAGGCATTGGCCAGGGCCTGCCCAACATGGGCGATATCGACCGGCAGGCGATCGGCGGAGCCCTGGGCACGGCGACGCATGGTTCGGGGCCGGAACTCGGCGCCTATCACACCCAACTGGAGACGGTGCAGATTGTCGACGGGCACGGTAAATTGCGTGACTTCGATCGGGCAGGGGATCAGGACATGATCCACGCGATCGGCGTGGCGCTCGGCGCCTTCGGTATCTTGACTGAAGTGACGTTGAACAACATCCCGACCTACCGGCTGCGCCGCCGCAAATGGGTGTTGCCGATCGCCGCCATGCTCGCCGATTTCGAAACGATGATGACCGCGCACCGCTCGGCCGAGTTCTATTTCATTCCGTTCTCCGGCTATGCGCAATTCATCGCCAGCGACCTCAGCGACGCCGAAACCACCGAGCGGCCGGCCGAAGAAGACGAGGCAGCGCTGACGACACTGCGCCGGCTGCGAACCGCGCTGGGCTGGCTGCCGTCACTGCGCGGCTGGCTGATCCGCTCGGCAATGGCCAAGCTGCCGGCCGAGGATTACGTGCAGGATTGGCTCAACGTCTATGCCAGCGACCGGCAGACGAAATTCAACGAGATGGAATATCATCTGCCCTTCGAGGAAGGGCCGAAGGCGCTGGCCGAAATCATCGAACTGACCGAGAAGCGCTTCCCGAAAGTTTATTTCCCGATGGAGGTTCGCACCGTCGCAGCCGACGAATTCTGGCTCTCGCCGTTCCACAAGCGGCTGACCTGTTCGATCGCTATCCACCATGATGCGGCCAGCGATCCAATGCCGTTCATGCGAGCCGCCGAGCCGATCTTTCGCAGATATAGCGGGAGGCCGCACTGGGGCAAGATGCACAGCCTCAAGGCGGGGGACCTGAAGAAACTCTATCCGCGCTGGGATGATGCCATGGCGGTGCGGCGCGATATCGATCCCGAAAATCGCTTCGTGTCGCCTTACATGGCCAGTCTGTTCGGCATCGACGGATGAACGGCTATTTCGAGACACTGTCGGCTGGTTTGAAGGCCGCGGGCATCTTCCAGCCCACCTTGCTGCTCGACCTCGACAGGCTGGATCGCAACATCGCTCTGGTCAAACAGAGACTGTCACCCGAACTTGCCGTGCGGCTGGTCGATAAGTCGCTTGGCTGCCTGCCGCTGCTGGCGCATATCGGCAAGGCGATCGGCACCAATCGCTTCATGACCTTTCATCCGCCAATCGCCGAGGCGGTGTTGAACGCATTTCCAGAGGCCGATTTGCTGTTTGGCAAACCCATGCCGGTCGGCGCCGCAAGGGCGGTGCTGACAAAAGGTGCTGCCGACTGGTCGCGCGTCTGCTGGCTGATCGATACGCAGGAGAGACTGGCCGAATACGGTGCGCTGGCGGTCGAACTCAACACCGAACTGCGCATCGCCTTTGAAGTCGATGTCGGGCTGCATCGTGGTGGCTTTGCCAAGCCGGAGGAGTTGAAGCGCCTTTCTCTCGGCAAGCTGCTTCGCTGCGAAGGCATCATGGCCTACGAGGCGCATGCGCCGCACATTCCCGGCCTGTTCGGCGGACCCAAAAGGGCACTGGCAAGCGCATCGGCACAGGCTTCGGCCTTCGTCGATGCCCTTGGCCTGGATGAGCGCCGCATCCTCAACATCGGCGGCAGCAAGACAGCACTTCTGCACCATGGCGGCGTGGCCAATGAAGTGTCTATCGGCTCCGCCTTCGTGCTGCCCAGCGATTTCGATACGCCCGGCCTCGACGGTTTTCAGCCAGCCGCCTCCATCGCGACGCCGATCCTCAAGGTGGCCGAACCGGAATTGCCCGGTTCGGCCGGTTTTTCCCGGACACTGCAGGCGCTCGGCCTGTTTCCGCGCAAAGGCTGCTATCTCTACGGCGGCAGATGGATGGCCGAGCCCGTATTCCCTGCCGGCATGAAGACGAACAGCCTGATCGGCTTGTCGTCCAACCAGCAATTCATGGGCCTGCCCAGCGATGCAACCGCAAGGCCCGGCGACTATGCGTTTCTGCGCCCGACGCAGAGCGAGGCCGTGCTGCAGCAGTTCGGATCGATCGCGGTGTTTTCCGGCGGCGGTATCATCGATCGCTGGCCAGCCTTGCCAATGGCATAGCTAGCCTTTGACTGGTATCCAGATTTCCAGCCCGCCATTGCCGCTGTGGGGGTCGAATTCCGGGCCGTAACGCTCGAACTCGGGCGCGTCTGCTATTTCGTGGCCGGAGGCCGGCAGCCATTTGTTCCAGATCGTGTTGACGGTGCGGCGGATGGTCGAGACGTGCTCGCGGTGGGCGAAGACCGCGTATCTCTGCGCCGGCACGCGCACGCGGAAAAACTCCTTGGGGAGATCGGAAAAGTCCAAGACTTCCACGCCGGCGATGTAATCGAAATTGCCGGCATCGTCGCCGTTGACGCAGACGCCATAAGCAACGTCGCCCGTCTCGCCGGGGATGTTGCCGATATAGGGGCCAAAGCGCTGCCATTGCATCGGGATGGCGGCACTGGTTTCGCAGCTGTAGCGCTCGCCCAAACCGGCGATGAGAAACGGCCGGCTGGTCTCGAAGCGCGGCGGTTCGAGGTTGGAGAGAAAGGACTGGTCCATCAGGATCGGCTCCACGAGATCAAGGTTCTTGAGGGTGCCTTGCGCGCGAACCAGTTCCGGCGTGGTGCCGAACTGGTCACGGAAGGCACGGGTGAACGCCTCATGCGAGTTGTAGCCGGCGTCGAGCGCCACCGAGAGAATGTCGGGAGCCCCGGCGGCGAGCGTGCGTGCGGCCTCGGTCAGCCGGCGCGAGCGCATGTAGCCCATCACCGAGCGGCCGGTGGCAGCGCCGAAGGCCCGCGTCACGTGAAAGCGCGACACGCCGCTGCTTTGCGCTACATCGTCAAGAGTAACAGCTTCCGGCAGGTGGCTTTCGACGAACCACAGCGCTTTCTCGGTTGGGTTCATTCAAGCCTCCTCGCATTTGGCGCAGCCGTTGTGGCACCTGGCTGCCTCGCCGGTTTGATCACAATTGCGCATGGCGCAAAATGCCAACGCATGGCGTCGTGCCAAATGGCGAAGATAGACGTCCTTAGCCGAAAGGGCGCGCCGCGTCGCTGCCCCCGCGATGCCATCACCCTGTCGCCTTTCTGGGAACTGTCCTTCACGACAGGTCGCGCCAGATCTAAAACGTTTGACTGTATTTTTGTATTGTTATAACAGAACAAAACATCGATCTTGCCACGCCGCCAGCCGGCGCTTAGGGTGCGACTCGTGATGGTCCCCAAGCTGAAAGGCGCGGGGTGAAAAGGGAACACGGTGAGATCCGATTGGGTTGATGCCGTGGCTGCCCCCGCAACTGTAAGCGGCGAGCAAAATCCGAAATGCCACTGGCCGGCAAGGCTGGGAAGGCAGGATGGCGCTAAGACCCGCGAGCCAGGAGACCTGCCATCAGCATGAGTTGACCGGACGGGGTGTGCCGGGAGGAGACGCGGGGTCCAGGTCTTGTCGGCCGGTCCTCTAGCCTCTTTCCCGTCGCCAGTTTTGAAAGTGACGGAAAGTTGGAAGGCCTCATACCCATCCACCGCATCATTGTGTGCGCGCTTTGCCGCGACCCCGCGACTGGGGTCAGAACGGGCGAAGGGCTGTGCGCCGATCTGCGTTCCAGGTTCTCGGCACATGACGACCTTGACATGGCGCGCGGCTTTGCGGTGGAGGAGGTCGCCTGTATGGCGGGCTGTGACAGGCCGCTCACGGTTGCCTTCCAGGCTGAGGGCAAGGCCGCCTATCTCTTCGGTTCCATCGACGTAGGGACGGATGTTGACGGCCTGGTGGAGTTCGCGAAACTCTATCATTCGCTGGCCGACGGCTGGAGCAATTCCGGGCAGCGCCCTGCGGGTCTGGCGGGCAAGACCCTGGCGCGGATTCCGGCATCTCCGATCAGGAGGATCCCATGACCACGCCGCTTCTCGACGCGAAGGACCTGACCGCAACGGCGAACGGCCAGCATCTGGTGCAAGCGGTGAGCTTTTCGGTAGCTGCCGGCGATCGGCTTGCCATCATTGGCCCGAACGGCGCCGGCAAGACAACGCTTCTGCGCATGCTGGCCGGTCTGCTCCAGCCTAGCTCAGGTGAGGTGAGGCTTTCCGGCCGAAGGCTGGACAGAATTGCTGCCGCCGAACGCGCCTTGCACATAGCTGTCGTCGGTCAGACCGATCAGCCCGATCCTCGGCTTGCGGTCATCGACTATGTCGAGCTTGGCCGGGTCCCGCATGCAGGACTTGGCCGGCGCGGCGAAGAGCACGATATCGTCGTTGATGCGTTGCGCAGGACCGGCCTGCTGCCATTGCTTGGCCGCACCATCGGCTCGCTGTCGGGAGGTGAACGCCAGCGTGCCCAATTGGCGCGCGCCATCGCCCAGCAGCCGAAGATACTGTTCCTTGACGAGCCGACCAATCATCTTGATCCGCGCGCCCGCAGCGAATTGCTCGAACTGGTGGCCGGGTTCGACATGACAGTGATCGCTGTGCTGCACGATCTGGCCCTGGTCGCACCGTTTGCCACAAGGGTGGCGGTGATGAACAAGACCCGCCTGCAGGCACTCGCCGGGCCGCGCGAGGCGCTGACCCAGCAGTTGATCCGCGACATTTTCGGCGTCGATGTGCTGCGCTTGCGGCATCCGACCGAGGACCGCGAACTGACGGTGTTCGAGGTTCCCAATCGGGCTTCCTCCCCGCCCTGATCGATCCGGTAGCCATCCAACCCAATTCAACAAAGGAGCAACATCCGTGAAACGCCTTGCCTTGTCTCTTGCCTTCTCGCTGCTGGCCTCGACCGCCTTCGCTTTCCCGGTCACGGTCGACAGCTGCGGCAAGCCGCTGACCTTCGACGCCGCACCCAAGCGCGCCGTCATCCATGACCTGAACATGGCCGAGATGGCCTTTGCGCTTGGGCTGCAACCGTCGATCGTCGGTCTGACCGGCATCACCGGATGGTACAAGGTCGGCCCGGAATTCAAGGCTGAACAGGGAGCGATCCCGGAACTGGCGCCGAAATATCCGACGCTTGAAAACCTCGTCGCGGTCGAGCCCGATTTCTTCTTCGCCGGCTGGTACTACGGCATGAAGCCGGGCGGCGAGGTGACGCCCGACACGCTCGCCCCGCATGGTATCAGGACGCTGGTGCTGACGGAAAGCTGCGTCCATCTCGACAAGAACCGTCCCGCCGCCTCGATGGACCTGCTCTATGGCGACATCGAAAAGCTGGGCAAGATCTTTGGCAAGGACGCCGAGGCCGAAAAGCTGGTTTCCGGCTGGAAGACCCAGCTCGCCGAGATCACCGCCAAGGTTGGCGACCGCAAGGGAACGCGGGTATTCCTCTATGATTCCGGTGAGGACAAGCCGTTCACAGCCGGCAAGTTCGCCATTCCAAGCGCCATGATTACCGCTGCCGGTGGTGACAACATCATGGCCGACATGGACACCAGCTGGGGCAACACGGACTGGGAAACGGTGGCGTCGCGCAATCCGCAATTCCTGATCCTGCTCGATTACCAGGATGGCGGCGGCTACAAGAAACTGCTCGATTTCCTCAAGGCCCATCCTGCCATGAAAGAAACCGACGCGGTCAAGAACGAGCGCTTCGTCGCGTTGCGTTATGCCGAACTGACGCCTGGGCCGGCCAACATCGAAGCGATCGACAAGATCGCCAAGGCCATGCACCCGGAAGCTTTCTGATGCAGGTCGCCCAAAAGTGCGCAGCGGTTTTGGGGCGACGACAAGCATGAAACAAGACCTTGAAAGCGCATCGCATGAATCCTGACAAACGCGATGCGCTTTCAGGCTCGCGCCACAAAGCATTCGCACCGGCCATGCTGGCGGGAGCGGTGGCGATCGCCGCTCTCGCCTTGCTGTCGATTGCCTATGGCTCGACGCTGATACCGCTGACCGATGTTGTGGCTGGACTTGGCCATGGCATCGGATTGGGCGGGCATGAGGTGTCCGGCCCGGTCGGCAAGATCGTCGTCGATCTCAGGCTGCCGCGCACCATCCTCGCCATCTGCGTCGGTGGTGGCCTGGGCGTCGTTGGCGCGCTGTTGCAGACAGTGACGCGCAATGACCTTGCCGACCCCTTCCTGTTCGGCCTTTCGTCGGGGGCCGCCGCGGGTGCTGTCTCCGTCATCACCATCTTTGGCGACAGTTTTGGCATCTGGACGCTGCCGGTCGCCGCCTTCACCGGCGGCATCCTGGCCGCCTGCGTCGTGCTTTTGCTGGTGGCGCGGGTGAGGGGGCAAGGCCCTGAAAGGCTGATCCTTGCCGGACTTGCCGTCTCCTTCATGTTCACCGCCTTGACCAATTATCTGGTCTTCGCCGGTGATCAGCGTGCCGCTCATTCGGTGCTGTTCTGGACGATGGGCGGGCTCGGCCTAGCGCGCTGGGACAATATCTGGCTCGGTGCGCTGGGGTCGGGAACCATTCTTGCCTACGCGCTGTGGAACCACCGCAGGCTCGACGCTTTCCTGGCCGGCGAAAACGCCGCCGAAAGCCTCGGCGTGCCGGTCGCGCGCATGCGCAGGACGACATTCCTCGTCGCGGCCTTTTCGACCGCGATCCTGGTCTCGGTGGCAGGCGTCATCGGCTTCGTCGGCCTGATGATCCCGCATCTGTCGCGGCCGCTGGCCGGTCCATTGCATCTGCGCCTGGTCGCAAGCTGCGCCGTCCTGGGCGCGGTCCTGTTGTTGGCGAGTGATCTTCTGGCACGAACGCTGTTGCCGCCGCAGGAACTGCCAATCGGCATCATCACCAGCTCTGTCGGCGCCTTCTTCGTCGTCACCATGCTGATCCGCAATCGTCTG
Source organism: Mesorhizobium sp. INR15 (assembly GCF_015500075.1). NCBI lineage: Bacteria > Pseudomonadati > Pseudomonadota > Alphaproteobacteria > Hyphomicrobiales > Phyllobacteriaceae > Mesorhizobium > Mesorhizobium sp. INR15. Next base: position 5,280,994 of record NZ_CP045496.1, on the reverse strand, counting down.
TGATTGAGGCTCAAACCGTCCAGAAGTAGCGCACGATGTGAAAGAAGATCGGTGCTGCGAAGACCAGGCTGTCGGTGCGGTCCATCATGCCGCCATGGCCTTCGATCAGATGGCCCCAGTCCTTGACGCCCTGGTCGCGCTTGATGGCCGAGGCGACCAGGCCGCCCAGAAACCCCATCAGGCAGGCGATGAAGGCGACCCCTGCTGCTTGCAGCGGCGAGAACGGCGTGACGAACGACAGGAGCGCGCCAAGCAGGCTCGCCGACACCAGCCCGCCGATCAGGCCTTCCCAGGTCTTGGATGGTGACACGGTCGGCGAAAACCGGTGCTTTCCAAACAGCTTGCCGAAAATATACTGCAGCACGTCGCTGCCTTGCACGACGATGATCAGGAAGGCGATCAGCAACAGGTTGCGGCCTTCGAAGCCCGGCACCTCGAGGGTCAGCAGCGCCGGCACATGGCTGACGCAGTAGACCGAGATCATCACCGCCCATTGCTGCGCGGCGATGCGTTCGAGAAAGCGTTCGGTATCGCCATGCAGTGCGGTGATCGCTGGCATCAGCAAGAAACAGTAGACCGGAATGAAGATGACGAAGAGCCCGTACCAGGCCGTCCACACCAGCCAGTACTGGAACGGGATGATGATGCCGAACATGCCAAGCAGCACCCAGTGATCGCTGCGGCGGGTATGCGTCAGCGTCACGAATTCGCGCAGCGCGGCGAAGGAAATCAGCGCGAACAGGATGGTCATGCCGTAACGGCCGAAGAAGAAAGCAACTGTCATCAACGCCACCATCACCCACCAGGCGTTGATGCGCTGGGTGAGATTGACCAGCGTCGAGCTGAGCGGCTTTGGCGCGCGCGCCGAGAGTATGGCGGCGACAATGCTGGCGGTGGTCAGCACCACGAGAAGACCAATGATGAGGATCGAGATTTCGTGGCGCATCAATCGTCTCGCTCGGGGCGCGGGTTGAGCGCAAGCAGTGCCGCGTGGGCGCGGTTGAGGAAACCGCGGCGCTCTTCGCCAGGGGCGACCGCCACCGGCGCGCCGAAAACCACGCGGCACAACAGTGGCACAGGCAGGAACTGTCCCTTGGGCAGCACGCGCGACATGTTCTCAATCCAGCACGGGATCAGCTCGACATCTGGGCGCGCGATCGACAGATTGTAGAGCCCGGAGCGGAAGTTGAGCAGCGGCTCCTCGGTCATGTTGCGGGTGCCCTCGGGAAAGAGGATCAGCGAATGACCCTGATCGAGAACCGACAGCATGATCTCGATCGGGTTCTCTTCAGGCTTTGTCCATTGCCGGCTGATCAGCACCGACGACAGCATGTCCTCGGCGATAAAACGGCGCAGCCGCGACTTTCCCCAATACTCGCCGGCGGCAACCGCATGGGTCATCGCGCGCTCTTTTTCCGAGAGACAGGCCGACAGCAGGATGAAGTCGCCATGGCTGGTGTGATTGGCGAAATAGATGCGCTGCCGCTCCGACGGTAGGCTGCCGTTCCAGATTGGCCGCACACCGGTCACTGCCCAGGCCATCGCCGACAGGCCGACGGACGTTGCCGTCTGCAGCAAGGTGAAGGTTTTGAGCGAAAGCCTGTTCATAGCGGCGCCCAGAATGCCGCGGCGAAAAGCATCGCCACGAACAGGCCGAAAGCAATCCGCTGCTTGAAAAGCAGCCGGCGCGTGCCCGCCATCCGATCATCGAGCAGTCGGGTGGTGGACGGGGAGGGCTTGAGGCGCATGCGCGCCAGGAGACCATCCACTGCTGCACCGCCCGACGCATCGTCACCATGGCTGGCCATGATCCTGAACAGCAGCGCGTCGAATGCCAGCAGAGTGGAGAACGCAAGCACGGCCACCGCACTTGCAGCGGCGAGCGACAGTGCGATATCGGCGTGCCGGGAGGCAAATGCGCCGCGCGCCGAGGCCGCCAGTGGCGTAAGGATATTCGCGGCCACCACCAATGCGGCCGGCCAGGCTGCCTGCCGCATCAGCATGCGTGCGAAGCGCTCTGTTCTATCCTGATAGGCATTGCCGGTCATGATGCCGTCCGTTCCGTCGCGCCGGCGATATGGACGGGCCGGCCGGCGGCAGTGAGCATACGCAGCGCGATCGCCGGTGTTTGCGCTCTGCCGGTGACCACCAGCCATTCCGCGACGACGCCGGCACTGCGCTGGAAGCCGAGCGCGCAGCAGACCAGCACCGTGCCGATGGGCCGGACGCTCTCCAGGGTGCCTGCCGCTTGTTGCTGTAGCGTGCCTGACGGCGGCAACAGATCAATCATTGGAAAGCTGATCCAATTGCAGGCAGCGCCCGAGGGTTTTTCAAGCTCCGCGGCGAGGTCGATGACCGTACCAAAACTATTGGCTTCGTGGGCCGTCGGAAAGCGGCCGAGGAAAACACCATCGGCAATCGCGACTTGTGGGGGAAGTTTGCGAGTCCAGGCCCACATGTTCACCCTGGCGCCGAGACGGTAAGGCGAAAGAAGAATACGGCTGGCCAGCGTGACAGTGCCGTCGGCGGATTTCTGGAACACGCGTGCTCCTGCTCCGGCATAACCGAAGGCGACGATCGCGAGCGCCAGCGCCGGCCACAGCAGGACGAGCCAAAACGCTGAACACAACGTGCCAGCAACGGCCGCCGCCAGCATCAGCGCGGATCCGGCGGTATAGTAGATCGTCAGGCGTCGCGCCTTTGGGTCGCTGGTTAGCCGGGCGCCTGAAAACGGCAAGTCACCGCCGCGCGGAAACAGCCACAGGGCAAAAAAACCCAGCAGGGCACCGGTCGGGATGTCGATGAAATGATGCTGCCATGTCGTCAGCACAGAAGCGCCAATCAGGAAGCACCAGACATGCCAGACCGGCAAGACAGGGCCTTTCAGCCGGAGGCGCCAGTGGTCCCAGATGATCATGAGCAATGCAATGTGCAGCGATGGCGCCTGGTTGAAAGGCTTGTCGAAGCCGCCAAGCACGGCAAACAGAAAGCCCGGCAGGCCTGACGTGGCCGGCCGCACGAAGGTCGCGGTCAGCGGAAACAGGATGAAACAGGCGACGGCGACGAGCTGCGCTGTAAGATAACGGCCAGCGAGGCGGTTGACGCCTTGCCTGGTTTCGTTGAGCAGCAGCGATAGCCCGTAGAAAAGGTTGATCGACCAGTAAGGCACGATGGTCCAGGCAACAAATGGGATGCTGTGCTCCCACGAGAACACGATGCTGCCGACATCATCGCGCCGCGACGCCAAGTAGTTGGCATAACCGTAGCTGAGGTAGAAGAACGGCGCCAGGAAGGCCAGCCACAAGGCTGCCCTTACCACGACCTGTCCATAAGGTTCGGTGCGTGGCGTTGATAAAAGCGATGACACCATCTTTGTTCAGCGGCGCCGCGCGACAGAGACGGTGAAGATGCCCCACTGGTCGATGCGCTGGTCGAGCTTGTCGAACCCGGCGGCTTCGACAAGCTGGTCCATTTCGCCTTGTGTGCGGCGGCGCATGACCCAGGCCTGGCCGCCGCGATGCGAGGTCAGGCTGCGCGCGATCATTTCAAGCTGCGGATGCCAGGGCTGGTTGGTATAGAGCAAAAGGCTTCCCGGCTGCATGGTGCCCGCAAGGCCACCCAGCGAACGGGCGATCATCGCATTGTCGGAAAACAGTTCGTAGAGGCCCGACACGATGGCGAGGTCCGGCGCCGGGTCGATGGCCGCAAGCATTGCGGGATCGAAAGCGTCGGCACGCTCAAAGGAGACATTGGCCGGCAACTGCCGCTCCGCGATCAGCTTGCGGCCAAGCCCGACGTTGAGGTCGAAGTAATCCTGCAGGCGCACGCTCGCGGGCTGCTCCGGGCTGTTCTTGATGGCATCGAGAACATAGCGGCCATGGCCGGCGGCGATGTCGAGAATATGCGATGGCCGGCCTGCCGCCTTGAGTGTTGCCAGTGAAGAGCCGATGAGTTCTTCCAGGTGGAGCTTGCGCTGGCGGATGCCGCGCCAGCCGATGGCTTCCAGGAAGACGCGGTCGACGATACGGCCGATCGGGCCGAGGCCGCGCGCTTCATTCTCGTAGACATAATCCAGCGTCGAGCCGGAATCGAAGCCGGTGGTGATGCCGGCCTTCATGCCTCTTGAGAACCAGGCGCCCATGCGGATCGAAGCGCGGCTGAAGGCCCAATAGAGACCCTTTGGCGACAACAGATCGAGCGGTGATGCCAGCCTGTCGGCTTCGTCGCGTGTATAGCCGGCGATATCGGCCTGCTTGAGGTCGACGACGGCGTCCGGCGCGGTGAACTGCTTGCCCAGGAAGGGCCTGATCAGGTCCAGCGCTTGCGCGCGGTCGCGTTCGCCCAGCGTGTCGTGGAAGAAGCCGGGCAGCACGTGGCGTTCCTTGACACGGCTGCCGAGATTGACGAAGAATTCATGCTGCGGGCCGTGGCGTACCACCCAGTCGCTGCCCGACAGCAGCAACTGCGTCGGCACGGTGATGGCGCGGGCGTCGGCAACAATGCGGGCGGCGTGCTGGTAGAGCTCGACCAGGATGTTGGAGGCGATCGGCCGCGTGATCAGCGGGTCGCTCTCGAAGGAAGCGATGCGCACGGGATCATGCGTCAGGAACTTCGCCTTGACGTAGGAATTGACGAAGAAGCGGCCCTTGAGTTTCTGCCAGAGCGCGATGCCTTCCTTGGCGAAGGGAACATAGAGCTTGACCGAAAAGGCTGGCGAGGCCAGCACCATGGCGCGCAGTTTGGGCGCGTAGTCATGCACCCAGGCCGCCGCAAGCACAGCACCGAACGATTGCGCGATCAGCGCGATATCCTGTGTCCCGAAGCCGTCCTTCGCGGCGATCTCACGCATGAAGCAGTCGATGTCGCGCACCAGCGCGGCGAAGGATGGCGCGTAGCCGCGCTCGCCGGATGAGCGGCCATTGCCGCGCGCGTCCCATGCGTAGAAGGCATGGTCGGGCATTCGCAGCTCGTCGACGAGATGCGCCATGCGGCCGCCATGCTCGTGGCCGCGATGGAAGAGCACGACCGCTCCCTTGGCGCTGGCGGAGGCCGCAGGCCAGAACCGATAGAAAATCTCCGTCCCGTCATGGCTGCGGAACACGCGTTCTTGCGCTGTCCGGCCGAGATCCTGCGCGGGCGTGGCGGCGACCGGTTCGTGCATCATGATATTTCCCTCAGGCGGCATGGCGAGCTCCCATGCTCAACTGGCGCTGCCAATAAGACCGGCGCGTATCCGGTTTATGGCGGTCAGCAGCGACAAGGTTGCCATGGCTGGAAACACAAGCGGCGCGAGCCAGCCCGGCCAGAGCCCGGCAGCGCACAGCACGGCAATGACGCCCAGCGCCAGTGCCCGGTCGCTCTTGCCGAACGGCCCTGCGTAGTTGCGTCCGATCCTGGCCGCGATGCCGAGCACACCGGCGAACTCGGTTAGAACAGCAGTTATGGCAAAGGCGACAACGCCCCATGGGGTGAAAGGTGGAACAAAGGCGAAGGGCAGGATCAGCGCAACGTCCGAGACCACATCGCAGAACTCGTTCAGATACATGCCAAGCGTCGAAGCCTGCCCGTGCTCCCGGGCCAGCATGCCGTCGACGGCATTGAGCGCCATGCGCACGAACAGCACAACGGGAACGAGCAGGAGCAGCGGGCGCGATTCGGGCAGCATCGCAATCGCCGCGCCGGCGACGATCGACATCAGTGCGGCCAGGAGCGTTATGCTGTTGGCGGTGACGCCGAGCGCCGCCAGCCGATTGACCAGCGGCCGCAGCTTTCCCTGAAAAGCCGGTTTGAGTGCGTAAAGCGTAGGCATGCGTTGGCCCCCCGGTCCAGACACTGCGGCTGTACATGAATCCGTCGCGTCGAACCAGTGTGAGGGAAAATATTGGGGGATTTCAGGCGCATGACTTTAGCCGACGCGGCCAATGCCATTGGCTTGACGAACCGAGATGCCGACGATCGGTCGCCGCCGCCTTCACCAGTCGCTAACCAAGACCTATCTTGCAAGGCTGCCATGCACATTTGCCGCCCTCTGGATCAATCCCGTGGCTTGAATAGTAAGCACGCTTATAATATGTTGCGCTCATGGTTTCCGACGGTACAGACAGATTGGGCTTTTTGATCCACGACGCGCAGCGCTTGTTGCGCAAGCGCTTCGAGGTGAAGGCGAGTGGACTTGGCCTTTCCTCTGCTCAATGGCGTCTTTTCGCCCGTGTTGCGAAGGAAAACGGCGTTGCCCAGGCACGGCTTGCCGAGCTTCTCGAAATCGAGCCGATCAGCGTTTCGCGTCTGGTCGACCGCATGGAGGAGAGCGGCTGGATCGAGCGTCGCCCGGATGCCACCGACCGTCGTGTGCGTATGATCTTCCCAACGCCCAAGGCCAGCGAGGCCTATGCCCAGGTCAAGAGCATGGCCGGCGAAGTCTACGAGGAAGCGCTTGTTGGAGTATCGCCGGAGGCCCGCCGCGTCCTGATCAAGGGACTTGAGGCGATGGTCCAGAATCTGACGGATGGCGAAACATCGTCCATCGAAAAAATCAAGAGTGCGGAAGGCGCAGCAGCATGAACGCGGTAGCCAAGATTGATGAGAATGTGACCAAGCTGGAAGCCCCGGCCGAGCCGGTAGTGGCACCAGTGGCGGTTGCGCCGCCGGTGGCTCCGGCCCCGGTCGTGCCGAAGAAGAAGAGCCGTTTGGGCCGCCTTCTGTTGATGGTTGCGCTGCCGGCGCTGTTGGTCGTTGGCGGCGGTTATGTCTGGGTTACAGGCGGCCGCTACCAGGAAACTGAAAACGCCTATCTCGAGCAGGCCAAGGTTTCCATCGCCTCGGATACGGCCGGCCGGATTGTTCAGGTCGGCATTGCCGACAACCAGACGGTCAAGCAGGGCGACCTGCTGTTCGCCCTCGATCCTGAGCCCTACAGGATCGCCTTGGCACAGGCCGATGCGGCAGTTGCCGTGGCGCGTGTCGGCGTCGAGCAGTTGCGTGCCGCCTACAGCCAGGCAACTGCGCTACAGAAGTCCGACGCCAGTGAAGTCGACTACGCGCAGTCCCAGTATGACCGCGCCGCCGATCTTGCCCAGAAGGGCATCAACACCAAGTCGTCTCTCGATCAGGCCAAGAACGATCTCGACAAGGCCAAACAGCAGATGGCGGTTGCCGAGCAAGGCATCATCAGCGCCAAGGCGGCACTTGCCGGCAACCCGGACATCGAGACCGACAAGCACCCGACCGTGATGGCCGCGCTCGCCGCTCGCGACAAGGCCGCCTATAACCTGGCGCAGACCAGTGTTCGCGCTCCGGCTGATGGCGTCATCAGCCAGGCCTCGTCGTTCAAGGTCGGCCAGTATGTCGGTGCCGGCACGCCACTGTTTTCGCTGGTCGAGACCGGCGACACCTGGATCGACGCCAATTTCAAGGAAACTCAGCTGACCCACATGAAGCCCGGCCAGAAGGCGGAAATCGTGGTCGACACGTATCCGGGCCGTACTTTCGAAGCGACGGTCAAGGCGATCGGCGCCGGCACTGGAGCTGAGTTCTCATTGCTGCCGGCACAGAACGCCACAGGCAACTGGGTCAAGGTCACGCAGCGCATTCCGGTGCGTCTCGAACTGACCGATCCCGACGCAAAGATGGCGCTCCGCACCGGCATGAGCACGGCTGTTACCGTCGACACCGGCGTCGCCCGTGGCTTTCCGAAAATCTTCGGTCACGCCACGGCGGCGGAGGCTGAATAAGCCACCCAGGCGCGCGCAGCGCCAAGGTGGCACCAATGACAGGATTGGTCCGAGAGGAGGGCGCGAAGGAGGAAGGTCTGATGGCTGTGCTGCATCAAGGATGCGGTTGACTCAGAACCTGAACCATTCGGCGCCGGACCTTTTGGTCCTACGGTTTCCGGGCGGCAGGCGTCCGTCATGTCGAGACGCTCTGTCGATGTAACCCCCACATCGATACTCGCGTCCCACCGCGATGAGGGTCTCTCCTTACGGAAGGCTCTGCCGCCCGGAAGCCAAGTGTACACGATTTCGTTACCTGCCGGAAGTTCCGTATCATGAGCACGCCAGAACCGTTTCGCGAAGTCCCGCATCGAGGCCTGATCACGGTCGCGCTCATGCTGGCGACGGTCATGCAGGCGCTGGACACCACGATCGCCAATGTCGCGCTGCCGACCATGACCGGCGATCTCGGCGCTTCGCCTGACAACATCAACTGGGTGCTGACGTCCTACATCGTTGCCGCCGCCATCATGACACCGGTGACCGGCTGGCTGGCCGACCGGTTTGGCCGCAAGGAACTGTTCCTGGCAGCCGTGGTCGGCTTCACCATCTTCTCCATGTTGTGCGGCATCGCCTGGAGCCTGGAGACCATAGTCTTCTTCCGGCTGATGCAAGGCGTCTTCGGTGCGGCGATCGTGCCGCTGTCGCAGACCTTCCTGCTCGACATCAATCCCAAGGAACGCCACGGCCAGGCGATGGCCATCTGGGGCGCCGGCATCATGCTGGGACCAATTCTGGGCCCGACCCTTGGTGGTTGGCTGACCGAGAATTTCAACTGGCGCTGGGTCTTCTTCATCAATCTGCCGGTTGGCATCCTTGCCTTCCTCGGCATGGCCGCCTACTTGCCGGCCGTTGCCCGGCGGGTGCGGAGCTTCGATTTCTTCGGCTTCGCCATGATATCGCTCGGCGTCGGTGCGCTGCAGCTGCTGCTCGATCGCGGCGGCGAGGTCGACTGGTTTTCCTCGGTCGAGATCTGGATCGAGCTCGGTCTTTCGATAACTGGCTTCTGGGTGTTCATCATTCACACGATGACGGCGGAACATCCCTTCATCGACCCCAAGATTTTCCTCGATCGCAATTTTGTCACCGGGCTGGCGTTCATCTTCGTCATGGGCGTGCTCATCCTCGCAAGCATGTCGCTGCTGCCGCCGATGCTGGCAACCATCTTCGGCTATCCGACCATGACCATTGGTGTCGTGATCGGGCCGCGCGGTGTCGGCACGATGATCTCGATGCTTCTGGTCGGTCGCCTCATGAACAAGGTCGATGCCAGGATACTGGTTGTCATCGGCTTTCTGCTAACCGCACAGTCCCTTTACACAATGGCTGGTTTCACGCCTCAGATGGACAACTGGCTGATCCTCAGTTCGGGTGTCATCCAGGGCCTGGGAATGGGGATGGTTTTCGTGCCACTGTCGACCATAGCTTTCGCCACGCTTGACGTACGCTACCGCACCGACGCAACGGCTCTGTTCAGCTTGGTGCGTAACCTCGGCTCGTCGATCGGCGTGTCGGTGGTAACGGTTCTGCTGGTGCGTAACATACAGGTCAATCACGCCGAGCTTTCGGTCTTCATCAATCCGTTCAATCCCAATCTCTGGGCGGCTTCGCCGGCGGCCGCTCTCGGCGACCCGATGGCGCTTTCGCAGGTCGATCGCGCGGTCAATCTCCAGGCGATGATGATTTCCTACGTCAACGACTTCAAACTGCTGATGATGATGACGCTGCTTGCCATCCCGTTTGTCTTCCTGCTGCGCAAGCCAAAGGCCGGTCCCGCCGCCGGCGGCGCGCCAGCCGCCCATATGGATTGATGCATCGGGCGGGCCCTATGCGATGGGGAAATTAAAGGCGACGACCCAGCTAGCAGGCCGCCGCGGGCCTCATTTACCCAGCACCAGGCTCCAGTAGCGGATGGCGCTGTCGCGGCCGTCGCGAACGTAGGCCAACCCAAAGCGGGTGAAGCGCGGGTCGAGCATGTTGCGCCGATGCCCTGTCGAATGCATCCAGATGTCGAACAGCTTCTGCTGGTCGAATCGGCCTTCGGCGATGTTCTCGGCGGCGGCACCCGCAATGCCGTTGTCCTTGACGCGCGAGGCAAAACTCTTGCCCCAACCGGTGGTGTGCGACATGCGGCCGGCGCCCGCCATGTAGCCTGCCTGCTGCAGGGCCGCCTGCTCCAGCCGCGGGTCGGGCGTCAGCGGTCCGAGCCCCGCCGAAGCGCGGATGTTGGCGAGCGTGGCGGTCGCGGACGACGAGGCACCGGCGCCTTCGCCAGCCGGTAGCGAAACGGTATTGCAAGCGGCGAGCGCAAACAGCGCGGCGAGGCCGGCGGCCTTTAGCAACATGCGGGCGCCCGTCGTGCGGCTGTCTGTGTTCGAAACATCTCTGGTCATACCGCCTGAATAGCCGTGATCATGGCTTTTGACGGGCAGACCGTTAGAAATTGTATAGGAAATCGCGATGCGTTGCGATCTGGCGGGGCGGTTGCCCATGTCCTCGATTGCTCCGGTTCCGATGAACATTGCGTGATGACGGCGGGTGCGAAGCGATCAACGCAACGACAGGGTCGCCGAAATCGGCTATCATCGTTTCTGTTTTTGAAGGGGCAGCTACTGGCGGCCATCCAGGCGGTGACCGCCCCGACACACGGGAGGAAGGTTATGGCCGGCTTTCATGTCATGGCGGATGCGCGTGGAATGCATGTGCAGCCAGCGGTGCGCCGCATTACTGTCGCGGATCTGAGCGACGCGCTGCGGCTCGGCTTTGAGGATTTTTGGGCAAAGCCGTCGCACTATATATTCCTGTGCCTGATCTATCCGATCGTCGGCCTGATCCTGACGCAATGGACGTCAGGCTCCAACGCCATCCAGCTTATCTATCCCCTGATGTCTGGTTTTGCGCTGGTCGGTCCCTTTGCCGCGATCGGTCTCTACGAAATCAGCCGCAGGCGCGAGCTTGGCATGAACACTTCCTGGCGCCACGCGCTTGACGTACGCCACTCGCCGGCCGTGCCGTCGATCGTGGTGATCGGCATCATGCTGGTGGCCTTGTTCCTGTTGTGGCTCTACACCGCGCAGTCGATCTACACCGGCCTGTTCGGCGACCAGCCGCCGGCCTCGATCGGCGGCTTCATCCGTGATCTGTTGACGACCAGCAAGGGCTGGACGCTTATTCTCGCCGGCAATGCCGCTGGCCTCATCTTCGCCGTGGTCGTGCTGGCCACCACGGTGGTTGCATTTCCGCTGCTGCTCGACCGTGATGTCGGGGTGGTCTCGGCGATCGAGACCTCGGCCAAGGCGGTGATTGCAAATCCGCTGCCAATGGCACTGTGGGGCTTGATAGTCGCTGTGCTGCTGGTTATCGGCTCGATCCCGCTGTTTGCCGGGCTCGCCGTGGTCATGCCGGTGCTAGGCCATGCAACCTGGCACCTCTACCGCAAGGTGGTCGAACCGGAGCGGGTGCATGTCAGCCGGCGGCCCATGTAGGATCGGCTAAAGCCTTAGCGCTGTGCGTCGGTCGCCATCTTCAGGGCAAGCGCCGTCAGCACCGTGCCCATCATCCAGCGCTGGACGACCAGCCACAGCGGCCGGCCGGCGAGGAACGTGGCGATTGAGCCGGCCATCACGGCAATGATGGCGTTGACGGTAAGGCTGATCGAGATCTGCGTGGCGCCCAGCACCAGCAGTTGCGACAAGACATGGCCCTTGCCGGGGCTGATGAACTGCGGCAGCAGCGACAGGTAGAGCACCGCGACCTTGGGATTGAGCAGATTGGTCATCAGGCCCATCGCAAACAGCTTGCGAGGCCGGTCCTTCGGCAATTCGCGAACCTGGAAGGGCGAGCGGCCGCCAGGCTTCACCGCTTGCCAGGCAAGCCACAACAGGTAAAGCGCACCGCCAAAACGCAGTGCGTCGTAAGCGAAGGGCACGGTGAGCAGCAGCGCGGTGATGCCGAACGCAGCCGACACAACATAGAACAGGAAGCCGACGGCAACGCCGCTGAGCGAGATCAGCCCTGCCTTTGGCCCTTGCGACAGCGATCGCGAGATCAGGTAGATCATGTTGGGGCCGGGCGTCAGCACCATGCCGAGGCAGACCAATGCGAAGGCAAGATGGTTGGCGGTTTCGGGCATTGCGCGCGTTCCCTGGCTGGGTGTGATTCCGAAGAGTGGCGACCGGTCTTCGGAAAACCTGGCGCCCGCCAAGGATCGCCTAACCAGCGCCGATCACGAGAGCGTGGAATATGTGCATCCGCCCGCGATAGCGCGCAAGTGCATCATGGCGCCAGCCGTTGCGCCAGCGGGCCGTACGCCTTGTGATCAGCCGACGACGCGCAGGTTCGACAGTTCGTTGCCGATTTCCTTGAAGTCGTTCGACAAGGTTGCGCCGGTGGCGTTCCAGAACAGTTTGGCCGGTTTGCTGGGGTCGGTCGGATCCTTGCGGAAGCGCGAGTCCGACGAACATGTCTTCAGGGCGTCGATCGCCGTCTTGTCACTGGCCTTTGTCGTGGACAGGTCGAGTGCCACGGTCATCACCAGGACGTTGGCGGCCTTGGCGTTGTTGCAAAGCGTCGCCATCTGTTCGTTGAGTGCGTTGGTGTAGTTGCCGTTCGAATAGTCGAACTGGCCAATAGCACTCGATGTGCCGGAAAACATCCGGCCGACCGACGTACCGTTGTAGCCGGGCTTGAGATAGCCATAAGACGCATAGGTTGACTTGGAATCGGCGGGGTCGGAAAACCCCAATGACGATGGCGTATAGTAGGTGTTGGCGCCATCGGTCAGCACGATCACGACCTTGTCGTTGCCTTTTTCGGTTTCCGGGCGGCCTTCTGTGAAAGGTTGACCGCTGGAAACGACGCGCCAGCCCCAGCCCAGGCCTTCCGGAACATTGGTGCCGCCGTTCGGCTGCATGAGGTCGATTGCCGCTTTGATCGCGGTGAGGCCGGTAGTGACGCTGACATCTGTGAGCGGCGTGATGGCGGTGGTGGTGCAGCTGTAGTTCGGGCCGTTGCCGGCGGGAAGGACGGGCGCATCGATTGGCCGCTGCAGAAAATATTTGGTCATCGTCCGCAGCCGGGATAGGCCGGTGCTGCTCGAAGGGTCGTCGTTCCACCAGCTGTTCACCGCATTGTAGGTGGTTGGAGCCGCTTCATTGGGGTTCTGCGTAACCTTCCATTGATTGCCCGGCTCGTCCGGGGCGAACATTGGCACGAACATCGTCGCAGGATCGCCGTTGCCGATACCCGTGTTTGCCGAGCCGCCTGACGGCGGCGTATCGTTGATGTTGTAGGGGTAGGGCCGGGCCTCCACACAGCCCTGCCAACTGGCGAATGGGCCATAGGTGTCGGTGTAGTCATATTCGTCGTGGCTGCTCGCGCAGGTGTGGTTGGACCGGTACTGGTCGCAGACCACGCGCTTGCTGCCTGCGATGCGCTCATGGCTGGTAACGACTTTCATGTCGCGATAGAGCGAGAACCGGGTCAGCATCTGGCCCTCCTCGGCTCCCCAGCCGGTGCCGCGCTTGTACCAGATGCCGTTGGTCTGCTGGGCATACTTGGTGGCCGCGTTCAGCGTCGACCAGTCGAAGTTCTCGTTCGCCACCGGCGACAGGCCCTCGGTGTCCATCCAGGACGCGTTGCCGTTCGCGGAGCCGACATTGACCGAGGCGGCGAACGGCACGAGGCCGAACTGCACCGGCCTGTCGATCTGCTTGATCGCCGCCGCTTGTAGCGCCAGCGTATCGACCAATTGCTTGGCGGCATCCTTCAGAAGATCGATACGCTTTTGCCCGGAACCCGTTCCGGGAGTCGTCATCGATCCGGAGTTATCGAGCACGAGGGCGACTTCGAGCGTGTTCTTCAGCCGCACTTCCGAGGTTACATCGAAGCCTATCTTCTGGTTCGCGTCGGTCTCGGATTTGCCGATGAGTTGGGCGAAGACAGGATAGATGTAGGGCTGGTAGTTGAGCCGGGCGCTCATCGTGAGCAAGCCCCCACCCGTGGCATTGCTTGGCAAGGTCACGTTGAGCGTGGTGTTGGCGGGATCGATTCCGTTGAGATTGGCATTGAAGAAATCAAGCGCATAGGCTCTCAACTGGTCGTCGGTAGCGCCTTCGGTAAGGCGTCGAGCGGTGGCGAAGTTGGCGGCGTCGAGTGCGTTCGACACCATTTGCTTCTCTCTGGACATCTCGGTGTAGTCTACTGCCAGCGCCAGTCCCCCCATCAGCGGGACCATCGCCACGACCGTCATCAGAGCATAGTTGCCGCGGCTGTCGCGGCAGAACTGACGCCAAAGTTCATGCATGTCTTGCAACGGCCCCCGCCGGCGGATTCTCAATGGCGCCAACGTCTCACAAAACGCTGAAGGACGTGTTGGGGAAACCGCTCGATTGCGCGGCCGCGATTTCACCAAGCGCTAACCAAATCCTTCGTCCGCCATGCCGCGGGCGCGTCCAAAGAAAAACGCCCCGCCGGAGCGGGGCGTTTACACCGGGAATTTTGCCGATCAGCTGACGATGCGCAAATTGGACAGTTCGTTGCCGATCGCCTTGAAGTCGTCGGCCAAAGTGGCGCCGGTCGAGTTCCAGAACAGCTTCTTGGCCGTCTTGCCGGTTGGGTCCGCCGGGTCCTTGTTGAAGCGGGAATCGGACGAGCAGGCTTTCAGCGCGTCCATTTGCGCCTTTTCCGCCGTGTTGGTTGAGTCCAGGTCGAGTGCGATTGTCATCACCATGACGTTGGCAGCCTTGGCGTTGTTGCAAAGCGTGGTGAAATACTCGCTCATCGCCTTGGTGTAGTTCGCGTTCGAATAGTCTGTCTTGCTGATAGCGCTGCTGGTGCCTAGGAACATACGGCCATAGCTGTAGGTGTTGTTGTAGGGCTTTACGTACCCAAGGGCGGAGTAAATGGCTTTGGCTCCGGCGAGGTCATTGCCACCAGAAGCCCAGTTGGTGCCGGAATAGTTCTGCGCCGTCACCGATGTCGGCGTGTAGTATGTGTTGGCGCCATCGGTCAGCACGATGAGCACCTTGTCATTCCCTTTCTCCGTCTCGGGCCGGCCGTCGGTAAAGGGGGCCGTGCTGGAAAGGGTTCTCCAGCCCCAGGCCATGCCCTCCGGCACGTTGGTGGCGCCGCTGGCCGCCATGCCGTCAATGGCTGCCTTTACCGCCGTTGCTCCCGCTGTAACCGACACGTCGGTCAGCGGTGTGATCGGCGTGGTGCTGCAGCTCGTATTCGGTCCGGCATTCACGCCGTAGGCTGCGGTGACCGTGGTGCCAACGTTGAAATACTTGGGCATATAGCGCTGTCGCTCTGCGTCGGTGCCGGTCGAGATGTCGACATCCCAGTTGTTGTTGGAGGGCCGCGAAGAGCTGTCGGTATTGTCGGTTTCATCGGGTGCGAACATCGGCACGAACAGGGTCGCCGGTGTCGCGGTGGAAGCCGCCGTATCCTGGATGTTGTAAGGGTAGGGACGAGATTCGACGCAACCAGCCCAGACCGCGACGCTGCCGTAGGTGTAGTTGTAGCCGCCCTGCCAGGTCTTGCAGGAGCCGTTTGAGTACGTGGCCGTGCATTTGAACTGGGCAGAGTACGTGGCCGTCGCGACGCGCTGCATCTGGTTGTAGAGTGAAAACCGCGTCAGCGGCTGGTCCTTCTGGGTCACATCCCAGCCGGTGCCTTTCGCGTACCAGACGCCGCCGACATTCTGCGCGTACTTGGTCGACGAGTAGGCCGAACTCATGGTCGTCCAGTCGAAATTTTCGTGGTGAATTGGCGATATGCCAGTCGTGTCCATCCATGTCGCCGCGGCATTGGTCGGCCCGACATTGACGGAAGCCGCGAACGGAACCAGGCTGAACTGAACCGGTTTGCTGACCTGCTTCATTTGCTGTGCCTGGCCGGCAAGCTGATCCACCAGCTGTTTGGCGGCGTCCTTGAGGAGGTCGAACCTGACCTTGTTCGAGCCATGGCCAAGTTCAGTCATCGAGCCGGAGTTGTCGAGCACCAGCGAGACTTCGAGCGTGTTCTTCAGCCGAACTTCGGAGCACGCCGAGAAACTAACGTTGGTATTACTCGCCGAGCCGCTCAAAAGCGTGACCGCCACTGGCAGGAAGTAAGGCTGGTACGTCATGGCGGCGCATAGCTTAAGCGTGCCGCCACCCGTGTTGTTGTTAGGCAGCGTCACTGTCAGCGCTGTATTTGCCGGATTGACGGGGCCGAGATTTGCTTCGAAGAAACTCTTTGCATAGGCCTTGGCGGCCGTGTCGCTCGCGCCGGTAACAATCTGCTGGGCGGTGGCGATACCGGCGGCATCCAGCGCGTTCAATGTGTCCTGCCGTTGGCGCGTCAGTTCAGTATAGTCGATGCCTATCGCCAGGGCGCCTGTGAGAGGCACCATCGCAAGCACTGTCATCAGTGCATAATTGCCGCGCCGGTCACTTCCGAATCTCCGGATCATGCTTCAAATACCCCGCCACCCCTGTGTGAATCGGGAGATTGTCACAAATCGTTAAATTTCAGGTTGCTGAAATCAGTCCAAGATCGCCAGGTCTTTTCAAGGCCTGTTAACCAAAGGGAGTGCTGGCGGATATTGTTACTGAACGAAACCGATCACCGGTGATCTTCAAGCTGCAACAAGAATGGTCTGTCTCTCGCGTGGTTGTTCGAGCTTTCACCTCAAGCCGATGCCGCTTGCCGAAAGCGGGTGACAGCGAGAAGAGGTTCGGCTAATCCGAACCGGCTGCGGCGAACCGTCGGCTGTGGCTTTGCAACGATCATGGCTCAAGGAAACGGCATGGCGTACTCGCCTGAAATCATCGGCTCGCTCGCGGAGGTGTCGAAGGCCTATTCGGCAATCCTTTGCGATGTCTGGGGCGTGGTACACAATGGCGAGTGGCATTTCCCGGTAGCGGCTTCGGCACTGGCCAAGGCACGGGAGGCTGAGATTCCTGTTGTCCTGATCACCAATTCGCCGCGTAGAAGCGCCGATGTCGTGGCGCAGATGAATGTCATTGGTGTTCCATCGTCAGCCTACGATCGTGTGGTCACCTCGGGTGATGTGACCCGCGACCTGATCGCGGAAGGCCCGCGGAAAATCTTCCACATTGGCGCAGATCGTGATTTCACCCTGTATGAGGGGCTTGATGTCGACCTCGTCGAGGAGTTCGAGGCCTCCGGTGTGGTCTGTACCGGACTGTTCGACGATGAGGTGGAAAAACCCGAGGACTATGCCGAGCTTTTGCGCCGGCTGCGCGCCAGGAACCTGCCTTTCATCTGCGCCAATCCCGACATCGTGGTGGAGCGAGGCGAACGGATGATCTGGTGCGCCGGAGCGCTCGCCCGCGACTATGCTCAACTCGGCGGGCGAACGCTGATCGCCGGAAAGCCTCACGCGCCGATCTATGATCTGGCAATGAAGGAGGTTGCCGACATTCTCGGTCGGCCGGTGGAGCGGACCGAAGTGCTGGCCATCGGCGACGGCATGATGACGGACGTCAAGGGCGCAGCCGACAACGGCTTCGACGTTCTCTATGTCTCGGGTGGGATTCATGCTCGCGACTACGGTGATCCGCTGCAGCCCGATCCGGCAAGGCTGGCGGCCTTCCTGGAAAAGCACGGCTATCGGCCAGCCGCCGTCATCGCGAGACTGCGCTAAGAGGTCAGCATGGAAAGCTTGCAGCGCACTTCGGCCCGGCACGTTTTGGCAACCGCGCCGCTTCCGGCCGATCTGCGCGGTGGCGTGGTGGCGATCGGCAATTTCGACGGCGTGCATCGTGGCCATCAGGCGGTTCTCGAGCGGGCATTGGCCGAGGCCCGCAGGCGTGGCGCTCCAGCCCTGGTGCTGACCTTCGAACCGCATCCGCGAAAGATATTCCGGCCTGAACAGCCGCTGTTCGTGCTGACGCCGCCGCCAATGAAGGCGCGGCTGCTGTCGTTGCTGGATTTTGCCGCGCTCGTCGAACAGCCGTTCACGCGAGAATTCGCCGGCCTGTCGGCCGAGGCGTTCGTCACGGATGTGCTGGAGAAGAATCTCGGCATCATCCACGCCGTAACGGGTTTTGATTTCCATTTCGGCAAGGACCGCCAGGGCGGGCCGGCTTATCTCATGGCCGCCGGCGAACGCCACGGCTTTGGTGTCACGCTGGTTGATGCCTTCCGCGACGAGGGTGCCGAGGTGGTGTCGTCGAGCCGCATCCGCGTGTTGCTGTCGCAAGGCGAGGTATCCGAAGCGGCGGGCCTGCTTGGCTATCGCTTCACGGTCGAAAGCGAGGTCGTCGGCGGCCAGCAATTGGGAAGGACGCTTGGCTTTCCGACCGCGAACATGCGGCTTTCCCCGGAGGCCAGCCTGAAGGAAGGCATTTATGCCGTGCGCTTCCGGCGCGCCGATGGCTCGCTTCATGACGGCGTCGCCAGCTTCGGCCGCCGCCCGACCGTCGGTGACAATGGCGCGCCGTTGCTGGAAACCTTCGTCTTCGATTTCTCCGGCGATCTCTATGGCGAAGTCTGTGAAGTGTCGTTCTTCGGCTTCTTGCGGAGCGAAGTGAAGTTCGACGGTCTCGACGCGCTGGTGGTGCAAATGAAGCGCGACGAAGCCGAGGCAAGAGCGCTGCTTGCAGGCGTCAAGCCACTCTCCGAACTGGATGCGGCCGTTGCCTTTTGAAACGCGACTCTGAAAGCCGGAAACCGGCTCTCGGACAGGATCATGGCAAGTCGGTTCTACTTCTTCAGCGCAAGGCCAAGCGCGATGAACGTCCAGCCCTGAAAGATCAGATCGATCGCCAGGAACAGACCCAGCACCCACAGGCTGTTGACTGGCCAGCCCATGGCAATGACGAGGCCGGCCAGCACGCTGATGAGGCCGGCGGCGACGACCCAGCCCCAGCCGCCTTCAGGCCGATGGCTGTAACCGACCCAGGCCCTGAGAGCGCCGGAGGCGACCAGGGCGATCGCCAGCAGGAAGGTCAGCACGGTTGAGGCGAGCAGCGGGTTGTCGAAGGCGAAAAACCCGGCGACAGCATAGAGCAGGCCACTGAGCAGCCAGTAGAAGAAGCGCCCCCAGGTCTTGACGCCAAAGGCGTGTACAATCTCGATGATGCCCGCCATCAACATCAGCCATCCCACGACATAAACCGATGCGACGGTGGCGATGAACAGATTGCCAAAGGCGATGCCGCCGAAAATGAGAAGCAGCACGCCAAGGGCGACGAACCAGCCCCATCTCGCCCGCGTCTGGGTGATCGCATTTTTCAGAGCGTCGCCATGTATGGTCATCGTCGCGATCTCCATTGAGGGCTGCGGGATGCTGCCAGACTGGAGGTTAGCCCCGGCATTGGCCTGCGTCCAGCGCATCGCGGCCGCGCCCAATTGCCGTGCAATGTCTCGGGCTTAAATCAAATTTTACCAAACCGCCGTCAAAGCTGTCATTGGCGGGCAGTTGTGTTGTGTTAGGAGTGGCCATGAGTTTGGTCGGGAAAATTTCCGTGGTTTTGGCCACTGTCATGTTGGGCGCGTCCGGCACGGCCGAAGCTGGCGAGGGCGGGACCTTGGGCTGGCTTTCCGGCGACTGGTATCTAACGGTCGGCGCCACCGGCATGGTCGCGCCGAACTTCGAGGGGGGTAAGAAATACCTGCTCAGCGCCTCGCCGATCATTTCCCTGGGCAAGGCCGGCCCAGCGGCCCGCTTCGTCTCGCGCAACGACAACATCTCGTTGGCGCTGGTCGATGATGGCGGCGTCCGTGCCGGTCTGACCGGCAAATTCCTCTTCTCACGCGACGACGGCAATGCCGACGAGCTGAAGGGCCTGGATCCGGTGCGTTGGGGCGGAGAAGTGGGTGGCTTCTTCGAGGTCTATCCAACGGACTGGATACGCGCGCGTGCTGAGTTGCGGCACGGTATCCGTGCCCATAACGGCTTTGTCGCTGACATCGCGGTTGACGCCTTCTACGATGTCACCCCGACGGTCAGGATCTCGGGAGGCCCGCGTGCGTCATTCGCGTCGGCGGGCTACTTCGATGCGTATTATGGCGTCAACGCGCAGGAGGCCGTGGCCTCCGGCCTCAGCCAGTATGATCCAGGCGGCGGCCTGAAATCGATTGGCCTCGGTGGCGCGGTAACCTGGAAGATCAGCGATCCCATGACCGCCAGCCTGTTTGGCGAGTACTCCCGCCTGGAAGGCCCGGCGGCCGATTCCAGCCTGGTCAAGGAGCGCGGCGACCGCAACCAGTTCATGATCGGCGTGTCGACCACCTATCGCTTCGACTTCACGATGTAGGCGATTCCACGCTTTATTCCTGTCGTTGCATCGGCTAAAAGCCGGGCTATGACGCATTTGACCCGCACTTTTGCGATTGCGATACGAATTACCAGCCCGGTGTTCCTGGCGGCCTGAAGGCTGTCGGAACCGCCGGGAATCTTGCGCGCGGCCTCACGCGCTTTTCCAGATCATCAATGCATGTGCCCAAAAGTGGCTTCGGTTTTGGGAATACGACATGCATCAAAGCAAGACTCAACGCCGCAGGCCAAATAGGCCGCGCACGCACATGGCAGACCAATGACCGACGAAACACCCAAAGATTCACCGATCGACTATTCCAAGACGCTCTACCTGCCGCAGACGGAGTTCCCGATGCGCGCCGGCCTGCCGGAGAAGGAGCCGGTGCTGGTCAAGCGCTGGCAGGACATGGACCTCTACGCCAAGCTGCGCGAAAGTGCCGCCGGCCGCGAGAAATACGTTCTGCATGACGGCCCGCCCTACGCCAACGGCAACATCCATATCGGCCATGCGTTGAACAAGATCCTCAAGGATGTCATCATCCGCTCGTTCCAGATGCGCGGCTACGACGCGAACTATGTGCCGGGCTGGGACTGTCATGGCCTGCCGATCGAATGGAAGATCGAGGAACAATACCGCGCCAAGGGCAAGAACAAGGACGAGGTGCCGGTCAACGAATTCCGCAAGGAATGCCGTGAATTCGCCGCGCACTGGATCAGTGTTCAAGGTGGCGAGTTCCAGCGGCTCGGCGTGGTCGGCGATTTCGCCAATCCCTATACGACGATGGCCTTCCATGCCGAGGCGCGCATCGCCGGCGAGTTGCTGAAGTTCGCCATGTCCAACCAGCTTTATCGGGGCTCGAAGCCGGTGATGTGGAGCGTGGTCGAGCGCACGGCACTGGCCGAGGCCGAGATCGAGTACCACGACTATGAGAGTGATACGATCTGGGTGAAGTTTCCTGTCGTCAGCCTGGCCCATACGGTCGATGATGGCGAGGCCAAACTGACGGAGGGCGCGCTCGATCTGCTACAGGCCCATGTCGTCATCTGGACGACGACACCGTGGACCATCCCTGGCAATCGCGCTGTCAATTATTCGGCTCGCATCGGCTATGGTCTCTACGAGGTCACGGCAGCGGAGAATGCCTTTGGTCCGCAGGCCGGCGAAAAGCTGATCTTTGCCGAAAAGCTCGCGGACGAAGCCGCGGCAAAAGCCAAAATCACCTTGAATCATCTTCGCAGCGTCAGCGCCGAAGAGCTTGGCAGCCTTACACTTTCGCATCCGCTCAAAGGCTTTGGCGGCGGTTATGAGTTTCCAGTGCCGATGCTTGCCGGCGACCATGTTACCGACGACGCCGGCACTGGTTTCGTCCACACGGCACCCGGTCATGGCCGCGAGGACTTCGATGCCTGGATGGACGCGGCGTCCGATCTGCGCGCGCGCGGCGTTGATACGGCGATCCCGTTCACCGTCGACGATGGCGGCTTCTTCACCAAGGATGCGCCGGGTTTTGGCCCGGCCCGCGAAGGCGGCGCCGCGCGCGTCATTGACGACAATGGCAAGAAGGGCAACGCCAACCAGGCGGTCATCGACGAACTGATCAAGCGCAACGCGCTGTTCGCGCGCGGCCGGTTGAAGCACAGCTACCCGCATTCCTGGCGCTCGAAGAAGCCGATCATCTTCCGCAACACGCCGCAGTGGTTCGTCTATATGGACAAGGACCTTGGCGACGGCACGACGCTGCGCAGCCGTGCGCTGATGGCGATCGACGAAACCCGTTTCGTGCCCGCCGCCGGCCAGAACCGCATCCGCGCCATGATCGAGGAGCGTCCCGACTGGGTGTTGTCGCGCCAGCGCGCGTGGGGCGTGCCAATCGCCGTCTTTGCCGATGCCGATGGCAACGTCCTCCAGGACGAAGCGGTCAACCAGCGAATCATGGATGCGTTCGAAAAGGAAGGTGCCGACGCCTGGTTCGCCGCCGGCGCCAAGGAGCGTTTCCTGGGCAATCACGATGCTTCGAAGTGGAAGCAGGTGATGGACATCCTCGACGTCTGGTTTGATTCGGGCTCGACGCATGTCTTCACGCTGGAGGACCGCCCGGACCTGAAATGGCCGGCCGACGTCTATCTCGAAGGCTCTGACCAGCATCGCGGCTGGTTCCATTCCTCGCTGCTGGAAAGCTGCGGCACCAGAGGCAGGGCGCCCTACAACACGGTCGTCACCCATGGCTTCACCATGGATGAGGACGGCCGCAAGATGTCGAAGTCGCTCGGCAACACCGTCGTGCCGCAGGACGTCATCAAGCAGTCCGGCGCCGATATCCTGCGGCTATGGGTGGTGACGACGGATTACTGGGAGGATCAGCGGCTCGGCAAGAACGTGCTGCAGACCAACATCGACGCCTATCGCAAGCTGCGCAACACCATCCGCTGGATGCTGGGCACGCTCGCCCATGACGACGGCGAAGAGGTGCCGCTGGACCAGATGCCGGAGTTGGAACGGCTGATGCTGCACAGGCTCTCGGAGCTCGATGAAGTCGTGCGTTCCGGCTATGACGCGTTCGAGTTCAAGCGCATCACCCGCACGCTGCTCGACTTCATGGTGGTTGAGCTGTCCGCCTTCTACTTCGACATCCGCAAGGACGCGCTGTACTGCGATGCGCCATCCAGCGTGAAGCGCAAGGCGTCGGTGCAAGTGGTGCGCCATCTCTTCGACTGCCTGGTGAAATGGCTGGCGCCGATGCTGCCTTTCACCACGGAAGAGGCCTGGCTAGAGCGTCACCCCGATGCCGTGTCGCTCCATCTCGACCAGTTTCCTGCGATCCCGGCGGATTGGAAGAACGAGGCGCTGGCGGAAAAATGGCGCAAGGTGCGGCAGGTGCGCCGTGTCGTCACCGGAGCGCTGGAAATCGCCCGCGCCCAGAAAGTCATCGGTTCGTCGCTCGAGGCAGTGCCGGTCGTCACCCTCAATGACGCGGCACTTGAAGCCGCTATATCGGATGTCGACATGGCCGAAATGGCGATCACCAGCGACCTGGTCATTGTTCATGGCCAGGCGCCGGCCGGCGCCTTCACGCTCGATGACGTCAAGGGTGTCGCTGTGGTGGTCGAAAAGGCCGGGGATCGCGGCTTGGTCAAGTGCGCGCGCTCCTGGCGTTACACCGCCGATGTCGGCCAGGACGCGGCATTTCCCGATGTCTCGGCGCGCGACGCCCTGGTGTTGCACGAATTGCAGGCGTTGGGTCGGCTTTGATGCATGTTGGCCAAAAGCGTTTAGCGCTTTTGGAACAACTGCATGCGTGAGCCAAAAAGGTGCACAAATGCCACGGCGGGCGGTCGATAAGCCGCCCGCGCGTTGCCCTTAACGAGTGGTTGAGGTAAACACGCCAAACTCCGGCCGACAAATTGTCGCCGGATTTCCGTCGCAAGAGCATGGACGATGGGGACCGGACTTCGGGCCGGTGGCGATCGAGAGGCTGTCTATAGTGGGACTTTTTGGCATGACCGAGAGATATTCCGCGCGCCTGGCGCTGCTGGCGCCGCTTGTCGTATCGGGCCTCGCCTTGTCTGGCTGCATGGGTTCGCCGACCTACGGAACCGACAAGACCGCTGGCGCCCAGCTGGCTGGCGATCTTTCCAGTGCCTTCTCGATTTCACCGAAGCACAAGGAACAGATCGACTACAAGCCGCGCCCAACGCTGGTCAAACCGGCGCCTGGTCAGAAGGAAAACCTTCCAGCGCCGCAAGACAGCATTGAAACGGCCAATGCCGATTGGCCCGAATCGCCCGAGCAGCGCCGCGCCCGCCTGCGCGCCGATGCCACCGCCCATCAGGATGATCCAGCCTATCAGTCGCAGATCGTCGATGACGTGCAGACCGATCCGACGGCGATCAAGAACGCCATGGCGCAGTCGGGTTCCAGCCACCCACCGGCATGGACGCCAGCCGACTCCGACAAGGGCCGCGCCGCCGAAATCCAGCGCCGTCTTGCCGACAGCAAGCAGGGTGACCCGAACACCCGCAAGTATCTGAGCGAACCGCCTGTGCAATACCGTGTCGCGTCCGACACGGCGCCGCAGGGCGAACTCGGCGAGGACGAATACAAGAAGGAACGCCGCCTGAAGAAGGAAGCAGCCGCCAAGAGCAAGACCGGCAGCGGGCTCTTCGACTGGCTGCCTTCCTGGTAGGAATCCCAGGCGGTTACTTCCAATGGCGCTGGGCCTTCAGGGCTCGCGCCGCTCGCGAAAAAAATCCTTGAGCAGCAGGGCTGCTTCGGTCTCAGCCAGACCCGGATAGATATCGGGTGCGTGATGGCAGGTGGGCGAGGCAAAGAAGCGCACGCCGTTGACCACCGCACCTCCCTTTTCGTCCGCGGCGCCGAAATAGAGCCTGCGCAGCCTGGCGAAGGAAATGGCGCCGGCGCACATGGCGCAAGGCTCCAGCGTTACATAAAGATCATGTCCGGTGAGTCGCTCCACGGAGAGATTGCGGCAAGCCTCGCGGATCACCAGCATCTCGGCATGCGCTGTCGGATCGGCAAGTTCGCGCGTGCGGTTGCCGGCGCTGGCGACAACAGTGCCACCGCTGGCGATGACAGCGCCGACCGGCACTTCGCCGCGCAGGGCAGCGGCTTCGGCCTCTTTGAGTGCCAACGCCATG
The DNA here is from genome assembly GCF_015500075.1 of Mesorhizobium sp. INR15. Classification (NCBI taxonomy): domain Bacteria; kingdom Pseudomonadati; phylum Pseudomonadota; class Alphaproteobacteria; order Hyphomicrobiales; family Phyllobacteriaceae; genus Mesorhizobium; species Mesorhizobium sp. INR15. Next base: position 5,256,298 of record NZ_CP045496.1, on the reverse strand, counting down.
AAATCCGGACGCTTCACGCGGGTTTCATCCCGATTATCTCCTCGCCACTCGACAGCGATCCTGTTATCTAGCCGCATGACCCGAAAGCCGGCATAGGTTTTCGGAACGGATCATGCGCAAAATCAAAGTGCTACTGCGTTCTTCGTGCGTCCGAAAGGATGCGCCACGCTGTAGCAGCGCAAACGGACAAAGGCCACATGGACGACAACGACAAGAAATCTCCGCGCAAAAGCGGCCCGAAATCGGCGGGGCCGCGTGGCCGCGACGGTGCAGCAGGCAAAGGCGGCAAGCCATCTTTCGGCGCGAAAAAACCTTACGCGCCGCGTGGCGATCGGCCAATCGCAGCCGACGGCGAACGGCCGAAGCGCGACTTCAAGGCTGGTGCAAGGCCATCTGGCAAGGGGCCCCGCTCCGACGGCAAGCCATTTGAAAAGCGCGATGGTCCACGCAAACCCTATGCGCCGCGTGGCGACCGCCCAGTGGCGGCCGAAGGTGAACGCAAGCCTTACGAGAAGCGCGAAGGGCCACGCAAGCCTTACGCACCGCGCGGCGATCGTCCAATGGCGGCCGAAGGCGAGCGCAAGCCGTACGAGAAGCGCGAAGGGCCGCGCAAGCCTTACGCACCGCGCGGCGATCGTCCGATGGCGGCCGAAGGTGAACGCAAGCCATACGAAAAGCGCGAAGGGCCGCGCAAGCCTTATGCGCCGCGTGGCGACCGGCCGATGGCGGCTGATGGCGAGCGGCCGAAGCGTGATTTCAAGCCACGCACGGACCGTCCAGGTGCCGCTGATAGCCAAAAGCGCTTCGATCGCCCCAAGCGTGATTTTGCCGATCGTGCACCACGCGACGGCGGCGATCATCCAAAGCGGGATTTCGCGGATCGCCCCAAGCGTGATTTCGGTGGCGATCGTCCGCAGGCATCGGGCGGTGGCTTCAAGCCGCGCCCACGTCCCCCCGAGGCTGCTGAAGAAGCCGGCGAGCGCATTGCCAAGCGGCTGGCCCGTGCCGGTCTCGCTTCGCGGCGCGACGCCGAGGAGCTGATCGCGGCTGGCCGCGTCAAGGTCAATGGCCGGGCTCTGTCCTCGCCGGCCTTCAACGTCATGCCTGGCGACATCATTCATCTCGACGGCATGGAAATCCCGCCGATCGAGCGGACACGGCTGTTCCTGTTCCACAAGCCTGCCGGTGTCGTCACCACCAACCGTGATCCCGAGGGCCGCAAGACCGTTTTCGATGTGCTGCCGACCGATCTGCCACGGCTGATGACCATCGGGCGGCTCGACATCAACACCGAAGGCCTGCTGCTGCTCACCAATGATGGCGGCCTGTCGCGCGTGCTCGAACTGCCAGCCACCGGCTGGCTGCGGCGCTATCGCGTGCGCGTCCATGGCAAGGTCGAGGAGAGCGCGCTGGTCGGCCTGCGTGAAGGCATTGCTGTCGACGGTGTTTTCTATGGCGCCATCGAGGCGACGCTCGATCGCGAGCAGGGCTCCAACGCCTGGCTGACGCTCGGCCTGCGCGAAGGCAAGAACCGCGAGGTCAGGAACATCCTGGGTGCGCTTGGCCTCGATGTGACGCGGCTGATCCGCATCTCCTATGGTCCGTTCCAGCTCGACGATCTTGCCGAAGGCCATGTGCTGGAGATCAAGGGCAGGGTGCTGCGTGATCAACTCGGCGAGCGCCTCGTCGAGGAATCTGGCGCCAATTTCGATGCCGAGATCACCAAGCCGTTTTCCAACAAGCCGGTGCGGCGCACCGAGATCCGCGAAGAAGAGCCCGAGCGGCCGAAATTCACCCGCGACGGCGAGCGCCGTCCGATCGGCGAGGGCGGGCTGATCAAGAACCGCAAGCGCCGTGAAGGCAGCCGCGACGAAGCGCTGGGCAAACTGTCGACAAGCCCCGACAGAGGCGCCAGGCCGGAAAAGAGCTTTGGCGAGCGTGGGCCGAGGCCGGAGCGGTCTTTCGGCGAACGCAGCGACAAGCCACGCGGCGGTTTTGGCGACAAGCCCCGTGGCGGCTTTGGCGGCAAGAAATCCGAACGCGAGCAGAAGCCGATCGAGCCGCCAGGCCAGCGCAAGGCCAATGTCTGGATGGCGCCGGGCGCCCGTCCGATCGGCAAGGGCAGGGCGGAAGCCGAAGCAGCCAAGACAGCCGAGAACAAGGCGCGCAAGGCGTCTTTCAAGCCAGGACCCGGCAAGCCAGCGCGGGGAAAGCCCGATGGCGCCAAGCCGTTTGGCAAGCCGCGCGGAGACCGTCCGGAGGGTGGTGATCGGCCACGCAGCGGCCCGAAGGGACCAAGAGGAAACAATGCGGATCGTCGGCGGTGAGTTTCGCGGGCGTCCGCTGGCGACGCCCCGTACCAGTGCCATCCGACCGACGACCGACCGAACCCGAGAGGCCGTCTTTAACGTGTTGGCGCATCGCTTCGCCGGGAAGCTGGACGGCGCGCGCGTGCTCGACCTGTTCGCGGGCACCGGCGCTCTCGGCCTCGAAGCCCTGTCGCGGGGCGCGTCCTATGGCGTCTTCATCGAAGAATCGGCGGAAGGCCGTGGCCTTGTCCGCGACAATGTCGAAGCCTTCGGCCTGACCGGACGCACCAAGATATTCCGCCGTGACGCCACCGCATTGGGCGAGGCCGGCACGCTTGCGCCGTTCGGCCTCGTCTTCGCCGATCCCCCTTATGGCAAGGGCCTCGGCGAACTCGCTCTGCAGTCGGCGAAAGCTGGCGGCTGGCTTCGTCCCGGCGCGCTCTGCGTGGTCGAGGAGGCAGCCACGGCGCCCTTCGAGCCAGGTCCCGGCTTTTCGGTGCTCGATGAGCGCGGCTATGGCGAAACCGTCATCCGCTTTATAGAGGCCGTCTGAAATCTCGCGACGCCGGGATGGCCTCTTTCCGGCCTCCTTTGACGGCCACATGACGAACAATTCACTTTGCTTGTCTCTCTGAGCCTGCCTATCGTCTTCCAGAAAAACCGGAGCCGTTGATGATTTCCAGGGCTGAATGGCTGCGAACAACCTTGCTGGCGACGTCGCTGGCGCTTGCGGTGACCAGTCCTGTGCTGGCTGACAGCGTGCCAAAGGACAGCAAGGTGAGTGAGTTCAAGGTGACGGACTTCCTGCTCGACAATGGCATGGAGGTTGTCGTCATCCCCGACCATCGCGCCCCGATCGTCACCAACATGGTCTGGTACAAGATCGGCAGCGCCGACGAACCGCCGGGAAAGTCCGGCATCGCGCATTTCTTCGAACATCTGATGTTCAAGGCAACGACCAACCATGCGGCTGGCGAGTTCGACCGTGCGGTCTCCGACATCGGCGGCTCGAACAACGCCTTCACGTCCTATGACTACACGGCCTTTCACGAAACGGTGGCGCCGTCGGCACTCGAACAGATGATGAGTTTTGAGGCGGACCGCATGCGCAACCTCATTCTCACCGACGATGTCATCAAGACCGAGCGCGATGTCATCCTTGAGGAACGCCGCTCGCGCATCGACAACAATCCGGAAGCCGTGCTCGACGAGGAAGTCGACGCCACGCTATGGCAGAACCAGCCCTATCGCATCCCGGTCATCGGCTGGATGCAGGAGATGGAACAGCTGAACCGCACCGACGCCACCGCTTTTTATGACAAATACTATCGGCCCAACAACGCCGTGCTGATCGTGGCCGGCGACGTCGAGCCGGATGCCGTGAGGGCGTTGGCCGAGAAGACTTTTGGCAAAGTGGCGCGCGGACCTGACCTGCCGCCTCGGGTCCGCCCCGTCGAGCCGGAACAGAACACCAAGCGCACGGTGACGCTGTCCGACGCCCGCGTCAGCGTGCCGAGCTTCTCGACGCAATGGGTGGTGCCGTCCTACCACACGGGTAAACCGGGTGAAGCCGAAGCCCTCGACCTCCTGGGCGAGATCCTGGGCGGAGGCAACCGTAGCCGGCTCTATCAGCAGCTGGTGGTCAAGCAAGGCATTGCCTCTAGTGCCGGCGCCTACTTCCAGGGCACGATGCTCGACGCCACCAACTTCACTGTCTATGGCGCGCCGCGCGGTGATGCCAAGCTTGCCGATGTCGAGGCAGCGGTCGACGTGGAGATAGCGCGCATCGCCAAGGATGGTGTCACAGCCGAGGAACTGGACAAGGCCAAGGATCGTTTCGTCCGCTCGATGATCTTCGCCCGCGACAAGCAGGATTCGATGGCAAACATCTACGGCTCGACCCTGGCGACCGGCGGCAATGTGCAGGATGTCCAGCAATGGCCGGACCGTATCCGCAAGGTCACGACCGACGAGGTCAAGACCGTTGCCGAGCGCTATCTGGTGCTGGATCGTTCGACGACCGGCTATCTCTTGCCGCAAACCCAGGCGGGGAACTGACATGATGACGCATTTCAGCATCCCCCGTGCGCGCGCCGTGACCACCCTCTTGCTTTCGGTGCTGTTTCTTGCGCTGCCGGCGCTTTCCGCGCGCGCCGCGATGAACATCCAGTCCGTGACATCCTCGAAGGGCATAACAGCCTGGCTGGTTGAGGACTATTCCGTGCCGGTTGTCGCCATACGCTTTGTCTTTGGCGGCGGCTCGACGCAGGATCCGCAGGGCAAGGAGGGCCTGGCCAATCTGATGACCGGTCTGTTCGACGAGGGCGCCGGCAAACTCGACAGCGACGCATTCCAGATCAAGCTGGATGATGCCGGTGCCGAGATGAGCTTCCAGGAGACGCGCGACGGCGTCTACGGCTCTATGCGTATGCTGGCCGAGCAGCGTGACGAGGCGTTTGATCTGCTGCGGATGGCGGTCAATGAGCCGCGCTTCGACCAGGCGCCGATCGATCGCATCCGCGCCCAGATATTGTCCGGCATCATCGCCGGAGAGAACGACCCTGACACGATCGCCCAGACCAAATGGGCCGAGGCGATCTATGGCGTGCATCCCTATGCGCGCTCCGACCAGGGCACCAAGCAGAGCATCGCCACGATTACGCCTGATGACATCAGGGCTTTCCACAAGGCGATTTTCGCCCGTGGGGGCCTGCATGTCGCGGTGGTGGGTGCCATCGACGCCGAGACGCTGAAGAAGAAGCTCGACATGGTTTTCGGCGATCTGCCGCAACAGCCGACGCTGCGGCCGGTGGCCGATATCGATCCAAAACTGGCACAGCATCTCGAGGTCAATTACGACCTGCCGCAGACCTCGCTGCAGCTCGCCTATCCCGGCGTGAAGCGCAAGGCGGCGGATTTCTTTCCCGCCGTGCTGATGAACGAAATTCTCGGCGGCGGCACTTTCACGTCGCGCCTGTTTCAGGAAGTGCGTGAAAAGCGCGGTCTGGCCTACGGCGTCTCCTCATCGCTGATCAATCAGGATCATGCCACAGCGCTGATCATCACCACCGCGACGCGCTCGGACCGGGCGGCGCAAACGCTGGGCCTTGTCCGCGATGTGGTGAAACAAATGGCCGACGAGGGTCCGACCGAGGCCGAACTCGCCGCCACCAAGAAATACATGATCGGCGCCTATGCCATCAACAATCTGGATTCCTCCAGCGCCATCGCCGCGACGCTGGTCGAGCTGCAACTCGATGATCTCGGCATCGACTACATGCAGCGCCGCGGCGCGTTCATCAACGCGGTGACCCTCGACCAGGTGAAGGCCGCGGCCAGGAAGCTGCTCACGACCGAGCCGGCCATCATGGTCGTCGGGCCGAAACTGGCGGAGGCCGGCAAGGGATGAGCCCAAGCTTTGGCATCGCCTTTGGCGGCGGCGGCGCGCGGGGATTGGCGCATATCCATGTCATCGAGGCGCTGGACGAACTGGGTATAAAGCCCGTTGCCATAGCCGGTTCGTCGATTGGCGCCATCATGGGCGCTGGCATGGCGTCGGGCATGGCCGGCAAGGACATTCACGACTATGCCCGCTCGATCCTCGGCCGCCGCGCCGAAGTGGCGACGCGCATGTGGCGGGCGCGGCCGGGTACTTTTGCCGAGGCGATGCAGGGCGGCATCAGGGTCAGCCAGTTCAACATCGAGCGCATCCTCAAGGCTTTTCTGCCGGAGGCGGTTCCCGAAACTTTCGCCGAGCTGAAAATCCCGCTGAAAGTGACGGCGACGGATTTCTTTGGCCACAAGCTCGCGGTGTTCGGCGATGGCGACCTGCATTCGGCACTGGCGGCCTCGGCCGCCATTCCCGCGGTGTTTCGCCCGGTGACGCGCGACGGCAGGCTGTTGATCGACGGCGGCATCTACAACCCAGTTCCCTTCGACCTGATCGAGAAAGACGCCGACATCATCATCGGTGTCGATGTGGTCGGCGCACCGGAGGAAGCCGATAAAAAGCAGCCGACCACGGTCGACCTGATGTTCGGCGCCACGCAATTGATGATGCAATCGATCATCGCCAACAAACTCAATCAATGCCGGCCGGACATATTGGTCAGGCCGGCGGTGTCGAAATACCGGGTGCTCGATTTCATGAAGATCGACGCCTTGATGACCGAGACGGTGGCGATCAAGGACGAGCTCAAGCGCGAGATCGAAAAGGCCGTGGAAGTACGCCTTGGAGCCACCAAGGCCAGGCGCGGCAAACGTGGCGTGAATTGAGCCTTGGGCCGGCCAATGGCCTTGAAGCAGGCTGTCGATGCACAATAGCTCCGTGCTTGTCACTGGAGCGCGGGCGCCGGTAGCGCTGCATCTGGCGCGCCTGCTGCATGGTGCAGGCTGCCGTGTGATCCTGGCCGATACCCCAGCCAATCCGATCGCGGCATCGAGCGTTGCTTGTGCTTCGTATCATCGTCTGCCGCCGCCGCGCTTTGCACCAGAGGCCTATGCACAGGCCGTCGAAGAGCTTGTGCGCGGGCAAGGCGTCGATCTGGTTATCCCGACCTGCGAAGAGATTTTCTACCTCGGCCATATCTGGCGCGACCGCGCGATGTCAGCCCGTCTGTTTGCGCCCGACATCGACTTGCTGGCCAGGGTTCACGACAAGCATGCATTCGTCCAGCTGGCGCATAGCCTTGATCTCGCGGTGCCGGAAACGACGCTGCTGCAATCCGATGCCGACCTCGAGAAGGTACGCAGCCGTGCTGGCGAACTGGTGTTCAAGCCGGTCTGGTCGCGTTTCGCCAGCCATATACTGCTGCGCCCGTCATCGGGCGCGCTCGACACCATCAGTCCTACACCCATTGTCCCGTGGGTGGCGCAGCGGTTCGTCGCCGGTGACGAGATCAGCGCCTATGCCATGGCGCGCGACGGCAAGCTCAAGGCGCTGGCGCTTTATCGCTCGCGCTACCGGGCCGGCAAGGGCGCCGGCATCTGGTTCGAGTTGGTGGAGGACCTCGCTGCGCGCCGCTTCGTCGAGACCTTCGTCGCCGGCACAGGCTGGACGGGGCAGATTTCCTTCGACCTGATGCGCGAAGCGGACGGCACCGTGCTGCCGCTGGAATGCAATCCACGCGCCGTCAGCGGTTTGCATTTCTTCCGCGATCCACAAGCCTTCGCGGCGGCCCTGTTTGAAGGCGGTGACGTGAAACCTGACGTGACCAGGCCCCAGACGGTACGGCTTGCGATGTGGGTGTATGGCCTGCCTGCGGCGCTGCGCTCCGGCGGGATTGGTCGCTTCCGCCATGCGCTGCACGACGCCGATGAACTTCTGGACTGGTCGGGCGACCCCGCGCCCAAACGGGCGCAATGGCACGCCCTAGCCGAGGTCGCCGGCACGGCAATGCGCGAACGCATCAGCTTGCAGGCAGCGTCAACAAGGGACATTGAGTGGAACGGGCCGCTTCAAAGCTCGATGTGATGGACACGCGGTTCCAAGGCTGCCGGCGGCATTTCGCCGGCCATGATGGCGGCGATGTCGCGGCGCAGGAAATCCAGCGGGCCGATCACTGGCAACGCCTGCGGCGCATGGCGTGCATTGTCGCTCGCTGACTTCAGCACCTTGCGGTCTTGCTGCAAGGCGATGTTGAACAGCGGCTTGAAAGCCAGCGCCATGAGATGACCCAACCCACCTTGGCGCGGCCCGATCAGCCAGCCGACGCCCTCGACAATGTTCTCGCCGGCCTGGCGAAGATGGAAGGTTGTCGCCAGCGCCAGGCCGCCTTTGCCCCAATATTCCAGTTCGGCGATCCCGGGATGACGGAAGCGGCCGATGGTTTTCGTCCGTTCGCCCTCCAGCAGCCGGCTGATCAGCCCTTGCTGGCGCTCTTCGCCGGTATAGCAGGCTTCCACCCAGCCTTCGCCGCCGGTCACCTCGACGCGCACAATGTGGCGTTTGGCGCTTAAACCCCGCAGCAGGCCCTTGTGGGTGAAATGCGTGTGGGTGGCGTCGAGAATATTTTCCGCCGCGTCGATCACCGTCGACTGTGTCGAACTGTGCACGCGCCGCACGATCACATCCTGGCTTTGCATGCAGTGGAGATAGGGCTCGCTATTGGGTGCGCCAGCAGAAATGAACACCACGCCGTCGCGTTCGATCGCGCTGTAGCGGCGCACGCGGTAGCGCGGCAACTCGCCGACATGGCCGGGAATGGCGGTACAGCGGCCTTCGCCGTCATAGCGCCAGCCGTGATAGGGGCATTCAATCTCGCCGCCGACCACCTTGCCGGTCGACAATTCAACCAGCCTGTGCGCGCAGCGGTCGAACAGCGCGGCGATGCCCTTGTCGGAACGAAACAGCACGACCGGTGCGCCTTCGAACAGGATGCGCTTCGGCCTGCGGCCAACATCGGCGGCAAGTGCCACGGCCTGCCAGCAATCCTTGTGAGCGGCCCTAGTCAAAGCTCGAATCTCCGAAGCAGCGGGATGCCGATCAACGCCAGCAGGGTTTCCATGGCGCGCACCGCAACGCGTCGGCGAAGCGGCAGATGCCCGATATAGACAGCGTTGTATTCGATGTCGGGCACAGCGCCGCGACGGCGTTTGAATTCGGCGGCACCGGCACTCATGTTGAAGAACAGCCCGCGCGCCGTGGCGTGATCCTGCGCCATCGCCATGACCATGCGGTAAAGCCCATCGCTGACCGGCAGGCTTGTGTCATAGCCGACGATCGGCTGGGTCAGCGTCGCGCCGTTCTCGAACAGGCCGGTGACGGCGACGAGCTGGCCGGCATGGTCGCGCAGGCCCGCCAGTTGCAAGATGCCACGGCGGTGCATCTCGCCGATATAGCACGCTGTGTAGTGCGGGTTGAGCGGCGTGTATTTACGGAGATAGAGCAGGTTGTAGAGGTCTTCGCTTCTGGCGTAATCGGCCTCACTGAAGTCGTCGTTGCCGATGATTTGCAGAGGTGTAGTGCGCAGCTTGGCGCGGTCGCGCTTCATGTCGCGCGTCATCGGCGGTGCTGCACTGCGGTCGGCGAAAATGTAGATCTGGCGCGCCGCCAGCATGCGAAAACCCTCTGCCTTGAGGGCCGAGATGGTCGAGGGATCGGCGATCCCGTTCAGCGATCGGATGATCACGGCGCGATCTGGATACCGCGCTGTAAGCTCGGCACGCATCGCTGCGATCGTTTGGCGGTCGAGCAACGGCACCGGATTGGTCGAAAAAAGCCAGTTGTTGACCTGCACCTGATGGTCGAGGCCGGTCGCTTTGACCAAGGGTGCGCAGGCGCTGACGAGGGCGCGGACGGCTCGCTGCAGCCAGGGACTTGAGCTGAAATTGCGGGTCTCGTCGATGGCATAGTCGATATAGGCGCTGGACGGGCAGCAGATGTAGCAGTTGGGTGCCTCGCGGCTGTCATTCAGCGTCAAGGGAAAGGCGCGGCCGGCGACCTCGAACGGCTCGACGGTGACCGTCAGATTGCGGATGAGGCCGCGCACGGGAATCTCGTTGAAAATCCGCGCGAAGGCCTCGACCTTGCGCGGATTGTTCTCAACCCGATCCGCTTGAAGGCTCTGCTCCGTGGTCGCGACAGCTGCCTGGCTCATGGCGCGGCCTCATGCGGCAGCCGGCATTCGACGCGGCGCAATTTGCGATCAGTTTCCAATGGCATCGGCGCGCGTATGAGTTCGACGGTTACCGTTGCCTGGCGCAAGGCCAGCAACGCGCGCACCGCCTCCAGCGCGGCCATTGCCGCCTCGTCGGGCAGGTCCGGCAAAAGGCGCAATTCGACGGTCTCGCGAGCGGTCTGTATCAGCCTGAAATCGTCGATACGCCGGTCGGCTTTCAGCACCGCGTTGCGCAGGACGTCAGGCGTAACCAGGATCGGCCCGCGCGCAGAGGTCAGACGGAAGGCATCATCCATGCGGCCAACGATTTCGTCGACCACGCGCAGCGGCGAGCCACACCGGCACGGCGTGGATGACAGGCGCAGCAGATCGTTCATCCGGTAGCGCGCCATGATTTGTGTCTGGCGGCGGAAGGCGGTGACCAGCGGCGTCACCAGTCCGTCGCCAGCCGGCTCGAATTCGAAGAGCACCGAATCCTCGGCCAGATGCAGTCCGCCTTGCCGGCAGGTCACCGCGAACAGACCTTCGGTTGCCATGTAAATCTGGTCGAGGGGGCGGCGAAAGAACGCCTCGATCGGCGGGCGGTCGACCGGGTCAAGCGTCTCGGCGGCGCAGAAGACGCGCAGCGGATTGATCGCGAATTGGTTGACCGCGAAGTGACGCAGCATTTTTGGCGGAGCAATGATCACCGTCGGCGCGAAGTCCTCAAGCGCAGTGCGCCAGTGCTCAGGTCCAAGCCTGAGATCGAAGAAACGCAGGTCGACGCGGCCAGATTGGCGGGCGCTGTCATAGAGGCCGGTGTTCTGCGGCAGGATCACCGCAACGCGCTGCCGGCGCCACAACAGATCCGGAATGGCCTTGGCGATAATCGTCCCCAGCCAGCGATATTTCTCGGCTTCGGAAATAACGAAAAGCCCGCGGTTTCCCGATGTTCCGGTGCTGGCGCCAACGGTCAATTCACCAAGCCTGCCGTCAGTGGAAGCGGCGGCCCAGGCATCGCGAGCCGACACGCCAGCGATGTTGAAGCCGTCGAAATTCGCCATCAATTGGGCTTTGTCAGTTACCGGCAAGTCGCTGAGCTCTCGCGGCGCCTTGCCGTAGAACCGCGCGCGTGGCAAGTCGCGGTCGAGCCAGCGGCGCAAGGCGCGGGCTTGCCAGCGCTCAAAGCCCTTGCGGCTCTTGCGCGATACCCATTGGGTAACGGCAAACGACCCGATCGCTTCACCCAGCCCGCTCATCCGCCCACCGAGGGCAGGTCGTAGGGTGTCACCTCAGGGTCATGGCAGAACACGACATCGCCGCCCGTCGCCGCGAAACGGCGCAGGATTGCGCTGCTTGGTTCGATCGCCGCGAAATCCTCGGCCAGCAGCCGTGCCGGAAAACCAGGCGTGCGGTTCTGGGCCAGCGCCTTGAGCAACCATTGCACATCGACGGCGTAGAGCAGGGGGCGATCCATTTGAGGAAACAGCAGTCCGAACTGGCCGTCGGCGTGGCCAGGCAGGTCGACCGCGACAACGCTGCCGTCGCCGAACAGATCGGCACCGCCAGGGATGTCGCCTCGCGCCGCTATCCGCCGCTTCGCTGACAATCCGTCCAGCCGGTTTTCGAAATCGGCTGGAAACAACTCGGGGAACACGCCATGGCGCAAATTCTGCCAGGCGGTCTTTTGTTTCTGCCGCGACCATGCAGCATCACTGGCAATGAAGCGGGCGTTGGGAAACTGCGACAGGCCGGAGATGTGATCGGCATGAAAATGCGTCACGATGACGGCGTTCACATCGCGCGGCGCAAGGCCAAAGCGCGCCAGCACCGGTATCGGCTGTCCGGCCAGATTGAGCTCTGGCTTGAGCATTGCGCCATAGAGGCGCAGCGTCGCACCACGATCGGCGCCACTGGTTACGTGCGGCGTATAGCCGGTATCGATGAGCACAGGGCCGACCCGCGGATGGATGATCAGCCCATAGCGGACCCGCAGTCGGACGCTCCGCCAACTGCCACCACGCAGGATCAGCCGTTCGGCGGCAGTCACCCAGGCGCTGTTGGCAAAGACGATCTTCACGCGGCTGTCCTCCAGGCGCCGTCGCCCTTGCCGAAGGTGCGGTCGAGCCCCTCTTCAAATGATACTTTCGGCGTCCAGCCCAGGATGCTGCTTGTCTTGGAAATATCGAGGCTCTGGGCATAGGCAAACAGACCGAGACCGTAGCGAGTCACAGGCGGTTCGGGTCGGCCCGGCAGCCGCAAGGCCACCGTCTCCATCGCGCCGGCCGCGAACATTGCTGGCCAAAGCGGCGTTTTCCGCCATTGCGCCTGTACGCCGACGCGCCGGCATGCGGCGTCGGCGATGTGGCGCACCGGCAGCACCTCGCCGCCCGAGACGTTGAATATCTGGCCTTCGGCGCCGCCCCCGCCCGAGAGCGCTGCGACCACCGCATCGACGACATCATCGACATGGGTGAGGTCGATGCGTGCCTTGCCGTCGCGGAAAACCGGCAAGGGCCGCCGCTGTGCAGCCTGCAACAGGCGCGGCAGCAGTGCACGATCGCCGGCGCCGTAGATGCCGCGTGGCCTCAGCACCACCGGCCCGATTTCGGGTGCCGCCAGCACGATCTGCTCGGCTTGACGTTTGGTGCGGGCATAGTGGTTGACCGGATCGGGCAGGGGACTGTCCTCGGTGACATCCAGCTGGTCGCGATAGGCGAAACAGACCGAAGGGCTAGAGATATGGACGAAACGGCGCACACCTTGCTCGCGCGCGAAATCGACAAGATTGCTAGTCGCCGTGACATTGGCAGTCTCGAAATCCGCCAGTTGGCCAAAGGGAGCGGAGAGCGCCGCGCAATGGACGATCATGTCGACGTCACCAAGCAATCGGTGGGTTGCCGTATCGAAAGGCTGCGACAGATCGAATTGCGCCACCTCGTGGCCTGCCGTTTCAAGCGCAGCGCAGCGTTGCCGTTCGCGGCCTTGTGCAAGTGCCGGCATGCCTGACCCCGCCAGCCGCGTCATGACATGGCCGCCGAGAAAGCCGCTGGCGCCGGTGACGAGCACGCGTCCCATCAAGCCTCCAGCGCCATGCCGCCGAATGACACGCCGGCCGATGTTCCAAGGAACAACACTTTTGCGCCAGGCGGGATGCGGCCCTGCCGGCGCGCGATGTCGAGCGCGAAGGGAATGGACGCCGCAATCTGGTTGCCGTGATGCGAGGCGATGTCGACCAGCTTTTCCCTGGCGAATCCGGTCTGCCGCGCCATGTGAGCCAGCGCGAACGGGCTTGCCTGGTGCGGTACGACGAGGTCGACATCCTCATGCCGCCAGCCGGCCCGTGCCAGCAGATCGCTGACGAAGCTGTTGAAATGACGCGACGTCACCCGAAACAGCTCCTTGCCATCCATGTGAAACAGCGAATGCCGGGAAAACTCCTCAGGCTGGCGATGGAAATCGAAGCGCGTACCACCTGAGCCGATGCTGCAGGCCTCATAAGCCGAGGGATAGGTGCGCATCAGGTTGGCCAGTACTTTTCCGTCTCCGGTGGTCGCCTTGCGCAATACTGCGGCCGCCGCTCCATCTCCGAACAGCGCGGCAATTTCGGGCTGCTCTTTCCAGGGCAGGGCGCGCGAGGCGATCTCCGACGAGAACACCAGCGCCGTCTTGCATTGCCCCGCCTCGATCATGCGGGAGGCGGTCTCGAAAGCGGTGAGGAAGCCAAGGCACGTGCTGTTGACGTCGAAGGCGGCGGCCGAGCCGTCGGCCAGCCCCAGCCTCTGCATGACCAGCGGCGCTGTCGAAGGCAGCGGCTGGTAAGGCACCCCGCAGCCGCCGACGACAAGATCGACGGCATTGGCCTCGATCCCGGCCTCGGCAAGTGCCAACCGTGCCGCCGCGCAGGCAAGGTCGATCTGCGATTCCCCCTCGCAGACATAGCGTTCGACGATGCCGGTGGCGGCCTCGATCCGGCCCTGGACGAGCCCCAACTGCTTCTCGATATCGCGCGACGTCAAGCATTGAGCGGGCAACGCACGCCCGGTTCCGATGATCTTGATCCGCATGCTCAGCCGCCCAGTGAGTTGCGCTTTTCTAACCGATAAATCGGATTGCGTCTGATGGTAATAGTTTATGGCGATATTTCGGTGATGAGGCAGGTGCGGTTGGACGGCTGACAGACATTTGATTCTGATGATGATTGCAGACGCTCCGCCGCTGATATAATTTGCATCGCGCTAGTCCTGAGGCTTCCGCCCGCTGTCAACACGGCTTTTCTCGGCGGATTGCCTCGCACTGTAACGGACCTTGCCACAGCAAGCTTGATCCCTGTGGTCGCTTGGTCGCCCCGATTGAGGGAATTGCCATGCTCCGACGTTGCGGAATCATTGCAGGCTTCCTCTTTGCCATGCTCACGATCTTCGATGCCTCCGCCGCTGAACGGCGGGTCGCCCTGGTGATCGGCAATTCCCATTACCGGATCGTTCCGCCCCTGAAGAACCCGGCGAAGGATATTGTCGATGTGGCCAATACGTTTCGGCTGGCGGGTTTCGAGGTGTTTGTTGCCGCCGACCTGACCAAGCTGCAATTCGAAGACCAGTTCCGCGACTATCTCGCTGCCTTGGATGGTGCCGATCTGGCTGTCGTCTACTATTCCGGTCACGGATTTCAGATCGGCGGGCAAAATTTCCTGATCCCCATTGATGCCTCGCTGAAGGAGGCGGCTGACGTCGAGGTTCAGACAATCAAGCTGGATGATGTGCTGCAGCAGATGCGTTCGAAATCAAAGGTTCAGATCGTCCTGCTTGACGCCTGCCGCAACAATCCATTCCCACGCAAGGACTATTGGCTGAAGGACCAGCTGATTACCGCAGGCGATACCGGTGGTCTTGCTCAGGTCAAAAGCTCGCTGAACACACTGATCGCTTTTGCCACTGAGCCGGGCGCGGTTGCCTATGATGGTACTGACGACCTGAGCCCCTTTTCCTCAGCGTTTTCGCGGCGCGCGCTTGCCCCGAACCAGGAAATCCACTCGGTGATGGCAGCCGTGCGCCGGGATGTGGTGGAAGCCACCAACGGCATGCAGGTCCCCTGGGAAAATTCTTCGCTGATAGACGACGTGGTTTTGGTCCGCCGCATCAGCCGCCCCTCGCTGCCGCCTGTGTTGGAAAAGGTCGTGCCAGCAGGGGTCGGGCCGGTCGCTTTGAACCTTCCGGAACCGGTTGAAGTCGACGGCGGAACAATCACCGTCAGCATCGAAAGGCCGCCCACGATCGGGCGATTGATGCTGAATGGCAAGGTTGTCGGGGCGGGCGAACCGATCCAGGGCAGTGACCTGCCGCACCTGCAGATGGATGTGCCCAAGCAGAGCAATGCCCAGGAAGACATGGACATGCTGGCCTATACCGCACGTGACAATTGGGGCGGTGAAACCAAGGGAATGCTGGTCTTCCGCGTCAAGGGCGGCGATGGCGAACAGGTCGTGGCGTCCCTCGAAGCCGAGCAGAAACAGCAGGTGCTGGAGCGGGGCATTCACATCACTGGCGCCGCCGAAGCGATCAACAACCGCGAGATCAGCGTTCCCGTCGGCGTCGGCCCGGTTCCGTTGAAGCTGGATTTCCCGACCCAGGATCCGGCGGTCAGCCTGAAGGTTGCAAGCTATCCGGCAACCGGAACGCTCTCGCTACCGGACAGAATCCTGTCACCTCAATCGAGCCTGATGGCCAACGAATTCGACGGATTGCGCTTCGAACCCCAGATTGGTGCCGGCGGCACCGTGGAGGTCGCTTTCGACATCCGGGTGGACAGCGGGACCGCCGAGTCCGCCAAGGTCAAGTTTGCCCCCAGCGTCGATCCCTGCGACACCGCTGCCGGCGAGCCTCTCGACCTGCAAGGGGTTGTGCCGGGCCGGCTTCCAAACGAAATCGGCACTGATGCGGTGGGGGTGTGCGAGGCCGCGGTCAAAGCATATCCCGCAGTCCCGCGCTTTCGCTATGAACTCGGGCGCGCCCTGCTTGCGGCCGGCAAGCTCGACAAGGCCAAGGCAATCATCAAGGAGGCAGCGGACAAGGGCCATGTTCGCGCCGTGTACGAACTCGGCTACTTCAACGCGACTGGCAGTGGAATGGCCATCGACCGCTCGCGGGCCAACGATTTCTACAAGCAGGCATCGGACAAGGGCGATCCCTACGGGATGACGGCGTGGGGCCGTGCCTTGTTCAATGGCTACGGTGTGAAGCCTGATACAGGCCAGGGGCTGGACCTGCTGCTGAAGGCGGCCGCGATGGGGCACACCTATGCCATGAATGATCTTGCCGCGATCTTCACGGAGGGCCGCAATGGCGTGCCCGCCGATGCTGCCCGGGCCGTAGCCTTTTTGCGGGCCGGCGTGGAGCGGCAAGACATGTATTCGATGAACCTGCTCGGCCGCAATTACCTCAGCGGTCAGGGTGTCGGCAAAGACCCGAAAATGGCGCTGCCGCTCTTCCAGAAGGCGATCGACCTTGGCCAGCCCTATGCACCCGCGAGCCTCGCGCGCATGTACCGGGACGGTATCGGCGTCGACCAGAATCTTGCCGAAGCGCAAAGACTGTTCGAGATGGCGACGGCGCGGGGCGATCAGTCCGGTGCCTATGATCGGGCGGCCCTCGAATTGGCCAAGGGCGACAAGGCCGACCAGGTCATTGCTGTCCGCTTCCTCGCATTCGCCGTCGCACTTGATCTTCGCAAGGAGATCCCCGGCGCCCCGGCGAGCCTCGCGAAATTCGGCGTGAAGACCAAAACGGCGGCGCTGAAGCAGTTGCGCCAGGAGCTCAAGTCGAAAATCTCGACGTCCGGTTCGCTGGACACTCAACTGGTCGTTGCAGCCAGGGCGGTATGGGAAGAAGCGAACCCGCGCAGGGATCTGTTTTGAGCAATCAGGAGGCAATGATGGGCAAGGCATTGAAGCAATCAATCATCGCGACTGTTCTATCTGGCGCGATCATGGGGCTTACCGGCTGCATGTCTATGGCGCCCAGAATTGAAGCGACCGAACCGCCGGTGAAACACCGGAAGATCGTTCACACCACGCCCCCGGCAAAGGTGGTCAAATATAAGAAGGTGGCCGCCAAGAAGGTGATAAAGCCGGCCGGTGAGATATCCGAAAAGCCGCCGGTCATCCCCGTTCTGGGCGGAGGCAACGGGGGCAGCGGGGGCAGTGGAGGCTCGTCTGGCGGCGGCGGCTGGGGTGGCTGACGAGTCACCGATGCGGGCGGGGAGAAGCCGCGTGGTGGTGGCCGACTGAACGACCTGCTTGACCTAGGACGAAATAGCAGTGGACCAGGTTGTCCGCGCGACGCCTCATTCTTTGCCTTGCGGCATAACCCGCACGTGCTAAATCGCTTGCCATGAAGAAAATCGGTTTCCTGTCGTTCGGGCATTGGTCGCCCTCGTCCCAGTCGCAAACACGGTCGGCATCCGACGCGCTTCTGCAGTCGATTGACCTGGCCGTCGCCGCCGAGGAATTGGGTGCGGATGGCGCCTATTTCCGCGTGCATCATTTTGCCCGGCAACTGGCGTCGCCGTTCCCGCTGCTGGCGGCAATCGGCGCCAAGACCAGCCGAATCGAGATCGGCACGGCGGTCATCGACATGCGCTACGAGAACCCGCTCTACATGGCGGAGGACGCGGGCGCCGCCGATCTGATCGCCGGCGGCCGTCTGCAGCTCGGCATCAGCCGTGGCTCGCCCGAGCAGGTGATCGACGGCTGGCGCTACTTCGGTTTCGCTCCGCCGGAAGGTCAGTCCGACGCCGATATGGCCAGGCGCCACGCCGAGGTGCTTCTGGAGATTCTGCGCGGACAAGGTTTCGCGCAGCCGAACCCTCGGCCAATGTTTCCAAATCCGCCTGGACTGCTGCGCCTTGAGCCGCACGCGCCGGGTTTGCGCGATCGGATCTGGTGGGGCGCCGCCACCAACGCAACGGCGGAATGGGCAGCGAAAGCCGGCATGAACCTGCAGAGTTCGACGCTCAAATTCGATGAGAGTGGTCAGCCCCTGCATATCCAGCAGGCCGAACAGATTCGCGCCTTCCGCTCGGCCTGGGCCGCGGCCGGGCACGCACACCAGCCTCGGGTGTCGGTGAGCCGCAGCATCTTCGCGCTGGTGAATGACCGCGACCGCGCCTATTTCGGCGACAACGACAGCGAGGATCATTTCGGTTATATCGAGCCGGAGAAACGCGCCGTGTTTGGCCGTGGCTACGCCGCCGAACCGGAACTTCTTATCGAGCAATTGAAGCAGGACGAAGCTATCGCCGAGGCCGATACATTGCTCCTGACCGTCCCCAATCAGCTTGGCGTCGATTACAACGCGCACGTCATCGAGAGCATCCTGACCCACGTTGCTCCGGCCATGGGTTGGCGCTGACGTCTGTTCCGCGACCCTATGACAGGTCGGCGCGAATGCCGTCCTGCTCCGCCGGCAGGTCCTCGGCATTGGGGTCACCAGGCGCTGTCGCCCAAGCCAGTTCAACCAGTGTCACGGTGCGCCGGCCGATCCCGTCAAGCTGGCAGACGATGAGGCCTTGCTCCTCGATGTAGGTGAGCAGACGCCGTGCCCGGCGCATCGAGTGCGAACCGTAGGCGCGGGCAATCGCGGCATCGCTGGGGCATGGCCAGCCTTCCTTGGCGGCGCGGGCGATCATCATGAAGACGCCTTGCATATCCTCGGGCAGAAGCGAGGCGCGGGCCGAGACATCCTGCCATGCGACATCCTCGGCCATTTCGGAGCCAAGTCCGGCGCGGGCCCGTGTCAGCAAGCGCCGGAACCCACCCAGGTCCGGTATGGCTGATGCGAGACCCTCTATCCGGCAGCGGACGACGAACTCCTGATAGAGGACGCCGATGACGCGGAAACCCGCATCGGGTTCCGCCAGCACGGCGCGCAGAATACGGTCCATCCGGTCGCGCCGCGCCGCGAGATCCTCCGCACTGAGCGGCGGCTCCACCGGTTCGGGGCGGATCTCCATCGGCGCGGACTTCGCCGCCATGAGTTGATCGAGCAGGTCCGGCGACGATCGGCGCGGGGCCCGGGCGGTCTCCGGCGGCGGAGCAGCCAGGATGATGGCGCGCGCGTCTTCCAGCGCCGATTCCGGCAGCGGCATAAGGCGGGGTGTCGCGTTGCGCGGCGCCGTATCGGTCGGGCCGATCCGCAGCCCCAGGGGACGTCGGGAAAGTGCCGGGCCCAGTGCCATGAATTGTCCGCGTTCGAGATCGCGGAACGACTCGGCCTGCCGCCGCTCCATGCCGAGAAGATCGGCGGCGCGCGCCATGTCGATGTCCAGGAAGGTGCGGCCCATGAGGAAGTTGGAAGCCTCTGCCGCGACGTTCTTGGCGAGCTTGGCCAGCCGCTGGGTCGCGATTATGCCCGCAAGCCCACGTTTGCGGCCCCGGCACATCAGGTTGGTCATGGCGCCAAGCGAGAGTTTGCGCGCCTCGTCAGAAACCTCGCCAGCGATTGCGGGCGCGAACAGCTGCGCTTCATCCACCACCACCAGCATCGGATACCAGTGGTCGCGGGCGACCTCGAAAAGTCCGCCGAGAAAGGCTGCGGCCCGCCGCATCTGGTTCTCGGCGTCGAGCCCTTCGAGATTGAGCACCGTGGAAACGCGGTGGATGCGCGCCCGTTCGCCGGCGCTCTGCAGGCCGCGCTCGGTATGCGCCTCGGCATCGATCACCAGATGGCCGAAACGCTCACCCAGCGTCACGAAATCACCTTCGGGGTCGATGATGGTCTGTTGCACCCAGGGCGCGCTCTGTTCGAGCAGCCGTCGCAGCAGGTGGGATTTGCCGGAACCGGAATTGCCCTGCACCAGCAGGCGGGTCGCCAGCAATTCCTCAAGGTCCAGAGCCGCCGGCGTGCCCGCCGTTGTCTGTCCCATTTCGATCGCAACGGTCATGGTTCTCGACTCTCCTTGGCGACAGGGCTTATCAACCTGATCGCGGACCGTCGAGCGCTCATGACCGATCGCTCCGTGTTACGCACGGCTATCCGAACGCTGTCAGTCTGGGTGCGGGCCAAGCCAGGCCGAATGGCCGGGCGTGAAGCGGGTTTGTGGACCGGTCAGTCCTTGGCGCGTTCCACATACGCCCCGTCGGCGGTCATCACCACCACGCGGGTGCCCGGCGCGATGTGCGGCGGCACCAGTGTGCGTACGCCATTGGAAAGCACTGCCGGCTTGTAGGAAGACGAAGCCGTCTGGCCCTTGGTCGTCGGCTCGGTTTCCACCACTTCGAAGGTGGCGCGCTGCGGCAGCACCAGGGAAATGGCAATGCCATTGAACTGCGAGACCTGCACGGCCATGCCTTCCAGCAGGTAAGGCGCCATGTCGCCGACCACGGCTTCCGACACCGCCACCTGGTCGTAGCTTTCCGGGTTCATGAAGTGAAACCCTTCGCCGTCGTGGTAGAGGAACGTGTGCTCGCGCTCTTCCACATAGGCGCGCTCGACCTGCTCGGTGGTGCGGTAGCGCTCCGACACTTTCACCCCGTCGCCAATGCGGCGCATATCCAGCTGCGTCACCGGCGTGCCCTTGCCTGGGTGGATGTTTTCGGCAAAGAGGATCACATAGAGCTTGCCGTCCTTGTCGACGACATTGCCTTTGCGGAGCGAACTGGCGATAACTTTCACCACGGCTTTACATCCTGAAATCGTTGATTGTCACAATCGGCTGCGAAAGCCGTCCTGCTGCGCCGTAGCGCATCTTGGGCGATCCCGCCAGCCCAATTCACCATTGGTACAGGCTCATGACCAACCCTTCGCCCTGGTGGACGCCTCATGTCCACGCCGATCGCCGCCCCCGACTGATGCTGCGCAATGGCATTGCCGCTGCCTTGCGCGACTGGTTTTCTCGCCGCGATTTTGTCGAGGTAGAGGCCGCTGCCTTGCAGGTCTCGCCCGGCAACGAGACGCATCTGTCGGCTTTTGCCAGCGAAGTGATCGGGCCGGATGGGTCGCGCCAGCCGCTTTATCTGCACACCTCGCCCGAATTCGCCTGCAAGAAGCTGCTTGCCGCTGGCGAACAGCGGATCTTCAGCTTTGGCCCGGTCTATCGCAACCGCGAGCGCGGCCCCTTGCACCATCCCGAATTCACCATGCTGGAGTGGTACCGGGTCGGCGAGACCTATGAAAGCCTGATGCTGGACTGCGCGGCAATGCTGGCGCTGGCCGCCGAGCGGGCAGGGGCAAAGCGCTTTTCCTTCCGCAACCGTGACTGCGATCCTTTCGCCGAACCCGAACGGTTGACCGTGGCTGATGCTTTTACCCGTTACGCCGGCATCGACCTCCTGAGCACCGTCGCCGACGACGGCGGCACCGACCGTGAGGCGCTCTACGCGGCCTTGACCAAAGCCGGGCTGCGCACAGCGCCGGACGACAGCTGGGCCGACCTGTTCAGCCGCGTCATGGTGGAAAAGGTCGAGCCGTTCTTCGGGCAGGGGCTGGCGACCATCCTGTGCGAATATCCGGTGGCCGAGGCGGCATTGGCTCGCCCGTCCGCGCGCGATCCGCGTGTCGCCGAGCGGTTCGAACTTTATTGCTGCGGTGTCGAACTCGCCAACGGCTTTGGCGAACTGACCGATGCCGCCGAGCAGCGCCGGCGTTTCACCCTGGAGATGGACGAGAAGCAGCGCATCTATGGCGAACGCTATCCCCTGGACGAGGACTTTCTCGCGGCCCTTGCCATCATGCCGCAAGCGAGCGGCATCGCGCTCGGCTTTGACCGGCTGGTGATGCTGGCGACGGGCTCACAGAAGATCGAGGACGTGATCTGGACGCCCGTCGCGGGTTCATAGCTCTCAATGCGCGAAAATCTGCTCCAGTGAGCGGAAGCCCTTGAATTCAAGGGCGTTGCCGGAGGGATCGCGGATGAACAATGTTGCCTGTTCGCCGGGTTCGCCCTTGAAGCGCACCATCGGCTTTTCCAGCCAGTCGATGTCGTCGCGTGCCTCGAGCCGCTTGGCGAGCCGCTCCCAGTCGTCCATCAGCAGCACCGCTCCGAAATGCGGGATCGGCACCAGGATGCCGTCGACCTTGCCGTCGCTGGCGGCTTGAGCGGCCTGTGGCCGCAAATGCGCCGACATCTGGTGGCCGAACAGGTCGAAATCGACCCAGGTCGTCGATGAGCGGCCGATGGCGCAGCCCAGCACCTCGCCATAGAAAGTGCGTGTTTCATCGAGATCACGGACCGGGAAGGCGAGATGGAAAGGCGTCATTGCGAGTGCTCCTGGGAGGCGGCGAACCGGGCCGAGATGCCTCGGCTTGGTGTGGGGAGGTAGGACCGATGCATTCTGATTGATGCCCATGCCATTGCACAAGCCGGGCCGGAACAATAGATGGTGCGCAGCGGCCAGCGCCTGAAGCAGGCCGGAAAGTAGGGATCATACGCATGACCGATACGCTCGACGCAGCAAAATTGACCGACCGCGTCGCGGCTCTGGTCGAGGCTGCCAAACGTGCCGGCGCCGATGCCGCCGACGCGGTTGCGGTGCGCGGCCGTTCGACTGGCGTGTCGGTGCGCCTCGGCAAGGTGGAAGGCACCGAGTCCTCCGAGAGCGAGGATGTCGCGCTGCGCGTCTTTGTCGGCAAGCGGGTTGCCAGCGTCTCGGCAACGGCCGCATCCGATCCGAAGGCTCTGGCCGAACGTGCCGTCGCGATGGCAAAGGTCTCGCCGGAGGATCCCTATCAGGGCCTGGCCGATCCGGCGTTGCTGGCCAAACAGACGCGCGATCTCGACCTGTTCGATGCCACCGAGGTTTCCGCCGATCAGTTGAAGGAAGCCGCTCTTGCCGCCGAAGCCGCGGCTCTCGCCGTCAAGGGCGTGACCAATTCGGCCGGCAGCGGCGCCAGCACCGGGCTTGGCGGACTGGTGTTGGCCACTTCGCACGGATTTCTCGGCCACTATGTCGGCTCCCGCTTCTCGCGTTCGGTCAGCGTCATTGCCGGCGAGGGCACAGGCATGGAACGCGATTACGAATTCTCCTCACGCCAGCATTTTGCTGACCTCGATGCGCCCGAAGACATTGGTCGCAAGGCCGGCGAGCGCGCGGTCCGCCGCATTGGCGCGCGCAAGGCCGCGACCGGTCCGGTCGACGTGGTGTTTGATCCGCGTGTGGCGCGCGGTATCGCCGGTCATCTTGCTGGCGCTATCAACGGCGCCTCGGTGGCACGCAAGACCTCCTTCCTGCGCGACATGATGGGCAAGCAGGTGGCGGCTGCCTCGATCACCGTTACCGATGAGCCGCTTCGCCGCCGTGGCCAGGCTTCCCGCCCGTTCGACGGCGAAGGCATCGAAGGCGAAAAATTGTTCATGGTCGAAAAGGGAGTGCTCAACCACTGGTTCCTGTCGACTTCGGCGGCTCGGGAACTCGGGCTCGTCACCAACGGGCGCGGCGCGCGTGGCGGCTCTTCCGTCTCGCCGTCCTCGACCAACTTGGCGATCGAACCGGGTGAACGCTCGCCGGAGGAACTGATCAAGTCGCTCAAGACCGGCTTCTATGTCACCGAAGTGTTCGGCCAGGGCGTTGACATGATAACCGGCGAATACAGCCGTGGCGCTTCCGGTTTCTGGATTGAAAATGGCGAGCTTGCCTATCCCGTTGCGGAGGTCACCATCGCCTCCAACCTGAAGGCTATGTTTCTTAACATGGTGCCGGCCAGCGACCTTGACCGCAATTTCGGCACCGCAGCGCCGACGCTGCTGATCGAAGGCATGACCCTTGCAGGTGCCTGATCCGATCACGACTGTCGAAGCGGCGCAGGATCTGCCGCTGCTGCGCGACGCCGCCCGCGAGGCCGGCGTCATCGCCATGCGTTATTTCGGCAACAGCCCGCAAGTCTGGATGAAGGGCGGCACCTCGCCGGTCAGTGAAGCCGACCACGCCGCCGACGCCTATTTGCACAAGACCTTGCTGGCGGCGCGGCCGGACTATGGCTGGCTGTCGGAAGAGACGGTTGACGATCCAGCGCGGCTCTCAGCTCGCCGAACTTTCGTTGTCGACCCGATCGATGGCACGCGCGGTTTCCTCGAGGGCCTGCGCACCTGGTGTGTCAGCGTCGCGGTGGTCGAGAACGGCCGCACGCTCGCCGGCGTGCTGGAATGCCCGGCCATGGAAGAGACCTATTGGGCAGTGCCGGGTGAGGGCGCTTTCCGCAACGGCAAGCGCATCGCCGTGCGTCAATTGCCGGAATTGGCGGAAATTTCCGGGCCGAAGCAATTGATCGACCGGCTGCCGGCGGAGTGGCAGTCCCGGCTGAAGCGCGGAGCCCATATCCCATCGCTCGCCTATCGGCTGGCGATGGTCGCCAACGGCGCGCTGGACGCGACCTTCGTCAAGCCGAACGCGCA
The DNA here is from genome assembly GCF_015500075.1 of Mesorhizobium sp. INR15. Taxonomy (NCBI): domain Bacteria; kingdom Pseudomonadati; phylum Pseudomonadota; class Alphaproteobacteria; order Hyphomicrobiales; family Phyllobacteriaceae; genus Mesorhizobium; species Mesorhizobium sp. INR15. The sequence goes on along the minus strand of NZ_CP045496.1, from coordinate 5,232,006 downwards.
TGACTGGGACATCGCGGCGGCGGATCTGATCTTGCGCGAGGCCGGCGGCCAATTGCTCGACCAGCAAGGCCGCGCGCCGCTTTATGCCGGTGAGGTGATTCGTCACGGCGCATTGGCTGCCGGCAGCGGTGAACTGCTCGGCGTCATCGCCTCGGTGATTGCAGGACTTGACAGTTGAACCGACGATCAATGGTTCCAAAGTCGACGGCTTTGGTCTAGACCTGTCACAAACTCACAATATGTGAAGGACCGACATGGCCGCGGAAGACGGAAAGAAACAGCTTTTGCATCTGGTGTTCGGGGGCGAACTGAAGAAGCTTGGCGGTACCGAATTCCGCGATCTCGAGGGCCTCGACATCGTCGGTGTCTTTCCAGACTACCAATCCGCGCACACGGCTTGGAAAGCCAAGGCGCAAGCCAGCGTGGACAATGCCCATATGCGTTATTTCGTCGTTCATCTGCACCGGTTGCTGGACCCAGACAACAAGGCCGCCGGTTGACGTCGATGGACCAGGATTTGGCGAACGAGCCGGCCACGCAGGCTGCGCCTTCGGGCAGGGGCGGCAGTGCCAAGACGAAGGCTTTCTGGCGCCGGATTCGCCAACCGCTGGCGCAGTCGCGATTCGTCAAGAACGCCATCGCCAGCCTGTTTGCCCAGTTCGTACGGTTTGTACGCCTGACCAATCGCGTTGTTGACGGCTCGGCGCGGTTTTCGGGCGGCGCCTATGCGCAATTCGAACCAGGCATCATTGCGCTGTGGCACGGCCAGCATCTTCTCACGCCGGCCTATTATCCCAAGCGCAAGCCGCTGGTCGCCATGGTGTCGCGCAGCGCCGATGCCGAGCTCAATGCACTGATGCTGGAGAAGTTCGGTATTGAGGCTGTGCGAGGGTCAGGCGGACGTGAAAACGCCAGGCATCTCGACAAGGGAGGCGCCAAGGCGCTGATCGCCCTGAAAAAGTCGCTCGTCGCCGGCAAAAACGTGGCCATGATCGCCGATATTCCTCACGGCACGCCTCGCGACGCAGGGCTCGGCATTGTTCTCCTGGCACGTCTTTCCGGCCGGCCGCTGCTGCCTGTCGCCATCACCACCAGCCGCCGCAAGGTGCTGGAGAAGAGCTGGGACAAGACCACGATCAACCTGCCTTTCGGCCGTTCCTCGATCGTCATCGGCGCGCCGATCTTCGTGCCCTCCGATGCCGATGAAGCGGAGATGGAACGCAAGCGCCTCGAGATCACCACCGCGCTGAACGCCGCGACCGCAGAGGCCTACCGCCTCGTGGACGGCCCGCGATGAGCGAGCGCTGGGCACGAGCCATGCTGTCGGCGTACCGCTTCGCGGGCGCCGCCGCCTATCCGTTGGTTGGGCCTTATGTTGCCTGGCGCACCTCCAGGGGCAAGGAAGACCGCAACCGGCGCCGCGAGCGCTATGGTGTTGCCGGCCGTCAGCGCCCCGAAGGGCCGGTGATCTGGATTCACGCGGCAAGCGTTGGCGAAACCATCGCTGTCGTTCCATTGGTCGAGAGCATTCTCGACTATGGCGTCAATATCGTGCTGACCACCGGCACGGTAACCTCGGCGCAAGTCGCGGATGAGCGGCTGGGCGACCGCATCATCCACCAATATGTGCCGCTCGACCTGAAACCCGCCGTCAGCCGCTTTCTAGACCATTGGCAGCCCGATCTGGCGATCATCGCCGAATCGGAAATCTGGCCGATGACCATCCTGGAACTTGGCGCGCGCCGCGTGCCGCAGGTCCTGGTCAATGGCCGCCTGTCCGACCGTTCCTTCAAGTCGTGGAAAAAGCGCGCCAACATCGCGGAGGCATTGTTCGAGAACCTGGCACACGTCGTGGCCCAGTCGGATGTCGATGGTGAGCGGTTCCTGTCGCTCGGTGCCCGCCCGGTCACCGTGTCGGGCAATCTCAAGGTCGACACGTCGCCGCCGCCGGTCGATGAACGGGCGCTTGCGACGCTCAGGCGTCAGATCGGCACGCGCCCGACCTGGGCGGCAATCTCGACCCATGATGGCGAGGAAGTTGTCGCCAGCGAGGTGCACGCAACGCTGCACAAGCGTCACCACGGTCTTTTGACCATCATCGTTCCGCGCCATCCTGACCGCGCCGACGCGCTCGCCGCGCAGATTTCCGGCATGGGCCTGAAAGTCGCGCGGCGCAGCAAGGGTGACCGTGTGGCTGCCGACACCGACATATTGCTCGGCGATACGATCGGCGAGATGGGGTTGTATCTCAGGCTGACGGAGATCGCTTTCGTTGGCCGCTCGCTGACCTCGGAAGGTGGCCAGAACCCACTGGAGCCGGCCATGCTCGACACGGCCGTGCTTGCCGGCCGCAATGTGCAGAATTTCCGTGAAGCCTATCAACGCCTGATCGACAGCGGCGGCGCCAAGCTGGTGCGCGACCGTGACATGCTGGCCGGCGCCGTCAATTTCCTGTTGAGCAACGAGGTGGCACGCCACGAGATGATGGCCGCGGGGGCCGCGACCGTCGACGAGATGCGCGGCGCGCTGGCGCGGACGCTGAAATCGCTCGAACCCTATATCCAGCCGTTGATCGTCAAGTCGCGCCTGAAGGGCGCGAATGGCCGCTAGCGTGGCCTCCGAAGCCCCGCCCTTCTGGTGGCAAGAGCCGGACTGGCGGGTGCTGGCGCTATCGCCGCTGTCTGCACTTTATGGTCTTGTCGCCGGCCGCCTCATGCGGTCGGCCTTGCGCGAAAAGATGGAAGCGCCGGTGCTTTGCATCGGCAATTTCACGGTCGGCGGTACCGGCAAGACGCCGGTGGCCATAGCGTTGGCAAAGCAGGCCAAGCGCATGCGGCTCAATCCCGGATTCCTGTCGCGCGGCCACGGCGGCTCGTTCGCCCAACCACATGTCGTTGATCTTCAACATGACAGCGCCAAGCATGTCGGCGATGAGCCGCTGCTCCTGGCCGAGCACGCGCCGGTGGCGGTGACCCCGAACCGGGCCGCGGGCGCCCGGCTGCTGTTGGAGCGGCATGGCTGCGACTTCCTCATCATGGACGACGGATTCCAGAGCGCGCGAATCCACATCGATTATGCATTGGTTGTGGTTGACGCCCGCTACGGCATCGGCAACGGTCGCGTCATCCCCGGTGGACCACTCCGGGCCAAGGTCGTTGATCAACTGGTCTTCACCAGCGGCTTGTTGAAGATGGGCGAGGGCACTGCCGCCGACCCCGTGGTTCGGCAGGCCGCGCGCGCCGGGCGGCCAATCTTCGAGGCGCGTACCGAGCCAAGCAACAAGGCGGGTTTGGCAGGCAGGCGGTTCCTCGCCTTTGCCGGCATTGGCCATCCCGAGAAATTCTTCGATACGGTGCGCGAGGCCGGCGGCGAGGTTGCGTTGAAGCGTCCGTTTCCAGACCATCATTTCTATGCCGAGGACGAGCTTGTCGAATTGGCGGTGACGGCTGACGGTGCCGGGCTTGGCCTCATCACCACCGCCAAGGATGCCGCGCGCCTGCGCCATGGCGCGTCACCACCGGGTTTTCTCGATCGGCTGGATGTACTGGAGATCGACACCGTCTTCGGGCTCGATCACGTCCCGGAACGCATCATCGGCGAGACTCTGGATGCCTGGCGCCAGCGCAAGCTGAAGGGGTGACAAAAAGAAATTGGTCGATTAAGTGGTCGGACAGTCATTCGAGCATGAGATTGGGAGGGGTTCTTGCGAATAGTACTGGCCTGCGGCTTTGCCGTTGCAATGACTACCGCTGCGTCCGCCAACATGGGAATGAATTTTAGTTGGGGACCAACAGCGAAGTGCTTTGACCCAAAATCACCCCCGATCACGCTCTCCGGCGTTCCTGCGGAAACTAAGAAGCTACAGTTCAAAATGGTCGATTTAGACGCCATCGACTTCACTCACGGAGGCGGCACTGTCGTTTTCGGGGGGCAGAAGTCTCTAGCCTACGGTGCTTTCAGCTATCGTGGCCCCTGTCCGCCGCAACCACATACCTATGAGATCTCCGTGAAAGCGCTCGATGGCAATGGGAAAACAATAGCGACAGCCAAAGCGCGCAAACGCTTTCCATAATTCAATCCGACGTGTCTCTGAGAGACGAAAAACGCATACATCAACCGCGCAAGTTGACGGGGGAACGAATCCAATAGCGGAGTCATTCCGCCGCCGGTCCTCCAGAACCGGGGCTAACGCCGCTTGCGCAATTCCGGGTTCGCTTCGATCTCGCGGCGCAACGAGGCGGTTGCGCTGACATAGGGTTCCTGCCTGGCGACGCTCCAGTATTTGAGCTCATCCAGGGGAATGCTTTCGCCGGTTACCGCGCAGCGCACGAAGGCTCCTGGACTGGTGACCTGGAAGTCACCATCGAGATAGCGGATACGGGCTTCCTTGCCGCCAGGGCCTTCGAAGCGGTTCATCATGGGGTGGCGCCGAACTTCATGACGATTTCATCGCCACAAATTGTGGGCAAGGTCAAGCTTGGCGCAACGCTGAGGCGTTATCGATGGACAAGAAAACGAGCTTTGCAGGGATAGCATGGACATTTCTTCTGGCCGCCTGACTTCGGTGTTGAGAGAGGCGATCACGCCGCAAGCCATACCATCGGCGAAAGCCGATCCGGCGATCACCGCGCTCATCAAGGAGTTGGTGCAGCCGCCAGCACCATCATTGCTTGCGCAGCAGACAGCACCCGCGCTGTCGGCTCTGCCTGCGGCACAGATGGCCGTCAGATCGCAGCAGATGCCTTCGATGGGCATTCTCCAGGCATATGTGGCTTCGACAGAGCTTGGCGACGATCCAGCCAAAGATGCAGCGGTATCCGCGATCGTGGGAAAGAGATCGTCGTCGGACGGCGAAACGCCTCAACGCCCCATGGTGCCCCCGCCGAAAGCCGATGACAACGGATTCGCCAGGCCCGCGGCAGTGCCATGGCCGTCGCCTGGTGCGCAACACGTTCCGGTTTCGCTTCGAGCGTCGAACCAGAATGTCGCGAGCGGCCGAGGGAATATGGCCGGCCAGCCGCACGGTATGGCACCACCAAACCCCGAGGGTTTGCTGCTCAAGATCGGCTTGGTTTCGATAATGGCTGGCTTGCTGGGAGGGACTGCATTCGCTTTGGCGCTGCGAATCCTTGGCTAGCTCTCGGCCTCGATGAATTGCTCGATCTTTTCTGATGGGAGGCCGGCCTGCGCCGCGATGCGCCGCGACAGGTCCGCGGCTGCGGCGCGTGGTCGCCCGATTGGACGGTCGAGCCAGTAAGACACGGGATTCAGCACGATGCGGTCGTCGACGGGGACAATGCGGCCCGCCATCATTTGATGTTCGGTCAGCGGCGGCCGTGCAAGCGCGATCCCGAGGCCGTGGGCAGCGGCGTCGAGCACCAGATTGTAATCCTCGAAGCGGCGGTCCTGCGGGCGTGGGCGGTAATCCACGTCCTGAGCCGCGAACCAGGCGCGCCAGCCGGACGCGTCGGAATCATGAATAAGCGGAAATTTGAGCAGCCGCGCTGGATCGCCGCGTCCGATGTCGGCTGCCAGGCCCGGCGAGGCGATCGGGAATACATACTCCTCGAACAATTGCACCGAGACGCGGTTGGCAATGCGCCCGCGCCCGCAACGGATCGACAGGTCCATGCCTTCGTCGGCGAGATCTGCCTGACGAATATCGACCTCAAGCACGATGCGCAGCTTGGAGGGACTGTTTTCCAGCGTGGCCATGCGCGGCATCAGCCACAGGCCGCTGATCGAGGGGATCGAAGTCAGCCTTACCACAGCGGTGCCACGCGGCTCGACCCAGCGGTCGGAATGGCTCGATATCAGCGCGAAGGCTTCCGCCGTGCGCAAATGCAGCCGGTTGCCCTCGATCGTCAGCGACACGCCGCGCGCGCCGCGATCGAACACTTTCAGCCCAAGCCAGTCTTCCAGCTTGGCGATCTGCCGGCTAACCGCACCATGGGTGAGGTTGAGCTTCTCGGCTGCGGCGGAAAAACTGCCGGTTCGCGCCGCCGCGTCGAAGGCGCGCAGCGTTTCAAGCGGCAGCATCGTCTCTGAGCTGTGATCCATGCTCACAGGTGAACCTTGATTTGGTCGTTTGTCAATGCGCGCGGATTGGCGCTTTCTACACTCCGAGATGCAGGAATACGAGGGCGGTGAGATGAGCGCAACGACTGGTACGTTGAATCCGACACAGCGGATGGATACAGCAGCTGCCATCGCGGTGGCATTGACCGTGGTCGGCTGGGCTTCTGCATTTCCAGCAATCCGCGCCGGTCTGGCCGCCTTCGGTCCACTGGAACTTGGCGCCCTGCGTTTCGGCATCGCGGCCGTGCCGGCGGCGATCTTCCTCGCCGTCAAGCGCCCGGCGCTGCCCAAGTTCGGCGAGTTGTGGCGGTTCGCCTTTGGCGGCGCCATTTTCGTCGCGCTCTACACGGCCATGCTCAATTTCGGCGAGCTGACCGTTTCGGCCGGTGCCGCCGGTTTCATCATCAATGTTAGCCCGATCTTCACCGCCATCATGGCGATGGCGCTGCTGGGCGAACGTTTTTCGGCCATGGCCTGGGCCGGCACGGTGATTTCCTTTGCCGGTATCGGCATTATCGCGGTCGCCGACGGGCACGGCCTGCACTTCAACGCCGGCGCACTGTTGGTGCTGGGGTCGGCGCTTTGCTCGGCAGTCAACACCATTGTGCAGAAGCCGCTGTTTGCCCGTCATCACCCGCTGACCATAGCGGCTTCGAACATGGTGCTTGGCGCGCTCTGCCTGTCGCCCTTCCTGCCTACCGCTCTGCAGCAGGCCGCTGCCGCCAACACGGCCGGCCTCGGCGCCGTCGTCTTCCTCGGTATCGTGCCAAGTTTGATCGCCTATGCCGCCTGGGCGACCGCGCTCTCGCGCCTGCCGGCCGCACGCGCCTCGAATTTTCTCTACCTGGTGTCGCCGATGTCCGCCCTGATCGGTTTCTTCTGGCTCGGCGAAGTGCCGACGCTGCTCGGCCTGATCGGCGGCGCGCTCGCGCTCGGCGGTGTGATCGTGGTGAATTTGAAGAGGTAGTTCAGAGGCCTGCGATCCATTCCTGAATCAAAAAAGGAGCCGCGGCGATCAGGCTCCTTTTTTGTGGAAGATCCACTTTGAGGCTCTACCGCCTGCCAAACAGCCTTTCGATATCCGCGAGCTTGAGTTCGATATAGGTCGGGCGGCCATGATTGCAGGTGCCGGAACCCGGCGTCGCCTCCATCTGGCGCAACAGCGCATTCATCTCCTCGGGCCTGAGCAGGCGGCCGGAGCGGACCGAGCCGTGGCAGGCCATGGTCGCGGCGATCTTGTCCAGACGCTCCTTCAGCGTGTCGACCGTATCGTTGTCGGCGATCTCGTCGGCGAGGTCGCGCACCAGTTGCTGGACGTCGGTTTCGCCCAGCATCGATGGCGTTTCGCGCACGGCAACGGCTCCGGGACCAAAACGCTCGATGCCAAGGCCGAAGCGCGCCAGCGTCTCCGAGTGCAGCGCCAGGCGCTCGGCATCCTCTTCTGGCAGGTCAATGATTTCAGGGAGAAGCAGCATCTGTGACGGCACCGGCCGCGAATGCAGCGCATTCTTCAGCGCCTCGTAGACCAGCCGCTCATGCGCCGCGTGCTGGTCGACGATGACAAGCGAATCCCTGGTCTGGGCGACGATGTAGTTCTCATGCACCTGGGCGCGTGCCGCACCCAGCACCGTGCCGAGCAAGGTCTCATTCGCTTCGCTCTGGCCGGCGCGCGTGTCGGCACTGGCCATCGGCCCGGCATCGAACGCGGCCTGTTCATTTTCGCGCAGGCCGCGCTGGTCGAAGCCAGCGCCTTCGAAACCCATGTCGAGCGGCCGCTGCGGCGAGCGGGCGGCATCGAAATTGGCGGAGCCGGAGGCGTGGTAGGCCGCTTCGTAACTGCGATGGCCATTGGCGGGCCCGCCGTGACCATAGGAGGCTGCCCCTGGCCGGAACGCCGCCATCATGCCCGCGGCTCCGGTGGTGGCGGCGCGGATGCCGGCATCGGCCAATGCCTGGCGTATGGAGCCGACGATCAGCCCACGCACCAGGCCTGGGTCGCGGAACCGCACGTCGGCCTTGGCCGGATGGACGTTGACGTCGACGATGGCCGGATCAAGCGTCAGGAACAGCACCGTCACCGCATGGCGGTCGCGCGGCAGAACGTCGGCGAAAGCGCCGCGAATAGCGCCGGCAATCAGCTTGTCGCGCACCGGCCTCCCGTTGACATAGGCATATTGCTGCAGCGCGTTGGCGCGGGTGAAGGATGGGATCGAGACATACCCGGAAAGATGCACGCCTTCGCGCGCGGCATCGATAGCGATGGCATTGTCGGGGAAGTCGGTGCCCATCACTTGCGCGATGCGCCGCAGCCGCCCGTCCGGGCTGTCCTCGGTCGCTGGCAGTTCCAGCGTCGAACGATCGGAACCCGAGAGTGTAAAGCGAACGGCGGGGAAGGCGATGGCGATGCGCTTGACCACGTCGCTGGTGGCTGAGCTCTCGGCGCGTTCGCCTTTCATGAATTTGAGCCTTGCCGGCGTGGCGAAGAACAGGTCTCGCACCTCGACGGTGGTGCCACGATTGGCCGCTGCCGGCTTCACCGCCGAAACACGGCCGCCCTCGATGCCGATCTCGGCGGCGCTGTCGCCTGCCGCGGTGCGCGAGCGGATCGACAGCCGCGACACCGAGCCGATCGACGGCAGCGCCTCGCCGCGAAAGCCGAGCGAGCGGATGTCGTGGATATTTTCAGCGAGTTTCGAAGTGCAGTGGCGGGCGATCGCCAGTGCCAGTTCTTTTTCCGGAATGCCGGAGCCATCGTCGGTGACGCGGATGAGGCTCAACCCGCCGCCGGCTGTGGCGATCTCGACGCGCGCCGCACCGGCGTCCAACGCATTCTCGACCAGTTCCTTGACCACGCTGGCCGGACGCTCGATGACTTCGCCGGCGGCGATCTGGTTGATCATCGTTTCGGAAAGCTGGCGGATGGGCATGACGCCATTATAGGCGGATTCGGCAGCCATACGAGAGGGCGAATTTCGCCGTCAGCAGATCAGTTCGTGGCACGGATTTCGCGGACACCCTTGCGCAGCCGCCGCCGTAACAGATTGCGCAGCGTCACGCCGTCGCCATAACCCACCTTGGCGGCAATATGGTCGACGCTGTTGGATGTCGTCTTGAGCAGATGCACTGCCTGCTCGACTCGCAAATCCTGGAAATAGGACAGTGGTGTCTTGCCGAGCACGTCGTTGACGCGCCGTGCCAGCGTACGCTTGCTGGCACCAAGGGCCGCGGCCGCCTCATCGAGGTTGAAACCGACGGCAAGATGGTCGCGCGCCCAACGCTCGAAGCGCTCGACTAGCGGGTTCGAATGAGCGAGATGGTCGGAGATCGCATAGGCCGATTGCAGTGGCCGGCTGTCGACGATCAGGTATTTCGCCGTCAGCGCCGCAAGTTCCGGGCTCGTCTGCCGGACCACCATCAGGGCGAGGTCTATATGGCCGAGCGCTGCCCCGGCGGTGACGAATTGACCATCATTGACCAGCATGCGTGCCGCGTCGAGCCGCACCCGCGGGTAGCGTTGCCTGAACATCGGCGCCAGCCACCATGTCGTGGTCGACGGTCGCTGGTCGAGCAGACCTGTCTCCGCCAGCACAAAGGTGCCGATGCAGGCGGCACCAATGCGCGTGCCGGTTGCGGCCGCACCGAGCAATGCCGCGACCGCCTCGGTGACATCCGGCCTGAGCAGTGCTTGGCCAAGCGGTTCAGGCATCTTCTGGCCGAGTGCCGGAATGAGCAACCAATCCGGCGCCGGCTCGCTGCCGATCGCCGTCACCGGAACCTGCAGGCCTTGCGCCGTAAGCACCGTGTCCCTGACTCCGACAATGGTCGTGCTGAAGCGGCTTGGCGGCGCCGGCAAAAGCCCGGCCAGTTCGTTGGCAGTGCCGAAAACGTCGAGCACCGTGGCGAGGCCGGTATCGAAGGCGCCATCGAGAACGAGTACAGAGATATTCATGGCAACAATGATATCAAAGATGTCATTTTTGCCAATACGGTTTTCACGCCATACCTGCGAGGGTTGATATCGACGGCCGGCTCGGCCGCGAGGAAACACCAACAGGAGAATTGAGATGATCAAACTCGCATTGTTCGCACGCTTCGAAGCCAAGCCCGGCAAGGAGAAGGACGTCGCCGCATTCCTGAAGGTAGGACTGCAAATGGCCAATCAGGAAGCCAAGACGCCGATCTGGTTCGCGCTGCAGTTGTCGCCCAGCGTCTTCGGCGTCTTCGATGCCTTCCATGACGAGACAGGGCGGCAGGCGCATCTCACCGGCGAGATTGCCAAGGCCTTGATGGCCAACGCCGAAGCGCTGTTCGTCGGCCCGCCGACCATCGAGAAGATCGACGTGCTCGGCTTGAAGAACGACGGTTCGGACTGAACAGAACTTTGAGCGCCGTAATCCGACCAGCCGGATTGCGGCCTTCGGCGGCTTCAAGCCTGCGCGACTAGCCAGTCGCGCACCTTGCGGGCGTTTTCCGCAAGCTCCTGGTTTTTCGGCCAGACGACGTAGAAACCCTTGCCTGTCGTCATGGTGTGGCCGGTGACACGCACCAGCAGCCCTGACGCCAGCAGGCGTTCGGCAAGATGACGCCAGCCGAGCGCAATGCCTTGACCTTCCATGACCGCCTGGATCACCAGCGCATAGTCGTTGATGCGCAGGCCGCGCCCCAGGTCGGTCGTCTTGGCCCCGGCGGATTGGAACCATTCATCCCAGCTCGCGGCTTCACGAAATGGCTCCTCGAGATGGATGAGGCGGTGCGACGCAAGGCCCTCAAGGCTGTCCGGCAGTCCGAACCGCGTCACATAGCTCGCGCCAGCGACCGGGAATATCTCTTCATCAGCCAGCGGCAGCGCATGATAGTTCGGCCAGTCCTTGGGCTCGCCGCCGCGCACCCCGAGCGGGATCTCCTCAGCGATGATGTCGAGATCACGGTCGGCGGTCTGGATGCGCAGATCGACGCCAGGCAATTCGTCGCGGAACTGCTGCAGGCGCGGCATCATCCAGAAGGAGGCGAAAGCCGTCGAGGCCGCCAGCGTGACATGGCCGCCGATGGCGACCTGGCGTAGGTCCTCCGCCGACTTGCGGATATGCGACAGGCCAAGCGAGACGTCGGCATGGAAGCGCTCACCAGCCTCGGTAAGGCTGACATGCCGGTGCCGGCGCTGGAACAGCTTGGCGCCAAGCTGGTCCTCTAGCCCGCGGATCGCATAGGACACGGCAGCCTGCGTCATGCCAAGCTCCCGCCCGGCGGCGGTGAAGCTCGACAGCCGTCCAGCTGCCTCGAAGACGATCAGGCTGCCCGCCGAAGGCAGGAGATGGCGGAGGCTTCGCATAAGTCCAGCTTATACAAGAGATCAGGATTTTCCAGCGTCACAGCGACATTTTGTGCGGCTAGATTGGATGCTGAGGAGAAGCTTGATGATTGCAGCGGCCGCCGAGAAGACGATCGAACCCGCCAAGCGCCGCGAGCGTGGCGGCGGGCGCATTGCCCGGCGCGAGCTGCGCTCGCATGGCTCTGAAGGGCTCGGCCGCCCCTACATCATCCGCAACATCCCGACCTACGACATCCTGTCGGAGGAAAACCTTCTGCGTATCGAAGCCACGGCCGACCGGATCCTCGCCGAGATCGGCATCGAGTTTCGCGACGACGCCGTGGCGCTTGCGCACTGGAAGCGGGCAGGGGCCAATATCGACGGGGTATTGGTCAAGTTCGAGCCAGGCATGCTGCGCGAAATCCTCAAGACCGCGCCGGCCACCTTCACCCAGCATGCGCGCAACCCGGCCAATTCGGTCGAGATCGGCGGCAAGAGCGTCATCTTCTCTCCGGCCTATGGCTCGCCCTTCGTCATGGATATCGACACGGGCCGCCGCTATGGCACGATCGAGGATTTCCGCAATTTCGTGAAGCTGGCGCAGTCTTCACCCTGGCTGCATCATTCCGGCGGCACCATCTGCGAGCCGGTCGACGTGCCCGTCAACAAGCGCCACCTTGATATGGTCTACAGCCATATCAAGTACTCTGATCGGGGCTTCATGGGGTCCGTCACGGCCGAGAGTCGCGCGGAAGATTCGATCGACATGGCGCGCATCGTCTTCGGCCGCGACTTTGTCGACCGGAACTGCGTCATTCTCGGCAACGTCAACGTCAACTCACCGCTGGTCTGGGACGCGACGATGACGACGGCTTTGCGCGCCTATGCCCGCGCCAACCAGGCAGCCGTGATCGTGCCGTTCATCCTTGGCGGCGCCATGGGGCCGGTGACCAATGCCGGCGCCATCGCCCAGTCGCTGGCCGAAACAATGGCCGGCTGCGCGCTGACCCAGCTCGAACGGCCAGGCGCGCCGGTGATCTTCGGCAATTTCCTGTCGTCGATGTCGCTGCGCTCGGGATCGCCGACCTTCGGCACGCCGGAGCCGGCGATCGGCTCGATGGTCATCGGGCAATTGGCGCGGCGGCTGAACCTGCCGCTCAGATGTTCGGGCAATTTCACAACCTCGAAACTGCCCGACGCGCACGCCATGAACGAAGGCACCATGTCGATGCTGGCGGCGGTGCATTGCGGCGCGAATTTCATCCTGCATTCAGCGGGTTTCCTCGATGGGCTTTTGTCGATGTCCTACGAGAAGTTCGTCATGGATGCGGATTTCTGCGGCGCGCTGCACACCTATCTCGATGGCGTGAAGATCGACGACAACCAGCTGGCACTCGATGCCTTCAAGGAGGTCGGGCCAGGCAGCCACTTCTTCGGCAGTGCTCATACCTTGGCGAATTACGAGACAGCATTCTGGGATTCCGAGATCGCCGACAACGAGCCTTACGAGAAATGGCAAGCAGCGGGCTCCGAAGATGCCGCGATCCGCGCCAACCGCCGCTGGAAAAAGGCCTTGGCCGAGTATCAGGCGCCGCCGCTGGATGTGGCGGTCGACGAGGAGCTTCTGGATTTCATGGGCCGCAAGAAGGCCGAAGTGGCCGACGCCTGGTACTGAATTTCAACGCAAGACAACAAACAACACGCAGCGAACAATGCGGAAAGCGGAGGATAAAATGTCAGTCTTCAGCAGTAATGGCGATCGCGTGCCCGTCACCATCGAGGCGATGGCGCAAGAGGCCTGTGCGGGACGGATGGACCGGCGCGAATTCCTGGCGCTGGCAAGCGCGTTTGGGGCATCGACGGCCCTTGCCTACGGCATGATCGGCCTCGCCGTGCCGGAACGCGCCTTGGCGGAGGAGCCGAAGAAAGGCGGAACGCTTCACATATCGATTTCGGTGAAAGCGCAGAAGGATCCGCGCACTTACGACTGGGTCGAACTCGCGAATATCTCGCGCTGCTGGCTGGAGCCGCTTGTGCGCTATACCCGCGAGTTCACTTTCGAACCAGTCTTGCTGGAAAGCTGGGACGTCAATGACGACGCCACCGAATATGTTCTTCACGTGCGCAAGGGCATCACCTGGAATAATGGCGATGCCTTCAACGCCGACGATGTGGTGCACAACCTGACGCGCTGGTGCGAGAAAGATACCGCGGGCAATTCCATGGCCGCGCGGGTTGGGGCGCTGATCGACACCAAGACCGGCAAAGCCAGGGATGGCGCGATTACCAAGGTCGACGACAACACCGTCAAGCTGAAGCTCAGTGAACCCGATATCTCGCTGATCCCGAACTTCACCGACTATCCGGCGCTGGTCGTTCACCGCAAGTTCGATGCCGACGGCGCCGATCCGATCGCCAAGCCGATCGGCACCGGGCCATTTGAGCTCGTGTCCTATGCCGTTGGCCAGAAAGCGGTCGTCAAGCGGCGCGAGAGCGGCAAATGGTGGGGCGGCGAAGCGCCGCTCGACAGCGTGGAATTCATCGACTACGGCACCGACTTCAACGCTTCGGTGAATGCATTCGAGTCAGGCGAGATCGATCTCAATTTCGAGTCGCCCGCCGACTTTATCGAAATACTCGACAAGATGGGGCTGGCAAAGTCCGAAGTCGCGACAGCGACCACGCTAGTTGCCCGCACCAACATCACGCACAAGCCCTATGATGACAAGCGGGTGCGCAACGCCTTGCAGATGGCAGTCGACAACAATGCCGTCCTCGAACTCGGCTATGCCGGGCGAGGGACGGTTGGCGAGAACCATCACGTCAGTCCAATTCATCCGGAATACTATCCGTTGCCCAAGAAGACGCGGGACGCGGCCGGCGCCAAGAAGCTGATGGCCGATGCCGGACAGGCCGACTTCGAACATGAGCTGATCACGATCGAGGATGACTGGCAAAAGAACACCGGCGACGCGATTGCCGGCCAGTTGCGCGATGCCGGCATCAAGGTAAAGCGTACGGTTCTGCCCGGCTCGACCTTCTGGAACGACTGGACGAAATACCCATACTCGATGACGATCTGGTACATGCGCCCGCTCGGCGTGCAGGTGCTGGCGCTCGGCTACCGCACGGGCGAGGCCTGGAATGAATCGGCGTATGCCAACCCCGATTTTGACGCCAAGCTCAAGCAGGCTCTCTCGCTCATAGACGTGGCCAAGCGGCGCGAGGTGATGAAGGATGTCGAGCAGATCCTTCAGGATTCAGGCGTCATTATTCAGCCCTACTGGCAGAAGCTCTACAGCCACATGAACAAGAAGGTGAGAAACTACAGTGTCCACCAGACATTCGAGATGGATCTCCAGAACGTCTGGCTGGAAGGCTGAGCCAACGGCCAGGGGCGCGGCAGCAAGCGCCGCAAGATTTCATGGACCGCAAAAAGGCCGAGATGCAAGATGCGTGGTATTGATAGGGCTCTATCGTCCAGCATCCGGGGAAATGCATGAAACTGCCGCTTGTTGTCGCCATACTCTCGATCGCGGCACCCGCCGCGGCTTTTGCCGGACCGGCGTCCGACGCCGTGAAGTTCTTCTATGTCCCGGCGGTCAAGTTCGAAGCCGACGCGAAATACCGTGACCGCTTTACCGAACCGGTCACCAAACTGTTTGACCTCAACGACCAGGCGGCCAAGAAGAACCCGGACCAGGTCGCCTGCATCGATTTCGACCCCGGCCTGGATGCGCAGGATTTTGATCAGAAAACCATCGGCAAGACATTGAAGCTGGCTGAGGTGGTTGATGGCGACGGCGCGCAGGTGACCGCGACCTTCAAACTGTTTCCGGAAGGTGACGATTCGGCGCGCGAGATGCACTGGTTCCTGAAGAAGATCGACGGCAAATGGAAGATATCGGACATCGCCTCGAAGACCAGCGACTGGACGCTCAGCCAGTTGGAATGCATGGCAGGCCAAATCCCGGAGTGATGCAATGGCCCGCCGCTGCTCCTTCGCACTGTCGATTGCCTGTCTGCTGATGACGCCGGGTAGCCTTGCTTTGGCGGAGGGCCTGCTTGGCGCGCCGCCCGCGAATGCGCCTGGCGACGCCGCGCCGCCGGCGACGCCCCCGGTCGGATGGTCGCCGCCCGACAGCACGCCGGCCGCGCCGATACAGCCGGGATCACCGACGGCGGTTGTCAGGCCGTTCTACGATCAGGTCGGGGTTGAGATCGATCCGGCTCAGCGCGGTCATTTCATCGATCCGGCAAAGACCGTGCTCGACAAGAGTGATGCACTGCGAAAATCCGGGCAGGGCGAGTGTCTCGATGCCAACATGGCGCTGGACAATGCCGACTATGACAAGGCCGAGATCGACAAGAGCCTGAAAACCCTGGAGGCGGTCAAAGGCGACGAGGCCAAGGTCATCGTCGCCTTCGTCGTGTCAGGCAATCCGCATCGGCTGGAATGGAAATTGAAGAAGGTCGATCGCGACTGGAAGATATCGGACCTCCTGTCGGTGACAGGGGAGTGGGCGTTGAGCCAATACCAGTGTGAATAGGGCAAGATGAAGATCACCAACATCCGCGTCACCCATGTCAACGTGCCGTTTGACGCCCCGTTCTGGTGGACGGCGGGGCTTTATGGCGGCGCCTCGAAGTCGATCATCGAGGTCGAGACGGATCAAGGCGTTGTCGGCCTTGGCGAGGCGCCATGGTGGCATTTCGGCGAGGTGATCAAGGCGGAGATCGCGCCGGCTCTGATCGGCGCCGATCCGCTTGATCTCGCCGATTGCGAGGCCCGCTGCGTGCCGCCCTGGCAAATCACCGCCAACACCGGTGAGAACGCCGCCTCGGTGGCTTTCGGCGCCGTCGAACTGGCGCTGTGGGACATAAGGGGCAAGGTATTCGGCATGCCGCTCTACAAGCTTCTCGGCGGGGCGGTGCGCAAGGAAATCCCGTTCTCCGAGTATTTCGCGTTTCGCCCGGCCCAGAGCGGAGCGGGCGGCGAGATGAGCCCCGAGGCCATCGTCGACTACTGCCTGAAGATGCGCGAGCAACATGGCTCGACGATTTTCGAGGGCAAGCTGATCATGGGTGATCCGCAGCTCGAGATCAGAACGGTGCGCATGCTGCGCGAGGCGCTCGGTCCCGAAGCGCAGATCAGGCTCGATTCCAACATGCAGTGGTCGCTGACCAGTGCGCGCTGGGTGTTGCGCGAGATCGAGCCGTTCAACATCCGCAACTACGAGGATCCGGTTGGGTCGTTCGAGGAGATGGCGGCATTGCGCCAGCATTCGCGCATCCCGTTTTCAACGCACATTCCCGATTTGCGACGGGCTGTGGCACTTGGCGCGCCGGATTATTTCGTCTGCAATTTCGCTGCGTTGGGCGGTCTGTCCAAGACGCTGAAGTTCGTTGCTGCCTGCGAGGCGATGGGCAAGGGCTTCTGGTGCTATTCCAATGATCTCGGCATCATGACAGCGGCCTATCTGCACGTGGTGGCTGCTACCCCATGGATCACCGAGGCGTCGCAGTCGCTGTTTCGCTGGCAGATTGGCGATGTCATCAAGGACGGACCCTTCCGGCAGACCGCAAACACTGTCAGCGTGCCGGAAGGAAACGGGCTCGGCGTCGAACTTGACCCGATTGCCATGCGGCGCTGGGCTGCTCACTTTGCCGAGCACGGGCCGATGGCCCATTTCAGCGATCCGGCCAATCCCGGCCGCTATCGGCGGCTTCCGCTCAACTGATGCGTTGTGTCGTCACAGAAGCCCGCTCAACCGCGCCCGCGATAGGGTGCGACGCCGGTTTCGGGCAGCCACGCGCCTTCCGGAGGGGCACCCGTCTGCCAGAACACGTCGATCGGGATGCCGCCGCGCGGATACCAGTAGCCGCCAATGCGCAACCACAGCGGCTTGGTCGCTGCCACGATGCGGCGGCCGATCATGATGGTGCACTCTTCATGAAAGGCGCCGTGGTTGCGGAACGAGGTCATGAACAGCTTGAGCGACTTGGATTCCACCAGTGCCGCGTCTGGAGCGTAGTCGATAACGATATGGGCGAAATCCGGCTGGCCGGTCATCGGACACAGCGACGTGAATTCAGGGCAAGTGAAGCGCACGATCGCCGGCGGTCCGTCACCACGCGAAAACGGCACGGTTTCCAGCACCGCGACATCAGGGTTTTCCGGCGTCTCGACCTTGGCGCCGAGCTGGGTGAGGTTTTCTGTCACGGTCATGGGCGGTACTCCCGGGATTTGTGGCGCTCATTAGCACCGTACCGAAAACTTCGCAGCGGTTTTCGACCAAATCCGAAGATCGAGTGAAAGGCCGGATCCGCACAGGCGGCCCCGCCACCATTGAAACAGCAGGAAGACGATGACCAGCAACGATCCGCTTCTCCAGCCCTACCAGCTCAAGCACCTGACGTTGAAGAACCGGGTCATGTCGACCAGCCATGAGCCGGCCTATTCCGAAGACGGCATGCCGAAAGAGCGCTACCGGCTCTATCATGCCGAAAAGGCCAAGGGCGGCATGGCGTTGACCATGACCGCCGGCTCGGCGATCGTCTCTCGCGACAGCCCCGCCGCCTTCGGCAATCTGCATGTCTATGACGACCGCATCGTGCCGTGGCTGGCCGAGCTTGCCGACACCTGCCATGAACATGATTGCAAGGTGATGATCCAGATCACCCATCTGGGCCGACGCACCGGCTGGAACAAGGCCGACTGGCTCCCGGTTCTGTCGGCATCGCCGGTGCGCGAGCCAGCGCATCGCGCCTTCCCCAAGACCATCGAGGACTGGGATATGGAGCGCATCATTGCCGATTATGCTTCCGCCGCCCAACGCTGTCAGGCAGCCGGCCTCGACGGCATCGAATTCGAGGCCTACGGCCATCTGATGGACGGTTTCTGGTCACCGGCTACAAACCAGAGGGACGACGAGTTCGGCGGTTCGCTGGACAATCGCCTGCGCTTCTCCGACATGGTGCTCGACGCGGTGCGCGCCGCAGTCGGCGAAAAATTCATTGTCGGCATCCGCATGGTCGCCGACGAGGATTTTTCGCAAGGCCTGTCGAAAGAAGAGGGCGTTGATATCGCCAAGCGGCTGGCTGGCTCCGGCAAGGTCGACTTCCTCAACATCATCCGCGGCTCGATCGAGACCGATGCCGCCCTGACCAAGGTCATTCCCGTCACCGGCATGCGCTCGTCGCCGCATCTCGACTTCGCTGGCGAGGTGAGGGCGGCGACGAAGTTCCCGACCTTTCACGCAGCACGGATTTCCGATGTCGCCACCGCGCGGCACGCCATTGCCACCGGCAAGCTGGATATGGTCGGCATGACCCGCGCCCACATCGCCGACCCGCATATCATCCGCAAGGTCATGGAAGGCCGCGAGCACGAGATCCGCCCCTGTGTTGGCGCCACTTATTGCCTCGACCGCATCTATGAGGGCGGCGAAGCGCTGTGCGTCCACAACGCCGCGACCGGCCGCGAGGCCGAAATCCCGCACATCATCGCCAGGACCGAGGGCCCGAAACACAAGGTCATTGTTGTCGGCGCCGGCGCCGGTGGGTTGGAGGCGGCGCGCGTTGCCGCCGAGCGGGGTCATCAGGTCACAGTCCTTGAAGCGTCCTCGCAGGCCGGCGGGCAAGTGCGGCTGGCGACGCAGAATCCGCGCCGCAAGGAATTGATCGGCATCATCGACTGGCGGCTGGCTGAACTTGCACGGCTGGGTGTCGAGATCCGCTATGATACCTGGGCCGAGAAGGACGATGTGCTCGCCCTGGCGCCCGACGTCGTGGTGATCGCCACCGGCGGTCTGCCGCAGAACCCGCCATTGGTGGCCGGCGACAATCTCGTCACGTCGAGCTGGGATATCATGGCCGGCAGTGTCAAACCGGCCGACAACGTGCTGCTCTATGACGACAATGGCGGCCATCAGGGCATGGGAGCGGCCGAATTGATCGCCGGCAGCGGTTCAAAACTGGAGCTTGTCTCGCCGGAACGCTTCTTTGCCCCGGAAATGGGCGGCATGAACCACGTGCCTTATGTCAGGGCCTTCCAGGAAAAGGGCGTCACTGTCACCATCAACACCCGGCTGCGCTCGGTGCGGCGCGAGGGCAATCAACTGGTCGCTGAGCTCGCTTCGGACTTTGCCGATGGCTGGCGCGGCGAGCGTCGGGTCGACCAGGTCGTGGTCGAGCATGGCACGCTGCCGCTCGATGACCTTTATCTCGTCCTGAAACCGCTGTCCAAGAACGGTGGCGCGATCGACTACGAGCATCTGGTCAATGGCGGCGACATCTTTCCGCAACGCAATGCGGAAGGCGGGTTTGTGCTGTTGCGCATCGGCGATGCCGTTGCCTCGCGCAACATCCACGCCGCGATCTATGACGGGATCAGGTTTGGCTTGCGGATCTGAAACCGCTTGGGGAAGTTGGTGGCGCGCAGCCGGACGTCTGTACGAGAGCCCTTGTACGTCGGTTCGATCCGCGCGCCGCGCACGTCATCGGTTTGTAGCCGGATGCCGTGCGGTTCTTGTGATCCGTGGTTGCCGCCTAAAGGAATCTCGCTACCGCCATGCACAGTACGGTGATGGCCAGCAGCCCCGCTGCAATGCGTTCGCCCATCGTCATCCGGGCGCGCAGCCGTGGATGCGCGGTGGGATCGGAGTCGGCGAGCTGGCGGCTGGCTGACCCAACCACCGCGCCTTGCACGCCAGCGGCGGCCAGTGCGGTCAGGATGCCCAACGCGAGCACCATTTCCGTCGAGCCGAAATAGGCGCCATGGAAGAAATACCAGAGCAGCGCACCAGTCAGGAAAACACCCATGGCCGCGCCCATCTGCGGCCGCAAAAGTCGCTCCACCCGGATTTCCGGGTCGCGGGCCATTGTCATCGTGGTGCCTGCCCAGAACACGCCGGCCATGACATGAAAACCGACGACTGCGATGTAGACATATTGCATAGCGGAGCGTCCCTTCGCTGATAACAATCGACGATATAGTTAGATATCGAACGATTAGATGTCAATGCGAATGGGCGAACCAGTTTCCTCCTCGGGAAACACCGTCTAGTGTCGGCTCATGACTCCTTTTGAACGTCCGCCTGTCGGCATGAATCTCGGTCGTACCGCCAAGCTCGTCGCGCAGGCCTTTGATGCCACACTGGTCGAGGCCGGCGGCACGCTGCCGGTCTGGCTCACCTTGCTTTCAGTCAAGTCGAGCGAGCTGGCCAACCAGCGCGAATTGGCCGGTATGATCGGGATCCAGGGGGCCACGCTTACCCATCATCTCAACGGTATGGAAGCGCAGGGGCTGCTGACGCGGCGCCGCGATCCGGTCAACCGCCGTGTTCATCTCGTCGAGTTGACCGAAGCCGGAGAGGCGATGTTTGAGAGGCTGCGCATGGCAGCGCTTGGCTTCGACAAACGGCTGCGCGCAGGGTTGCCCGATGAGCGGCTAGCGGAATTCGCGGCCGTGCTTGCGGCACTGCGTGCCAATGTCGGAGCCTGACGGGACCTGTCAGCGATCATAGTCCGCAATGGCGCCGAAGCTGTAGTGGCGCTGTTTCAACGCGATGATCAAATTTGTCAGTTTCGTCTTGCCATCAAAGGCGTCCTGAAACATCTGGTCGTGCATCAGCAGGATCAGTTTTCCCGGCTTCACAAAGCGCCCGTAGCCGAACAGGTGATCGATTTCGCTCACCAGATGGTCGACGCTCTGCACCGGCTTGCCACTGTCTTCGTGCACCCATTCATGATCCCAGCCATAGAGGTAGAAACCCGACGCGGCGACAAATTCGTAGTCTGGCTCCTCACGGCCTTCCTGGGCGAGACCGAGCGAGGTGTCGTTCTTAGACATCGAGGGCAGCCGGAACACGTCACGCCCCGGTAGCCTTGCATGCACCGCCGGCTTGAGTCCGAGCACCGCGTTCGCCCGCAACATGTCGGCGACGACGCCCTCGGTGTCGGCGTAGAAATGCTGGTAGCGATTGTTGGCGTGGCTGTAGCTGTGGTTGCCGACCGCTACCAGTGAAAGCTGCTTGGCGCGCTGCACAAGCGCTCTGTTGGCCGCGTTCGCCTGAGCATGCATGCCGACCATGAACATGGTCGCCGGAACCTGCTCAGCCTCCAGCACGTCGAGAATGTTGCTGGTGCCGTTCAGCGGGCCATCGTCGAAGGTAAGGTAGATCGTACGATCCGTTGCATGCGCGGGGAACGCGACGATCAATAGCACCGCCAAGGCAAATCGAAACGGCGTCATGATCCGCGATACCCGTGTCCGATCGCGACAGGCCGCCATTTTCGCGGCAGCTTGTCAAGGCGCTTGGGGTGCTTAGGCCAGGCTTCCCTGCAGCACTGTCAGCCTGGCCTTCTTCGGCATGCGGGCAGTCAGCCATTCCCGTGCCTTGTCCTGTGGCATCGGGAAGGCGATGGAATAGCCCTGTACCTGGTCGCAGCCGATCGCCATCAGCGATTTGAGCTCCGCCTCGGTTTCGGCGCCTTCGGCGACAATCGATATGCCGAGGCCGCGGGCGAGCTCCGTGATGGCCCGCACGATCTTCGAGTTGTCGCCATTCTCGTGGATATTCTGGACGAAGCGGCGGTCGATCTTCAGCCGGTCGATCTCGTTCGGGTTGACATGGCTGAGCGATGCATAGCCAGTGCCGAAATCATCGAGCTCCAGATGCACGCCCGCGGCGCGGATGTGGCGCAGCTTGGCGGCAATGCCGGTCTTCTCGTCGTCGAGGATGACGGATTCGACGATTTCCAGCGACAGCTTCTGCGGCGGCAATCCCGCTTTTTCGAGAGTCTCGAACAGGAAGGTATCGAAGTCGTGTTCCCGCAGCTCCGTGCCAGACACGTTGACCGCGAGCCGCCCGAAGGCGATGCCGGCACGGTTCCATTCGGCGGCCTCGTTGATCGCCTTGCTGATGACGATGCGGCCGATCTCGGGCATGAAGCCGCATTTTTCGGCAACGGGAATGAATTCGCCTGGTGCGATCATGCCGCGTTCGGCGTGGTTCCAGCGAACCAGGGCCTCGATACCGCTGATCGTGCCGTGGGTCAGTGAGACCTGCGGCTGGAAATAGACCTGAAACGCCTGTTCGGAGATCGCGACCTTGATGTCGTGCTCAAGCTGCTTGCGGTAGTCGAGCTCTCGCCTCAATTCCTCGGAGAAGAACGAGAAATTGCCGCCGCCCATTTTCTTGGCGGAATAAAGCGCGAGATCGGCGTGAACGAGCAGATCCTGCGCATTATCGGCATCAATGGGATAGACGGCAATGCCGCCGCTGGCGCCTGGCAGAATGGTCGTGCCCTGGAAGACGATAGGCTCGTTGATATGCGCCAGAATGCGCCTTGCCAGCATGTTGATGTCCTCGGTGCCGCCGGCGCCGCTGAGGATCATGACAAACTCGTCGCCGCCAAGGCGCGCGCACAGATCGGATGCGCGGCAGGAATCACGCATCCGCTGCGCCGTGACGACCAGCACATAGTCGCCGGCGGCGTGACCAAGCGTATCGTTGATCTGCTTGAACCGGTCGAGGTCGAGCTGCACCACGGCAAGGCGCTCACGCCGGCGATGTGCGCTCTTGATCAGAGTTTCGAAATGATCGGTCAGGAAGGTGCGGTTGTGCAGGCCGGTCAATCCGTCATGCACGGCGATGAAAGCCATCGAATTGCGGGCATCGACCAGCTCGTGCGTCTTGCGCAGAATGGCGTTCGACATCGGCCTGAAGATGAACAGAGCCACCAGCAGGATGACGGCAATGGTGGCGAAGAACAGTGTCTTGTGCAGTTGGAGCAGGTTTTCCGAGCGTTCGTCGGCAAAGGCACTGATACGCTGGCCGAGTGCGGCGTACCCCGACAAGGTCGCGTTGGCGACCGATGCGTCGAGGTTGACGCGCTCGCCGCCGCCCTTGTAGCCGCTGTCGTCGGTCTTGGTCAGCTGGGATTCAAATGACGAGATCAGGCGCTCGCCATTGGCGATCAGCCCGACCGAGAAATAATCCAGGTGAAACGGCTTGGCGAACAGCACGCTCTCGATCGATTTCGGATCGAGCCGTGCTGGCGATTGCGGATCCGCGCCGGTTTGCTTCAAAAGAAGGTCATAGTTCGTCTCGAATTCTGTGGTCGCCTGCTTGAGCGCGCTGACCAGGGCCGGCTGCTTGTCGCGCGATGCCGCGCCCGTTGCGCTGGCCAGGAAGACGATACGTTGCGACAACGCCTTTTGCGTGCTGACGATGTCGAGCAAGGTGTGATTGTGCCGCTGGGTCGCCATCATCTGCTGGAGCAGGATGAATGAGGCCATCACCATGGCTGCTATGATCAGCAATGCCAGCCAGTAGCCAGCCTTGATCAGCAGTGTGAGCTTGCCTGAAACGGTTTGCACCGGCTGCTGCTGCGACATTTTCTTGGGCGGCCCTCTCGCCAACGGATTCCTGCTGCGAGAACCATTGCCTTGCAAATGTTAACAGGTCTGGAAAACGGCAAGTTGCCATCGTCGGCCAGCGTTGAATGATCGAGAAATGGTTATCGGGTCCTTTCTGGATGTGCCTGCATTTGAATGTCTCTGAAACGGCCATTTTCGCCACGCAACGACGCCGTTCGGACGACGCTCAGGCCCGATGCCATCGAACCACCGATCCGGTCGTTTTTGCGGTGGATTTTTCGCGCTGGCGGGACGACAGTCGGCCCATATCAAACGGGGCCTCGTGATGACCGCAGCATTCCTCTCCCATATCGACAGTGAGCTTGCAGGATTGAGGTCGGCGGGTCTCTATAAATCCGAGCGGGTGATCTCCTCGATGCAGTCGGCCGAGATCGAGGTTGGTGGGCAGAGGGTGCTGAATTTCTGCGCCAACAACTATCTTGGCCTCGCCGACAGTGCCGATCTGCGCCACGCCGCCAGCAAGGCGCTGGACCGCTATGGCTACGGCATGGCCTCGGTACGCTTCATCTGCGGCACGCAGGAAGAGCACAAGCAGCTTGAAGCCACGATTTCGAGCTTCCTCGGCCTTGAGGACACCATTCTCTACGGTTCGTGTTTCGATGCCAATGGCGGCTTGTTCGAGACACTGCTGGGCGAGGACGATGCGATCATTTCCGACGCACTCAATCACGCTTCGATCATCGATGGCGTGCGGCTGTCGAAGGCCAAGCGCTTTCGTTATGCCAACAACGACATGGCCGATCTGGAAGCCCGGCTGAAGGAAGCAAAAGACTGCCGCTTCCGGCTGATCGCCACGGACGGCGTGTTCTCCATGGACGGTATCATCGCCAACTTGAAAGGCGTCTGCGATCTCGCCGAGAAATACGACGCCATGGTGATGGTCGATGACAGCCACGCCGTTGGTTTCGTTGGCAAGAATGGCCGTGGCTCGGCCGAGCATTGCGGCGTCGAGGGCAGGGTGGATATCATCACCGGCACGCTTGGAAAGGCGCTGGGCGGCGCCTCGGGCGGTTATACTTCCGGCCGAAAGCAGGTGGTTGACTGGCTGCGCCAGCGTTCGCGGCCCTATCTTTTTTCCAACACGCTGATGCCGGCGATCGCGGGTGCCTCGATCAAGGTGTTCGAGCTGGTCCGCGATGGTGACGCCTTGCGCGAGCAGCTATATGCCAATGCGGCGCGGTTCAGATCCGAGATGGGCAAGCTCGGTTTCACGCTCGCCGGCGCCGATCATCCGATCATTCCGGTGATGTTGGGCGACGCGACACTGGCGCAGGAAATGGCGGCGCGCATGCTGAAGCGGGGCATCTACGTGATTGGCTTCGCGTTTCCGGTGGTGCCAAAGGGCCAGGCACGCATCCGCACGCAGATGTCGGCCGCGCATTCCAGCGCCGACATTGATCGTGCGGTGGCTGCCTTCGGCGAAGTCGGGCGCGAGCTGGGCGTGATTTCCTAAAAGACCGGTATCGAAAAGCGATTCCGGATCAAGAGATTCAAGGGACAAGAGAATGTCGAACATGATGAAGGCGCTGGTGAAGGCCAAGGCCGAGCCGGGCATCTGGATGGAAGAAGTGCCGGTGCCGGAGATCGGCCCGAACGACGTGCTGATCAAGGTCAAGAAGACGGCGATCTGCGGCACCGATGTTCACATCTACAATTGGGATCAATGGGCGCAGAAGACCGTGCCGGTGCCGATGGTCACCGGCCACGAGTTCGTCGGAACGGTCGCCGATTTCGGCGCGGCGGTCACCGAGTACAAGGTCGGCCAGCGCGTGTCGGGCGAAGGCCATATCGTCTGCGGTCATTGCCGCAACTGCCGGGCGGGCAGGGGGCACCTGTGCCGCAATACACTCGGCGTCGGCGTCAACCGTCCTGGCGCCTTCGGCGAGTATCTGGCGATCCCGCAACACAATGTCGTGCCGATTCCCGATGGTGTGCCGGATGAGATCGCCGCCATTTTTGACCCGCTCGGCAATGCGGTCCACACGGCGCTGTCCTTCGACCTGGTTGGCGAGGATGTGCTGGTTACCGGCGCCGGGCCTATCGGCATCATGGGTGCTTTGGTGGCGCAGTGCGTCGGCGCGCGAAAAGTCGTCATCACCGACATCAACCCCGTCCGTTTGGCGCTGGCGAAAAAGCTCGGCGTCCAGCATGTCGTCGACGCCTCCAAGGAAAAGCTGCGCGACGTGATGCCGGCGCTCGGCATGACCGAAGGTTTCGATGTCGGGCTTGAAATGTCGGGCGCGGCGCCGGCTTTCCGCGATATGATCGACACCATGAACAATGGCGGCAAGATCGCTATTCTGGGCATCGCGCCGACCGGCTTCGAGATCGACTGGAACAAGGTCATCTTCAAGATGCTGCATCTCAAGGGCATCTATGGCCGTGAGATGTTCGAGACCTGGTACAAGATGATCGCGCTGGTGCAGGGTCCGCTCGACGTTTCCCAGCTTATCACCCACCGCATCGGCATCGACGACTTCCAGGCAGGATTCGATGCCATGCGCAGCGGCAGTTCGGGCAAGGTGGTGATGGACTGGTGAGCCAGTTATCTTTTCGACACCTGAATACGGATTGGAATGCCGAGCCTAATGCTCCTGACGTCGAACTGACCGTCGAAGGTGACGTAGTTCGACTCTCCTTCCTTTTGAATCCATGGGCATACGATGCCAAAGTGGGAGAGATAGGAACACTTCGCTTCGTTGGCTGTGATCGTTTGCGATGGGACGCTACCAATGATCACGCTTGGTTTGCAGGCAAAGGCCGCTACAGCAATCAGGCTCCAGAATGGGGCGAGTTCTATGAGGTGATCGGCGACGACCACGCAATCAATGATCTGGATTGGGAGGTTCTATCGCAGGACAGCCCGAATTCACGGCATTTCTTGTTCTATTTTCGAGATGAAACTATCGAGTTTTTTGCTCAAGATTGGTCGCTCACCCGAAAGATGCCAAAAGGCGGATAAAGATCTGCCCAGTCGTTCAGAACGATCGGGTTGACGCTAGCCGGTCGTTGAGGCCAGATTGGCCTCCAGTGAAGCCAATCCTCCTGCGATAGCGCCACGCTCGCCGGCACTGAGCTTCGCCAGCAACTCCTGTTCGAACGCCTTCGCCAGCGGCACCATTTCGCGATAGGCGGCAAGGCCGGCTCGCGTCAGCGTCAGGTGCTCGACGCGTCGGTCGTTTTCATCCGATGTACGGACGAGCCAGCGCCGCCTTTCAAGCTCCGCCACGGCTCGCGAGACCTTGGTCTTGTGCATCGCCGATTGTTCGCCGAGTGCTGTTGCAGTCATCGTGCCATGCTGGCCAAGCCCAGCCAGCGTACGCCATTCCGGTCGGGTCAGGCCGTGGCGATCCTTGTAGACGGCGGCGAATTCGCGGCTGACGGCCTCCGCGAGGCGGTAGAGCCGATAGGGCAGGAAGCTTTCGAGCTCAAGAACGTCCTTTTCCATCTATTCTCATCCCGGAGCCGTTGATGGTTACATTTTCGATGGTTACAAATGAAACCAGTTTGGTCAATTGAGATCCATTCCGGGAGGACGCGATGGCCTTTTCCTACATGCCGGGTTTCGGCAACGACTTTGAAACCGAAACGCTGCCAGGCTCGCTGCCGCAGGGCCGAAACTCGCCGCAGCGGCCGGCCTACGGCCTCTATGCCGAGCAGCTTTCCGGCTCGCCCTTTACCGCTCCGCGCGGCACCAATGAACGCTCCTGGCTCTATCGCATTCGCCCAAGTGTCAAGCACACCGGCCGCTTCAAACCAGCCAGCTATCCCCTTTGGAAGAGCGCGCCCAATGTCGGTGACCACGAACTGGCGCTCGGACAGTACCGCTGGAACCCGGTGCCTATGCCGAAGGAGCCAACGGATTTCATAGCGGGCATACGCTCCATCACCACTGCAGGCGACGTGCTGGGGCAGACGGGCATGGCGGCCCATGTCTATGTCGCCAACACTTCCATGGTCGACGACCATTTCTTCAACGCCGACGGCGAGTTGCTGGTGGTGCCGCAGGTGGGTAGCTTGCGCTTCATCACGGAAATGGGCGTCATCGAGTTGCGCCCCGGCGAGATCGCCGTGCTGCCGCGCGGCCTCGTCTTCAAGGTCGAACTCGTGGACAAGGAAGTGCGCGGCTATGTCTGCGAGAACTACGGCGCCAAGCTGACGCTGCCGGATCGCGGCCCGATCGGCGCCAATTGCCTGGCCAATCCGCGCGACTTCAAGACGCCCTGCGCCTGGTACGAGGAGAAGGAAACGCCGTGCCGGCTGACGGTGAAATGGTGCGGAAATTTCCATGTCATCGAGATCGGCCATTCACCGCTCGATGTGGTGGCGTGGCATGGCAACTACGCGCCTTACAAATATGACCTGGCGACCTTTTCGCCGGTCGGTGCGCTGCTGTTCGACCATCCTGACCCGTCGATCTTCACCGTACTGACCGCGCCAAGTGGCGAGGAAGGCACGGCCAATATCGATTTCGTCATCTTCCCGCCACGCTGGCTGGTGGCGGAAGACACGTTCCGCCCGCCTTGGTACCACCGCAACATCATGAGCGAGTTCATGGGGCTGATCCACGGCCAGTACGACGCCAAGGAAGAGGGTTTCGTGCCCGGCGGCATCAGCCTGCACAACCTGATGCTGGCCCATGGCCCGGATGCGCCTGGCTTCGAAAAAGCCTCGCGCGTCGACTTGAAACCCGTCAAGCTCGACAACACCATGGCCTTCATGTTCGAGACCCGCTACCCGCAGATGCTGACGCGCTATGGCGCCGAACTCGAAACCCGGCAGGACAATTACATCGATTGCTGGGCCGACTTGAAAAAGCGCTTCAACGGCACGCCCGAGGGTGATTGGTCTTGATTACCAATCGCCTCGTGCTTCTCGGCTCGAAGGGTGGCCCGGCGATCCTGAGATCGGCGAAGCCGGTTGGAAGGTTGTTGTCAGGAAAACACGGGCTGGCGGCTTGACGATCGCCCGCGACGGCCTTGTTGTGGAACCAAGCGGCGCCAAAGCCGCATCTGGAGAGGAAACCGCATGAAGCTTGCCACAATGAAGGACGGGACACGCGACGGAAAGCTGGTCATCGTTTCGCGTGACCTGACGCGCTACACCGATGCCTCGTTCCTGGTGCCGACTTTGCAGGCGGCGCTCGACAATTGGCAGCGCATCGCGCCGCATCTGGCGACCATCGCGGAATCGCTGGAAAGCAATGCGGTGCCTTCCGAGCGGTTCCATGAGCACGACGCGCATTCGCCGCTACCACGCGCCTACCAGTGGGCGGATGGCTCGGCCTATGTGAACCATGTCGAACTGGTGCGGAAGGCGCGCGGCGCCGAGATGCCGGCAAGTTTCTGGACCGATCCGCTAATCTACCAGGGTGGTTCCGACAGCTTCATCCCGCCGCGCGATCCGATCCGCATGGCTGATGAGGCCTTCGGTATCGACATGGAAGCGGAAGTGACGGTCATCGTCGACGACGTGCCGATGGCCGCAAGCTTAGACGAGGCACGCGCGGCGATCCGGCTGATCATGCTGGTCAATGATGTCACCTTGCGTGCACTCACAGGATTGGAGTTGGCCAAGGGCTTCGGTTTCTTCCAGTCCAAACCGTCATCGGCCTTTTCGCCTGTCGCGGTCACGCCGAATGAGCTGGGCGACGCCTGGGACGGCGGCAAGGTCAGCCTGCCGCTGCTCGCCGATCTCAACGGCAAGCCATTCGGCCGCGCCAATGCCGGCGTCGACATGACCTTCGATTTCCCGGCGCTGATCGTTCATGCCGCGAAAACACGGCCATTGCTTGCCGGCACTATCATCGGCTCCGGCACTGTCTCCAACAAGCTTGACGGCGGGCCGGGCAGGCCGGTCTCGGCTGGTGGCGCCGGCTATTCCTGCATCGCCGAACTGCGCATGATCGAGACCATCGAGGCAGGCGAGCCGAAGACGCCGTTCCTGCGCTTCGGCGACACGGTTCGCATCGAAATGAAGGACAGGGGCGGCCATTCGATCTTTGGCGCGATCGAACAGACGGTGGAGAAATACGTCAAATAGGGGAGAGGGAATGATAGGGTCGTCAATCTATCTTGTCTGCGGTGTCTGGGCTCTCGTCATGCTGGCGATCTTCATTCAGGCGATCCGGCTGAGCTACCGTATCGAAGCACGTTCGCCTGACCTCACCAATCGCAGCGGGTTTCCACGCAAGGCGATGATGTTTCACACCATCACCAACCTGAACGTCGCGCGGGACGTGGAAACGCAAGCCATGCGCCGGCGCATGAATGGGCTACTGCTGATTGTTCTCGCCGGATTTGCCCTGCTGGCGGCAGGCGCTTTCCTGCTCCGGTCAAACGGGTGACGCCGCGAGTGCATCCGCTCAACCGTAACTCGACGAATTCTCCGTCGGCTATGATCTGAAGGTAAGAAAAGAAGAGGTCGAGCGGCTGGGGCTCCAGAACTGAATTTTGCGTCAGCTCCGAAAATCGTTTCCGACCTTCGAAGCTGGCGCAATCCGCTCGACCTGAAACCTATTCGGCGGCCTGGACCTTGATCACGCCACGCTTGATCTGGTCCTGCTCGATCGATTCGAACAGCGCACGGAAATTGCCTTCGCCAAAGCCTTCGTCGCCCTTGCGCTGGATGAACTCGAAGAAGATCGGCCCGATCACGGTCTTCGAGAAAATCTGCAGCAGGATCTTGGTCATGCCGCCATCGACGACGCCTTCGCCATCGATGAGGATGCCATGCTTCTTCATCCGCTCGATCGGTTCGTCATGGCCGTTCACCCTGGCATAGGACATGTCGTAGTAGGTCTCGGGCGGGCCGGGCATGAACTTCAGCCCGTTGGCGGCCAGCTTGTCGGTGGCAGCATAGATTTCATCCGTGCCGACGGCGATGTGCTGGATGCCCTCGCCATTGTATTTCTTCAGATATTCCGCGATCTGGCTGGTCTCGTCCTTGGACTCGTTGAGCGGAATGCGGATCTTGCCGCAAGGCGAGGTGATGGCGCGGCTGACCAGGCCGGTGATCTTGCCGTCGATGTCGAAGAAATGGATCTGCTTGAACCCGAACAGTTCGCGGTAGAAATCCCACCACTTGTCCATCTGGCCGCGATAGACATTGTGGGTGAGGTGGTCGAGAAAATAGAAGCCGACGCCTTGTGGACGGGGGTCGCGCACGCCGAGCCACTCGAACTCGGCGTCATAGGCCGAGCCCTTCTTGCCGTATGCCTCGATAAAATAAAGCAGGGAGCCGCCGATGCCGACGATGGCGGGCACGTCGAGCGCCTTGTCCTCGCCTTCATAGGGAGTAGCGCCCTTGGAGACGGCATGGTCGAAGGCGTGCTTGGCATCAACCACCCGCCAGGCCATCGACGCCGCGCAAGGACCATGCTGGTCGACGAACTTCATCGCATGCGAGCCGGGCTCGGCATTGAGGACATAGTTGATGTCGCCCTGCCGCCAGACGGTGATGTTCTTGGTGCGGTGCTTCGCCACCGGCTCGTAGCCCATGCGGGTGAACAGTTCCGCCAGCTTCTCGGGTTCCGGATGCGCGAACTCGACGAACTCGAAACCATCGGTTCCAGCCGGATTGGCGTCGCTGATCTTGGCGGGTGGGGCGTCGTGCGGGAAGGGACCCATGGCATTCCTCCGAAAGCTGGCTCGGCCTAGAAAGGCCATCTGAAGCCATCATAGCGCGGAGCCGGTGCATGGTGCTTGCATTCAAACGCTTGAAATGGTGATGTCGTGCATGAAACATGCATGAAATGGGAAAATTCCATGGATGAGACGCGCATTGATCAATTTGATCGCAAGATATTGGCGCTTTTGCAGGGCGATGCGCGGCTCACCAACAATGATCTCTCGGAGCGCGTGAACCTGTCGGCATCGCAATGCTCGCGCCGCCGCCAGCGGCTGGAAGAGGATGGCTACATCAAGGGCTATCGTGCCGTTCTCGACCGCGACAAGCTCGGGTTTTCGCTGGTCAACGTCATCTCGGTGACGCTCGCCACGCACAACCGGGACAACGCCCGGCGCTTCGGCGAATTGGTGGCGCGGCTACCGGAAGTGCAGGAGGCGCACGCGCTGACCGGAGAGATGGATTACATCCTGAAAGTGGTGACGCCCGACCTCAAGTCGCTGTCGGAATTCGTCAACGGAGTGCTTCTGCCGCACGAATCCGTCCAGCATGTGAAGACGGCGATCGTTCTGGAAACGCTGAAGGAAACCGGCGCCTTGCCGATCTGATTTTGCTGTCGCTCAGCCCTTCGACTGCTGGATCGCCGCGAACAGATTGGTGCAGCGTGCGCCGGAGCGGCAATAGGCGAACACCGGTCCTTCCAGCTCGTCGAGCGCTTCGGCCTGCTCTTCGACATTCTCCGCTGTCATCTGGCCGCTGATGACGGGGATGTAGCGAAAGGCGAGACCAGCGGCGGTGACCGCTGCCTTGACGGTGTCAGCCGACGGCTGTCCCGGCTGTTCATCATCCGGCCGGTTGCAGATGATGCTCTTGAACCCGGCGGCCTTTATGGCTGCAACGTCTTCAGGCTGAATCTGGCCCGAGACCGAATAGTCCTCGCTGATCTCTCGGTATTCCATGATGATGTCCTCGCGAAGTTGAATGCGCTGTAGCTTGTAGAGAGTCTTGCCACTCCCTGAGGTGGCCGGCAACTGGCGCCGCCACGATTTCCTAAGCCGCCGCCTCTCGAACAAGCCGCGCCTTGGCGAAACGCGCGACGACAATGCCGCCTATCACGGCTGCGACGAAGACCAAAGTAGATGAATAGCCAAGGCCAAGCGCCGGTATGGCACCGCCCGGGCAGAAGCCGGCAATACCCCAGCCAATGCCGAAGATGGCGGCGCCGCTGACAAGCTGGCCGTCGATCGTGCGTCTTGCAGACCGTGCGAAGGTGGGCTCGAATACCGGCGCCTTGCGCCAGCCGAACACCAGCCGATAGCCAACGAACGCGACAGCAAGGCCACCGCCCATGACGAAGATCAGGCTCGGATCCCAGGTGCCGGCGATGTCGAAAAAGTTCAGCACCTTGGCCGGATTGATCATGCCGGAAATGGCGATGCCGAGGCCGAAAATACCACCGATAAGGAAGGCCGAGACGAGCTTGTTCATGAGATCATCCTCCAATCACGTGGCGGACGATAAAGACGGTGGCAAAGGCCGTGATCATGAAGGTCACGACGGCAACGATCGAGCGTGGCGACAGCAGTGCAATGCCGCAAATGCCGTGCCCGCTTGGGCAGCCGCCGCCGAAATGCACGCCGACGCCGACGAGGACGCCGCCGATCACAAGCGCCAGCGTCGGAACTGGAACACTGAACTCGACGTGTCGGCCGGCAAGTACAATCAGGAAGGGAACCACAATAGCGCCGGCAAGAAAGGCCGCGCGCCAAGGCCATTCCGCTGAAAGCGGTGGAATGATGCCAGTCAGGATGCCGGTCATGCCGGCGACGCGGCCATGAAGCGCCATCAAGAACACTGCCGACAGGCCAATGAGGGCGCCGCCAAGCAGGGACTGGAAAGGCGTGAAATCGGTCATGGAAACGCGGGCCCCCGAGCTGCATCCGGTCATCTGCCGGTGACAAGATGAAATCTCGCTGCCAGATAGACATTTCCCACGCGAAATCCAACCGGGCCTGTCGTGGCCCGGCAGGGGGCGTCATCAGGCTTGAGCCGGCGCGGATGTCAGGAAGGCCGGCGCTCCCAAACCGGGAAAGGATCGGGCAGTCCGCGCCACAGTTCGGGCTGGAAGTCCGTCGCATCGAGCAGGCAGTCGTCCAACTCGGCGCGGATGCGGGCCTCATCCATCGGCTCGCAGCCGATGAAGACCATTTCCTGGCGCCGGTCGCCCCAGACTGGATCGAGATAGGGCTGCATGCTCTCCAACCATTCGGGATGATCCGGCCATTGCTCCGATGGCACCGAGGCCCACCAAAGGCCGCGCTTTTCGGTGCGCACCAATGCGCCGGCGTGGCTCAACTCGCCAACATGCCGCGGCCGCGTCGCCAGCCAGAAAAACCCCTTGGCACGCACCACACCCGGCCAGGAGCGGTTGATGAAGGCCTGGAAGCTGGCGGGGTCGAAAGGTTGTCGCGCCCGGTAGACGAAGGAGCGGATGCAGTATTCCTCGGTTTCGGGAATGTGGTCGCGAAATCCGTTGAGCTCCTTGAACCAGAGCGGGTTTTGCTGTGCCTTCTCGAAATCGAAGCGCCCGGTCGCCAGCACCTTGTCGAGCGGCACTTGTCCGAAATCGGCTTCGACAATCTCCGCGTCGGGGTTGAGCGCACGCACGATCAAGCGTGCCATGTCGCGCTGATGCGGGCTGGCCATACCGACCTTGTTCAGTACCACGATGTCGGCGAACTCGATCTGTTCGACCAGGAGGTCGACCAGTGCGCGACTGTCCTGCTCACCCAGCGATTGGCCGCGTTGGCTGAGGAAATCGGCGGAGGAATAGTCCTTCAGCAGGTTGAGTGCGTCGACGACCGTCACCATCGTGTCGAGGTGGGCGACGTCGGACAGGCTGTCGCCATTCTCGTCGCGGAAGTCGAAGGTCGCGGCGACCGGCAACGGCTCGGAAATACCAGTGGATTCGATCAGCAGGTAGTCGAAACGCCCTTGTTCGGCCAGTGCACGAACCTCCTTCAGCAGGTCGTCGCGCAGCGTGCAGCAGATGCAGCCGTTCGACATTTCCACCAGCTTCTCATCGGTGCGCGACAGGTCGGCGCCGTCGCGCACCAGTTCGGCGTCGATGTTGATCTCGCTCATGTCGTTGACGATGACGGCGACACGGCGGCCCTCGCGGTTCGACAGGATGTGGTTCAGGAGCGTGGTCTTGCCGGCGCCGAGAAAGCCGGACAGCACGGTGACGGGGAGATGTTTCGAGACGGATTTCTGCAGCATGAATTGCTCCGGATGGTTATGTTATTTAATTACAGATACAGATCGGAGAGGCGGAGTCCAAACTCCGCCTCTCCGAGAGACCTGGTTGTCAGCTGCCGAGGATCGCGCCTTTGATCTTGGCGATGTTGTTGTGCATCATGTCGACATAGGTCGAGGCCGGGCCATCGGGCTGCGACAGGGCGTCGGAATAGAGCGTGCCGCCAACCTTGATGCCGGTTTCGCTGGCGATCTGCTCGATCAGCCGCGGATTGGTGATGTTCTCGACGAAGATCGCCGCCGCCTTGTCCTGCTTAACCTGATTGACGAGCTTGGCGACATCGGCGGCGGAAGGTTCCGAGTCCGTGGAAATGCCTTGCGGGGCGAGGAAGGTGAGGCCGTACGCCTTCTCGAAATAGCCGAAGGCGTCATGCGAGGTGATGACCACGCGCTTCTTTTCCGGAATTGATTGGATCGCGGCCTTCACTTCGACCTCGAGCGCATCGAGCTTCTTGGTGTAGGCGGCGGCATTGGTCTGGTAGCTGACGCAGCCGTCGCTGTCGGCGGCGCAGAAGGCTTCGGCGATGTTCTTCACATAGATCTTGGCGTTGGCGATCGACTGGAAGGCATGCGGGTCGGTCACCGTCTTGCCGGCACCGGTATCAGCGCCCTCGGCTGCATCGGCGTCGGCGAACTCGGGTTTGAAGTCGATCGGCGTCACATCCTTGGTCAAGGTGACCACGGATGCCTTGGTGGCGCTGGCATCGACCAGGCGCTGCAGGAAGCCTTCGAAATGCAGGCCGTTGACCAGCACAAGATCCGCTCCGGCCATGGCCACGGCATCGGCCGGGCTTGGCTCGTAGACATGGGCATCGCCATCCGGCCCGACGATGGTGGTGATGTTGACCCGATCGCCGCCGACATTCCTGGCGAAGTCAGCAATGACGGTGAAGCTCGCGACCACTTTCAGCGGGGCGGCGAAAGCCGATGATGCGCCGAAAGCCGTTAATGTTATAACGCTCATCGCCAGGGCGGCTCGGATCGATTTCAACATTTGGGAGGTCTCCTTGCTTGGGGAAAGGGGTGGGAGAGGCGGGATCAGGCCGTTCTGTGACGGTGATGAATGATGCGGGCGCGCAGGATGCCGCGCGTACCGAACAGGATCGAGGCAAAATAGACGACGCCAGCCGACAGGATGATGGCGGGGCCGGAAGGCAGCGACGCGTGATAGGACAGCAATAACCCTGCGATGCAGGAGGCAAAGCCGATCAGCACCGCCAACACGCACATGGGTTCGACGCGCACGGTCCAGAATCGGGCGGCGGCGGCGGGCAACATCATCAATCCGACCGACAGCAAGGTGCCAAGCGCCTGGAAGCCGCCGACGAGGTTGAGCACCACAAGGCCAAGGAAGATGAAATGCACCGGGCTGCCCAGTCGGCTGACCGAGCGCAGGAAGAGCGGGTCGAGGCATTCCGCGACCAGCGCCCGCCAGAAGATGGCGAGGCTGACCAGGGTCACCGCGACGATGCCGCCGATCAGTGTCAGCGCCTCATTGTTGAGCGCCAGCACGGTGCCGAACAGGACATGCATGAGATCGACGCTGGAGCCGCGAACCGACACCATCAGCACGCCGATAGCGAGCGAAATCAGATAGAAGGCCGCCATGGAGGCGTCCTCGCGCTGGATGGTGAAGCGTGAGACCGCACCGGCGCCAAGCGCCACGATGATGCCGGCAATCAGCCCGCCGATGGTCATCGGCAGGATTTCCAGGCCGTAAAGCAGGAAGCCGGCCGCGGCACCGGGCAAGATGGCATGGGCCATGGCGTCGCCGGAAAGGCTCATGCGCCGCAGCATGAGGAAGACACCCACCGGGCAGGCGCCGAGTGACAGCATCAGCGAGCCGATCAGGGCGCGCTGCATGAAGCCGAAATCGGCGAATGGCGCTATGAAGAGTGCGTAAAGCGTGTCCATCAAGCAGCTCTCGGCCCGGAGCCGTGGTTGTGATCATGGTCATGATCGTGCGAATGCCCGTGACCATGGTCGTGATCATGCGCATGACCATGTTCTTCTGGTGCGCACCATGGTGCGTTCTCTTCCCAGGCTTCGTGGAAACGGCGGGCGCGCAACAGGTTTTCCGGCCGCAATGTTTCCCTCGTTTCACCCCAGGCGATCGGCTGGCGGGCGAGCAGCAATGTCTCGGGAAAATTCTCGCGCACCAGATCCATGTCGTGGACCACGACCATGATGGTACGCTCCTCGCCATGCCAGCGCTTGATCAAGGCAATGAGGTCGCCGACCGTCTTTGAATCCACGGCATTGAAAGGCTCATCGAGAAGGATGAGGTCAGCATCCTGCAGAAGCACGCGGGCAAACAGCGTGCGTTGCAACTGGCCGCCTGACAATGTGTCGATCGGGCGCTTTTCGAAGCCGCCGAGGCCGACTGCCATCAGCGCTTTGCCGACCGCGTCGCGGTCCTGCGCGGTGTGGCGGCCAAGCAGCCCGCGCTTGGGCCACAGGCCGAGCGAAACCAAGTCGACAACCCGGGCCGGAAACGAGCGATCGAGTTCCGATTGCTGCGGCAGATAGGCTGCGCGCACCCCGGGCGCCCGCATCACCGCGCCCGCCATCGGCTTCAAGACGCCGACAATCCCCTTCATCAAGGTCGACTTGCCGGAGCCGTTGGCACCAACGACGGCGGTCAGCGAGCCCTTGCGGATCGTGCCGTCGAGATGATGGATCGCCGGATGGCTGTTGTAGCCCAGCGTCAGGTCGCGGAATGTCAGGCAGGTTTGGGTCATTCGACGATTCTGTGAGGACGGCGATCCGGGACGGAGACAGCGGCCGATTGGATATGTGATGTTATTACATTAGTCAACAAGCCAATCGGGCGGAATTGCGGCGAGGCCTCCAGGTGACGGATGTGTGACTGGCCCAATGTCGTGTCGGGGAATTCGCGCCGCCGACCTTGCCCCGGAGCAACCGCGACTCTAAAGAGGCGCGACCGTCAAAAGAAGGAAACATCCAATGAGCATTCGTCGCATCGATGTCGGCCCGCGCATGAGCCAGATCGTCATCCACGGCAACACCGTCTATCTGGCCGGCCAGGTCGGAACGCCCGGCGCGAGCGTTGGCGAGCAGACCAAGTCGATCCTGGCGAGCGTCGACGAATTGCTGGCCAAGGCCGGCACCGACAAGACCAAGATCCTGCAGGCGATCATCTGGCTGGCCGACATGGGCACCTTCGCCGAGATGAACAAGGAATGGGACAAGTGGGTGCCGCAGGGCAACACGCCCGCCCGTGCCACCGGCGAAGCCAAGCTTGCCGGCCCGGAATACACGGTAGAGATCATCATCACCGCGGCGATCTGATCGCGGCGGAAATCATGACTGCGAGGGCGTGAAGCGCGCTACCAGCGTGTGGCTCTCGGCCGCATAGGTGAAGCGGACATGGGTGACCGGGTGATCGGCACTCCATGTCCGCCGCTCGACCACAAGGCACGGCGCGCCAGGCTCGATATCAAGCGATGCCGCGATGTGCCTGTCGGCGGCAACGGCACGGATGCGGTGCTCGGCCTCGCTCCACGGCACCCGCCCGATCAGCCACGGCCCGGGAGCTGTATCGAGAAACGCCTCTTCTGAAGCCTCCGTGACAGCGGTGAGGTTGATCAGCCGCTGTTCATGCGCGAATGGCCGCTTTCCAGCGAAATGCCGGCATTCCAGCGCCAGCACCGGCCCGGCGATACTCAGCTCCAGCAAGGCGCGATCCTCAGTGCTGCTCCGCCTTTTCTGCCGCGATATAAGCTCATAGCGATAAGGCAGGCCGAGCGCCTCGACCTCGATCCGGATGTCATGGATCTCCAGCACCGCCGCTTGCGACTGTGGCCGGCGCACGAAACTGCCTGAACGGCGTCGGCGTTCGATCAGACCAGCCTTGGCCAGTTGCGACAGCGCCTTGTTCACCGTCATGCGGGAGCAATTGTATTGCTCGGTCAGTTCGTGCTCGAACGGAATACGATAGCCGGGCGCCCAGGCGCCGGACAGGATGCGTTCGCTGATCTCGGACAGGATACGCTGGTGCAGCGAGCCGCCGCCTTCGATCTCTGTCCCGGTCACGCTCATGCCGTCAGCGCCGTCATCACGCCGCGAAAGCGTTCGGCGATGGCTTCGCGCCTTGCGTGTTTGCCACCGCTGACCTGCTTCTTGCCATGCACCCAGACACAGTCGACCTTGCTGCCATTGGCGAAGATCCAGGAGTCGAGAATAGCATCGCCAACCTTGCCGGTTAGTGAAGGATGGCTTGCATCGAGCGAGACGATGTCCGCAGCCGCGCCAACCGAGATTTGCGAGGCACCGGCGCCAAGGGCAACACCGCCGCCGTCGAGCGCGGCATCGAAAAGCGCGCGGCCGGTCGAGCCGCCGGCGACAGCCAGCACGTTGCGGGCTCGATGGACGAGGCGTTGTGAATATTCAAGCTGGCGCAATTCGTCGGGCAGACCGATCAGCACGTTGGAATCGGAGCCGATGCCAAAGCGACCGCCATGTTCCGCGAACAAAGGCGCGGCAAAGGTTCCATCGCCAAGATTGGCCTCGGTGATAGGGCAGAGGCCTGCGATGGCGCCGCTCCTGGCCATGCCGATTGTTTCGGCATCCGTCATGTGGGTGGCGTGGATCAGGCACCAGCGCTGGTCGACCTCCGCATTGCCAAGCAGAAATTCGACGGGCCGCGCACCCGACCAGGCTACGCAATCGTCAACCTCTTTCACTTGCTCGGCGACGTGGATGTGGATCGGGCCGTTGGGCGCCAGCGCGGCGACTGCCACAAGTTCCTCAGGCGTTGCGGCGCGAAGACTGTGCGGGGCGACACCGACCACGGCTTGATTCAAAGCGCGAACGGATTCGCTGGATTTCTCAACGAGCTGGGAGAACCGATTCACATCATTTATGAATCGCCGCTGGCCCTCGTTTGGCGCCGCGCCGCCAAAGGCGGAATGCGCATAGAAAACCGGCAACAGTGTAAGGCCAATGCCGGTCTCACCCGCCGCTGCGGCGATGCGTTCGGCCATCTCGGCAATGTTTGCATAAGGCTCGCCGTCGCGGTCGTGGTGGAGGTAGTGGAATTCACCGACGCGCGAGAACCCTGCTTCCAGCATCTCGACATAGAGCTGGGCGGCAACCGCCTCGACCTGATCCGGTGTCATCGACAGCGCGAAACGGTACATGACCTCGCGCCAGCTCCAGAAACTATCGGCGGAAGGGCCGCGCAACTCGGCAAGGCCCGCCATGCCGCGTTGGAAGGCGTGGCTGTGGAGATTCGGCATGCCGGGCAGAATTATGGAATGGCGCTCATCGCCTGGCAGGGCAGTCACCGCTGTCTCGACCGTGGCTATGCGGCCATCGGTCATGGCGATGCGCACATTGCTATGCCAGCCGCCGGGCAGGAGTGCCTGTTCCGCAAAGATCGCCGTCACGCCTTTTTCCTCCGAATCTGAATAGCGGCTGTGACGATAGCACTTGCGCCGCGTTTCAATATGTATATACATAATCGCAGCCAATGGAAACGGAAAAGATCATGGCGGGAGAGAACAACAGCCGGGCAGGGGTGGTTCGCATCTGGCGCAATGCGCGCCTGGCGACACTGGCCGAGGCTTTGCCCGGATTGGGCATTGTCGAAGACGGCGCGATCGCTGTTCAAGGTGGCCGTATCCTTTATGCAGGCCCGGAAGCCGAGATGCCTGCCGCACTCGGCCAGAACGCCGAGATCATCGACTGCGAGGGCCGCTGGATCACGCCCGGGCTGATCGACTGCCACACCCATCTGATCCATGCCGGCAACCGCGCCAATGAGTTCGAAATGCGCCTGGCCGGCGCGACCTATGAGGAAGTCGCCAAAGCCGGCGGCGGCATTGTCTCCTCGGTCAAGTCGCTGCGTGCCGCCAGCGAGGACGAACTGGTTGCCCAGTCGCTGCCGCGTCTCGACGCGCTGATTGCTGAAGGCGTCACATCAGTCGAGATCAAATCGGGCTATGGGCTCGACCTCGAAAACGAAAAGAAATCCTTGCGTGCCGCCCGCCGGCTTGGCGACGAGCGGGCCGTGACGATCCGCACGACATTCCTCGGCGCTCACGCCTTGCCGCCAGAAGCCAAGGGCGACAAGGATGCCTTTATCGACCTCGTTGCCAAGGAGATTCTTCCGGCTGTCGCCGCCGACGGTCTCGCCGATGCGGTCGATGGATTCTGTGAGGGCATAGCCTTTTCGCCGGAACAGATGGCGCGCGTTTTCGACGTCGCTAAGGCTGTGAGCCTGCCCGTCAAGCTCCACGCCGACCAACTCTCCAACCTGCATGGCGCCGAACTGGCCGCCCGCTACGGCGCCCTGTCGGCGGACCATCTCGAATACACCGACGAGGCCGGCGCCGTGGCGATGGCCAAGGCCGGGACCGTGGCGACGATCCTGCCCGGCGCCTATTATTTCATCCGCGAGACCAGGAAGCCGCCGATCGGCCTGTTTCGCCAGCATGGCGTCAAGATGGCCGTCGCCACCGACAACAATCCCGGCACGTCGCCACTGACCTCGCTGCTGTTGACCATGAACATGGCAGCGACCCTGTTTGGCCTCACCGTCGAGGAATGCCTCGCCGGTGTGACCCGCGAAGCCGCCCGTGCGCTTGGGTTGCTTGAGCAGACCGGCACATTGGAAGCCGGAAAGTCGGCCGATCTGGCAATCTGGGACATCGAGCGCCCGGCCGAACTCGTTTATCGCATGGGCTTCAATCCGTTGCATGCCCGTATCTGGAGAGGACAATGACCGAACTTACCCTGAAGCCCGGCAATGCAACATTGGCCGAGTGGCGCGCCATCTATCGCGGCGCCGTCCCGAAGCTCGACGCCGCCTGTCGTCCGAAAATCAAGGCCAGCGCCGACGCCGTCGCCAGGATTCTGTCCCGTGGCGAGCCGGTCTATGGCGTCAACACCGGTTTCGGCAAGTTGGCCAGCGTTCGTATCCCGGATGCCGATCTTGAAACATTGCAGCGCAACATCGTTCTGTCGCATGCAGCCGGCGTTGGCGAACCGATGCCCGTTGCCATCGCGCGGCTGATGATGGCGCTGAAGCTGGCCAGCCTGGCGCAAGGCGCTTCCGGCGTGCAGCCGAAAACCATCGAACTGCTGGAGGCGATGCTCGCCAACGACGTCATCCCGGTCGTGCCGGCGCAAGGCTCTGTCGGCGCTTCGGGCGATCTGGCGCCGCTGTCGCACATGACGGCAGTGATGATCGGTGTTGGTGAGTGCTTTACGCCGCATGGCCGCGTTCCGGCAAAGGTCGCGTTTGTCTCGCACGGCCTGGAGCCGGTGACGCTCGGCGCCAAGGAAGGTTTGGCGCTGCTCAACGGCACCCAGTTTTCCACCGCCTATGCGCTCGCCGCTCTGTTCGAAGCCGAAGTGCTCTATCAGTCCGCGCTGGTTGCCGGCGCCTTGTCGACCGACGCGGCAAAAGGCTCTGACGCCCCGTTCGATCCGCGCATCCATGTGCTGAGGAAGCATCGCGGCCAGATCGAGACGGCGGACGCCTTGCGCAATCTGATGGCCGGCAGCGCGATTCGGGAATCGCACCGCGTCGGCGACGAACGGGTGCAGGATCCATACTGCCTGCGCTGCCAGCCGCAGGTGATGGGTGCGGCTCTCGCCGTGCTGCGCCAGGCTGCCGATACGCTCGGCACCGAAGCCAATGGCGTCACCGACAATCCGCTGATCTTCGCAGAGGACGACACCGCGCTGTCCGGCGGCAATTTCCATGCCGAGCCGGTGGCTTTCGCCGCCGACATGATCGCGCTCGCCGTCTGCGAGATTGGCTCGCTATCGGAACGGCGCATCGCCATGCTGGTTGATCCGGCGCTATCGGGCATGCCTGCCTTCTTGACGCCGAAGCCCGGCTTGAATTCCGGCTTCATGATCCCGCAGGTTACGGCTGCCGCGCTCGTTTCCGAAAACAAGCAGAAGGCCTATCCGGCGAGTGTCGATTCCATCCCGACCTCGGCCAACCAGGAAGACCACGTGTCGATGGCGGCACATGGCGCGCGCCGCCTGATCGGTATGGTCGAGAACGCAACTGCCGTCATCGGCATCGAACTGTTGGCCGCCGCGCAAGGCTGCGATTTCCATGCCCCGCTGGCCTCGAGCACCGCATTGGAGGCCGTGCGCAAGCTGGTCAGGGCAGAGGTGCCGCATCTCGACAACGACCGGCATTTCCATCCCGACATGGAAAAGGCAATCGCCATGGTGCGCAGCGGCGCGACCGTCAGGGCGGCGGCTGCGGTGACGCTGCCGTCGATCTCTGGAGCCTGACAATGAGCGACTGGCTCACGGTAA
This sequence comes from Mesorhizobium sp. INR15, assembly GCF_015500075.1. Taxonomy (NCBI): domain Bacteria; kingdom Pseudomonadati; phylum Pseudomonadota; class Alphaproteobacteria; order Hyphomicrobiales; family Phyllobacteriaceae; genus Mesorhizobium; species Mesorhizobium sp. INR15. Next base: position 5,188,927 of record NZ_CP045496.1, on the reverse strand, counting down.
CGGAAGGGACGGCGCCATTGCTGGTGTCGATCCCGCATACCGGCATTGACCTTGCCGGTATCGACGGCCGGCTGATTTCGCCCTGGCTTGGCCGGCGCGACTGCGATTGGTGGATCGACCAGCTCTATGATTTCGCGGCCGGCCTTGGCGCCACGGTGGTGCATACGGCGATTTCGCGCACCGTCATCGACGTCAACCGTGATCCCTCGGGTGCTTCGCTCTATCCTGGGCAGACAACGACGACACTTTGCCCGACCGAAACTTTCGACGGCGACCCGATCTACCGTCCTGGCGAGGAGCCGATGCCGGCGGAAATCAGCCAGCGCCACGCCTCGTATTTCCTGCCCTACCACGAGATGCTGGGGTACCAGGCCACAAGGCTGCGCGGCCTGCATGAGAAGGTCGTCATTTATGATTGCCACTCGATCCGTTCCGTCCTGCCGCGCCTGTTCGAAGGCACGTTGCCGGTGTTCAATCTCGGCACCAATGACGGCCAGACGGCCGATCCCGTGCTGCAGAGCCTAGTTGGCCAGATCATGGCCGAAACCGGCGAGAGCTATGTCATCAACGGCCGTTTCAAGGGTGGCTGGATCACGCGCTACTTCGGCAACCCGCAAGGTGGCTTCCACGCGCTGCAGATGGAACTTGCCGACCGTGGCTACATGCACGAGCCCGAGGGCAAGGGTGAGCCGGACAATTGGCCAGTACCTTATGACGCCGACTTCGCCGCACCCATGGCCGCGACGCTGAAGAAAATTCTCGAAGCCGCGATCACCTGGGCCAAGAGCTGACGCAAAAAGCATCGGGAGGATGCCATGAACCGCCATGCCGGCATCGGCTTTCTCGCCGTTCAACTGGTTGCCGCAACGCTTTCACTCGGAGCCTTCGCCGATGAAGTGACAATGAAGGGCGCTGACATTCTCGCCACCTTGAAAGGCGCGCATGTCGAAGGCCCGGATTGGACGCAAAGCTTCGATGATGGTGGCGCGACGCTTTACATAAAAGGCAGCAACCAGTCGCAAGGGCGATGGGACGTTCGCGGCGATCAGTACTGCTCGCTGTGGCCGCCGTCCGATGTCTGGGCCTGCTACGCCATGACCATCGATTCCTCTAATCCTGCCCAGGAGCAGGTCACATGGATCAGCGCCGACGGCGCCCGCAGCACCGCACATCTCATTCGAAAGGGACAGTGAAGTCATGAACAACCCCCGCCACAACATCCGCGAAGTCCGCAGCCCGCGCGGCACCGAACTCAACGCGCGCACCTGGCTGACCGAAGCGCCGCTGCGCATGCTGATGAACAATCTCGACCCTGATGTCGCCGAAAATCCCAACGAACTCGTCGTCTATGGCGGCATCGGCCGTGCGGCGCGGACCTGGAATGATTTCGACCAGATCGTCGCTTCGCTGAAGACGCTCGGTGATGACGAGACACTGCTGATCCAGTCTGGCAAGCCGGTTGGCGTGTTCCGCACCCATGCGGATGCGCCGCGCGTGCTGATCGCCAATTCCAACCTGGTGCCGCATTGGGCGACCTGGGAGAAATTCAACGAGCTCGATAAGAAGGGCCTGATGATGTACGGCCAGATGACGGCCGGCTCGTGGATCTACATCGGCACGCAAGGCATCGTGCAGGGCACCTACGAGACCTTCGTCGAGGCCGGCCGCCAGCATTATGGCGGCAACCTCAAGGGCAAATGGATCCTGACGGGCGGCCTCGGCGGCATGGGCGGCGCCCAACCGCTTGCGGCGGTCATGGCCGGAGCCTGCTGTCTTGCGATCGAATGCAACCCGGACTCGATCGATTTCCGCTTGCGCACCCGCTATGTCGACGCGAAGGCCGAGACGCTGGATGAGGCCATGGCGATGATCGAGCGCTGGACGAAAGCCGGCGAAGCAAAGTCGGTCGGCCTGCTCGGCAATGCGGCGGAGATCGTGCCGGAAATGTTCAGGCGTGGCATCCGTCCCGATATGGTCACTGACCAGACCTCGGCGCATGATCCCATCAATGGCTATCTGCCGAAGGGCTGGACGATGGCGCAGTGGCGCGAGAAACGCGTCAGCGACCCCAAGGCTGTCGAGAAGGCTGCCCGCGCCTCGATGCGCGAGCATGTCGAGGCGATGGTGGCATACTGGAACGCCGGTGTGCCGACACTCGACTACGGCAACAACATCCGCCAAGTGGCCCTGGAAGAGGGCTTCGAGAACGCCTTCGCCTTCCCCGGTTTCGTGCCGGCCTATATCCGCCCGCTGTTCTGCAAGGGCATTGGTCCGTTCCGCTGGGCCGCACTGTCCGGCGACCCGGAGGATATCTACAAGACCGACGCCAAGGTTCGGGAGCTGACCCCCGGCAACACTCATCTGCACAACTGGCTCGACATGGCGCGTGAGCGCATCGCTTTCCAGGGCCTGCCGGCGCGCATCTGCTGGGTTGGCCTTGGTGACCGTCACCGGCTCGGGCTGGCCTTCAACGAGATGGTGGCCAAGGGCGAGCTGAAGGCGCCGGTGGTCATCGGCCGCGATCATCTCGATTCCGGCTCGGTCGCGTCACCGAACCGCGAAACGGAATCGATGAAAGACGGCTCGGACGCCGTTTCCGACTGGCCGCTGCTCAATGCTCTGCTCAACACCGCGTCCGGCGCCACCTGGGTGTCGTTGCATCATGGCGGCGGCGTCGGCATGGGTTTCTCGCAGCATGCCGGCATGGTGGTCGTCGCCGATGGCACACGGGACGCGGCCAGGCGCCTCGAGCGCGTGCTGTGGAACGACCCGGCGACCGGCGTCATGCGCCATGCCGATGCCGGCTACGACATCGCCATTCAGTGCGCCAAGGAGCATCAGCTCAATCTTCCCGGTATCCTTGGCTGAAACGATGCGTGTTCTCAAGGCATCCGAATACCGGTCGATGCCGTGGAAGAATGGCGGCGGGGTGACGACAGAGATCACCGTCTCGCCCGCCGGCGCCGGTCTCGATGATTTCGACTGGCGTATCTCCATGGCCCGCGTCGAGAGCGGCGGGCCGTTTTCGCAATTCGCCGGAATCGACCGGACCCTGGCTGTACTGGAAGGCGAGGGGATTGTGCTTGACCTCGCCGGACGGCCATCGGCCACCGTGACCAAGACATCGGCTCCGTTTGCCTTTCCGGCTGATGTTTCGACCGAAGCCGCGTTGATCGCCGGGCCGATCACCGATCTCAACGTCATGACCAGACGCGGGCGCATGACCCATACGGTTCAGCGTCTACACATTTCCGATCCGCTCGAAATCCGGGCAGGGGCCGAAAACACCCTCATCCTGAGCCTGGACGGGGGCATCACCATATCTGGTGGCTTGCCCACCCATCTTGGAGCGCTTGATACGCTGCTGCTCGGGCCAGACGACGCTGATGTTCTCATCAAACCTGCCCACGACACGACACTGTTCGTGATCCGGATCAACGGCTTGGCCTCGGGCATTTCGGCGAACCATTAATGGCTGTTGCCAAACATGATCGTGATGCCGGCGAAATATAGCGTAAGCTGCCGGCGGCATCACGAAAAAGCCTGAATCCTCCCCGTCGATCAATCGCGACGGGAGCGAGGGGCGCTCGTCTGGAATTTGCTGAGAGATGACGCCCTGTCCTGGTGCGGAAACAAACTTTCGGCAAGTGCTGTGATGCAACCAATTGCATTTGAATCGGTTTTAGGGACATTGCCGTGGCGGTGACGCCGCCGTCGTCCCGCCATACGGATTTTTCAATGAATATTCAGACGAACCCTGCGAAAATCGAAACGACGAGCGCGAGCTTCCCGGCCATCACGGAAGAGCCGATACGCTCCAATTTCCTGCCCGAAGAACGCTTGCGGGCACTCGGCGAAAGCCTTGCCAAGGGCGACCTCTCGGACCTCTTCGGTCTGACCCCATTCGATTTCCAGGCCCGCATCCGCGACAGTGCCAAGAAAATCCTCGAAGTCTATCGCTCGACCAATGCCGCTCAGGCCAAGGGCGAAACCATCACCCCGGCCGCGCAATGGCTGCTCGACAACAACTATCTGGTCGAAGAGACCATATTTCAGGTCAAACGCGATCTCCCGCGCCGCTTCTACCGGCAGTTGCCGACGCTGAAGCTGCCCGACGGCACCGGCGTGCCACGTGCCCTGGCACTGGCCTGGACTTACGTCGCGCATTCCGACAGCTCTGTGTCGGCCACCATGTTCAAGTCGATCGTCCAGGGCTTCCAGTCGGTTGAGCCCTTGAAGATTGGTGAGCTGTGGGCGCTGCCTTCGCTGCTGCGCTTCGTCCTCATTGAAAATCTCCGTCGGCTGGCTGTTCGGGTCAACCGTACCCGCCAAATGCGCCAGATCGCCAATGATGTCGCGGACCGCGTGCTGGCGACCGACGACAGCGCCGACCGGCAGGCGATCCTGTCGACCTTCGGTGCCCACGCGCAGGACACGACCTTCGCCACGCAGTTGCTCTACCGCCTGCGTGATGGCTCGCAAAATGCCGGCAAGGCGCTTGAGTGGCTGGAAAGCGAGCTCGAAAAGACCGGCTCCGACGCCGAAGAAATCATCATCGCCGAACATCACACGCTTTCCAGCGGCAATGTGACCACCGGCAACATCATCCGTGGCCTGCGCCTCATCAACGATGTCGACTGGACCGTATGGTTCGAAGGCGTCAGCCGCATCGACACCGTGCTGCGCGAACGCACCGATTTCGCCGCGCTCGACTTCTTCTCGCGTGACCAATACCGGACCGCGATCGAGGAACTGGCGCGCCGCTCCGAACTGTCCGAATATCGCGTCGCTGAAAAAGCGATCGAAATGGCCACCGACGGCGATGGTTCCAATGCCGATCAGGCCAACCCCGCTCATTCCGATGTCGGCTTCTTCCTCGTTGGGCCGCGACGGCTGGAGCTTGAGAAGGCGATCGGCTACCGGCCGACCATCAGTCAGACCATCAACCGGACATTCCGCAAGACCGGCTGGCTGGGTATTGTCTTGCCGGTGTTCGCGCTGACGGCCCTGCTGCTTGTGCTGGCGGGCAACGCGCTTGCCAATCTTGGCCTGTCGGTCGAGTCCATCGTTCTGATGCTGGCGCTGTTTGCCGTACCGGCCAGCGAAGGCGCGCTCGCCTTCTTCAACACCGTGGTGTTGCTGTTCCTCAAGCCGACCCGGCTGGTCGGCTATGACTACAGGCATGGCGTGCCGCCGGAGGCCCGCACACTGGTGGTGGTACCCTCGCTGATAGGCTCGCGCGACGACGTCGAGGAAAATATCCGCAACATCGAGGTGCATCACCTCGCCAACACAGCAGGCGAAATTCATTTCGCCTTGCTCTCGGACTGGCCGGATTCGAAGACCGAGATCGATACCGCCGACATCGAAATCCTGCAATTTGCCCGCGACGAGATCGCCCGCCTGAACGCCCGTTATCCATCGGAGGGTGCGCCGCGCTTCTACATCCTGCATAGGCGCAGGCTCTACAACGCCGCGCAGGGCGCCTGGATGGGCTGGGAGCGCAAGCGTGGCAAACTGCACGAGCTCGATCTTCTGCTGCGCGGCGACAGCGACACCACCTTCATGCCTTCGGAAGTGCCGCTGCCGGAAAACGTCGTCCATGTGATGACGCTCGATGCCGACACCCGCACCACGCGCGACGCGGTCGCCACGCTGGTCGGCAAGCTCTGCCATCCGCTCAACCGTCCGCATTTCGATGCGACCAAGCGTGTCGTCACTTCGGGCTATGCGATCCTGCAGCCGCGCATCACGGCGTCGCTGACCAGCGGCGACGACGCCTCTTTCTTTCAGCGGGTGTTCTCGGCCAACCGTGGCCTCGACCCTTACGTCTTCGCTGTGTCCGATCTCTACCAGGACGTCTTCGGCGACGGTTCCTTCACCGGCAAGGGCCTTTACCATGTCGACGCCTTCGAGGCGGCGCTAAAGGGCCGCATCGAGGAAAACACCATCCTCAGCCACGATCTGCTTGAAGGCGCCCTGGCGCGTTCGGCATTGGTCACCGACGTCGAGCTGGTCGAGGACTATCCGACCCGCTATTCGGTCGATGCATCCCGCCACCATCGCTGGGCTCGCGGCGACTGGCAGCTTCTCGGCTTCATTCTCGACCCGCGCTCCGGTGTTCCGGCACTGTCGCGCTGGAAGATGGTCGACAACCTTCGCCGTTCGCTGACGCCGATCTTCTGGGTCATGGCGGCGATCGCAGGCTGGACTTTGTTGCCGTTCACGCAGGCCGCGCAATGGCAGGCGCTGCTGATCCTCAGCCTGTTCATGGCGCCGACCTTCGACATCATCAACGCCATTATCCCCAAGAGCGGCGACCAGACGCCGCGCGGCCATTTCTCGGCACTCGCGCGTGACGTCGCCTTCGGCACTGCCATGGTGGCGCTCAAGATCGTGCTGATGGCGCATCTCGCCTGGATGATGGGCGATGCCATCATCCGTACCCTCTACCGGCTGTTCGTCAGCCGGCAGAACCTGTTGGAATGGCGCACCGCCTCGCAGGCGCACAAAAGCGGCGACAACGATCTCGGCTCTTACTACGGCATGATGTATGGCGCGGTGATTATCGGATTTGTCGGCCTCGCCATCCCGGTGCTGGCCGATTCCACCGGTGCCTTCGTCGCTTTCTTCTTCGCCCTGTTCTGGATCGGCTCGCCGGCGATCGCCAGCTGGATCAGCCGCTCGGCGGAAACCGAGGACCGCTTGCGCATCTCGCAGGCCGATATTCACGCGCTTCGCACGATTGCGCGCCGCACCTGGCACTATTTCGAGAGCTTCGTGACGGTCGAGCATCACAATCTGCCGCCTGACAATTTCCAGGAAAGCCCGGCACCGATTGTGGCCCCGCGCACATCGCCGACCAATGTCGGCGTCTATCTCCTGTCCGTGGTTTCGGCGCGCGATTTCGGCTGGATCAGCCTGTCCGATGCCATCACACGCATAGACGCGACCATGACGACCATCGAGAGCATGCCGCGCCACCGTGGCCACCTCTTCAACTGGTACGACACCACGACGCTGAAGCCGCTCTACCCCTTGTATATTTCCGCTGTCGACAGCGGCAATCTCGCCGGCCACCTGGTCGCGGTTGCGGCCGCTTGCGTCGAATGGGCCGAAGCGCCTTCGGTCCACTTGCAAGGAGACTTCGAAGGTATTCTCGACACGGTGACCATCCTCAGCGAAAGCCTGGATGAATTGCCTGACGATCGCCGCCAGTTGCGGCCGTTGCGTCAGCGTCTGGCCGACCGCCTCGACGGCATGCGGCGCGCTGTCGATACGATCAAGGCGCAGCCTGAAATGGCCTCGATCCGAACCATCAATCTGGCCGTTCTGGCCGGGGAAATCCGTAAGCTCGCCGCCGCGATCCACACCGAGGCCGCCTCGGCGCAGAGCGACGTTCTCGTCGACTGGGCCGCAAGGCTCGAAGCCACCTGCGAAGCGCATGTGCATGACGCGCATAGCGACGACAACACCGTCGAAGCGCTGCGCGCCAAGCTGCTGGCCTTGCGTGAGCGGACACGCCGCTTTGCCTTTGAAATGGAATTCGCCTTCCTGATGCGCACGGAGCGCAAGCTTTTGTCGATCGGTTACCGGGTCGAAGAGAACCAGCTTGACGAAAGCTGCTACGACCTTCTCGCCTCCGAGGCGCGGCTGACCAGCCTGTTCGCCATCGCCAAGGGCGATCTGCCGACCGAGCATTGGTTCCGGCTTGGCCGGCCGATCGTCGAGATCGGCTTCCAGGGCGCGCTGATGTCGTGGTCGGGCTCGATGTTCGAATACCTGATGCCGCCGCTGGTCATGAAGGAGCCGCAAGGCAGCATTCTCAACCAGACCAGCAAGCTGATCATCAAGCGCCAAATCCAGTATGGCCGTTCGAAGAACGTGCCGTGGGGCATTTCGGAAGCGGCTTACAACGCCCGTGACCGCGAGCTGACCTATCAGTACACCAATTTCGGCGTGCCCGGCCTCGGCCTGAAGCGCGGTCTTGGCCAGAACACGGTCATCGCGCCCTACGCCACGGTGCTGGCGGCGCAGTTCAATCCCCGCGAAGCCGTCCAGAATCTGGCCCGGTTGCGGGACATCGGCGCTCTTGGCCGTCACGGCTACTATGACGCGGTGGATTTCACCCCGCAGCGTGTGCCGGAGGGCACCAACCATGCCGTGGTGCTGAACTACTATGCGCACCATTCGGGCATGTCGATCGCCGCCGTCGCCGACGCCATCTTCGAAGGCCGCATGCGGGACCGCTTCCACAGTGACCCGGTCATCGAGTCGGCTGAATTGCTGCTGCAGGAGCGGGCGCCGCGCGATATCCCGACCGCCACCGTCAGGACCGAAGCCGACGAGCGGGCAAAGGACGAGACGGAGGCCGAAAGCCCAGACACCCGCATTGTCCTCAATCCGCTGCAGTCGCTGCGCTCGACCAGCGTCATGTCCAACGGCCGCTATTCGGTGATGGTCACGGCGACCGGCTCCGGCTACAGCCGCTGGGGTGATATGTCCGTGACGCGCTGGCAGCCGGACCCGACCGAAGACCGGCTTGGCTCCTACATCTTCCTGCGTGATGCCGGCACCGGCGACTGGTGGTCGGCAACGGCAGAACCGAAGCGCGCGCCCGAGGAGAAGGCTCAGACGCTGTTTTCCGACGACAAGGCGAGCTTCGTCAAATCGGTGGGCACCTTGCGCTCCGAGGTCGAGTGCATCGTCATCTCCGAAGGCAATGGCGAGGGCCGGCGGGTTACCCTCTATAATGACGGCGGCACCGACCGGCATATCGAGGTGACCTCGTTCGCCGAGCTGGTGCTCGGCTCCGATGCTGCTGACAACGCCCATCCGGCTTTCTCGAAAATGTTCGTGGAAACCGAAATCGCTTCGAACAATGGGGCGATCTTCGCAACCCGCCGCAAGCGCGAAACCAGCGAGCCGGATATCGCCATGGTGCATTTCGTCACCGATCCATCCGGATTGGCGCGCGATGCCGAAGCCGAGACCGACAGGCGCGCCTTCATCGGCCGCGGACGTACCATCGTCGATGCCGCCGCGTTCGATGCCGGCGCAAAACTTGGCGGCCATTCCGGCTTCACGCTGGATCCCGTCGCCTCGCTGCGGCGCCAGGTGCGCGTGCCCGCCAACAAGAAGATATCGCTGACCTTCTGGACCGTGGTGGGCGCAAACCGGACCGAGCTGGACGAGGCCATCGCGCGGCTTGACCATCCCGAAAGCTTTGCCCGTCAGGCGATGTTGGCCTGGACCCGCAGCCAGGTGCAGACCCGCCATATGGGCCTCAGCCTGACCGACGCCGCCAATGTGCAGAAACTGGCGCGCTATCTGATCTATCCGGACCCGTTCCTGCGTCTTCCCGCCGAATCCATCGTCTCGGGGCTCGGCAGGCAGTCCAGCTTGTGGCCAACCAGCATATCGGGCGATTTCCCGATCTTCCTGGTCAGGATCGGCGACGTTGCCGATCTCGAGATCGTCGCCCAGGCGCTGCGCTTCCAGGAATACATGCGTGCTCGCGGCATGATGGTCGACTTCGTCGTCGTCAACGAGCAGGCGTCTTCCTACGTCCAGGACCTGCAGCGGGCTGTCGAGACGCTGTGCGAGAACAGCCGCCTGCGCGGCAAGGAACTCGGTCCGCGCCAGCATATCTTCGCGGTGCGCCGCGATCTCATGGACGAGACCACCTACAAGACCTTGCTCGCGGTTGCCCGTGTGGTGCTGCATACGCGCAACGGCACCATTTTCGACCAGATCGAGCGGGCCGAGGCGGCTGCGCTACAGGCGCGCGACGCCTTGCAGCCGGCAGTGTTGCCAGGATCACGCGAACTGGCGCCGGTAACGCAAACCTATACGTCGCATGCCTTGGTCGACAGCCGGGCGGACGGTGCCGGGCTTAGCCAGTGGAACGGTTTTGGCGGCTTCGATGGCGACGGGCGTCACTATGTCGTGCGCCTCGCAGGCCGCCGCTCGACGCCTCAGCCGTGGATCAACGTCGTCTCCAACGCCTCGTTCGGCTTCCACACTTCAGCGGAAGGCGCTGCCTTCACCTGGAGCCGCAACAGCCGCGACTATCAGCTGACGCCATGGACGAACGATCCTGTCTCCAACCGGCCTGGCGAGGGCATCTACATCTACGACCAGGCCAGCGGCAAGGCGTTCTCGCCATTGGCCGCCGTGGTGCGCGACCCCTCGATGACCTACGAAGCATGGCACGGGCAGGGTTTCTCGACCTTCCGCTCGAAGCGCGGTCCGCTGTCGATGGACCTCACGCATGTCGTCGATCCAGTCGATCCGGTAAAGATCTCCCGGCTGCGCATCCAGAATTCGGGCTCGGTGCCGGCGCGGCTGCGCGTCTATGCCTATGCCGAGTGGGTGCTGGGCGGGCATCGCTCGCGCACGGCGGCAACAATTATCCCCTCCAGGGATGCCGCGACCGGTGCTTTGCTGGCGCAGAACCCATACGGGCTCGACTTCGGCGACCGGGTTGCCTTCCTCGCCGCCGATGGCGGCGTGCATTCGGTGACGGCGGACCGCACCGAGTTCCTCGGCCGGCATGGCAGCAGTGAACTGCCGCAGGCCGTGCTGAGCGGTGCTGCCCTTTCAGGCCGTGTCGAAGCCGGCGACGATCCATGCGCGGCTATCGCGCGGGATATCGAGGTTCCTGCCGGTGGCGACGTGACGCTGCTCTGGTTGCTCGGTGACGCCGACTCCGTCGAGGAGGCGAGTGCCCTGGTGCAGGCGCACCGTGGCAAGGACTTCGATCAGCGGCTGGCCGACAACGAGCGCGAATGGCGCGGCTTCCTTGATACGATCCAGGTCGAGACGCCGGACAAGGCGCTCGATGCCATGGTCAATCACTGGCTGCCTTACCAGAGCCTGGCGTGCCGCATCCGTGCTCGCTCCGCTTTCTATCAGGCGAGCGGCGCCTTCGGTTTCCGCGATCAGTTGCAGGATACGCTGGCTCTGCTGGCGCACGATCCGACCCTGGCGCGGGATCAGATCCTCAATGCGGCGCGAAGGCAGTTCCCCGAGGGTGATGTGCAGCATTGGTGGCTGCCGCGCACCGGAGCAGGTGTCCGCACCCTGATCTCGGACGACGTCGTCTGGCTTGCCCATGCCACGGCGCGTTATCTCTCGGTGACCGGCGATGCCTCCATCCTGAAGGAGCAACTGCCCTTCATCGATGGACAGCCGCTGGGCGAGGGCGAGCACGATGCCTTCTTCACCCCCGAGGTGTCGAAGAAGTCGGCCTCGCTTTACGACCATTGCGCGCGTGCGCTGGATCTCGCCATCAAGCGCAGCAGCCCCGCCGGACTGCCGCTGATCCTCGGTGGCGACTGGAACGATGGCATGAACCGCGTCGGCCAGCACGGCAAGGGCGAGAGCGTCTGGCTCGGCTGGTTCCTCTTGAAGACGCTTGGCGACTTCGCCGCCATTGCCAAGTCCGAAGGCGACACCAAGCGGGCACAAGGCTGGACAAAGCATGCCGACGCGCTGAAGCGGGCTTTGGAGAGCACCGCCTGGGACGGCGAGTGGTACCGGCGCGGCAGCTTCGACGATGGCACGCCGCTCGGTTCGCGAACGTCGCTGGAGTGCAAGATCGACTCGATCGCGCAGTCTTGGAGCGTGCTGTCAGGCGACGGCGATCCGGCCCGTTCAATGACGGCGATGGACCAGGCAACCAGGCTGCTCGTCGACGATAAGCTCAAGATCGTCAAGCTGTTCACGCCGCCGTTCTCGAAAACCGAAAAGGATCCGGGTTACATCAAGAGCTACCCGCCAGGCGTTCGCGAGAATGGCGGCCAGTACACGCACGCTGCCACATGGTTTGTTATCGCGCTCGCCGAAATGGGGCGGACGGATGATGCCTATCGCTGTTTCTCGATGCTGAACCCCGTCAACCACGCCGTCGACGAGGCCTCGGCCGAACACTATCGGGTCGAGCCTTACGTCGTGGCGGCTGACATCTATGCGGGAGACGACAAGGGCGGCCGCGGCGGCTGGACCTGGTACACGGGCTCCGCCGGCTGGCTTTACCGTGCGGCGGTCGAGAGCATCCTTGGCATCGAAAGGCGCGGCCAGCGCGTTCAGTTCAAGCCAAGACTTCCCAGCCATTGGGATGGTTACTCGGCAAACCTCAAGATGTTGGGGGCTGAGCTCAAGGTTCGCGTTGTCCGCGACAGCAAGGCCAAGGCCATTTCGTTGGAACTGAATGGTACGAAAACCAAGGCGTCGGCCGTCGAATTGAAGAGCGGCGAGGTTACCGAGGTCACCGTCAAGATCCCGGCTTGAAGCTTTGGTCGCCTTTATAGGCGCCCTGACAGCTCCTATATTGCGCACGATACTTTGCCAGAAGCCGATTTCGGCTTTTGGTCATCGGCCCGACATTGTTGGTGATTAAAATTGTGGCAGCGCGGGTCGACTGCCATGATTTTGCCGCATGCCTGACATTTTACCTGTCTTCTCAAACCGTTAGGTGATCACGGCAGATTTCGGAACGTCGTCATCTTTTGTTCGCGAAATGGGAACGGAAGAGATAAACGGGCATTGTTTTGCGACGTATCAACCGATACGAGTCAAATGATGCAGTGCACAATAAACAGCGTGGCGGAGTAACTGGGGTGACCCTTCTGCAAATCTACTGGAGAGCGCTCGGTTATCTGGCCGCCGACAGGAAGCGTGTCGCGCTGATCTGCTCGGCCAACGTCGCCCTCGCCATTGTAGCGCTTCTTGAGCCGATCATGTTCGGTCGCGTCATTGGCGCGATCTCCGAGCGCGGCTCCGTCTTCACGACGCTGATCATGTGGGCCGGTCTCGGTGCATTCAACATCGTTGCTTTCGTCATGGTGGCGCGCGGCGCCGACCGCTTTGCCCATGCGCGCCGCAGCGAAGTTCTGTGCCAGTCCTTCGAGCGCGTCATAACAATGCCGCTCGCCTGGCACCATCAGCACGGCACGTCGAATGCATTGCACACGATGCTGCGCGCTGTTGAAACCCTGTTCAGCCTCTGGCTCGAATTCATGCGCCAGCACCTTTCCACGGCTGTCGCCCTGGTGCTGCTGGTCCCAACCGCGATCAGCATGGACCTGCGCATGTCGCTGGTCCTGCTCGGTCTCGGACTGCTCTATGTCGGCATCGGCCGGATGGTCATGCGCCGCACCAAGGCGGGCCAGGCGGCGGTGGAGCGCCACTATCATCAGGTCTTCGCTCACGTAACGGACTCGGTCAGCAACGTCGCGGTTCTGCAGAGCTACAACCGTCTTGGTCACGAAGCCGAGACGCTGAAGCGCTACGTGAAGAACCTGCTCGACGCCCAGAACCCGGTGCTTGACTGGTGGGCGCTGGCCAATGCCTTGCACCGTCTGTCATCGGCAATCTCGATGCTCATCGTGTTGTCGATCGGATCTTATCTCGTGACACATGGCCAGCTGCGTATCGGCGATGTCATCGCCTTCACCGGCTTTGCCACGATGCTGATCGCTCGTCTCGACCAGATGTCGGCTTTCGCCAACCAGATTTCCGAGGCACGCGCCAAGCTCCAGGATTTCTACCAGCTCGAGGACTCCGCCGCCGAAGCAGCCGAGCCGGAGGGCCTGCGCGATCTCGTCAACGTCACCGGTCATATCCGCTTCGAGAATGTCGGCTTCGAATTCGCCAATTCGGGTCAGGGTATCGACGACGTGTCGTTCGAGGTTCAGGCCGGCCAGACCGTCGCCATTGTCGGCCCGACCGGCGCTGGAAAGACGACGCTCATCAATCTCTTGCAGCGCGTCTTCACGCCGTCCAGCGGCCGTATCCTGATCGACGGCATCGACACCCGCAGCGTGACCCGCAAGTCGCTGCGCCACTCAATCGCCACTGTGTTCCAGGACGCCGGGCTGCTCAACCGTTCGATCGAGGACAACATCCGTGTTGGCCGCGCCGATGCGAGCTATGACGAAGTCCATGCCGCCGCCAACGCGGCTGCCGCGCAGGACTTCATCCTGTCGAAGAGCAGCGGCTACGACACGGTTGTCGGCGAACGCGGCGGCCAGCTGTCGGGTGGCGAGCGCCAGCGCATCGCCATTGCCCGCGCCGTGCTCAAGGATGCGCCGATCCTGGTTCTTGACGAAGCGACCAGCGCGCTCGACGTCGAGACCGAGGACCGCGTCAAGGAAGCGATCGACGAGTTGCGTCGCGACCGCACGACCTTCATCATCGCCCACCGCCTGACCACCGTTCGCGACGCCGATCTGGTCGTGTTCATGGACAAGGGCAGGGTGGTCGAAATGGGCGGCTTCGCCGAACTGTCGATGCGCAATGGCCGTTTTGCCAGCCTGCTGCGCGCCGGCGGCCTGCTGAACGACGAAGAGGTTCGCCGCCTCAGCCGTTCCGTGCAGCAGCAGGGCGAGGCTGCCTGAGCATATCAGGCTCCGGACGACCCGGAGCTTCCATTCCCTTCAACCAAATCCCGCGCGTCCAAAGGACGCGCGATGCCTCGGATTGCCGCCAACGTGCCGGCGGTCTATGTAAAGTCGCATGAGCGACACACGGTCAGTCCCGACAGGATGGATGGATCTTGCCAACCCGACGCGCTTCGTCGCGCTGGCGGACAGGATCGTGCCATGGCTTGCGGCTGTTGCGGCGCTTGTCCTCGCCGTCGGCCTCTATATGAGTTTCACCGCGCCTGAGGATTTCCAGCAAGGCATCACTGTTCGCATCATGTACATCCATGTGCCGTTCGCCTGGCTGGCCATGATGTGCTACACGCTGATGGCGGTTTCGGCACTGGGGACACTGGTCTGGCGCCATCCGCTGGCGGATGTCGCGCTCAAGTCCGCGGCCCCCATTGGAGCGGTATTCACCGCCCTGGCGCTGGTCACCGGTTCGATCTGGGGCAAGCCGATGTGGGGCACCTGGTGGGTTTGGGACGCGCGGCTGACCTCTGTCTTCGTGCTGTTCCTGATGTATCTCGGTATCATTGCGCTGACCCGGGCACTGGATGATGTCGGGCGTGCTGCCTGGGCCGCCGCCATCATCACGCTGGTCGGCTTCATCAACATTCCGATCATCAAGTTCTCGGTCGACTGGTGGAACACGTTGCATCAGCCGGCGTCGGTGTTCCGGCTCGGCGGGCCGACTATTGACCCCAGCCTGCTATGGCCGTTGCTGGTGATGGCTGTCGGCTTTACCGTGCTGTTTTTCGCACTGCATCTGACCGCGATGCGCACCGAGATACGCCGCCGCCGCGTCACCGCCATGCGCCGCGTCGCAGCCCGGCAAGCCGAGCGCTCTTAATCTTCTCCCCTGTGGGAGAAGGTGGATCGGCGCGTTAGCGGCGAGCCGGATGAGGGGTGCTGGAAGGAATGAGATGCTGGTGTTTTCTGGAACACCCCTCATCCGACCTCGCTTCGCTCGGCCACCTTCTCCCACAAGGGGAGAAGGAAAGGAGCCCGCTCACCCCATCCTGCCGCGCGCCGCTACCGGCAGCGTTTCCAGCACCTTGTCGCCGTCGACCAGGTTGACCTCATTGAACAGGTTGGTGACGACGCAGCAATGATCGGGCACGACGCGGACGCGCTCGCCGATGCGCAACCTGGCATCGCCCGACAGCGTCACTGTGCCGTGCTCCTCGCTGAGCCCGACCACCCGTGCCCCGGCAACGCCAAGCAACTCGCCGAAATCCTTGAGGCCCAGCGTGTCGCTGGACAGCGCCTTGCTGCCGGCATCCAGGATGGCGCGCGTCGCTGTCGGATGGCTCACTACCGTCGACAGCACGGTCAGCGCGCAATCGTCGATGGTGCCCACGCCTTTGTCGACCTGGTAACGGTCGAGATAGATGTAGGTGCCGGGGCGATATTCGGTGACGACGGATGTGTCGCTGGAGCGCCATATATCAGGCGTGCCGCCGCTGGAGATGCGTTCGCAGGCCAGGCCCGAGGCGGCCAGCGCCTGGCGAGCCTCTGCAAGCCAGGCCTCGGCCTCCACGGCGCGGCCTGCCGCGGGATAGGTCATCAAGCCGCCGAAGCGAAGACCGCCGGCCTTGTCGATCTGTTTTGCCAGCGCCAGCGCCTCCGCCGACGACTGCACGCCGCAGCGGCCCATGCCGGTGTCGCACTCGACCAGCATCGGCAGCTGGTGGCCGGTATCGGAGAAGGTGGCGGCCAGTCCCTCGACCGTCTCCATGCTGTCCGCCGTAACCGACATTGTCACTCGGTGATGTAGGGCCAGCAGCCGTTCCAGCTTGGCGCGCCCAAGAATGTTATAGGGGAGAAAAATGTCGGTGAGACCGGCATCGGCCATGACTTCAGCCTCCCCGATCTTCTGGCAAGTGATGCCGACGGCGCCGGCCGCCACCTGCTTCTTCGCCCAGTACGGCAGCTTGTGCGTCTTGATGTGCGGCCGCAGCTTCAGCCCCTGGCGGTCGGCATGTGCCTGCGCCCGCGCGATGTTTGCTTCCGCGCGCGCGGCATCGATCAGGATGGAGGGCGTATCAAGGTCGTGGATAACAGGCATCAGGCATCACCCTTGAAAGGAACCGCATGCTTATGGCCTTGTACGGAGCCGATGTCACGCGGCCAGCGGACCGGATTTGTGATCCATCGGCAGGTGCGGGAGGGCAACACAGATCGACAGCGGATCGGCGTTCGGCTATGCGGTTTGGGTAGAGCCAGACGACGGCGACGGGAAGGAACCAGGACCATGAAACGCTCCACCATCAACGACATCATCCGTGACGCCGACGCCTTCATCCGTTCGTTCGGCTACATCATGCCGCCCTTCGCCTACTGGTCGCCAGAACAGATGAAGGCGAGCAAGCAGAGCTCCTCGGCGATTTTCTCCTCGCGGCTCGGCTGGGACATTACCGACTACGGCCAGGGCAAGTTCGATGATCTCGGCCTCTTCCTGTTCACTGTCCGCAATGGCGTCTACGCCGATATGAAGAAGGGCATGGGCATGCTCTATGCCGAAAAGATCATGATCTCGCGCAAGGATCAGATGTCGCCGATGCATCGCCACAACATCAAGGCCGAGGACATCATCAACCGTGGTGGTGGCAAGCTCGTGCTCGAACTGTTCATGCACGATCGCGACGGCGGCATCGACCCCAAGGCCGAAGTGTCGGTGCCTGTCGACGGAACCATCCACAGGCTGCCGGCGGGCGGGCTGCTGAAGCTCGACCCGGGCGAAAGCGTCACCCTTATGCCTGGCGTCTGGCACGCGTTCTGGGCCGAGGGCAAGGATGTGCTGATCGGCGAAGTGTCGACCGTCAACGACGACGTCACCGACAACGTTTTCCGCGACCCGATCGGCCGTTTCGCCGACATCGACGAGGACACAGCACCCTTGCACCTGCTGGTGTCCGATTATGAGAAGTGGGTGGGGTAAGGCGGCAACGCTGCCCGGCCGCGTAAGCTCCGGCGGCTGGGCTACCGCTGGTGCTTGTCAGCCTTGCGGGTGCCGAGCAGCAGTTTTCGTTCAAGGTGCGCTCTGAGGTCCCCGTAATAGGCCGTGAGGAATGGCCTTGCGTCATGCGCTTCCGGTGCCGAACCGATCTTGCGGCCGATCGTTTCGGCGACCGCGCGCAGCGCGAAATAGTCGTCGCGGCGCAGCACTTCTTCCAGCTTGTGCAATTCGGCGATGCCATAGGTATCGAGCTGGGCCTGGTTGAAATGGAACGCACGCGCCACCGGATCCTGACGGGCTGACAGGTCCTCGACGAGTGCCACCTTTGGCGCTTCGACCACCCAGGTTCCGGCCAGGAGGTCGCCGATGCGCAGGCGATCCCGGTTGAACAGCAGAAACAGGGCGAACATCAGCGTCCACACCAGCCCGAAGATGGTCGTCAGTGTGTCTGCGACCCCGGCACCGCCGCGTCCGGCGATAATCGACAGTGGCAGGAAAACCTCGATCTCGCGCATCAGGTTGCGGGCGATGACCTGGTCGATCGACAGGCCGGTGCCGTTGCGCGAGGCGACCCGGATGCCGACGATGCGCTTGCCGGGCGTTGCCGCTCGGCGGCCTGCTTCGAAGACGATGAAATAGGCGTTGCGCAGCAGAAAGATCAGGATGATCCAGACGATGAACAACGGCTCCATCTCACCGGCGCCAAGGCCTCTCAGCCCGAACAGCGCAACAATGGTGATGAGGATCGCGGCCGTGCCGATGAACACCACATCGAGCAGGAAGGCTGCGGCGCGCGTGCCGGCCGTGGCCAGCTTGACGCGGAGATCGACACCTTCGGGCGTGATCAGCGACCGTGTCTGAGGCACTGCGGGGCGCTTAGCCGTCGCCATGCCGCACCACGCGAAACATGTAGAAATAGAGGACCCAGAACGCCAGCATGCCGCCGCCAACGGAGTAGCGCACCGCATCGCTGGTGATCGTCTGCCTGCCGATGCCCTCGAGCAGGCCCGCAAACAGCAGCATGATCACCACGCCGACCATGGCGGTCGCGGCGACCCGCCCGGCATTCGCGGCTGCCGCCATGCGGGTCATGTCGCCGGGGAAAGCGATGCTGGTGCCGATGCGCATGCCTGCCGCACCCGCCAGCGCGATGGCGAACATCTCGGTGGTGCCGTGGATGGCCAGCCACCCGCCAAGTTCGAGGCCCAGCCCTTTCGACACATAGATCTGAAACAGGGCGCCGAGTATGCATCCGTTCATCAGGATGAGCAGCACGCTGGGCAGCGCGAAGGCAAAGCCGAGCGCGAAAGCCAGGATCGCCACCTGCACATTGTGCGTGAAAAGATAGGCCGCGAAGCCTGAAAGGAATTCGTTATCCGCGCCACCGTAGAGAACGCTTCGCAGCATCTCGGCGGATGTGTCTGGATTGCGTCCGCCGGCAAGGCTCGGTGGAATGATGGCGTCGTACCAGCCCTTGTCTGACGCGACCAGCCAGAAGCCGGCGCCAGCACCGACCACAGTCAGGGCGACCGCAGCCAGTGTCTCGCGCCACAGATCGCGAATGGCATGCGGCCAGTCGCGCAGGAAGAAATCGCCGATGCGCTGCCGCAAACCGCGCCGTGCGCCATAGAGATAGAAGTAGCCGCGCAGGCAGAGCGCTTCGAGATAGGTGATCAGCGCATTGTCGAGCGATGTCGCCCGGGCCACCGATAGCGAGGACAGGGCCGACCGGTAGAGCAGCGGGAGCGACAGCAACTCGTCTTCTGAAAGCGTACGCGGCGCGCGCTTCTCAACGCGCGTCAGCAATGCTTCGAACGCCTTCCAGTCCGTCTCGCGCTCCAGCCGGAAGCTGGCCAGCGACTGACGGACGATGGTGTTGCCGGCCGGCCCGCTCACAACAGGTCTCCCTGTTTAAGCTGCAGATAGCGTTCGACCAGTGCCGGGCCAAGCCGGCGGTGGTCGGCCTCAAGCACATGCGCACCAAGCAGCCGCAGACGCCCAATGACCACTTGCCGCTCGCGCAGCAACCCACCGGCGGTCACGGCGCGCGCGACATCTTCGGGCGATGCCGGCGACATGTCAGCCAGCGTCTCCAGTTCGACATCCTTCATCATCATGAACAGCACCAGATGGCGCTCGGTCAGCCGCCCGACGGTGCGCAGCATCAGTTCCGCGCTGATCGGGTCGACGAAATCGGTGAAGACGATGACCAGCGAGCGCCGGTCCAGCTTTGCCGCCAGCGTCGTCAGCGCCAGCGTGAAATTGGTCTCCTCGCTGGAATAATCGATCTCGGCCGCCCGCTTCTGGATAATGGCGAAGCTGGCGGAGCCACGCACCGCGCCGCTGGAGACGCGGGGCCGCGCATCGAAGCCGAACAGGGAAACCATGTCGCCGCCCTTCAGGGCGATGAATGCCGACAGCAGGGCGGCTGTGACCGCCCGGTCGACCTTCGGCACGCCATCGACCGGCTCGCACATCAGCCGTCCGCTGTCGATGGCCAGCACGATGTTGTTGTTTTCCTCGATGCGGAATTCACGGGCCAGCAGTTTGCCGTGCCGGGCGCTGCGCTTCCAGTCGATCATCCGCCGGCCCATGCCAGGCTGATAGTCCTTCAGCGCCTCGAATTCCCGGCCCTGGCCGGCGCGGCGCTGTGCATGGCCGTCGGGCAGGGCGGAGCGCTGCAAAAGGGTGATCGCCTCGTCGCGGGCGCTGCTGACATCGGGCAGCACCGCCACCTTGTTGTCCATCGGCAGAACGACCTGGTTCCAGACGAGACCGAACGGCCCAGGCCAGCGCAGCCATAGACGGTCGAAGCTCGCAATGCCGCGCCGGAGCGCCTGAAACCGCAGGTCGAGCGTTCCGCCGTCATGCCCCGCAGACAGCACGCCTCCGGTGCCGCCGATCGGCGCCAGCCGCGCATCATGGCTGACGCGTGCCTGCAAGGCGCGTGCCTTGCCGGCAAACCGGGCAGTGACATGCAAGGTGAACTGGCCACCGACGCCAACTTGCGGCGGCGCATGCAGGCTGGCGCTCAGCGACGCCCGCCCGCGGCCGGCCGCCGCGTCTACTGCCAGGAAGGCGAGCAACGCGCAGATCCACAGCAGGCCGGGATACCAGAGCGAGGGTAGTGCCAAAGCGACGAGGAAAGCCGGAACCGCCCCTACCACGCCTGCCCAGACAGCTCTGCCGCTCGGATAGATCAACGCGGCGCTTCCGTCTGGTCGACGAGGTCCGAGACGATCTGTTCGACCAGCCGTCCGTCGATCTGGGCAGCCGGCGACAGGATGACGCGATGGCGCAGCGCCGGCACCGCCAGAGCCTTGACGTCGTCGGGGATGACGTAGGCGCGGCCGTCAAGCGCTGCCCTTGCTCGCGCCGCCCGGGCCAGCATGGCACCGGCGCGTGGACTGGCGCCAACTTCCAGATCGGCGCTGACGCGCGTGGCGCGTACGAGTGCCGCGATATAACCAACGACATCATCGACCAGCGTGACGGAACCAACGGCGGCAAGCGCCGCATCAAGCGTCTTGCGATCGGTCTGCGCTTTGATGCCATATTGCTTGATGTCGTGCGAAGCGGTGCCGCCGCCATGATGGACGATGATCGCACGCTCTTCCGTAGCGTCGGGATAGCTGACCCTATGCTTGAACAGGAAGCGGTCGAGTTGGGCCTCGGGCAGCGGATAGACGCCTTGATGCTCGATCGGATTCTGGGTCGCCACCACCATGAAATTGTTGCCAAGCGCATGGGTGGTGCCATCGAAGGTCACGGCATGTTCCTGCATCGCTTCGAGCAGGGCTGCCTGCGTCTTGGGCGGCGTGCGGTTGATTTCGTCGGCGAGTAGCAGGTCGCAGAAGATCGGCCCGCGGGTCAGCGTGAACTGACCGGTCTGGAAATTGTAGATGTTCGAACCGACGATATCGCCGGGCATCAGGTCCGGTGTGAACTGGATGCGTCCATAGGCGACACCCAGCGCTTGCGCGAAGCAGCGCGCCGTCATCGTCTTGGCCGTTCCGGGCGGGCCTTCAAGCAGGATATGCCCGCCGGCAAACAATGCGGTCAGCATCAGGTCGACCGTATCGTGTTGCCCGGTGATCGCCTTGGCCACTTCTTCCCTGATCCGTGTCGCCAGGGCCTTCACATCATCGACGTTCACTGAGCCTCCTTGTCGTCCAGTCATGCAGCCGCTCCGCGGCGTCGTGCATTTGCGCCAGGGTTTTCGCCTCGCTGGCGGCCTGGGCCCGGGCGGTGAACCCTCTGGTCTCACCCTTATCGCGAGAATCGAGCCAGTGGTCGAGCGCCTCTCCCTGCAAACCGTGAGGTGCACCGAGCAGGGCGCCGGCGCGCTGCCGCATCAGCGTTGCATAGCGGCTTCCCAACTCCTGCAGCCGCCCGGCGCGTCGCAAGAGCATCGCAGTCGTATCCACCAGCGCCCGCTTGCCGAAAGGAATGGCGCGCCCTTCGGCGCGCGGTGAGCCAAAGCGGCCAAGACCATGCAGGAAAGCCAGCGCGGCCGCCGCCAGGATCGACAGCGTCAGCGCCAGAAACGGCGGTTCGACCAGAAGCTTGGCGAGATCGTATTTGCGTCCCGCGCCGTGCAAGGTCAGGTCGAACATGACCAGGCGGCTGTCGTGCTGAAGCGTGGCGATCAGATCAAGCACCGCCGCTGCCTTGGCCGGATCCTTGAGCCCGGAATTGTTGATCAGGTCGGGGTCGGTCAGGATGTAGGAGGGCTTGCCGCTCAGTTCCGTAAGCACGGCCTTGCCGTTGCCTGCCGCGATCAGCGGATGATCGTCGGCCACCCATTGCATCTCCTCCGGAGCGGCAACCATATGGCCTTCGATGTCGAGTTGCTTGACCGTGCTCTCGCCAACGCCGAGCTTCGCCTTTGCGATCCGGCCGAGCCATTCGTTGACGACCGTGGCGGGCAGCCGCTCCAATCTCATCTCCCATCCCTCATGGCCTCGCAGCGGGAAGGTCAGCCATTTGGGCAATATAAAGAGCGTGGGCAGATCCTGCCGCACCGCGAGAATACGGTCGAGCGCCGCCGGGTCGCTGCCTGGGGAGATCGTAACGATCAGCAACAGATCGCTGGTCAGATCGTCTTCGCTTCTCGCCATCAAGGGCTTCTCGCCCGTCAGATCCAGCCATTCCGCCAGTCCCGCATAGCCGATGCCGCTTTTCGAAAGCGGCGTAGCACCGCCCTCGCTTGGTTGCCGGAAGTCAGGCGCATAGGTCGACAGCAGGAAAAATCCTGCCGCCGCCAGCAGGCTGGCGAAAATCCCCCAGAACAGCGTCTTGCGGCTGAACGGTTCCTGCGCTGCGTCTCCGGCCGGAACCGCGCTCATGCCCACGCGCCCCGGAACACGAATTGCTCATAAGCCGCGCGGGCTTCCTGCCAGCCCTCGACGCCGACTGGCCGGCGCGCGAACAAGGCCGCCTCGACAATGCGCGCGATCTGGCTGAAGGCGCTTCGCGCCCGCGCTGGCAGCGACGGAGCACTGGCGATGTCGCGTGAAGTCAGCGATGGTCGCAGGAAATCGGGCAGCCTGTTGGCGATGTCGGCGACACTGCGCTGAAGCAGGAGGTGCACGGCTTCGTCATAGGCGCCGCGCGCCGCCAGGGCGTCCGCTTCCGACAGAAGGATCTGCGCGGCGCCGGTGTCCGGGCTCCAGGAGGCTTCCGCCTTTGCTTCGCTGCGCGCCTTGCGCCAGGGCAGTCGCCAGGCAATGCCTTTGACTTCGAGAAGGATCAAAAGCAGGATGATCGCCGCACCGATGATCACGGCACCCCAGAACAGGTAGATCATGTAGGGGCCGAGCCAGGACAGCATGTCGGTGATCGGCTTCAGCCATTCAGGCGGCTTGGGTGCTACATAGGCCGGCAGGTCGAACTGGATCGAATCGTCGGCGAGAAGTTGCTCGTGCACCTTCGCCAGCCATTCGGCTCCCGCTGTGTCCGGCGTCGCCACTTCGCTCGCTCCCCCTGCAACCCACGGTTCCGCGCAGACACTGGCAATGCACCGCAATAATTGCAAGTGGGCTGGACGCCAGTCGCCAATCTTGGCAGATTTACCGGCATCCGGCGGTAGAGCAAGGGGGCGCGATGACTTCGGCAACATTGGATGGGCCAGAAAGATTCAGCATCGGCAGGGTCTTCAACAACACGTTCTCGGTCATCAGCCGCAATATTGTTCTTTGCCTGGGAATGGCCGCGCTTTTTTCAGGATTGCCCGCGCTTGTTCTTCGGCTTTGGACCCAATCGGTAGCAACGAAGATTGCGTTGGGCGCGCCCAACGCCGCGCCTGATCCCGGCATGATACTCAGCGGCTTTTCGGTTACGTTCGGCGTTGGTTTGATATCGTTTGTGCTGGCGCTGCTGCTACAGTCCGCGCTTGTGCGGGCAACGATCGAAGACATGAACGGCAAGCAGCCTTCTTTTGGCGATTGCCTTCAGATCGCCGTGCGCTACCTTCTGCCGACCCTTGGCGTCGGCCTTCTCGTCGCTTTGGGCGCCGGGCTTGGCGCCCTGCTGCTGTTCGTGCCGGGCGTGATGCTGTGGCTCGGCTGGTGTGTCGCGGTGCCGGTCTTGATCCAGGAACGGCTCGGCGTGTTCGGCTCGATGTCACGTAGCCGTGTCCTGACCAAAGGCAACCGCTGGCCGCTGTTCGGTCTCTTTGTCGTCCTGTTTCTCGCGGTTATGGCCATCCAGATGGTGCTTGGCACCGTCACCCTCCTGCTGGGCGGGATCGTCGGCGCTGTCGGGGCGGCTCTGGTGTCGACCGCATCCTCGATGCTGCTGTCGATCGCGACAGCGGCGACCTATGTCGAGTTGCGTCAGGTCAGGGAAGGCACCAGCGTCGAGGAACTGGCGGAAATCTTCGCGTAGGATCGTTGATCATGCAGCTCAGTTTGTCCGCCGGCCAGTTTGAACGATGGAGCGTGGCCATCGCCACTGCCGCGAGCGCACAGACTCCCCAACATCTGGCAGCGAGCGTTTCGGCAGGCGCGCGCGAGCTGTTTGCGTCCGATCGCGTCTATGTCGGCCTCTACAATCGCGGCACCGCGCCGATGACCATCGATGAAGGCGGCCCGGATCGCTGGAACCGCGCTTACGATGCGCTCAGCTACAAGCACGATCCATTCTTCCAGCTTTTCACGCGTTCGGCGGATGATTTTCTTTTGCCGCTAACGTCGCTTGCCACGGATGACTTCGAGCGCAGCCGCTACTACCGCGAGTTCTACGATCCGTCGGAGAGCTGCGATGAGATCACCGGCGTGTTCAATCTCGACGCCTCGACGGCGGGCTTCATTACTTATTGGCGCAGGAGAGGCGCGCCGCCTTTCGGCGAGGCTGAACTGTCCATTGCCAAAGCGGCGAACCCCGCGACACGCATGTTGCTGGGCAGGCTGTGGCATTTGCTAGGGCGCGACGGCCACCGCATAACTGCCATCAGCGATTTTTCGGCGCTCAGCGCGCGCGAAACCGAGATTACGCGTCTGCTGCTGGCGGGCGGCTGCGCCAAGTCCATCGCGCGCCGCCTCGCCATCTCGTCAGGCACGGTTCGCAACCATATCAAGAGCATCTACGGCAAGCTGGGTGTTCACTCCCAGGTCGAACTGATGGCGCTGCGCGCGCCGGCCATCGTTGCGCCGAGACTGGTGAGTTGACCGGGGCACGGCGTCATTGCCCGGAGACGATCTTCGTCCAAATGCGGTTTTGAACGCGCAGTGTCTTGCTGTCGCTGGTATGGACCACCACCAGCTTGGCCCTGACCGCTTCGGGCGGATAGATGCCGGGGTTGTTGGCCACCGACGGGTCCATCAGGGCACGGGCTTCCGGCACGGGATTGGCGTAGGAAACATAATTCGAATTGGCCGCGGCGATGTCCGGCCGCAAGTTGAAGTTGATCCAGAGCAAACCGTTGTCGGGATGTGGCGCGTCTTTCGGCACGGCCATCGTGTCGAAATTGACCACTGTTCCTTCCTTGGGGATGGAGTAGGCAACATCCACTCCATTGCCGGCTTCCACACCGCGCGTATGCGCCTGCAGGACATCGCCGGACCAGCCGAGGGCAACGCAGATGTCGCCATTGGCCAGATCGTTGATGTATTTCGATGAATGGAAGTAGCGGATATAGGGCCTCACGCTGACCAGCAGTGCCTCGGCCTTGGCGAGATCCGCCGGATCCGTCGAATGCGGGTCGAGACCCAGGTAATTCATCGCGATCGGCAGGATTTCCGTTGGCGCGTCGAGGATGGTGACACCGCAATCGGCGAATTTCTTGACGACATCGACCTTGAAGATCATGTCGAGCGAATCGATGGGTGCATCGGCCATGCGCGCCTTCACCGCCTTGACGTTGTAGCCGACGCCATCGGTGACCATCATGTAGGGGACCGCGTGCTCGTTCCGCGGATCAGCCATGCTGATCAGCGACAGCGCTTGCGGATCGAGTTTGGCGAAGTTTGGCACTTTCGCGCGATCCATCGGCTGGAATGCACCTGCCGCGACCTGGTTCTTCAGGAAAGGGTAGGCTGAGGGATAGACCACGTCATAACCGGTGCCGCCGGCAAGCAGCTTGGTTTCCAGAATCTCGTTGGAATCGTAAACGTCGTAGCGAACCTTGATGCCTGTTTCCTTCTCGAATTTCTCGGCGGTGTCGGGCGCGATATAGTCCGACCAGTTGAAGACGTTGACCACCTTCTCATCGTCTGCCCATGCTGGCATGGACGCTCCGGCGACAAGCATGGCAGCCATGCCGGCGACAATCGCAATACGCATCTTGTTCTCCTCTTGGCCTTGAAGCCGTGGCCTATGAAGCCGTTCGCCCGGCGTAGACCGGCAAGGTGATGCACGCCACATTGCCGCCGCCGAGCAGTATCTCGCGCGAGTTTTCTATGCCGATGATCCGGTGGTCGGGAAACAGGCCGGCAAGCGTCGCCTTTGCGCCCCGGTCAAGGTCGCAGCCGAATTCCGGAACGACCACCACGCTGTTGCCTGGGTAATAGTTGATGTAGCTCGCGGCGACACGATTGCCGGCCGGCCGCGCCCAGGTCGAATCCACCAGGTCGATGCTTTCGCTTTCCTTGGCCGTCATCTCGCTCGGCAGTGGGTGGTAGAGCCGATGAATCTCAAGCAGACGGCCGCGAGCGTCGGTGGCCGCACGCAGAATGTCTTCCGCTTCCCGGACGATTTCATATTGCGGATCATCGTGATCGTCGGTCCAGCTCAGCGCGACGACGCCGGGGCGGACAAAGCAGCAAAGGTCATCGACATGGCCGTCGGTCTCGTCGAAGGCCATGCCGCGCGGCAGCCAGATGATCTTCTCGACCCCGAGATAGGCCTGCAACTGCCGCTCCACTTCGGGCTTGCCGAGATGGGCATTGCGGTTGCGGTTGAGCAGGCACTGTTCGGTGGTGATGAGCGTGCCCTGGCCATCGCATTGCAGCCCGCCGCCTTCGGCGATCAGCGGGGACCGGTAGCGGTCCATATGCTCGGTCTCGAGTATCTTGCGAGCCAAGGCATCGTCGAGATCCCATGGGTGATAGAGCCCGCCGTCGAAACCGCCATAGGCGTTGAAGGTCCAATCGACGCCGCGCACGTCGCCATGATCGTTGACGACGAAATTGGGGCCGCAATCGCGCAGCCAGGAATCATTGGTCGACATCTCGACCACCCTGACATGCTCGGGCAGGCGGGCCCGCGCATTCTGCCATTGCTTCTGCGAGGCGATGATGGTGACCGGTTCGCTTTGCGCGATCGCAGCGGCGACGGCGGCAAACAGTTTCTGCGCTGGCTTGGCGCCCAGCCGCCAGGTGTCGGGGCGCTCAGGCCAGATCAGCCAGCAGCCCGCCTTGGGCTCGAATTCGCCGGGGGCACGAAACCCATCCTGCCTGGGCGTTGTTTGAAGCGTACGTGGCATGCCGTGGACCGCGATCTCGAAAGGTTGAGGTCGCAATCAACCGCAAAAGCCACATCAGTCATATATCCCATTTGGGACGGTGAGGGCGGCCGTCACCACATCATGAAAGAGGCAACATCCGCGTCAGTGACCTTGCCAGCCATGACGTCCGTGATCGACTGGTCGACGATTGCCACACCCTCGGCCACTTCGTCTTCTGTAAGCGTCAGCGGCGGCATGAACTCGAGCACATTGGCCTTCAATCCGACATAGCTGAAAGCCGCGCCCAACTCGTAGCCGCGATAGATGATCTTGGCCGTCATCGTTGCCGCCACCGGCTCGCGCGTCTTGCGGTCCTTGACCAGGTCGACGCCGATGGCGAGACCGCGCCCGCGAACGTCGCCAATGATTTCGTGTCTTTCGCCAAGCGCCCTCAGCGCATCGGAAAACAGCGTGCCGATACGCGCCGAGCGCTCGACCAGGCCTTCCGCCTCGATCGTTCTCAGCACCGCATTGCCGGCGGACGTCGCCACCGGATTGCCGGCGGTCGTCTGCAGCGCGAAGGCCGGCGCATGGTCCATGATCTCCTTCGGGCCGATGACAGCTGAGAGCGGCAGGCCACCGCCGATACCCTTGCCGAACACGACGAGGTCGGGCGTCAGCCCTTCATGCTGGAAACAGTGCATCATGCCGCTGCGGGCGAGGCCGACCTTGACCTCGTCGAGCACGATCTTGATGCCATGTTTGCGGCAACGCTCCTGCAGCGCCTTGAGGAATCCCGGCGGCGGCACAATCAGGCCGCCATCCGACATCAGCGGCTCTATGAAGATGGCCGCTACCTGGTGCGGCGGGCAGGTGGTCTCGAACTGGTAGTCAAGCAACGCCAGCACGTCATCGGCGCTGAAATTCGGCCGGTAGGGATCGGGGTAGGGCAGCAGGAGCACGCCCGGTCTCGGCAGCGTGTGGGTCATTGCGGTGTGGCCGCTGATGCCCATCGAGCCCGAGAGGTTGCCGTGATAGGAGCCGATGAAGGAAATGAAGCGTGAGCGGCCGGTGGTCGCCTGCAGCACGCGCACCGCGCAGTCATTGGCATCCGAGCCGGAATGGCCGAACCAGACACGCCGTTCGCCGTCTCCCGGCGTGATGGCCAAAAGCCTCTCGGCAAGCGAGACGGCCGGTTCATTCGGATAGAGCAAAAGACTGGCGCCGGCCATGTTGCGGGCCGACGTTTCGACCGCTTCGACGATTGCCGGGTGGCCGTAGCCCAATACAGCGGGGCCAGCGGACGCGGAGAGATCGAGCAGCGAGCGGCCGCCTTCTTCGATGAGCCGGTTGCCCTGGCCGCCAACAACGCTAAGCGGCGAGAAACGCAGCTTGCCGATCTGGGCAATGGTCGCGGCGTCACGCTCGCGCAGGCTGCGGTTGATCACGAGGCTGTCTCCGTCTGTCGTGCGGGCAACGCCGTTGCAAGGCGGTCCGCCCATTCCTCGATGCCGGAGCGGCTCGACAACAGATCATGCCGGATTTCGACGAGGACCGCAGGTATGTTTCGATCGTCGCCATGGATCGGCACGGCATAGTCGGCGTCGCGGCTGATCACGTAGGGCACATTGGCGGAGACGTTGAGTGCCGTATCGGTACGCAGGCCGGCAAGCAGAGCCTCGCCGAGATCGGCCGCCTGATCATACAGTACACCGGCATGCCATGGGCGGGACACGCCCAGGAAAACCGGTGTGAAAGAGTGGATCGTCACGATCCGCGTCGGTCTGCCGTCCTTCGCCCGGCGGTCGAGATGTGCCGCCACCCGATCGTGGAACGGGGCAAACATCAGCTCGGCGCGGCGGTTCCGTTCCTGCTGAACGATGCCGGCATTGCCGGGAATGTCGGTGTCTTCCGACAGCAGCGGGATGCTGCCCTTGGCCCCCAATGGCCGGTTGAGATCGATCAGCAGCCG
Source organism: Mesorhizobium sp. INR15 (assembly GCF_015500075.1). Lineage (NCBI taxonomy): Bacteria > Pseudomonadati > Pseudomonadota > Alphaproteobacteria > Hyphomicrobiales > Phyllobacteriaceae > Mesorhizobium > Mesorhizobium sp. INR15. The sequence goes on along the minus strand of NZ_CP045496.1, from coordinate 5,159,681 downwards.
CGAATAGCCGCTCAGGAAAGCCGCCGCATCGAGCCGCGCCGACAACAGGCGTGTCACCTCCGCGGCGCCAACATCCCAGGCTATGTGGCGCTGCAGATGCCTGGCGTCCAGCCCCAGCAGGCCGTATTCGGCCGGCATGTGGTTGGAGGCATGTTCGCACAACAGCACGATGTCCGAGCGGCCGCTTTCGTTGATGACCTCGACGGCAGCCGGCCAGTCTTTTTCAGGCTGCGCAGTCATCAATAGAGCGTCCGGTAGACATCGCAGACTGCAGCCGGGTCGAGCCCTGCCATGCGTTCGCTCTCGTGCCGTTTGACGCCGACAAAGGTCTCGATGAAGGCGGGCGCGAACCAGCCCGTGACCGTGCTGTCGGCCAGCAGTGCGTCCAGCGCCGCCGGCAAGGTTTCCGGCAGACGCACCAGGCCGAGCTTTGCCCGCTCCGCCTCGCTCATAAGTGTCGGGTCGCCGGTGACCAGCGGCGGCGACGGCAGCTTGGCTTTCAGTCCTTCCAGCCCGGCGCGCACGATCGCCGCAAGCGACAGATAGGGATTGCCGGTGGCATCGGCGGCCCGGTACTCGACATTGTATTGCCGTGCCGGGTCGCGTCCGCCCATTGTCACTGTCGGGCAGATGCGCAGCGTCGCCTCGCGGTCGCGATCGGCCAGCCAGGTGTAGGACGAGCTCCAGCTGTGCGGCTTCAGCCGATAGAACGACGACACGCTCGATGCGGTCATCGCGGTGATCGCCGGCAGATGGCGCACCACGCCGGCACAGAACGCGCCGGCCTGGCTGGAAAGGCCGCCGGGTTGCGACGGATCATAGGTTGCCGGCTTGCCCGCTTCATCGACAAAGCTGAAATGGATATGTACGCCGTTGCCGACAGCGTCGGGAGCGGGCTTGGGCGCGAAGCTGGCTTGCCAGCCGGCATTGCGCGCCAACTCCCGCGTGATTTCGCGGATGGCGACGGCGCGGTCTGCCGCCGTCAGTGCGCCGGCCGGCTCGTTTGTCACCTCGAATTGTTCACTGCCGAATTCGGCGATGACGACTTCGGGTCCGATGCCCGCTTCCTCCAACGCCGCCATCAGGTTGGGCGCGAAAGGATCGGTACGCCTGAGCGCCGCAAAAGATAGCGAATGCGCAGGCGCGAAGCCGCCGTCGGCAACATGGAACTCATGCTCGAAGGCAGCGACGACGGACAGGCCGGTCGCGGCCTTCAGATCCGCAAGCGCATCCCTGAGCATTGTCCGCGTACAGCCAAGCCAGGGGCTGCCGTCGAGTTCGACGAGGTCGCCGGCGACCATGTCGAAAGGCGTCGCCGATCCGGTCCGTGCGGTGCGAAACCGCGCCTTGAGATCGGGTATGAGCCGCAGGTCGCCCGACGAACCCCAGGGATTGGGATTGACGATCGAGTTGAACGGCGTCAGCGACAGGTTGGCCTGTAGCCAACCGACGCCGGTCGCGGCGGTTTTCTGCAGCTTGCTTTCGACAACGAAGCGGCCCCGCGTGACGGCGGAAAGATCCGTGGTGACGACTGCGACCAGGGGCTCGACGATCGATGTCATGCAGGTTTTCCCAAGCCTTCGAAACGGGCGACAACGGTATCGGTGTCGGTGACCCAGCAATAGCCGCCGAACGCCTTGAGCGCGATGTCATGGCGCTCCTGCGTGATGGTGGCGCAAGCGTCCGACACGCAGGTTATGAGATAGCCCCGGTCGGCACCGTCGCGCACCGTCATGTCAACGCATTGATCGGTGAGCACGCCGACGACGACGAGATAGCGGATGCCGAGGTTCTTCAGCAGGTAATCGACATTGGTCGAATTGAAGAGGCCGGATGACGTCTTCGGGAGCATGATTTCGTCGCCGACCGGCGCCAGTGACGGCACCGGCAAACCCTCGGGGAGGCTGGGCGCGACATGGATTGGCGTCAGTTTGTGGTCGAGCGAGCGGTCACGGCCGTCTTCGGTCAGGCTCTGGATGATGGTGTGGATGACCTCGACGCCGTTGGCGCGCGCGGCTGCCAGCAAACGTTCCTGATTGGGAATCGTCTGCGACGCGGTCTGCCGGTAGAAATAGTGATCGGGGCCGCGTTCCGGGTGCGATGGATCGGCGCCCGGCTCCAGCCAGATGCGCTGCATGTCAACGAGCAGGATCGCCGTTTCGCCGGGGCGGAAGGCTTCGTTTCGCTTGGGAAGGGCTTGGGTCATGCTTTGTGGTCCTGCTTTGCTGATTTGGGTCCGGGTGTTTTGCGTGCGCCACTGTCTTCGGGGTCGCTGTCGAGCGTCACGGCATTGGCATGCCGTACCTTCTCCAGCCGTTCGATGCGGGCACGGGCTTCATCGCCGAGCGTGGACACGATATGGGCGGTGAGGGCTTCCATCTGTGCGATCGCCGGCGCCAGCGTGTCATAGGGCGAGGCGACTTCAAGCGGACTGACGATGGTGACTTCGGCAAGGTCTGATATCGGCGACAGCCATTGGTCGGTGAACAGCAGAATGCGGACATCGGATGCCGCTGCCTGCTTTGCAAAGGACATCACGTCGAGCTGATAGCGGCGGTAATCGAAGACAATCAGCACGTCGCGGCGGCCAAGGTCGGCCAGTGTGTCGAACGTCTGCGGCGACAGCACACCGAGATCGCGGACGCCAGGGCGAAACTGCAGCAGGTAGCCGGCAAGCATGCCGGCGATGTGACGGCTGAAGCGGCCACCGACCAGGACAACTTCGCCCTTGGTTTCCATCAGCAGGCGAGCCGCCCGTTCATAGGTCTGGACCGGCGTGGCGGCGGTGGCTTTCTGCAATGCCAGGGTGACGGAATCGAGATAGGCCAGCACGGCGCTGTCATTGGTGCCGCTCTGCCGCTTCGCCTCCATCATCAGCAGAGGCGAATGCAGCCTTGCTTCGACCTCCGCCAGAAGCTTTGATTGAAAATCCGGGAAGCCTTCGTAGCCGAGCTTCACCACCAGCCTGACCACGGTCGGGTCGCTCACCCCAGCGCGTCGCGCCAAAGCCGAAGCAGTGCCAAGGCCAGAGGTCGGATAGTCCGTCAGAAGCAGGCGGACAATCTTTTCCTCCGACGGCGTCAGCGCCAAATCCTGGCGCATCAGAACATCGCGTATCGCCATGGGCCTCCCCGAAATGCGTGCTGGGCTCTCTGCCTCGTTGTGTTGAATTTATTACAGAGATTTAAATGTCGGTCAAGAATGAAGAGATGTTGACAAGATGCGTTTGTTAGCTCTAGCTTGTCGCAAAACAGCCAGAGAGACTGTGGGGAACAGCTATGCGGAACGGAAGCGACGTCATTGTCGTTGGCGCGGGAATTGTCGGATCAAGCGCTGCCTATCATCTGGCTGCCGCCGGAACGGCGGTAACACTCATCGAACAGACGCATCCCGCAGGAGGCCCGTCCGGCAAGTCGTCCGCCTTGCTGCATGCCTTCTATCTGATGCCGGAACTGTCACAGCTCTCCATCCGTGGCCGCGAGATATTGGTGTCGCTGCCGGAGATCGCCGGCGAGGGCTCCTTTGTCACCGAAGTCGGCATGATGTGGGTATGCGGCAAGGACAATGAAGCGAGCTGGACGGAAGCGGCCGAACGCATTCGCGGCGAGGGCGCGCTGATCCAGACGCTGTCGCCTCGGGCCTTCGCCGACGCGGCGCCCGGCTTTGCACTGGACAATGTTGCCCTGGCGTTGTGGGAGCCTGAATATGGTTATGCCGATGCCTTCGGTGCCACCAATGCGATTGCCCGCGCCGCCCGTGCCCATGGCGCAACGATCCTGCAGAACACCGGCGTCGAGCGGCTTGTCCGAGAGGGCGATCGCATCACCGGCGTCATGCTTGCCGATGGAACCATGCTCAACGCTGATATGGTCGTGCTTGCCGCCGGGCCGTGGACACGCCGCCTGTTGGCCACTGTCAATCTCGACCTGCCGCTGCATGTAGAGCGCCATCCCATGGCCGTGCTCGATGCCGGCGGCAAGGCGCGCCAGGTCATGCCTTTTGCCTGGTGCGACGATGTTTCCTGCAACTACGCACGGCCTGACAATGACGGTGTCATCCTCGCCGGCACCTGGGCGGGAGGCGGCACTGGCATGCGCCACGAGCACGCGGGGCGCCCGCGTCTGGTGGAAAACCCGGACGACTACATGGAAGGCGTCGAGGAATCGGAGTCGGTCGAGATCCTCGAAACCTTCGCGACGCGCGTGCCAGCCATGGCTGAACTGGGCATCCGCCCGGGCTATGCCGGGCTCTATGACATGAGCCCCGATGATCTGCCGGTGATCGGCGCCATGCCCGACGTCGAAGGACTTGTCGTTTCAGCTGGCTCGTCCGGCCACGGTTTCAAAACCGGACCGGCGGTTGGTGAAGCGGTCGCGAGACTGGTCACCGAAGGGGCTCAACCGATCCTGGCGCCATTTTCGCCCAATCGTTTCAAGGCAGTATGATGGTGTCGGTTACAATGAACGAGAGCAAGGCACGCCGCTTCATGCCGGCGGCATTCCGCAACGCAACCGCCGATGCCTTGTGCATGGTGGCGGCTTTGCTGCTGGTGGCGCTCGCCGCCTATATCTTCGGCGGCGCGGCCATGCAGCGCGTCGTCACCTATGCCGCGATCATGCTGACGGCGGTGCTTGGCCTGCAGATATTTTCCGGCAACAGCGGCATTGTTTCGTTCGGCCATGCCGCCTTCATCGGGCTTGGCGCCTATGCCACAGGCATCCTGACCATGCCGGCGGCGCTGCAGCGCACGGCTCTGCGTGACCTACCGCAGTTTCTGGCTGGCCATGAACTGTCTTTCTTCGCGGCACTGGCTGTCGTGCTGGTGCTCGCGGTGGCAATCGGCCTTCTGACAGGGACGCCGCTGCTCAGGCTGACCGGATCGAGTGCATCGATCGCAACGCTGGCCATGCTGATCATCGTCTACACGCTGCTGGTCGCCGGGCGCGAAATCACCAGGGGCAGCCAGCCCTTCTACGGGGTGCCCCGCGAGGTTGGGCTGTGGACGGCAATCACGATCGCTGCCGTGGCGCTGGTGGCGGCAAGGCTGTTTCGCGAAACCGCATTTGGTCTCGGCACTCGCGCCGCCGCCAATGACGAGCGTGGTGCCGCTGCCGTGGGCGTTGACCAGCGTACGGCCAGGCTCGCCGCCTGGGTGGTCGGCGCCGTTGCCGCCATGGCGGCCGGAGCCATGATGGCGCAATTCCTCGGCGCCTTCTCGCCGCGCGATTTCTACTTCGACCTCGGCTTCACCTTGCTCGCCATGCTGATCGTCGGCGGCATGAGTTCGTCGCTCGGTGCTTTCGCCGGCGTCGTCGTCACCATTGTGGTGATTGAAATCGTGCGCCGTTTCGAAGGCGGCGGCGAGGTGCTGGGCCTGCATCTTCCGGTCATGTTCGGCCTGACCCAGGGCGTCCTGGCGGTCGCCATGATCCTGGTCATCTGGCGGCGGCCGACCGGGCTGTTCGGTGATCGCGAACTGAATTTCCTGCGCCGTTCAGGACGCCAGGCCGTGACGGCTTCGGCTGCACCGCCTGAGCATGTAGGCAATGACCGGCTGGCGGCGGACCATCTGTCGCGACGCTATGCGGGTGTCGTTGCCGTTGATGATGTCACGCTCAGCTTCACGACCGACAGCATCACCGGCATCATCGGCCCGAATGGCGCCGGTAAGACGACGCTGCTCAACATGCTGGCCGGCGATGTCGAGCCAAGCGCGGGAACTGTTTCGCTGGGCGGCGCGGTGAAACAAGCCTCTGCCTTCCGCTTTGCCCGCTCGGGCATTGCCCGCACCTTTCAGAATATCCGCGTCTTCCCGCAAATGACCGTTCTGGAGAATGTCGTCGTCGCGGCACGCCAGATTGAATCTGATCTAGGCCAGGCCGAGGCGGCGGCGATGCGCGAGTTGGCCCGCATGGGCCTGGACAAATTTGCCGATCAGCCTGCCGCCAGGCTGGCTTATGGCCAGCGTCGGCGGCTGGAAGTGGCGCGCGCACTGGCCTTGAAGCCGCGCTTCCTGCTGCTCGATGAGCCGGCAGCTGGCATGAACGCGGTCGAAACCGCCGAACTGGTCTCGATCCTCTCAGCGGTCCGCACTGAGCGCCGTATCGGCGTGGTGCTGATCGAACATGACATGCGGCTGGTGATGAACCTGTGCGAGCGCATCGTCGTCATCGACCATGGCCGCGTCATCGCCGACGGCGTCCCAACCGATGTGCAGAAGAACCCGGCGGTGATCGCCGCCTATCTCGGCAGCCGCACCGCCCGCGCCAAGACGGCACCTGAACCCCAGCCTGCATGACCTCAACGACAACAAGCCAACCATAAAAATCCAGAAGGAGAACCGATATGCCAAGCCTGTATCATCTTCACCGTGCCGCGCTCTGCGCTGCGGTGTTCGGCACGACATTTGTTTCGGCGGCTTCCGCCGAGGAAATTATCATCGGCGCCGCGACCGCCCAGACAGGTGTTCTCGCTCCGTATGATCAGCCCGCGCTCGCCGGGCTTCGCATGTCGCTCGAGGAGCTCAACGCCAAGGGCGGGCTCGGCGGCAAATACACCGTCAAGCTGCTGATCAAGGACACCCGTTCCGACACCGCGCAAACCGCGACGGTCACCCAGGAATTGATCGACGCCGGCGCCAAGATCATGATCACGCCTTGCGATGCCGATCCCTCGATCTCCGCTGGCCAGCTTACCCAGCCGCTTGGCATTCCGACATTGACGCTCTGCGGCTCGGCACCGGTGCTGACCGGTGCGGTTGGCGATGTCATGTTCGGCACCTATCCCGCCGACAATGTGCAGGCGACAGCGGTGGCCGACTTCGCGCTGTCCGAAGGCAAGAAGAAGGTCTTCCTGCTGACCTCGCCGGACACAACCTACACCGCCAACCTGCCGGAGTATTTCGGCAAAGTGTTCGAGAAAAAGGGCGGCGCCATTGTCGGACGCGGCACTTTTACCATGGGGCAGCCTGACTTTTCCGCCGAGATTACCAACATCAAGGGCCTGGCCGACAAGCCGGACCTGATCATGACGGCGGCCTACGAGCCTGACTTCCCCGCCTTCATCCAGCAATTGCGCGGCGCCGGCGTCACCATCCCCGTCTACGGCGCGGATGCCATCGGCACGCCGACCATCAAGGCACTGGGCAAGCTGGTCGATGGTGTCGTCTATACGGCGGCCGGCTATGCCGAGCCGGGCAGCAAGCTGGAAGCCTTCAACGCTGCCTTCACCAAATATGCCGGCCACGCACCGGAATCGACCTATGAGGTCAATGGCTACGAAATCGGCCTGATCCTCGACCAGGCGGTGAAGACCGCCGGCACCGATGACCCCAAGGCGGTGCGCGACGCCATTGCCGGCCTCAAGGATTTCGAAGGCATCACCGGCAAGATCACCTATGCCGGCACTGATCGCATGCCGCTCAGGCCGGTGGCCTTGATGCGCTACGAAGGCGGCGAGCAGAAGCACGTCGAAACCATGATCCCCGCCGCTGCCGACGTTCCCGCGCCGTGATGTCATGCTGAGCGTCGAAGCCCTGAAAATCCGATACGGCGAAGTCGAGGCGGTGCGCCGCGTCGACCTCACAGTCGACAGTGGCGAGATCATCGCACTGGTCGGCGCCAATGGCGCCGGCAAGAGCTCGACGCTCGGCGCCATCGCCGGGCTGGTGCCGGCAGCCGCGGGCAAAGTGGTCTTCGACGGTGTCGATATTACTGGCCTGACGCCGGAGGCGATCGCCCGCAAGGGCGTCTCGCTGGTGCCGGAAGGGCGCCGCATTTTCGCCAGCCTCACCGTGGCCGACAATCTGCGCCTTGGAGGCGCCGTGCATCTGCCGGCGGTCGAGGCGAGGGCGCGCGAGGAGGAAATGCTGGAACTGTTCCCGATCCTGCGCCGCTATCATCGCGTCAAAGGCGGCAATCTCTCCGGCGGCGAGCAGCAGATGTTGGCGATCGCCCGCGCCTTGATGAGCAAGCCGCGCATGATCTTGCTCGACGAGCCGTCGCTCGGCCTTGCCCCGCAATTAATTGATACCGTCTTCGACCTCATCGCCGAATTGCGCCACAAGGGCCTGACCATTCTTCTGGTCGAACAGAATGTGGCGCTGGCGCTTGAGATCGCCGACCGCGCCGTCGTTCTTGCCAATGGCGAGGTGGTGCTGTCGGGCACGGCAAAAGAACTCGCCACTTCGGACCTTGTCCGTCAAGCTTACCTGGGAGCCTAGAGCATGGTCGCGCAGCAGATCATCAATGCGGTGAGCCTCGGCGGCGTCTATGCGCTGCTGGCGCTGGGCCTGGCGATCGTCTTTTCCATCGTCGGCCTGATCAACTTCGCCCATGGCGAACTGATGACCCTGTCGGGTTACGCGCTACTGGCTTCACTGGTGCTCGGTCTCCCGTTCCCGGTAGCGGTGCTCGTCGCTGTCACTTGTGGTGCGCTGGCGGCGGTTGCCATGGAGCGCATCGCGTTCCGGCCGATGCGCGGCGCCAGCGTCACCAGCCTGCTGTTGACCAGTTTCGCGGTTTCCAGCCTGTTGAAAGTCGTGTTCCAGAACGGCATTTCAGCGCGGCCGCAAGCGGTTGCCATGCCCAGCTGGATGACCGGCGCCTTCTCCTTCGGCGACTTCACCATCGGCGTTGGGCCTAGCATCTCCATCGTCGTCTCGGCTTTGGCCCTGATTGCGCTGGAAGTCTTCCTGCGCCGTTCGGTGACCGGCACGGCGATGCGAGCCGCTGCCGAGGACTTCAATGTGGTGCGGCTGATGGGCATTCCGGCCAGCCGCATCATCGCCACAGCCTTCCTGCTCTCCGGCCTGCTTGCCGGGTTGGCGGCGATGCTGTGGGTTGCGCAGCGCGCCTCGGTTGACCCGTTGATGGGCTTCACCCCGGTGCTGAAAGCGTTCATCGCCGCTGTCGTCGGCGGCCTAGGCAGCCTGCCGGGTGCTGTAGCAGGCGGCTTCCTGCTTGGCATCATCGAGGTGCTGTTGCAGGCGACGCTGCCGGCCGCGGTTGCGCCCTATCGTGATGCCATCGTTCTGTCGGGCGTGATCGCCGTGCTTCTGCTTCGCCCGCAAGGCCTCATCCCGGCCGTGCGTGTACAGCGCAGTTAGTGCACATGTACAGCAAGCCAGAATTCGCGCCGCTGTCGCGCGAGGCGGTGTTCGATCTGATCGAGGCGGCGGCCTTCGCCACCGTCGTGACCTCGGGACCGCAAGGCCTTGTCGCCTCGCATCTGCCTTTCGTGCTCGACCGGGACAGGGGCTCGAACGGCACCCTGATCTCGCATCTTGCCAGGCAGAATCCGCACAGCGCGCTGATCGCCGAGGGCAGGGAGACCATCGCGGTCTTCCAGGGGCCGCATGGCTATATCTCGCCGTCCTGGTACCCGCGCAACCCGGTGCGCGACAGCGCGCCGACCTGGAATTTCGCTGTCGTTCATTGCCATGGCAGGCCGGTGCCGCTCGATGATCACGCCACGGCACGGCATCTGCTCAGGCTTGTTGATGTTCTGGAGAAAGACCGTGAAGACCGCTGGCGTATGCGCGAGCTCGGTCCTGGCGGTATGGAACGGCGCATGCCCCACATAATCGGCTTCGACCTGCCGATCGACCGGATCGAGGCGAAGTTCAAGATGGGGCAGGATGAGCGGCTCTACGACACCCTGGGCGCCATCGAGAAGCTGGAACACGGCGATCCGGCTTTGGCAACGATGATGCAGGGGCACAACGCGCATCGCAAAGACTGATTGCCCTCTGAAAGGCGGAGGACAGCAAGGCCACGATCGTCAATCTCAACATCGTTCCGGCCGTCAGCGTCGACCATATGATGAAGGTGGTGCCGCAGATCGGCGTCGAGCGGCTCCTGACGGAATTCGCCGGTTAAGGCCGGCGCGATGCCACTCAGATCTCGCTGTTTGATTCCGTCGGCTTCGCCATCGAGGATTTTTCAACGCTGCGCTATGTCAGGGACCAGCTGCGCTCGACCGGGCTATACCAGGAACTCGACATGCTCGCCGAGCCGCGCGACCTGTTCGGCATGCTTTTGAGGGCCGCGGTGCCGGCCAAGGCCGCGTCATAGGAGGCATCACCGCCTATTTCACGTGCTGATATTTCTTGGTCTTTTTGTTGAAAACATAGTCCATCGAATATCCGGCGCGGCCGTCCCGAAAATTCACCGAGATGGTATCTGAACTCTTTTCCGTAAATTTCTGGACATTCTCGTATATGGGCGTCATCAGCATGCCCGCATTGCAGTCCTCGTCCTTGAACCTGATCTCCTGCGCGACCCTGCCGCTGCGCTTGTGGATGACCTGCATTTTTTCCATGCAAATTCCGGCGCCTGTACTCGTGTAGGTTCCTGAAAACCTCTCGGTGGCGGTCTGTGCCCAGAAGGGGATATCGACGCTTCCGTCGATCTTCTGGTCGTGGGTGTCGTCAAGGCTCGCCACCTTCTTGAGCGTGACAGGATATTTTTCCGTGCCTTTGCTCCAGGTCCCGGTCGCGCCGGTTTCATTCATCTCCAGGGAAAACGGGCATCCGCTGGTGTCGACAGGTGTCTTTGAACCCATCGTCAGGATCCGATAGAATTCCTTGTCGTCTGAAATCTCGCAAAGGCCGAGCTTGCCGTCGCTGACCCTGCCATAGATCGTGATGGGGGTCTGCTTGGCATCCTGGAAATAGCTTCCCTCGACCGTAATCCCACTGCCAAAGCCGTCATATGTCTGAATGGAAAAGTGAATGGGATTTGGCCCAAGAAAACCCTCGTAATTTTCCACGTGGTACCAGCCCGCGAAGGCCTTTCCGCTGAACAGCAACGAGCAAACAGCAACGGACACAAAACGCATTTTCATCCCACCCCTTGATGCATTGTTCACCCCTGCCGCAGGTTGGATCAAATTCCGCGCGGTTTGCAAATCCCTGTCTGTGTCAGATCACCCAGTTTGGATAGCAGCACGTCCGCCCGGGCCAATCCGCAAAGACGTTCAGCGCCAGCGGATCTCCGATTTCAATATGTGGTTCAGACGATCCGAAAACTCGTGCAGGGCCGCTGACCCTACTCTGGCAATGCGAGACTATATGCCTTACCACCAACGCCGACCCGCTATCTGATTTGCGGGGCGCGCAGTGACCAAGCCCATGGAGCAAGTCTTGAAATCAACTCTGGTTCTAGCCATCGCCGCCTTGATGGCCTTCGGTTTTGACATGGCGGCCCAAGCGGCCGGTTTCGACAACATTGTCCTTTCCGCGACGAAGGACGGGGATACGCCCCAGAGCAATTTCCCTGCCGACACCCCGGTGATTTACATATCGGCTGACTTGGTGGATGTCGAACCCACATCGAAGATCACATTCTCCTGGATCTCGGTCGATTCTCACGGCGCTGCACCGGACAACTACACCATCGACAAGGTCGACCTCGATGTCGGATCGAACAATCAGGCGGATTCGCAGCTCAGCAAACCGACGGCGGGATGGCCGGTGGGAACCTATCGTGTCGATTTGCTGATCGACGGGACGGTTGCGGACTCGGTGCCCTTCAGCATTCCGTGATTGGGAGATGAATTGCCCGAAGGCCAGCTCAATGACAGCAGCTGTGTTCTGACGGCACATTCGTCCGGCACAGGCATGACGAGCTGATCGGCACGTCCGCCTTGGCCAATGCTGCGGCGAGCGCCGTCTCCAGCGCCGGCGAGTCTTCGGCCTCGCCGCGTAGTTTCAGGCATTCGACCAGCCCGTGCAGCGCCCACACGTTGTTGGGGTGCTGCGCGCAGCGCTGCACCTTGCCGCTCAGGCCGAGATCGTCACGATAGACTTGCTCGGCCTCTTGCGCGTGGCCCTGATCCAGAAGCAGCGCGGCCAGCGCGTGGCGCGGCGGGTGCATCCACGCCCAAGGCTCGGTGTAGGACAGGTTGTCGTCAAGCTCGACCGCTTGCCGCAGATGGCGGTAGGCATCGTCATGCCGGCCCTTGTGATAGGCCAGCTCGCCGTCAAGCAACGCAGCGCCAACCGCAAGCGAGGCATGCGTGGGATTGCTTAGGAAACGCCGCGTCTGCGGGATACCGGCCAGATGCCGATGGAACCGTTCGCGCTCCACTTCCGCCCTGGCGAAATCCTTCAGCGTCGCATGCGCGACCCCCTTGGCGTAGTGCTGCATCGCGGTGGTCACGACGTAAAGCTCAGGCGCGTCGATCATCGGTTCGTCGATGATCTCCTGCCAGCGGCCAAAGCGCACCTGCACATGCGATTTCATCGCGTGGTAGCCTTCCACCGTCTGGGTGAGCTTGGGCCGGTCCGGGATGCTGACGACTTCGCGCGTCACCAGGCCGCGCACCTGATCGGCGGCCCATAGCGCCGGCCTGGACTGGCCGAGGAACAAGCAGGTGAACATCATCAGATGCAGGTCGTGGCAGCAGCCGAGCAGATAGTAGGTCGGCTCGTCAGCATGGGCGAGATAGAGATCGTTGGCGCGTACCGCCTTTTCGCTGGCAAGTTTCGCTTTCTCATACTCGCCGCACAGAACGTAAATATGCCCCGGCATGTGGTTCATGTGTCCGGCATCCGGGCACATCGTGCCGAGCAGATCCGCCGAGCGCATACCGCGCTCCGGCAGGGTCGACATCTCCAGAAGATGGATGTGAAGGTGAATGATCGCCGGATGCTGTGCAGCGCCTGTGTCATCGGCAAGCCGGATTGATCGCTCGCAAACTTCAAGCGCCTCAAGGACATCCGAATTCGGCGCCGGCTCTCCCGTCTTGAGGTTCCACAGGCGCCGCACTGTGCGCATCATCAGCGCTTCGACAAACAGCGCCATCACATCATGGTCGTCGGGAAAGCTTTGGTAGACGCGCCGCATCTCGGCGGCATAGGCATCGTCCCATCGCTCGAATTCAGGCGGCGTCACGCCATGTGGTTTTTGAAACCTGCAAGCCAGCGCCTCTATCAGGCGCCTTTCCACGTCGCTGGCGGAAGCGGCGTTGGCGCGCGCCAGTTGGACATGTTCGAAACAGAGCTTGGCTGCACGGTTGGCCTCGGCTTCGCCATGCTCCTTCCAGGTCAGATTATAGAAAGGTCCGGCGGCATAGGCGATGCCCCAGTGAATCATTGGGCAACCCGGGTCCGTTTCAAGCGCTTTTTCAAAGCACTTGATGCCTTCCTCGTGGTTGAAGCCGTAGCACCAGTTCAGGCCGATATCGAACCAGCGCTGGGTTTCCGTTGAGCGGGTGGAGATGGGACGCTGGTAGGCACCGAGATCAAAATGATCCATGTCTTCTCATGCAATGAAGTCGCCGAGCAGTCGATGCAAGCCAGTGCCGTGTGCCACGGTTAGGATCGCTCTAGGCAGGTTGCTGTTGTGTCGTACAATGGATGCCGCCGCCGCCTGCCGCAATCCCATCGATGTTCAGCTGGATAATCTCCCGGTCCGGGAACAACTCCTGCAACGCATCGCGTGTCTTGCCATCTGCGTCCTTATCGCCGAACTCCGGTGCGACGACAGCGCCGTTGCAAACGTAGAAATTGATGTAGCCCGCCGCGAACTGGTCGTTTTCGTACTTGCTGCGCACGGTCGATGGACCTTGCAACACGACGACCTTCAGTTTGCGTCCGTTGGCATCGGTGGATTCCCGCAGGATTTCCAGATGCCGTTTGGTCACCGCGTGATCATAGGAGGATGGATCCGGGTCCAGGCCGGCAACGACCACGCCTGGGCTGGCAAATCGGGCGTAGAAGTCGGTATGGCCGTCGGTGATATCCTTGCCGGCGATCCCGGGCAGCCAGATGATCTTTTTCAACCCGAGCAGGCGAGACAGTTCCGCCTCGCATTGGGCTTTGCTCACGCCCGGATTTCGGTTGGCGTTGAGCACGCAGCTCTCGGTGATGATGGCCGTGCCTTCGCCATCGACTTCGAGCCCGCCGCCTTCGAGCACCAGATCGGTCCCGAGGAATTTGGCCTCGACCGAACCGGCGATGAAGCCGGCGACCTTTGCGTCCTCATCGTGTTCCTGCTTGTTGCCCCAGCCGTTGAAATTGAAGCCTACGGCGCCGGACTGCCCTGTCTTGTCTTTGACGAACACCGGGCCGGTATCACGCATCCACAAATCGTCGATTGGCTGAATCACCAGAGTGACCGAAGGCCCACACAGGCGCGCGGCGATGTCATGATCCTCTTCGCGCACGAGCATTTTCACAGGCTCATGCGCCGCGATCGCCTTGGCTATGCTGGCCAGGTTTTGCCTGGCCACGGCAAGCAGCTTTTTGCCCCATATCTCCTCGCTGGGACCGAAGGCCATCCAGGTGGCGGCATGGGCGGCACCCTCATCCGGCATGTGCCACGTTTCATCTTGCGCCCGCGCCGCCCCGGTGAAGCCACTTGCAAGCGTGCCTGTCATGAAAGCTCCTCCTGAAACCAGCATTGTGCGTTTCAAAAAACCGCGTCGCGTTGTCATGAGGAACTCCTTGTTTGCGATCTGGGCATCACGATTGGAAGGCAGCGCTGCTCTCGGTGCTGGAAGTATCGTTGACATTCAGCCTGCATTGCGGCGGGGTCGGGGCCGGCGCGAGAACGCATCTCGGCGCGAAAGTCTGAATGAGATAGACTGCGTCAAGCGCACGCCAAAAGAGATGAAGGCAGGGGACTCATGAAGGCAACACCGGTCTACGGCATCCTGGCCCTGTTTCGCTGGTTTCTGCTTGTGTTTTACGGCGGACTGGCGCTCTCGCTCGTCGCTTTCTCGATCATCTTCATCCGCAAGCTCTGGTCGTTCATTCTCTCGATCCCCTATGTCGACGACATTGATGCGGTGCTGAAAGCGCTTGGCCTGATCGACGCCACGCTGGTCGCCGGACTGATCGTGATGGTGATGCTGTCCGGCTTTGCGAATTTTGTTCAGCACCCTGACGAAACGCAGGAGAAAAGCTGGTTCAACAATCTGAGTTTTGCCGGCCTGAAGACCAAATTCTCGGGAACCATCGCTGCGATATCGGCCATCAACCTGCTCGAAATGTCGCTGGATGTCACCAATCTGGATGTAACCAAGATTTTGCTGTTGTGCGGTGTGCAGGTCGTCTTGCTCCTTGTTTTCCTTGCATTCGCGCTGGCGGAGCGAATGTCGCATTCGGATCACGGCTGATCCCTTCAAATAGCTCACTCAACCGAATGCCGTTATAACCCGTCAGGGTGACTGGCCGTCGAGGTCATGCCGACACGGACGGCATCTCATTTTTTGTTGTTTCCGTCGTCAGCCACTCCAGAAAAGCTTGAGCCGGCTTGGACATCACGCTGCCGGCCGGGGTGAGGATGTAGTAAGCGTTGTTTTGTGGGCGCAGGGCTTCTTTCAACGGCCTGACCAGGGCGCCGCTTGCGAGGTCCTCGGCGCTGGTGACATTGTCACCCAACGCAACGCCGAGCCCAGCACGCGCGGCCGCCAGATTGTGATTGAAATCGGTGAAGCAGAGACGGCGCGCGTCCCTCGCACTGGCATTGCCGATGAGCGAGAACCACTCGATCCAATGGGTGTTCTCGGGATCATCCAGCAGGACGTGGCGAAGCAGATCCGACGAACGGCGGATCTTGTTCTCGCCACTCAGCAGAACCGGGCTGCAGACCGGAAATAGCTCCATCTGCTTCAGCAGGCGAACATTGAGATGCGGCCAGCGGGGCCGGCCAAACATGATCGCAACATCCACGTCAGGGTCGCGGAACGGATCGTCGTCCGTCGGTGGCATCACTGTCAGCGTGACGTCGGCATAGCGGGTGACAAAGCGCGACAGTTTCGGGATCAGCCAATGCGTCGCGAAAGACGGCATGCAGATCACCTTGACCCGGCCGACGATCTCACCGCGACGCACATTGCGAACCGCGAGCGAGAGGCTGTCAAACGCCTTCGAAAGTTGGTCGAGCAGCGCCTGGCCCTCTGGCGTCAGCGAGATACCACCGCGCACGCCATCGATAAGTTCGAGGCCGAGATGCTGCTCCAGCGACTTCAACTGTTTGCTGATTGCTCCATGCGTCACGAAAAGTTCGTCGGCCGCTCGGCTGACGCTCCGGTTGCGGCCGGCGGACTCGAAGGCGCGCAAGGCATTCAGCGGTGGCAGGTCACTCATGGGATGCTCCAATGTAACGGCAAATCGTGCGGCGGCAGTGTGAGTTAAATTCCGATTTTGACATAATTCTTTTCGTTTGATGGAAAAAAAGTCAACGCCTACGATCCCCCGACAAGTTCCAGACCGATGCAGGCGAAGGCCTTGCCGGGTACGAGCCCGCGCCCGGTCGGCGTGTGTCTGAAACTGAGGGAGAGGATCGAAAGCGTTGGAACAGAAAAACAAGTCGCATTATTCGGACACGATCAAGCTGTTCGGATCGGAGCCCGAACCGGCATTCGAATCCGTCGATCGCCTGACAGCCTTGTGGTCGCGCAACTGGGGCTGCGACAACGACGTCGGTCAGATCAGGGCCGTGCTGATGCACCGGCCCGGCGATGAGTTCGGCGTCATCGACCGCGGCAAGCGCATCGATACGACCGGCACCTTCGGCGATCTGGAAAAGGGCTGGTACTGGCAAAGTGACCGCATACCGGAGCTGTCGGAATTGCAGGCCCAGCATGACACCCTGGCGGATGTGCTGCGCGCCGAAGGCGCAGAGGTGATCTATCTCGAGGGCGTCGGGCAGGGGCGCTTCAAGTCCGTCTACACCCGCGATTCTTCCTTTGCCATCAAGGGCGGCGCCATTGTCGCACGGCTTGCACCGCGCATGCGTCACGGCGAGGAACTGCCGGTCACGCGAACGCTGGCCAAGGCCGGCATGCCGATCCTGCGCACCTTACATGGCACGGCCATGGCCGAAGGCGGCAGCTTTGCCTGGCTGAACAGCAGCACGGCCGTGATCGGCCGCGGCATCCGCGTCAACGACCAGGGCATCGCGCAGATCGCGGACGTGCTGCGTCATCAGGGCGTGGAAACGATCGTCGTGGACCTCTCCGGCTATGACATCCATATCGATGGCCATTTCCTGATGGTCGATACACATCTGGCGCTCGTCTCGCCGCGCGGCTTGTCATTCGTCTTTCTGGAGCGGCTGAAGGAACTCGGCATCAAGACCGTCGAGATCACCGAGGACGACAACAGCTGGGTGGTCAACGGTCTGGCTGTCCGGCCGGGCCGGGTGATCATGCCAAGGGGACTGTCGGCGGGCACACGCCGCGCCCTGGAAGGCCACGGCGTCGAGATCATCGAGATCGACTACGACAAGGTGCAGCTCAACGGCGGCGGCATCCACTGCTCGACATGTCCATTGATCCGCGACCGTGTCGATTGAGCAGAGCCGTGACCAGTCACATCAAGATGGTCGGTGTCGGCAAGGCGTTCGGTACGTTCAACGCCTTGAACCACGTCGACCTCGACATAAGCCGGGGCGAGTTCCTGACCTTTCTCGGCCCGTCCGGCTCGGGCAAGACGACGCTGCTGATGATCCTTGCGGGGTTCGAGAAACCAAGCACCGGCATGGTCACCAAGGATGGAGTCGATATCACTGGCGTTTCGGCGGACCGCCGGAACTTCGGCATGGTTTTCCAGGGCTATGCCTTGTTTCCGCATATGACGGTGGCTGACAACATCGGCTTTCCCCTGCGGGTTCGCGGCATTCTGAAGCGCGAGCGGCAAGCCCGCGTCGCCGGGATGATCGATCTGGTCGGGCTCGACGGCCATCAATCGAAACGGCCGCAGAACCTGTCGGGCGGACAGCAGCAGCGCGTCGCGCTTGCACGTGCCCTGGTGTTCAAGCCTGAGCTTCTGCTGCTGGACGAACCGCTGTCGGCGCTGGACAAGAACCTGCGCGAGCAGTTGCAGTTCGAGCTCAAGGAGGTGCATCGCAAGACCGGCACCACCTTCGTTTTCGTCACGCACGACCAGAACGAGGCGCTGGCGCTGTCCGATCGCATCGCCATCTTCAACCACGGCAACATCATCCAGATCGATACGCCGGAGCGGCTGTATTCGGCGCCTTGCGACAGGTTCACCGCCGAGTTCCTCGGCTCGATCAACATCTTCAGATTGAACAACCCGCGCCGTCAGCATGGCAGCATCATTGGGGAATTCAGCGGCCAGGTGCTGAGCGCGCCAGCCGTGGAGGGCGCAACGAGTTCCTTGTTGTCGGTGCGTCCGGAGTTCCTCGACGTGCGCGAGGAAGGTCCCGCGCCTGATGAGGATGGCGTTCGCGCTGTTTTGCGCGCGCGGGTCTATCAGGGCGGAAGCACGATCCTGAAACTGGCCGCTGCTGACGGCTCCGAGTTGATTGCAACGCACGGTGCCGGACAGGCGTCCTGCATCGAGATCGGCAAACCGGCCTGGGTGACCTGGCCACGCATGCGCGGACGCATAATCCCAGAGACTTCACTGAGCCTTTAACAACAACAAATGGGTGGAACATGGAAAATCACTTCAAGCAGGATTGCCTGATCGTTCTCAAGGAAAAGCTGGCGGACGGTACGATCGACCGCCGAACGTTCCTGACCGGACTGGTGGCTCTCGGAGCCTTCTCTGTCGCCGGCGGCCATATGGCCAAGGCGGCCGGCGGCGACCTCGTCGTCACCAACTGGGGCGGCGATGCCGTGCCCGCCTTCAAATCCGCTTTTACCGATGGCTTCTCGCAGAGCGCCGGTCTGGCCGTAAAGATCGATGGCTCGGGATCGACCAAGGGTGCGATGAAGGCGCAGTTCGACAGCGGTGCGGTGCACTGGGATATCTGCGATGCCGACCCGGGCGCGACCAAATCGCTGGGGCAGGCCGGCATGGTCGAGAAGATCGACTATGCCGTGGTTGATAAGGCCAAGGTCGAAGACGGCTTCGCTTACGAATACAGCATCGCGAATTACTTCTTCAGCTATGTCATCGCCTATGACGCCAGCAAATTCGCCGGCGACCCGCCAAAATCCTGGGCCGATTTCTGGGATGTGAAGAAGTACCCCGGCAAGCGCACGATGTACAAATGGATGGCCGGCAGTCTGGAAGCCGCTTTGATGGCCGATGGCGTGCCGATGGACAAGCTCTATCCGCTCGACATGGACCGTGCCTTCGCCAAGCTTGAAGAGCTCAAGCCCCACATCGTTAGCTATTGGGACTCGGGCGCCGAGAGCCAGCAATTGCTGCGCGACGGCGAGGCCTCGATGGGGCTGGTCTGGCACACGCGCGCCAATCTCGTCGAGACCGACACCAATGGCGCCGTCTCCTGGACCTACGCGCAAGGCATCATGGCGCCCTCGGGCTGGGCGGTGATCAAGGGCAATCCGGCTGGCAAGGAAGCGGCCATGAAGTTCATTGCCTGGTGCCAGGACCCGGCGCGGCAGGTCGTCCTGCTCGAAACGCTCGGCAGCGGGCCGGCCAACCCGGCGGCACACGCATCGGTTCCAGCCAAGTTGAAGCGGCTCGACTGCAGCGCACCGGAAAACCGCGCCCTGCAGGTCGCCATGGATATGGACTGGTATGCCGTCAACTCGGACAAGGCGTTGGACAGGTACCTCGCCATGGTAGGCGGCTGAAAATGGCGGGAGCGTCGCGAACAGGAAATGATAGCCTCGGCATCCAGGCCTTGTTGTGGACGCTCCCCGTGCTTTTGCTCGCGCTCTATGTCGTGCCGTTCGCCGGTGTCGTCAGCTGGAGCGTGACGCAGCCTGAGATCGGATTTGCCCAGTACTGGCGGATCCTGTCCGGCGGCGACATGACCAACGTGTTTTTGCGCACCTTGCGTATCGCCGTCATCTCGACGACGATCACTGTGCTGGTCGGTTATTGCCTGAGCTACTATTGGGTGATGGGCTCGCGCCTGCGGCAGACCATCTTGGAGGTCTGCATCTTCATCCCGTTCTGGATTTCGGTACTGGTGCGCGCCTTCGGTTGGCTGATCATTCTGCGTGACAATGGTATGGCCAACAGCTTCCTGATGGCCGCGCATGTGATCACCGAACCGCTTGGCACCGGACGAAACGAGTTCGCCGTGATCGTCGGCATGGTGCATTTCATGGTGCCGTTCTCGGTGTTCCCGATGGCGACCGTGATGCGTAAGATCGACCGTAGGATCCTGCTAGCGGCGCATGGGCTGGGGGCCGATCCGGCCACCGTGTTCCGGAAGATTTTTCTGCCCTTGTCCATGCCTGGCGTTTTCGCGGCTTTCGTCATGGTGCTTGTGTTCTCGGTCGGCTTCTTCGTCACGCCTGCCATTCTGGGCGGCGGGCGCGTCGTCATGGTTGCCGAGGCTGTCTTCGTGCAGATGTTCCAGACAACAAACTGGGGTCTGGGAGCCGCGATGAGCGTTGTCTTGCTGCTGCTGATCGGAGCCATTGTTGGCTTGGCCTACAGGCTCCTAGGCGTCAGAAGCTTCGTTGGATGAAGGGGAGGGCTTGATGTTCGGACGTTCCAGGCTTGGCGGCGCATTGGCCTATCTCGCCGCGGCTTTCCTGCTGCTGCCGCTGGTCGCGGTCATCCCGGTTTCGTTTACCGCCAAGCGCTTCCTGTCGCTGCCCGATGGCGAATGGTCATTGCGCCACTACCGCGCGCTCTTTGAAGACGGCGCGTGGCTTTCGAGCATCGGCACGAGCTTCACCATCGCGCTGGTTTCGAGCATCCTGGCAACGGCGCTGGCAACCAGCTTCGGCCTGGGGCTGTGGCTGCGCCGACCGCGGGCCGGCGCGCTCTTCGTTGGGTTTGCATTGCTGCCGATGGTGGTTCCGCCGGTCACCTCGGCCATCATCCTCTATTTCCTGCTGGCCAGGCTTGGCTTGCTGGACACGATCGCGGGTCTCGTGATCGGCCATGCCATCATGACGCTGCCATTCGCCGTCATTGCCATGCTGAGCGCCTTCGCCAAGCTCGATCGAAGCCTGGAGATGGCGGCGCGAAATCTCGGCGCTTCGACAACACAGAGCATCTTCCTCGTTGTGCTGCCCAATCTGAGAACCGGCATCCTGTCCGCCTGGTTCCTGGCTTTCATCCTGTCCTGGGAAGAGAGCTCGGTGACGCTGTTCACCAGCGGTGTGCAAGTCATCACGCTGCCGAAGCTTATCTGGGACAATCTGCGCCTGAACGTCGATCCCGTCATTGCCGCCATCTCGGTGGTGATGGTGGTCGTCACCACTGTGGTGATCATCACGCGTGCACTGGCCAGGCACCGGCTCTCGACACCGCAATAGCGCGTCCTGTTCGCGGATCGCGCATTTCATTTCGTTGGCGTGGAGAAATCCTCGAGATAGACCAGCGGATCATCCTGGCCGTCGGGCGGCATGCAGGACAGCGCCCGCAGGAAGATAGAAAACAGTTCGCCTTGCGATGCAATCCGCATCTTGGCGTAGATGCGCTTGCGATGAACCTTGACCGTCTCCGGGCTGTTGCCGAGAACCCGGGCCGTCGATTTGCTGGAATGGCCCTTGAGGATCAGGCGCACGATCTCGCTCTCGCGATTGCTGAGCACTGACGTTCCGAACATTTCGAACGCCTTCTCCAGGTGATTGTCACGGCGTGGCAGGCCGTTCTGCGATGTCGGCGCCAGACGCGGCCAATTCTGCCGGCACAGGTTGGCGATCACGTCGACTAGCGCTCCCAATGTTGCCTTCGCACGTGCCGAGCAATGAATTCGCTCGTCACGGGAGCCGAGTGAAATCAGAACGCTGGCATCGGCGCCGAAACTGACAAGCACACCCAACTCGTCGCTGAGGCCGGTGTCGGCGTAGAACATCCGATAATAGTCCGAGGAACGGAAATCGTCGGGGGCGCAATCATTGAGCCCGACCACGCGGTCGCCCGCCAGCTGGCTGCTCAATTCATAGAAGGGATCGAGCAGATAAGCGAAGCCGAGATAAGGAATGACGGTTCGCCGGTCCTGTTCCTCGTTTAGGTCACTGTAGATCGGCAGCGGCTTGTGGCCGGCGAAAAACGCGCACATGAAAGCGCTGTCGAAATGCGTCACGTGCAGGCATAGCCGCGCGATTGCCGCGGGGAATTCGCTCGACCCGACTGCCGCGATCGCGTCGGCGATCAGGCGCAGGACCTCCTGGTCGACCAGAGCCGCCGTGCCAAGCAGGCCGCCGATGGAGAGGTCCGCGGGCTGCTCGAGCCTGCGGCTTTCCCCTTCGAGCACGAGCGACTGGAAGACGGTCATCGCGCGCTCACGCTGGCTGTTGCTGGGTGATGCAGTGAATGCCGCCGCCTCCGGGACAGATGTCGAGAATGTCGACCGGCACTATCCTGCGGCCGGGAAAACCTTTCTCGAAAACCCGTCG
Organism: Mesorhizobium sp. INR15; assembly: GCF_015500075.1. Lineage (NCBI taxonomy): Bacteria > Pseudomonadati > Pseudomonadota > Alphaproteobacteria > Hyphomicrobiales > Phyllobacteriaceae > Mesorhizobium > Mesorhizobium sp. INR15. The sequence goes on along the minus strand of NZ_CP045496.1, from coordinate 5,137,424 downwards.
CGCCGGTTCGTCCGTCTTGGTGTTGAAGCACGGAACAACGACACCGCCATTCGCGATATAGGCGTTGACGTAGGAAAGTGCTGTGTGATCGTTGTCGGCCTCGACCATGTAGGCCTCGTCGACCAAGCCGATCTCGATCTCGTTGCCGTCGGCATCGGTCTGGCCGCGCAGCGCACGCAGGTTTTCCTGGCAGACCTTGTGGCGGGGATTTGCCGCGTCCGGGTTGTTCTCGAAGATGACCTTGCCCGGCGCGCAATAGGTCAGCATGCCGTCGATATGGCCGTCGGTGATCCATTCCGCGTCGTCGCCGGGCAACCAGATGACCTTGCGGGCACCCAGGCTGTGAAACAACTCCGTCTCCACATCCTGGCGCGACATGCCGGCGTTGCGATTGGCGTTGAGAAGGCAGGTTTCGGTGGTGATCGCCGTGCCTTTGCCGTCGACATGAATGCCGCCGCCCTCACCGCACAACGGTGAGACGTAGACCGGCATCGACAGCCGGCGGGCGAGCGCTTCGCCGACTCTGGCGTCGTCGTCATAGTCGGGGAATTTGCCGCCCCAACTGTTGAAGACCAGCCTGGACGCGACGATCCGGTTGTCCGGGTCCTTCACGAACAGCGGGCCGGTGTCGCGAAACCAGATATCGTCCTGGGGAAGTGCCACGACATCGATCGTGCGGGGCAGGGCCCTGCGTGCATCGGCGGCAACATCCGGATGCGCCACGACCTTGACCGGTTCGAACTGGCGGATCGCGCTCGCGACACGGACGAAGGTCCGTTGTACGGCGGGCATTGATCTGCCCCACACCTCCGGGTGATCGTCATGCGGCCAGGCCATCCAGCAGCAGGCGTGTTCGGCCGTTTCGATCGGCATGACGAAGCCGAGTTCACCCGGTGTCTTGCCCATGCCGAACAATGCATCGAGCCCTGCCAGGGCTCTGGCATTCGCGCTCGCGGTCATGCCGCCGGCTCCTGCTGCGTGATGCAATGGATGCCGCCGCCGCCAACGGCGATGTTGGCGATCGGGACCTGGCGCACGGTGCGGCCTGGGAACAGCGCCTCAAACGTCTCGCGCACCAGATCGTCGCTACGAATGCCATAGCGAGGCATGATCACGCCGCCATTGACCAGGTAGGAATTGACATAGGACCGGCAGAACCGGTCGCCGACAGACTCGGCCTCAAGCGCCTCCGGAATGGTGACGAGCTTGATGCGCCGTCCCTTGGCATCGGTCTGGCCTTCGAGCGCCTTTATGTTGGCCAGGTTGATGTCATGCCACGGTGAAGACGCGTCTCCGGCGCCCTCGACCAGCACGACGCCTGGCGCGACGAAGGTGGCGATGCCGTCGACATGGCCGTCGGTTTCCGTTTCCTCCGCGTTGCCCGGCAGCCAGATCACCTTGTCACCGCCAAGCATTTCCTTCAGCTCGCGCTCGATCTCGTCACGCGACCAGTCAGGGTTGCGGTTGCTGTTGGGAAAGCAGGTTTCGGTGGTGAGGATGGTGCCTTCGCCATCGACCGACACGCCACCGCCTTCGGCAATCAGGCGCGAGTCAAAGGTCTTGGCATTTGCCTGTGCCAACACATAGCTCGCGAAGGCGTCGTCCTTGTCATGTGGCTGATATTTGCCACCCCAGGCATTGAACCTGAAGTTCACACCGGCCCGAGCGCCTAGATCGTTCACAACAAAGCAGGGGCCGGCGTCGCGGGCCCAGGAATCGTCGATGGGTGTGATCGCCAGCTCAATGTCTCCGCCGAGCATCGAACGGGCCTCGGCCGCATCCTGTGGCCGCACGGCCATCGTCACCGGCTCGAACTCGCGAATGGCATGGGCGACGCCGACATAGTCGCGCTTGGTGGCGGCGATATCGTCCCAGAATCCGGCCCGGGTCGGCCACATCATCCAGCTGCGCTCATGATGCTCCCATTCCGCCGGCATCCGGAACCCGGACTGTTTCGGTGTAACCATGTCTTCGGCATGTCGCATCATTGACCTCAGGATTAAAATTGCTCATCAATAGATGTCGCTGCGGCGATCATCTTGAGCTGGATGTGAGGGTATGAGCCTGATCATGCGGCCGCAAACGCGAATCCTTCAGGTATTCGATGAAAAATCCTCATGCGAACCCGTATCGAAACCTGCCGCCGATGGCGGCCATGGCGGGGTTCGAGGCCGCGGCGCGGCTGTCCAGCTTCTCACTGGCGGCGCAGGAGCTGAACATGACCCAATCGGCGGTCAGCCATCAGGTGCGGGCACTGGAAGAGCATCTAGGGCAGCCGCTGTTCATGCGCCTCAACCGGCGTGTCGAACTCACCGATGCCGGGCGGGATTTCCACGGCACCGTGGCCGCTAGCCTGGAAACGCTCCGCCTGGGTGTTCGCAGGCTGGGCTTCTACACCAAGCCCGGATCTGTCGTGTTGGCGATGCCGCCATCCTTCGCTTCCGGCTGGTACATGCCACGGCTGGCCCAACTTCAGGCCGACCACCCCGACATGGAGCCGTGGCTGGTGACGACGGTGGAGGAAATCGACCTGACGGAATCCGAAGTCGACATCATGGTCACCCATGGACGCGGCAATTGGGATGGGATGGTCTCGGTCACCCTGTTCACCGACACTGTCTGGCCGATGTGCTCACCGTCGTTGCGGGACAGGATGCCGGCGGCTCCGGATGCGCGGACATTCCTCGATTTTCCCATGTTGCACGACGAGACCGAGGACGACTGGCAGAGATGGTTTCTGGCTGAAGGGATGGATGGTGGCGAGCTCGTCAACGGCCTGAACTTTTCCGATTCCGGGGTCATGCTCGATGCCGCCGCACGCGGCTTCGGCGTCTGCCTTGGCAGCGTCAATCTCGCGTCCGAGCGGCTGGCGCGTGGCGAACTGGTTCTGGTCGGCGACAGGGGGATGGCGTCGACAAAACCCTTCATGCTGGTCGCCCATCCACGCAACCTTCGGCATCCAGTGGTGATTGGGCTTTGGGACTGGCTGGTCGCCGAGGCCGATCGCGATATGTCGAAGTGAGGCGATCAGGCGCTGGCCGGCCTATAGGCGACCGCGTCGGGATAGGTGCAGCGCACAGCGTGGTCGTGCGCTGCATTGTCCAGCGTTGGCATCGTCTCGCGGCAATTCTCCGGCCGGCCCAACTGGTTGTAAAGCCAGCATCGCGTGTGGAAGGCGCAGCCTGACGGGACATGGGCGTGGCTTGGAATGTCGCCTTCGAGCTGGATTGGCTTTGCCGCCGGCGCGCCGTCTTCAAGGCGATGGATGCGTGGTGCGGCGGACAGCAAGGCGGCCGTATAGGGATGGCGTGGCCGGGCGATGATCTCCTCTGTTGGCCCGACCTCGACGACACGGCCAAGATACATCACCGCGATGCGGTCGCAGAGATGGCGCACCACCGACAGGTCATGCGAGATGAACAGCATCGCCATCCCCGTTTCGCGCTGCAGGTCCCGCAACAGGTTGAGGATTTGCGCCTGGATCGAAACATCAAGCGCGCTGACCGGCTCATCGGCGATGATCAGTTCAGGCTCGTTAGCGATGGCGCGCGCGATCGCGACGCGCTGACGCTGCCCGCCGCTGAGATGCAACGGGTAGAGACTGGCATGCGAGCGGTCGAGGCCGACCCTCTGCAAAAGTTCGAAGACACGCTGCCGCCGTTTGGACCTTTCGACGGTTCCCTGGATGCGCAGCGGCTCCTCCAGCGAACGGCCGATCGTCTGGCGCGGATGCAGCGATGAATAGGGGTCCTGGAACACCATCTGCAGGTGTCGCAGATAGGGCTTGCGCGCGGGTGGTGACAACGATGCGATGTCGTCGCCACGGAAGGCGATCTTGCCTGCACTGCTGTGCGTCAAACCCATGATGGCGCGGCCGAGCGTCGTCTTGCCGCTGCCAGATTCGCCGATCAGTCCCAGTGTCTCGCCCCTGCGCAAAGTCAGATCGACGCTGTCGAGTGCACGAAACGTCGCCGCCTTGGAGAAAAGCTTGCGGGGTGCGGAGCTTTTGAAATCGACACACAGTCCGTCAACGTCCAGAAGCGGCGGCTCCGTCACGGCCGTTGCGTGGGCGCCACGCACGAAAGCGATGCTGTTCAAAGCAAGCCCCTCCTGGAGTTGGAGGTCAAGACGTGGCAGGCGGCGCGATGCGTGCCGCCGTCCAGCAGTGCAAGGTCCGGCTGGATGGCTGAGCAGATTTCCGTTGCCTGCGGACAGCGAAGTCTGAAGGCGCAGCCGGATGGCCTCTGCCTGATGTTGGGCGGCGAGCCTGGGATGGGCACAAGCTCCCCCACTTTTTCGTCAAGCGACGGATGGGCCTTAAGCAAGGCGCGCGTGTAGGGATGAGCCGGGCGCTCCAGCACGGTTCTGGTGTCGCCGCTTTCGACGACGCGGCCGGCGTAGAGAACGATCAGGCTTTCGGTCATTTCCGAAACCACGCCGAAATCATGGGTGATCAGCAGCAGCGACATTCCCATCTCCGCCGTCAGCTCCTTCAGCAGCCGCAGGATTTGTGCCTGGATCGTCAGGTCGAGCGCGGTGGTCGGTTCGTCGGCGATGATCAGTTGCGGGCGCAGTGCGATCGCCATTGCGATCAGGATGCGCTGGCGCTGGCCGCCGCTCAGCTGATGCGGGTAGCGTCGCTTCGTCGTGGGCGGATCCGGCATGCCGACGCGGCGCAGTGCATCCATGACCTGCTGGTCTATCTCCTGGCCGGAGAGCCGGCTGTGCGTGCGAATGCATTCGGCGATCTGGTCACCGACGCGCATCACCGGATTGAGGCTGCTCGCCGGATCCTGGAAGATCATCGCGATCTTGGAGCCCTGCACCGAGCGCAGTTCGCTGTTGCTCATCTCCAGAAGATCGCGCCCCTGGAAGCGGATATCGCCTGACGTCTCGATCTGCCTGTTCTGGCGTAGAAGCCCCATGATCGACAGGGCGGCTGTGCTCTTGCCAGAGCCGCTTTCGCCAACGATGCCAAGCGATTGGCCACGATCAAGCGAAAGCGTCAAACCTTCAATGATCGGCGCCGCCGCGCCGGTGTTGCGCAGGCCGACCGACAGATTTTGGACATCGAGCAAATTCAACGAACGGCTTCCTCCCGGTCCTGGTTCGCATCGCTCCGAGGGCTGGTCTGGAGCCGTCTTGGGGCAATGACGGTCCAACGTTCGTACACTTCAGCAAGCCCGGTAAGTGACCCTTTCGGGGTATCGACATCGCGCCGTATTCCCAAAACTATGGGAGCGGGAACAAACGGCGCCTCGAATGCGGCGCTTCATCAAAACAACGATATCAGGAGCTCGTGACCATGACCGGGGACGACAGCAAGCGAAGCCATGCCGTCAATCAAGCCTGGCATCAGGCCTTGACCAGAAGGCATTTCCTGGCCGGCACGGCGGCAGTTGGCGCAGCCGCGATCGGACGAATTCCGATGTCATACGCGGCGGCATCGGACCTGCCGATCGGCAACCGCGATCCCAAGACACTTGTTGTCGCTGTTGACGCGACGGTGGAAAATCTCGATCCGGCAACCAATGTCGAATGGGCCTATGGCCTAAGGCCGGTCTACGAGACACTGACGGTGCTGGATGGTGCTGAAGTCCTCAAGGTGCGGCCGTCGCTGGCGAAGTCGGTCACGTCCTCCGACGACAAGATGATGTGGACCTTCGAAATTCCGCAAGGCGTCAAGTTCCAGGACGGTACGGTCTGTGATGCGACGGCGGTCAAGGCCGCCGTCAAGCGCACCATAACGCATCCGAGCGGCCTGGGCGTGGCATGGCAGATCGACGACCCGGACAAGCAGATCGTGGCCAAGGATGCGGCGACGCTTGAATTCCACTTCACCGAAGCACGGCCCTTCTTCGACCTCGAAGTGTCCTCGCAATATGGGTTCTGGATCGCCAGCCCGACCGCCGCCGAGAAGAACTCCAAGGGCGCGAACGACATGGGCTCGGAGTATCTCCAGTCGCATCCGGTCGGGTGTGGGCCCTACAAGATGGAATCTTTCAATCCCGGCCAGGACATCACCTATGCCCGGTTCGATGAATTCCATGGTGGCTGGGACCACCCGCATTTCGAACGCATCATCACCAAGACAATTCCTGTCTCGGCGACCCGGCGCCAGCTGCTTGAAGCCGGCGAGGTGGACATCGCCTTGCGGATGGAGCCGCAGGACACGGTGGAGTTGAAGAAAGATCCGCGTTTCGTCGTCCAGGACACGTCGACCGCGACCATTCAATATGTCGTGTTCGCCACCGACGGCAAGCTGGCCGACAAGCGGGTGCGCCAGGCGATCTGCCACGCCTTCGACCATGATTCCTATTTGCGTGAAGTCACGCTTGGCACCGCCGACAAGCCGCGCTCAGTCTTTCCCGCGCAGATGCAGGGCCTGGACGACACGTCTTATCTTTTGCCCTTCGATCTCGACAAAGCCAAGGCACTGCTCGCCGAGGCCAACTTCCCCAGTGGCAGCGAGCTGACGATCACCTACTACACCGGCTTTGGCGACACCGAGTGCCAGCTGTTGCAGGGCTGGCTGAGCCAGCTTGGCATCACGTTGCGCCTTCAGGAAAAATCCTTCAGCGCTTTCCTCGACGACTTTTTCGGCGACGCTCCGGCGGACCAGCGCGCCGACCTTTTCTACTTCTCCTGGTGGCCGAACGTCGACCATCCCTACAGCTATGCGTGGAGCCTGTTCAGCGGCGAGACAAAGGCCGCCAACGGCAATGCCGGCCGCTACGCCAATGACGAAGTGACCAAGCTGATCGACGACCTCCGTCAGAAGAAGATCGACGCGGACCAGGCGGATAAGGTGAAAAAGCTGGCGCGGATCCTGACGGCGGACAATCCCGCCTGGCTGCCGATCCAGCAGGAGCGCATGCAGTTCGTGGCGCGGCGCGACATCAAGGGGATGGTCAACAATCCGATCTATGTCGCCACGCTCGACATGTACAACCTGTCACGCTCGGCGTGACGGGGAACCGGATCGGTGCAGAGTTTCATTCTCCGGCGTCTCGTTTCCACACTGTTCCTGCTTGCTGGCGTTCTGGTGATGACCTTCGCGCTGGCGCGGATCCTGCCCGGTGACCCGGCCCGGCTCATTGCCGGGGCTAGGGCAGGGCCGGAGGCGGTGGCCGCCGTTCGCGCGCAACTTGGGCTGGACCTGCCGCTTGTCCAGCAATTTGTCCACTACGTCTCGGGCATCCTGCACGGCGATTTCGGCCGCTCGATCATCACCCGGCGGCCGATCTCCCAGGACATCCTGACGTTCTTTCCCGCCACCTGCGAACTGGTGATCCTGGCCTCGTTCATCAGCCTCATCGGCGGTGTTGCGCTAGGTGCGGCCGCCGCCGTCAATTCTTCGGGCAAGACGGATGCCGCCGTGCGCGTCATCTCCGTTTTCGGCCTGTCCGTGCCTGACTTCTGGATGGCGCTGATCTGCCAGTTGCTGTTCTTCTCCGTTCTTGGCGTTCTGCCCTTCGGCGGACGTCTGGCGACCGGCATTGCCATGCCGCCTTACGTCACCGGCTTCCTCAGCATCGACAGCCTGCTGGCTTGGCGTCTGGATCTGTTTGCCGATGCACTGCGGCATATGATCCTGCCGATCATCGTGCTCGCCATTCCATCAATGGCCGTCATCATCCGCGTCGTGCGAACCACGATGCTGGACGTTCTCTCAGCCGACTACATCCGCACCGCCAGGGCGAAAGGCATTGCACCCCTGAAGGTTTATCTGCGCCATGCTCTCGCCAACAGCCTCCTGCCGATCGTCACCGTCTTCGGTCTCAACATGGGGCTGCTGATATCGGGGGCGGTGCTGGTCGAACTGATCTTCAACCTGCCTGGCCTCGGCCGCTACACCGCGGATGCCATCTCCGGGTCCGACTACAATGCGATCATGGCGATCACGCTTGTGGTGTCCGCAGCCTACATCGTCATCAACCTCGCCGTCGACCTTAGCTATGTGTTCCTCGATCCCCGGGTTGAGCTGAAATGACCATCATGACAAACACTGATCTCGCTCCCGGTTTCGAACGCTCCCGCTCCATCGGGAAGGTGCTCAATTCCGTCATCGCGTTCACAAGATCCTCGCCGCAGAGCATGGTCGCGGTCGCCATCGTCTCCGTGGTGGCACTGACGTCGATCCTGTCATTTGCCGCGCATGTGTTTGGCTTCAGCCTCACCACATACGATCCGATCAAGATGAACATCATCGCGTCACTGAAGCCGCCGACATTCGACCACTGGATGGGCACCGACAAGATCGGCCGCGACACGCTTGCCCGCGTGGTCGGCGGCGCCTGGATCACTATGTCCGTCTCCTTCGCGGTGCTGGCCGTCGCGGCTGTCATCGGCACCGGCGTCGGCATTGTCGCCGGGTTCTTCGGCGGCCTCGTCGACGAGATATTGATGCGGGTGACGGATCTCTTTCTGGCTTTTCCCGCCCTGATCCTCGCGGCTGCCATTGCAGCGACCTTCGGCGGTGGCATGGGGCCGACAACGGTCGCCTTGGCCGCGGTTTTCTGGCCTTGGTATGCGCGGGTGATCCGCAGCCGGGTTCTCTCGCTCAAGGAGCAGGAGTTCGTCTCGGCCGCACGCGCGCTCGGCGCCTCGCGGACCTATCTCCTGGTCGTCACGCTGCTGCCGATGGTCTGGCCGTTGGTGTTGGTGCAGCTGACCAGTGACGTCGGCTTCGTCATGCTTGCCTCGTCGGGCCTTTCCTTCCTTGGCCTCGGCGCGCAGCCGCCGGCGCCGGAATGGGGCGCCATGATTTTCGACTCGCTGGCGCAGCAGCCGCGCGCCTGGTGGCTGGGCGTCTTTCCGGGTGCGGCAATCGCCACCGTGGCGATCGGCTTCAACCTCCTCGGCGACAGTTTGCGCGATTATCTCGACCCCTCGCTCGGCGCAAGCGAGGCGGGCATCTAGGAATGAGTGCGGCTCCCCGGAGCCAGACATCTGGTTCAAACAGAAAGGGCGTGACCGCCGCGCGGTCACGCCCTTTCTGTTTGGATAAATGGTTGCCGGGGGATCAGCCAGCGAAGACCGTACGGCCATCCAAGGTGCGCAAGGCGCCGTACATTTCTGGCCGACGGTCGCGAAAGACCCCCCAGGCCTCACGATAGCACTCGATTTCGTCGAGATCGAAGGAGGCCAGCAGATAGGTCTCGTCGGTCCGGTTGGCGTCCGCCACAATGGCGCCGGTGTGATCGGCAATGAACGACGTCCCGTAGAAAGTCGTGCCCGTTGTGCCCTCGGTCTCGCTGCCAACCCGGTTGGAGGCGACGACAGGGATGATGTTGGCGGCCGCATGGCCTTGCATCGTGCGCCGCCAATGGCCGCTGGAATCGAGACCCGGATTTGCCCTCTCGGCGCCGATCGCGGTCGGAAACATCAAGACCTGCGCTCCGAGCAAAGACAGCGATCTGGCGGTCTCGGGGAACCACTGGTCCCAGCAGATGCCGCAACCGAGCCGGCCATACTGGGTCTGTACAACCTTGAAACCAGTGTCGCCGGGCGAGAAGTAGAATTTTTCTTCGTAGCCCGGAGCCTGCGGAATGTGGGTCTTGCGATAATTGGCCAGGATGCTGCCGTCGGCATCGATGACAGCCAGTGAATTGTAGTGCGCCGCACCCGCCTTTTCGAAATAGGAGATTGGCAGGACGACCTTGAGCCTGGCGGCCATGCTTCGAAAATGCGCCACGGCGCGGTCGTTCTCCTGCGCTCGCGCCAGGGCGTAGTGCTCGCTCTTTTGCTCGATGCAGAAATAGGGCGTCTGGAACAATTCCTGCAGGAGAATGATCTGCGCGCCGTCTTCAGCGGCAAGCTGCACCAGTTCCTCGGCCTTCTCTATGTTTTCATCCAGATTCCAGCTGCAGGCCATCTGCGTGGCCGCCACGGTCAATTTTCTCATGATACGCTCCCTGATGTCAGCGGCTGGCGACAAATTCGAGAATGCTGTCGTTGATCGCAGAAACGATCGTGTCGCATTGCTCTTTGTCGATGATGATGGGTGGCGAAACGACGATGCGGCTGCCGATGGGCCGCACCATGACGCCGCGCTTGAGGCATGACCGGGCGATCTTGTCGGCGGCTTTCTCCGCTGCCGGCAGCGGCGCCTTGCTGCGCTTATCGGCGACGAGGTCGATGCCCAGCATCAGATGGCTGCCGCGGACGTCGCCAACGATCGGCAGGTTGATGAGATTTGCCGCTGTCGCTTGCAGATGCGCGCCGACGCTGCGGGCGTTGCCGAGCAGATTTTCACGCTCGATGATTTCGATATTCTTCAGCGCCGCCGCGCAGGCGACGGGATGGCCGAAATAGGTCAGGCCCATCGAGAAAACGCCGCCGTCGCATTGCGGGCGGCTGATCACCTCATGGATTTCCGACGAGATCAGCGTCGCTCCCAAAGGGATGTAGCCCGAGGTGATGCCCTTGGCGCAGACCAGGATATCCGGGCTGTGGCCGAACAGTTTCTCCGAAGCGAACCACTCGCCGAGCCGCCCGAACGCGGTAACGACCTCGTCGGCGATGTAGAGCATTCCGTAGCGTTTGCAGACCTCGTACATCCGCCGGTGATAGCCCTCGGGCGCCACCAGCACCCCGCCGGCGCCCATGATCGGTTCGGCGATGAAAGCGGCGACATTGTCCGGGCCGAACTGCTGGATGCGGTCTTCGAATTCCTTGACCAGGAAATCGCAGTAACCGTCCTCGCTCATCTCATCCGGCCTCGAATAGAGGTCGGCTGCGGATACGTGATGGATGAAATCCTCGCCGATCCTGTCGAAGCCGATCTTGGTGCCGTGGATGCCGGTAAGGCTGGCGGCGACATAGGTCGCGCCGTGATAGCCGTTCAGCCGCGAGATGATCTTCTTCTTGCGGTGCAGGCCCTTCATGCTGAAATAGTAGTGGACGAGACGTACGGCGGCATCGTTCGCCGTCGAGCCGCCGCAGCTGAAATAGACATGGCTTAGATCGCCCGGAGAATTCTCGGCAAGCCAATGCGCGAGCTTGGCAGCGGGCACGTTCGAACTGTGGCCGAACGGGTTGTAATAGTCCATGTCCAGAACCTGGCGCGAGATCGCCTCGGCCATGTCCTCGCGCCCGTGACCGATGTTGACGCACCAGAGACCGGCGATGCCATCGAGAATGCGGTGGCCGTCGGTATCCGTGACATACATGCCCTTGGCCTTCTCGATGATCTGGCTGCCTTCGGCGGCGAAGCTCGAGAAGTCGGAATAGGGATGGAGCACATGCGCGCGGTCCATCTCCCAGGCGCTTGCACTTCTAGGAACGGTCATTTTGATGCCTCGTCTGAACGGAAGGCATGCCCCGCCATTCAGCCGGCGCCATTGCTTTTCCGAATTGCCCTATGGGCTCGGCCAGCCGAAACCCAACAGGACTCTGTCGAAAGCAATACCGTCCGCAAATCACCTTTAAGGGTTACGCGCTGGCCCGGTGCGACATGAACGTGTGCGGCGCCGCTTGGCCGACCGCGGCCAAATGCCCGACCGTCGAGCCTATTTCTCGAACAGGTGGTCGGCGTCGTATACCGGCTTGCCTTGCAGCAGCGTCGCCACAACCTTGGCGTTGCCGATCGCCTTGACCGGAAGCTGCAGGATATCGCGGTCGATCACCACCAGATCGGCGAATTTTCCCACCTCGAGTGAACCCGTCGTCGCGCCTTGATGCAGCAGCCGCGCCGGGTTGATGGTCATCCACTCGATGGCGGTCGCAACGTCAGGAGCGCCGTTGGTCTTGCGCATCGCGGCGGTCTGAATCTTGATCAGCGGCGACAGTTCATCGGCGTCGAAATCACTGCTCATCACCACGGCCGCGCCCATTGAGGCGAGGGTTCCCGCCGGCATCATCGTATCGGCGCGGTCGCCGATGAACTGCCGGATGAAACGCACATATTCGGGATCGACCGAGCTGGGCGCGAGCTGGAAGTCGGCGACCACGCCCAACTGCTTGAAGCGCGGCAGGTCGGTCTTGTCGACCAGATAGAGATGCGTCAGGCGGTGCGGCCCTGGAGCCGGGTCGGATTGCGCGATTGCATCGAGCGCCAGCCGTGCGCCACGGTCACCGGTGACATGGTAATGCAGCTGGAAGCCGGCCTGCGACAGCGCCTTCGAATAGCGGTTCAGCGTATCGACGTCGAAATAGAGAAAGCCCCGGTCAAAGCCGTGGTCGATACCGGCGCCTTTTTCATAGGGCTCGAGCACGGCTCCGGTACGCTGCTCCAGAATGCCGTCGACATAAATCTTGGCCTGGTTGAAGCGCAGCAAGCTGCTGGCATCGTTCGAATAGAGCTTGGTCAGAGCCGCCATCTGTTCGTCGAAAGGCATGTCCGGATAGACGTAGAGCGCATTCGAAGCCCGCACGGTCAGCGTGTTGTTCGCCAGGGCCTTTTCCCAGACCTTGACGTGACCTTGCGGCCAGAAGCCACCGGCATCACTGACCGTGGTGATGCCGTTCTCGGCCATGGTCTTCAGCGTCGGAAGCATGCTCTCATAGGCGAATTCGACGTTTTCCGGCGTGTCGGGAAAGGCAAGGTTGCGCAGCTTCTGTTGTGCGTTCTCCAGGACGACGCCGTTCGGCTTGCCGGTTTTCGGGTTGCGCAAAATGATGCCGCCGGGCGGATTGCCGCTCAGCACGTCATAGCCGGCGGCATGCATCGCGGCCGAATTGGCCCAGGCGCCATGCCCGATATCATCAAGGATCAGCACCGGCCGATCCGGAGAAATCTCATCCAGGAGGGCAATCGGGTTGTCGTCCTCATCAAGCAGGTTGGTCATGCTGACGCCGGAGCCAAGCACCCAGTCCGTCTTGCTGCTCTTCAGGCAGTCTTCAACCGTGCCGAGCGTGTCGGCGAGTTTGCCGAACGGCTCGAACTCGCAGAGAATCTGGTTCACGCCGGCCTCGATCAGGTGCATATGCGCATCCTGAAATCCCGGCAGCACCATCTTGCCACCGAGATCGATGATTTCGGCGTCCTTGCCGGCGGCGTTCAACGCGTCCTTCTCGGTTCCGACCGCCAGGATGACGCCCTTGTCGTCGATGGCGATTGCCTCGGCTGACGGCGCCTTTGGGTTCACGGTGTGGATCTTGGCGTTGGTCAGCACCATCGGCTTGGCGAGAGCAACCGGCATCATCGCGATGGTGCTGGCGAGAAAAGCGGCAAGCGCGGCCTTAAGACCTGCATGGGGTGGAACGCCAGACATTCGCTTCCTCCGGAACACCCGATGAAGGTACGCGGTTTCGGATGATTGTCCAATGCATCCAACGGCCTGCGCGGCATCGTGCCACTGCTGGCGGAAGCTACCTGGAAGCTGTCGCCGATTCCGTCCGCGTCAATTCAAGAGCCAGCCAGTCGTGCAGTTTGCGGATCATCTGATCCCTGCGGCGCGAAGGCGCGGCGATGAAGTAATAGGCGCCGAGCCGGATGTCAGTGGCGAATAGCTCAACCAGCCGGCCCTCCGCCATCTCGTCCGCCGCCGTCAGCCGCGTCGCCAGCGCCACGCCTTGCCCACCGAGCGCGGCGTCGAAGCCAAGGCTGGCATCCCACAGGCGAGGGCCATGCAACGCGTTGCCATGATCGACCCCGGCGGCACGAAACCAGTCGAGCCATTGCTGGCGGTTCTCTTCGTGGATCAGCGGTACGCGCGTCAACTCGGCCACATTGGCCGGCGCGCCAGGCTTTGACAGCCAGTCCCGGTTGGCTACGGGAAACATCCTTGGATGGACAAGCGGGCTTGCCCCAATCGGAAGATCGTCCAGGTTGCCGAAGCCGATCATGACATCGGCCTCGCCAACCGAGAAGTCAGGCAAGCGATCGATCGCCCGAAGGATGATCTCGGTTCCTTTCAGCACGTCCTGCATTTGCGGCAATCTCGGGCCAAGCCAGCGGGTCGCCAGGCCAGGCATGCACCACAGTCGCAGCGTGCGCCTGTGCGAGGGCGGGCGAAGCTCCGCCGCCGTTGCCGCGATGAGTTCGAAGGCCTTCGATACGGAGGCATGAAGCAACTCTCCCTCGCGCGTCAGGCGCAGGCCGCGAGGGGTTGACGTCACAAGCTTCACCGCCATCCAGAGTTCCAGGTTTTTCACATGACGGCTGATGACGGAATGACTGACGCCAAGGTCTTCCGCGGCCTTTCGCATCGAGCCCATGCGGCCGGCAGCCTCGAAGGCGCGAACCATCACCAGCGGCGGCATCCCCTGGCGCTTGTCGCTCGCGGCGGTGTCTCTCCTTTTGTCGGCAATCACCTGTTGTCCTTCCACGCCAAGTGGTGCTCACGATGCACCGCTGCGCATAAATCAATCGCGCACTGCTTGCAAAGGATTGCCGCTATCGTCCGGCTGAATTTGTGGAGCATGCCATGATCGATAACCATACCTTGCCAGCCCGCCGAAACGGCGTCTCCGGGAACTCGATGTTCGCTTCGTCTTCGGGCGGGGCCGGCATGCGTCCGCTTGACGACGCCTCACTTCTCAAGGCGCAGGCCTTCATCGATGGCGCGTTCGTCGGCGCTGGCGAGACGCCGGTCACCGATCCTGCAACGGGCGCGGTGATTGCCCGCGTCCCCGATCTGGGAGCTGCGGAAGCGACAGCAGCCGTCGATGCGGCATCGCGCGCATTCCGGCCGTGGTCGGCAAAACCGGCCAAGGAGCGCTCGGCCATACTCAGGCGCTGGTTCGATCTGATCAACGCCGCGCGCAAGGACCTTGCCACCATTCTGACCAGCGAGCAGGGCAAGCCCTATGCGGAGGCGCTCGGCGAGATCGACTATGCCGCATCCTATGTCGAATTCTACGCCGAAGAGGCCAAGCGCGTAGCCGGCGAGATCCTGCCGTCGCACCGCGCCGACGCGCGCATTCTCGTGCAGCGCCAGCCGATCGGCGTCATCGCCGCCATCACGCCGTGGAACTTCCCGGCCGCCATGATCACGCGAAAGATCGCGCCGGCCTTGGCCGCCGGCTGCACCGTTGTCGTCAAGCCTGCGCCTGAAACACCGTTGACGGCACTGGCGCTCGCCGAACTGGCGCGCCGCGCCGGTTTTCCCGACGGAACGGTCAACGTCGTCACCGGCAATGCCGTGGCCATCGGCGGCGTGCTGACATCGCATCCCGCCGTGCGGCTGGTCGGCTTCACCGGTTCCACACCGGTCGGCAAGCTTCTGATGCAGCAGGCGGCGACCACGGTGAAGCGCGTTGCCTTGGAACTGGGCGGCAACGCACCGTTCATCGTCTTTGATGACGCTGACATCGATGCCGCCGTCGAAGGCGCGATCAATTCGAAGTTCAGGAATACCGGCCAGACCTGCGTATGCACCAACCGCATCTATGTCCAGTCGGCGATCCACGATACCTTTGTCGAGAAACTGACGGCGCGCGTGGCTGACCTGCGCGTTGGCTGCGGCTTTGACGACGGCGTGCTGCAGGGTCCGCTGATCTCCGAGCGGGCGGTTTCCAAGGTCGAGGCGCATCTCAGCGATGCCTTGTCGAAAGGTGCCCGGATCACCACCGGTGGCCGGCGCCATGCTTTGGGTGGGACTTTCTTCGAGCCGACCGTCCTGACCGGGGCGTCGTCCGACATGCTTCTGGCGAAGGAGGAGACGTTCGGGCCACTGGCCCCGGTGTTCCGGTTCGAGACCGAGGACGAGGTCATTTCGGCAGCGAACGCCACCGAGACCGGGCTTGCCGCGTATTTCTATACGCGCGACGCGGCGCGTGTCTTCCGCGTGATGGAGCGGCTTGAATGCGGGATGATCGGCATCAACACCGGTCTCATCTCCACCGAATTGGCGCCATTCGGCGGCGTCAAGGAAAGCGGCAATTCCCGTGAGGGGTCGCATCACGGCATCCTCGAGTTCACCGAACTCAAATATGCCTGCCTCGGCGGCATCGGCGCATAGGCGAAGCGATGCGGAACCTGAGCGTGAATGGCGACCGCCTGTGGCGGAGCCTGATGGAAACGGCTGCCATCGGCGGCACGCCAAAGGGCGGTATCAAGAGGCTGACGCTGACCGAGGAGGATCGCGCGGTGCGCGATTGGCTGGCTCGGGAATGCCGAACGCTGAATTGCGCCATGATCGTCGATGAAGTCGGCAACATGTTCTTCACGCGGCCCGGCACCGATCCCGCCCTCAAGCCGATCGCAATCGGCAGTCACCTCGACACGCAACCTACCGGTGGAAAGTTCGATGGCATCCTTGGCGTGCTGGCCGGCCTTGAGATTCTGCGGACGCTGAACGAAAGCCGCTATACGACGCGGCATCCGCTGATGCTGGTCAACTGGACGAATGAAGAGGGCGCGCGCTTCAGCCCGGCCATGCTCGGCTCCGGCGTTCATGCCGGCGTGTTCGACCGCCGTTATGCCGACACTCGTATCGCACGCGACGGGCAGGCCTTGGGCGATGCGCTGGAGGCGATCGGCTATCGCGGCGACGCTGCCGCCGGTTCGACGAAGATGGCCGCCATGCTCGAACTCCACATCGAGCAGGGGCCTGTCCTCGAAGCGCAGGGCAAGGACATCGGCATCGTCGAAGGCGTCCAGAGCATGCGATGGTACGATCTGGTCATCGAAGGCGTCGAGGCCCATGCCGGCCCAACCCCGATGCCTTTGCGGAAAGACGCTCTGGTCGCCGCCGCCGAGCTGGTCCTGCTGGTCGAGTGCATCGCGAATTCACATGCTCCCGGTGTCGGAACGGTTGGCTGTCTCGAGGTTCATCCCAATTCGCGAAACGTCGTCCCCGGCCGCGTCGAACTGTCGATCGACCTGCGGCACCCCGAGGATGACCAGCTTGATGTCATGGAAGCCGAACTGCGGCGCGAGATCGGCGCGCGTCTCGGTGATCGGTTCGCCATCGGCCTGACGGAAAACTGGCGCAGCCCTGCGGTCAAATTCGATCCGCGATGCGTCGAGGCGGTCGCGGAAGGCGCCGCCGCCGCCGGATACAGCAGCATCCGGATCCACTCAGGCGCCGGCCACGACTCCGCCTACATCGCCCGCGTCGCCCCTACAGCGATGATCTTCGTGCCATGCCTGGGTGGGCTCAGCCACAATGAGGCGGAATCGGCGACGAAAGAGCAGTGCCTGGCTGGCGCGCAGACCTTGCTGAATGCGGTGCTGCGCCTCGACCACCTTGAGTGAACGAGGGGAACCGGGATTCGAACCAGGACCGACGGAGTCAGAGTCCGTTGAGCTTCCTCGAAAAGTGAGCCTTGTTGCGCATCCATTGCGCAATCCCTTCGGCTCGTTGGCTTCTGCCCTCAAAGGAGATTGCAGCCACCTCTAGTCGATGTCTTCGGGCAGTGCTTCGTCTTGCCAGCCGGCCAGTTCAGGCAGGTCGTCAAGCCAACTTTTCTCAGGAACAGAGGCGTCGCCGGTCGGCGGTGCGGCCTCGGCGGCATTTTGGATCAGCCAGTCCATCCATTTTCGATAGGCAGCCGGATCCATCTGGGGCGGCAGCACTCTGGCCTTGAGCAGCATCCGCTTGCGGAAACTGGTTTGCCTGCGCAGCTTGGTTGTCGTGAATTTGATTGCCTTGCCTTGGTGTTCAACCGTCCAGCGGTCGTCCCCATGGCCGACAAGCCTGTCGATAGAAAAACCGGCGTCAACCGGTCGGTCGCGCCAGGGAAGCACGATGGCATTCTTCCTCAACTCGATGGCCCACCGCCGGTATTCGGCCCCAGCACGCTGGGGCGGCAGCACGCCGGCCTGTTCGAGTATCTTTCGGCGGAAGGTAGGCTGCTTCTTGAGCTGGCCGGTCGTCAGCTCGATTCGATGCCCCCGAAATTCGACATGCCACCGGATCCGTCCATTGCCGACATACTTCACCAGCCTGTCGATGAGGAACTCGCCGTCGGAAAGCGTGACGCAGCCCTGCTGGATATGTTTGAGGATGAATTCGGTGTCAGTGATCATTCGGCGGACTCGTGCAGGAATCGTTCGCGAAGCTTAGCCAGTAGCACCAGCGTCCGCAGATCTTTTCGCTTCGGGAATCTGGCCTGGGTCAAGCAGGCGAAAAGTAATGCGCGGGGTGCGGCTGACGTGCAAAACGAGGGCTTGCGCACCCGACCTGCTTGGGACCTCGATGCGAGCCGGGGCTGACGGAGACCACGTCAATCTGCCGCGGGTCTCGTCACCGACACGGGACTTCAAACGCTCCGGAACTCAACGAATTGGCAAGTCTGTTGGGGGCAGATAATGTCTCACTTTGAGCTTGGTCGAAACGAACTCCGCAAAACTCAGGGAGCCACTTTAAGATTCTTTCAATGGGACCGTCCGTCACTCGCTCATAGGTAACCTCCAGTGCGATGCGCTTGAGGGATATACCGGGTCCGAAAGTCGCCTCAAGATTATGGGGATCGACCTCTTTCACTGACTTGGGGTCGGAAAGATCATCAAAAGTTACCAGTTCCGGGTAATTGACATATGGGACGAAGCCTGTCCCGTGCTTGCTGGCCAGCTCGCTGAAGATTTGAGCACTGGTGGCGCTCGCCTTGAAATGGAAAGAAACCATCGCGCGCTCGGTTTCATGATCGTTGAGTACCGAAAAGAGATATCTGCCGGGCAATACCTCCACGAACGATGACTCTCCCTGAATCGTGCTATGCACGTTGCCGGACGTGATGGGAATCCATTCTGGATCCATGCCTATGCTTGCCGAGATAGTGCTTCCCCCTGCCACAAGTCCGCCGGGAGTATTCACCTCAAGCACGAGTTTTTGATGCCATTCCCAACTTCTGAATCCAAGTAGTCTTGGTCCCAGGAACCAAATAGCGAGAGCCGCTGCGATGACGATAACGATAATCCTGTCGCTACGTCTCGACATCAGCGCTCCTCGACGATCATCGAAGTTGGTTTACAGGCTCTATTCATGAACGAAAACTTGGTCTGCGATCACTCCAATGCTGAACCGAAAGGCGAGCGACCTATGACCGAACGCTGGACTGCCATCGCGCGAGCGAAGGTTGGGCCCAGGACTTTCCCGCGGAAACTTTTGGCTGGGGAACCTGGATTCGAACCAGGACTAACGGAGTCAGAGTCCGTGGGTCTACCGTTAACCTATTCCCCAGCAGGCGTGGTCATGAACCACGCGGGCCGAGCGGGCGAGCCGCTTGAGCGCGCCTTGTAGCCGCCAGCGGAAAATAGTCAAGCCTGCCCAGCGTTTCAATTGTGATGTTTTGGTGCGGCGCTTCAATTGCCGGTGCGGCCGAACTGCGAGCGTTCGAAGAACAGCACCACGCCGAGCCCGAGGAACAGCGGGATGATCAGGTAAAACAGACGGAACACCAGCAGTGCCGCCAGAACGCCGACCGGGTCCATGTCCGACAGGCCGGCGAGGAACACCACCTCGAAGACGCCGAGCCCGCCAGGCGCATGCGAGATCTGCGCGATCGAGAACGACACAAGAAAAACGCCGAGAACGATGAAATAGCCGGGATTGTGGGTTTCGGGCAAGGCGAAGAAGATGATCGCCGCCGCGGCCAAAAGCTCGATCGGGCCGATCAGCAGCTGCCGTGCGACGATCGGCAGGGCAGGGTAGTGCAACTGGAAACTGCCGATCTTCAGCGGCCGCAGGTGCAGCCAGCTGCCAAAGACGTAGGCGGCGACGAGCGCCAGCATCAGAAGGCCGGCGAATTCCGACAGTCCATGATGCGCAATGCCGGAAAACCGGTCGATGATTTCAGGCTCGAACACCAGAACCAGGCCCGAGACGAGAATCGTCGACAGGACGAAGGTGATCCAGCAGATCGCCACCAGGACGCCGACATCCTGCCCGGTCAGCCCTCTGGTGCCGTAGGCACGGTAGCGGATCACCGCACCGGAGAAAACCGAGCCGCCGATGTTGTGCGACAAGGCGTAGGTGGTGAATGAGCACAGCGTAACGAACAGCCAGGATACGCGCTTGCCGATATGCAGCAGCGCGATGTGATCGTAGCCGGCGAGCGAGGCATAAGCGACGACGGAGCCGAGCGCGGCGAATAGCCAGCCCCGGGCGGGGATGGCTGTTATGCCGTCCCAGACATCGTCGAGCGAAATACCGCGCAATTCATGCCAGAGCAGCAGCAGCGAGAAAATCACCGCCGCGATGCCGACAACCGGCCAGAAGTACCGCCTCCAGTTCATTGGCTGACTGCCATGCGTTGCGGCCCGTTCCTTTCTGCTCGCCACGGCTAGGCCGTTCGCGATTCCGGTTCTTTCTTTCATTTCAGAAATGCCTCATCGAAGCCGGCTATTCAACAGCCAAGGCCTTGGCGCCCGCTGCCGGCCACATTTTGTCGCGTCGAAGATGGGAAGCAGGGCGCTAGCAAACAACTGTTCGGCGGCATCGATTTCAACATACGGATCGTCTCCAGTGGGCGTTCCGGTATCAATCCTGGCTTGCAGGGACATTACGTGATGCCCCCACGCGGGCGGTTGTCATGGCCAGCCGGCAAAATTCAGCAAGGGCGCTCTTGGTGATCCGGGCAGGCGCTGCTACTCTGGCGGCAACTTAAAACACTGAAGCGCCTGCAGCGTCCGTCAACGGTTCGCGCGGCGCTGGAAGGAACGACAGTGGAAGACCGCGACACCGGCGCAAGCGCGCCGGAGGTAGGCGCGTCCAGCGCTTCCCCGAGGCCAGCCGGCCCGGGGGCCGCCGGTTGGCAGCAACGCCGCCGGGCGGAGTCCCGCTCCGGAGACGGGCAAGCGGGCGACGCGACGCATCAGAAGGGCAAGGCCAAGAAGCGGCGTAAACGCAGGCGTGGGCGCAAGGTTTTCGCACGCGACGAGGTTCGCGTCGCCTCAACCGGTTCACCCGCGATTGGCATTGAGGCGGCGCCGGCTTCAAGCGGCCAGGCGCAGGGCAAGCCCGATTCGGCCGCTGTTTTGGCCCCGCCATCGCAAGCCAGGCCCGAGCAGAGCTTTCGCCGGCCGCCGATGCAGGAACTGCCGGTGTTCGCGGCGCTTGATCTCGGCACCAACAATTGCCGGCTGCTGGTCGCGGTGCCGACCCGGCATGGCCAGTTCCGCGTCATTGACGCGTTTTCGCGCATCGTCAGGCTGGGCGAGGGGCTCACAGCCAATGGCCGGCTCGGCCAGCCGGCGATGGACCGCGCCGTCGAGGCGCTGAAGATCTGCGGCGACAAATTGCGCAACCGCAAGATCCGCAAGGCCCGGCTGATCGCCACGGAAGCCTGCCGCACCGCCGACAATGGCGTCGAGTTCCTCGAACGCGTCGAGCGCGAGGCCGGCCTGAAGCTCGAGATCATCGATCGCCAGACCGAGGCGCGGCTGGCCGTTTCGGGCTGCGGCTCACTGGTCGAGCGCGACACGCAAGGTGTCGTGCTGTTCGATATCGGCGGCGGTTCCTCGGAAATCGCGCTGATCGACCTCACCGGCCGGCGTTCGCCAAGGCTCGCCAACCATATCGTCTCGTGGACGTCACTGCCGGTTGGTGTTGTCTCCTTGGCCGAGCGTTTTGGCGGCCGCACGGTGACGCGCGAGATTTTTGCCGCCATGGTCGATGATGTCGCGGGACGACTTGCCAATTTCGATGGCCGCGACCGGCTGAGCCATGTGCTCGCCAGCCCGAATTTCCATCTGCTCGGTACTTCTGGCACCGTGACGACGCTGGCCGGCGTCCATCTTGACCTCGATCGCTACGATCGCCGCCGCGTTGACGGGCTGTGGATGGACCGTGACAGTGTCGACCGCATGGTCGAAAGACTGGTCGGCTGGGATTTTCAGCAGCGCTGCGCCAACCCTTGCATCGGCGCCGACCGCGCCGATCTGGTGCTGGCGGGCTGCGCCATACTGGAAGCAATCCGCGCGGTATGGCCCTCGGAGCGGCTGCGTGTCGCCGACCGCGGCCTGCGCGAAGGCATATTGAGCGAATTGATGGCCGATGACGGCGTGTGGCGCAACAATGGGCGTGGGTAGGGCATGATCCCGATCATGTTCAAACAAGAAATCAGGCAATGACCAAGAAACCGGAAAAAACCAGGATCCGCCAGCATTCGCGTGCTGAAGACCCGGATCAAGAAGAAAAGCGGCCTGAAAGAGTCATCGCGCCGCTGGCTACAGCGCCACATCAACGATCCCTATGTCCAGCGCTCCAAGGCTGACGGCTACCGCTCGCGCGCGGCCTACAAGCTGATCGAGATCGACGACAAGCACCATTTGCTGAAACCCGGCATGAAGGTGATCGACCTTGGCGCCGCTCCGGGTGGCTGGTGCCAGGTGGCGGCCGCGCGGACAAAATCGACGGCTGATAAGCCCCACGTCATCGGCATCGATTATCTTGAAATGGATGCCGTACCCGGCGCGCCGGTTCTTTTGATGGACTTTCTCGACCCCGAGGCACCGCAAAAGCTCGCCGAGGCGCTTGGCGGTGACCCGGATATCGTTCTGTCAGATATGGCGGCACCGACCACCGGGCATCGCCGCACCGACCATATCCGCACCATGCATCTGTGCGAGGTTGCGGCCGATTTCGCGCTCTCGGTGCTGAAGCCCGGCGGTCATTTTCTCGCCAAGACCTTTCAGGGCGGAGCGGAAAACGAACTGCTCGCCATGCTGAAGAAGAACTTCCGCTCCGTGCACCACGTCAAGCCGCCGGCGTCTCGCGATGAATCCGTCGAGTTGTACCTGCTGGCGAAGGATTTCAAGGGGCGAGAGGCCGGTCCGCCGTCAGGCGGATCGGAACGTCCAGTGGACGTTTCGAAGGACTAGAGCGCCCGGAGCCAAAGCGAAGGGCCGGAGGACGCAGAGGGCTGATTTCGCTGAACCGCCGGTCCGCCGTCAGGCGGATCGGAACGTCCAGCGGACGTTTCGAAGGACTCGAGCGCCCGGAGCCAAAGCGAAGGGCCGGAGGACGCAGGGGGCTGATTTCGCTGAACCGCCGTTCAGCCATTGAACGGATCGGAACAGGACGCCTCAAAGCCCTGATCCAGGGCATCCCGAAAATGAATCCCGGTTTCGGAAAAGATTCGCTTATCAAACTGATAGAGCGAAATCCTGATTCTGGGGGAACGGTTCTAAGCGATACCCATCGCCCGCTTGTGCTCGGCAACCTCGGCAAGCAGCCAGTCCTGGAACAGGCCGGTTCCCGGCTTGTTGCCGACGCTGCGGCGCTGCTGCAGGTAAATGCCGGCTGGATAGGTGTGACGGGCGGGAAACGGGGCGACGAGCTTGCCTTGCTGCAGAAGATCCTGTGCCATCATCGTGTCGGCAAGCGCGATGCCGCCGCCATTGATCGCTTCGCGCATGATCAGCGTGCAATCGTCGAAAGTTGTGCTGGATTTGGGCGTGGTATCCAAAACGCCCTCCTGTTCCAGCCATCGCTTCCACCGCATTGTTTCGCATTCGTGGATCAGGTGATGATTGACCAGATCGGCTGGTGATCGCAGTGGCACCGGACCGTTCAGCAGCGAAGGCGCGCAGACCGGCGTCAGCACGAGCGGGATCATCAGCGTCAAGGCCGGGCCGGCCTTGTAGACAAACTCGTCGACAATGGCCAAATCAAAGTTGGCCCGCTTGCCCGAAGTCGATATCTCCATGTCAACGGATGGATGCAATCGTCGAAAATTGGGCAAGCGGTCGGCCAGCCAAAGGTTCAGAACCGCTGGTACACATAAAATCCTGACACGTTGAGCTTTGCTGTGGCGCGGGCCATTGCCGAGGCTGACATCGTCGGTCGCGCGCCAGATGGCCTCGAACGCTTCGGAGAGGCTGCGCGCATAATAGGAGCCTCGTGTCGTCGGAGTGATCTGGCGAAAGCCGCGCTCGAACAGTTCCTGCCCGAGATTCAATTCAAGCGCACGGATGTGACGGCTGACGGCCGAAGGCGTCAGGTGCAGCTCTTCCGCTGCATCCTTGACACTGCCGAGACGTGCAGCGGCCTCGAAAGCGCGCATGCCATTGAGTGAAGGTAAGGCCATTGGTCAATCATGGGTTCTAAGTTGATTTTTTGTCAATCGACACTGACAAAATTGGCGTTTGATCAGGCGACCCGTTCAGGGATACCGAAAAGGCACGAGCAAACTAAGTCGGCAAGACAAAACGACTTTTCGGAACTCCGCCACCCCTGGCGGAGAGCGGTTTGGCCGTTTCCGCCGGTGGCGGTCGCTGTCAGGCACAAGACATCAAATTTCGGATTGGCCTGCAAAAGCCGCCTTTCGAAACCGTAAGCGGCCGGCGTCGCCGCACTGTTGGAGAACGCCCGCTTATGCCTCAATCGCCAGTGCCGGTTTTCGAAACGTCAGACGAGATTTCCGCGGAAAGCTCTGTCGTCGTGGTCTTGCAAACCGCCCAGCAGGGCTTTGGCCCTCGGGGAGCGGCACTGGACGCTGACATGGGCGGCATTCTGTCGCGAGCGTGCTCGGATGTGGCAGCCTTGGCGGAATCCGGCGCCTGTATTGATCTCATCGCGCCGCAGGCGGTGGCGGCCAGACGCGTCATCATCCTGGCTCTGGGCGAGGCCGAGACTGTGACGACCTTGTCCCTGGCACGCGCCGGCGGTGCCCTTGCCGCGCATCTGGAAAGCAAGGGCGAATGCGCGGCCACTGTTGTCCTTGATCCGATCGGCGGCGTTGCCTTGCCCGGTGCGGAAATCCTGGCCCGCGTTGCGCTCGGCATGCGGCTGCGGCGCTATCGTTTCGATATGCGCAACCAGCGGCCGGGAGCAGGAGCGGACCGGACCTTGCGGGTGCAACTGGTCGGAGCCGGCGGCGCTGATCTGGCCTCGGCACTGACGCGGATCAACGCCATCGCGGATGGCGTTGAATATGCTCGAACCCTGGTCAACTTGCCGCCGAACCATCTCCATCCCGACAATTTCCACGATCATCTGGAGCCGCTGCGCGAAGCTGGCATCGACATTGAAATGCTCGACGCCGTGCAGTTGAAAGAGCTTGGCATGAACGCGCTGCTGGCTGTCGGGGCAGGCTCGGTGCGCCCGCCACGCGTCGCTGTCCTGCGCTATCGCGGCAAGGGTTCCCCCGCGCAACCGATGGCTTTCGTCGGCAAGGGCGTCTGCTTTGATTCCGGCGGCCTCTGCATCAAGGGCGGGGCGCAGATGTTCGACATGAAGGCCGACATGGGCGGCGCCGCCGCGGTGGTCGGTTTGCTGATAGCGCTGGCCCGCCAAGGCAGCCCCGTACACGCTGTCGGTGTGCTCGGCATCGCCGAGAACATGCCGTCCGGCACCGCGCTCAAACCGCGCGACATCATCACCACGGCTTCAGGACAGACCGTGGAAGTGTTCGACACCGACGCCGAAGGGCGTCTGCTTCTGGCCGATTGCCTCCACTATGCCGCGACGCGCTTCAACCCGTCTGTCATCGTCGATCTGGCGACACTGACCTATTCGGTCACGCGGGGTCTGGGATCGATATTCGCCGGCCTGTTCAGCACCGACGATGCCATCGCCTCACGGATGATCGCCGCCGGTGAAACGGTCGGCGAGCGGTTCTGGCGGCTGCCGCTCGACCGGGCCTACGATGAGGGGCTGCAATCACCATTCGCCGATCTGCGGCACCACGCCAAGGATATGGAAGACGGCGACGCGCCCTATGCAGCGGCATTCCTGCGCCATTTCACGGAAGACCGACCCTGGGTGCATCTCGACATCGCCAGCAAGGAACTGACGGACACCGATCGGCCGCTAGGCAGGCAAGGCGCCACGGCATTCGGCGTGCAAATGCTGGAAGAGTGGGTGCAAGCCAGCCTCGGCGGAAACTAGATGCCCAGACAGAAAGATGCCTTCAACCGCGTTGGGAATTGAGATGTCGTCTGAGATCATGACCAGGGAAGGGCGGGCCACCTTCGGCGATTACGAAACCTGGTATCGAATCACGGGCGAGCTTGATGCCGACAAGGCCCCGGTGGTGATCCTGCATGGCGGCCCTGGCGTTGCGCATAACTATGTCGATGCCTACAAGCTTCTTGCCCGCCGGGACCGAGCCGTCATCCACTATGACCAGCTGGGTTGCGGCAATTCCACATTGTTGCCAGGCAAGGGCGCCGACTTCTGGACGCCCCGGCTTTTCATCGACGAGCTTGAAAACCTGGTCGACCATCTCGGCATCCGTGCCGGCTTCCATGTCCTCGGCCAAAGCTGGGGCGGCATGCTGGGCGCCGAATACGCTGTCACGCAGCCGAAGGGGCTGAAGTCGCTGACCATCGCCAACTCGCCGGCTTCCATGAAATTGTGGGTCGAAGAGGCCAACCGGCTGCGGGCGGACCTGCCCAAGGAAGTCCAGGAGACGCTGACCCGGCATGAACAGGCCGGCACGACGGACCATGCGGATTATCAGCAGGCGACGATGCTGTTTTACGAGCGGCACGTCTGCAGGGTCGTGCCGTTCCCGCCCGAAGTGACGGAAAGTTTCGCCCAGGTTGTGCGCAACCCGACCGTTTACAATCTGATGAATGGACCAAACGAGTTCCATGTCATCGGAACGCTGAAGAACTGGAGCATCATCAACCGCTTGCCGGTCATCGATGTTCCCACGCTGATCATCTCCGGACGCTATGACGAAGCAACCCCCGCGACCGTGCAGCCCTACAAGGACGGCATCAAGGGATCGCGCTGGGAGATATTCGAACGTTCCAGCCATATGCCGCATGTCGAAGAGCAGGACGCGTGCATGCGGGTAGTGGGCGACTTCCTGGACCACAACGACAGCTAAGAAAAGGGGAATGACGATATGAAGAAACTGCTTTTGGCGGCATCAGCCGCCGCATTGCTGGCCGGCACGTGGCTGGCACCGGCCCAGGCCGAGTATCTCAAGGAACATCGCGGCGGCACGATCCGCCTGCTGGCCCGCTCGGCGGCCGGAACGCTTGATCCGCACATCAATTACACCGACCAAGGCTGGCAAATGTACCAGCCGATCTATGACGGCCTCGTAGCCTTCCGCAAGGCCGAGGGCATGGACGGCTTCACAATCGTGCCTGATCTGGCCGAGGCGTTGCCAGAGGTCAGCAATGACGGCAAGACTTTCACTTTCAAGCTGCGCAAGGGCATCAAGTTCTCCAACGGCCAGGATCTCGGCGTGAAGGACGTCGTTGCCTCCTTCCAGCGCATCTTCAAGGTTTCCGGGCCGACTTCCGGCACCTTCTATGCCGGCATCGTCGGCGCCGACAAATGCCTGGCCGACACCAAGAGCTGTACGCTGGAAGGCGGCGTTGTCGGAGACGAGGCGGCTGGTACGATCACCCTCAACCTCACCAAGCCGGATGCCGAGATCCTCTACAAGCTTGCGTTGCCGCATGCCGTGACCTTGCCGGCGAACACGCCGGCGGAAGACCTGGGATCCAACCCCATCCCCAGCACCGGCGCCTACATGATCTCCGCGTTTGATCCCAACAAGGGCATGACCGTATCGCGCAACCCCAACTTCAAGCAGTGGAGCGAGGACGCGCAGCCGGAGGGCTATCCTGACGTCGTCCAGTATGATTTCGGCCTCTCCGAGGAAGCCGCCGTCACCGCGATCCAGAACGGTGAAGCCGACTGGATGTTCGATGCACTGCCTAGCGATCGTCTGGGCGAACTTGGCAGCAAGTCCATGGATCAGCTGCACATCTCGCCACTTTCGGCGTGGTGGTATGCGCCGCTCAACACCCGGCTAGCACCGTTCGACAACGAAAAGGCGCGTCAGGCCGTTGCCTATGCGATCGACCGCAACACGCTGGTCAAGCTGTTCGGCGGCAAGGTGCTGGCGTCCCCGGTCTGCCAGGTCCTGCCGCCGGATTTCCCAGGACATGAGGATTATTGCCCCTTCACCAAGAACCCCGGCGCCAAGTGGTCGGCTCCTGATCTCGACAAGGCCAAGCAGCTCGTCGAGGAATCCGGAACCAAGGGCCAGAAGGTGACGATCATCGTCGAGGACACCGCCATATCGCGGTCGATCGGCGTTTATCTGCAGAGCGTCCTGACCAGCATTGGCTATGCCGCGGACGTCAAGCCGATCTCGTCCAACATCCAGTTCACCTACATCCAGAACTCCAACAACAAAGTGCAGATGTCCGTCACCCAATGGTACAAGGACTATCCTGCGGCTTCGGATTTCCTGAACATCCTGTTCAGCTGTGCTTCCTTCCGCGAGGGTTCGGATGCTTCGATCAACATGTCGGGCTTCTGCGACAAGGACATCGATGCCCAGATGCAGAAGGCGCTGGACCTCGGCGTGACCGACCAGAAGGCCGCCGACAAGATGTGGGCTGAAATCGACAAGCAGGTTACGGACAAGGCGCCGGCTGTTGGCCTCTTCACGCCGAAGCGGCTCGATTTTGTCAGCAAGCGGGTTGGCAATTTCAAGTTCAACCGGCAGTTCAACTGGATGATCACCCAGTCCTGGGTGCAGTAGCGAACTGTGGAGGGCACGCGCGTGTCGAACCAAGCCGCTGTCATGCCGCGCAAGACGCGAGGGCCCTGGGCCGTCGCGTTTGCGAAGCTGGCAAGGGACAGGGCCGCCATGGCGTCCCTGGCCGTGTTCCTCCTCGTCGTCGCTGCCTGTTTCAGTGCGCCGCTCTATGCGCACTGGGCGGGCGTCGATCCGTTCGCATCAACGCTCGACGCCGTCATCCAGATCGACGGCGCCGACGTTCCGGTGATGGAGCCGTCGACCGAGGGGCTCGGGCTTGGCTACACGCCGATCGGCCCGACCTGGCAGCTCGGCACCTATTTCCTCGGCGCCGACAGCCAGGGGCGCGATGTCATGGCCAGGATGCTCTATGGCGGCCTTTCCTCGCTGCTGATTTCGGGGGCAGCCACCATATTCACCCTGATCATCGGCACGGCGGCGGGCCTAATCGCCGGCTATTTCGGCGGCATTACCGATACCGTGCTGTCGCGCCTCCTCGATATCCTGTGGGCGTTTCCGATCTATCTCCTGGCGATTTCGCTTTCCATCGTCACCATCGCGCAAGGCATCTCGATCGGGCCGATTGAGATTGAGTCCGGCAGTCTGTGGCTGCCGGTCATCATCATCGGCATCGTCTACGTGCCCTATGTGGCGCGCCCGATACGCGGGCAGGTCTTGTCGCTGCGGCACAGCGAATTCGTGCTGGCGGCGATCAATCTGGGCGTACCGGGATGGCGCATCCTGTGGCGCGATATCCTGCCCAATATCACCACCACGCTCATTGTCTTCGTGCCGCTGATGATGGCGCTGAACATGCTCACGGAATCAGCACTTTCCTTCCTTTCGATCGGCGTGCAGCCGCCGGCCGCCAGCTGGGGCACCATCATCCAGGACGGACAGGCACTGCTTTACACACGGCCGCTGGTGGCGCTGGTGCCGGGCCTGGCGATAGCCGTTTCCGTCATGGCGCTTAATGTCTTCGGCGACGGTCTGCGCGATGCGCTCGACCCGCGCTCCAAGGTTCGCCTGGGGCGCGACTGATGATCTACGCAATCCTGCGCCGTTTCGGTCAGATGCTGTTCGTGATGTTCGGCATTTCGGTCATCGTTTTCCTGATTTTCTTCGCCACGCCGGGTTCCGACCCCGCCGCGCGCATCGCCGGCCGCAACGCCTCGCCCGAAGTGCTGGAAGCGGTTCGCCACAGCTTCGGCTTCGACCGGCCGCTCTACGTCCAATATGTAACGATGATGGAGAAGATCTTCGTCACCGGCGACCTGACCTCCTTCGTCAATCGCGGTTGGAAGGTGGTGCCGGCCGTGCTGGATTCCATTCCGGTCACGCTGTCGCTGGTGTTTGGTGCCGCGATCCTGTGGGTGGTGGTGTCCATCATCATCGGCATCGCCGCCGCCGCCACCCGCGGCAGCTGGCTGGACAAGCTTCTGATGGCCTTGGGTCTGCTCGGCATTTCCATGCCGGTCTACTGGTTGGGCGAGGTGATGAACCTGATCACCCAGAGCCGCTATCACGACAGCTGGCTGTTCTCCTGGGTGCCGCCGCTTGGCTACAAGAATTTCTCCGACGATCCGAAAGGCTGGTTCCTGACGCTGGTCATCCCGTGGATCACGCTGGCCATTCTCTACATCGGCATCTACGGGCGTGTCTTGCGCGCGGCCATCATCGAATCCTTGCAGGAGGACTACATCCGCACCGCCCGCGCCAAGGGCCTGTCGGAAACCCGCATCCTGCTGCGCCATGCGCTGCGAACGTCGCTCATTGCCTTCATCACCTTGTTCGGCCTGGATTTCGGCGCGCTGGTCGGCGGCTCGGCCCTGCTGACGGAGGTGGTGTTCGGGCTGCACGGCATCGGCAAACTCACCTATGACGCGCTGCAAAACCTCGATCTGCCGATGATCATGGCAACGGTGATGTACGCCTCCATGTTCGTTGTCGTCGCCAACGCGGTTGTCGATTTCGTCTACATCCTTCTCGATCCGCGCCTGAGGACATCATGATACTGTCAGTGCGCAACCTCAGGGTATCCTTCCGCACCAATGACGGCCTGGTGCGGGCCATCGACGGCGTTTCCTTCGATCTCGAAGAGGGCGAGATTCTCGGTGTCGTCGGCGAATCCGGCTCCGGCAAGACCGTGTCGCTGCTCGCCGTCATGGGTCTCATCACCGATCCCAATGCCATCATCGAAGGCTCGATCCTCTACAAGGGTCGTGAACTGGTGGGACTGCCGGCGCGCGAACTCAGGCGCCTGCGCGGCAACGAGATCGCGATGATCTTCCAGGACCCGATGACGGCGCTGACGCCGGTCTACACAATCGGCTGGCAGATCGCCGAGCAGATCCGCGCTCATCGCAGCATCAGCAAATCCAAGGCCATGGAGCGCGTTGAAGAACTGCTGGCGGAGGTCAATTTCCCCAATCCGCACGAAGCGATGTCGCGCTACCCGCACCAGCTTTCCGGCGGCATGCGCCAGCGGGCGGTGATTGCGATGGCCCTGTCCTGCAATCCGGCATTGCTGGTGGCGGACGAACCAACCACGGCACTGGATGTCACGGTGCAGGCCGGCATTCTCGATCTCGTGCGCAAGCTGCGCACCACGCACAATTCAGCGGTGGTCTTCATCACGCATGACATGGGCGTCGTCTCCGAACTCGCCGACCGCGTCATGGTCATGTATGCGGGCCGTGTTGTGGAACGTGGCAGCCGCACGGAGCTGTTTGCCGATCCGCGGCACCCCTACACAACCGCGCTGCTTGGCTCGATCCCGCCGCTCACCGGCGCAAAACCGCGCCGGCTGCCGGCTATTCCCGGTTCTCCGCCGTCGCTGCTGCGATTACCTCAGGGCTGTGCGTTCAGCCCGCGCTGTCCAGTTCATTTCGAGCCGTGTGAGACCGGCAAGCCCGACCTTGGCGACGGCACGCATGCCGCTGCATGCTTCCGGGTGGCACAGGCATGAGCGGATCGATGACCGACAAAGACAGGCCAATTCTCGAAACGCGTTCGCTGGGCAAACGCTTCTCGATCGGCACGCGGTTCTCCGCCGAAGGCAAGCGGACCGTCCATGCGGTCGACAACGTTTCCCTGACCGTGCAACGCGGCGAGACAGTGGGACTGGTCGGGGAATCGGGGTGTGGCAAGTCCACGCTGGCACGCTGCCTAGTCAGGCTCTACGACATTTCAGACGGCGAACTCCTGTTCGAAGGTGACGATATCACTTCGAAGTCGCTGTCCGAGCTCCGGCCGCTTCGGCGCCGCCTGCAAATGGTGTTCCAGGATCCGTCCGCCTCGCTCAACCCGCGCCGCCGCGTCGGCGACCTGGTGGCAGAGCCGCTGCGTATCCACACCAAGCTGTCTTCCCGCGAGATCACCAAGCGTGTCGCGGAACTGTTCGACCTCGTTGGGCTGCTGCCGGACCATGTCATGCGCTATCCGCACGAGTTCTCCGGCGGGCAGCGTCAGCGCGTTGGCATCGCACGCGCGATTGCCCTCAATCCTGATCTCGTCGTGCTGGATGAGCCCGTCTCCGCGCTCGACGTGTCGGTGCAGGCGCAGATCGTCAACCTGCTTGCCGATCTTCAGGAGAAGCTGAAGCTCACGTACATCTTCATCGCCCACGACCTGTCGGTGGTGCGTCAGGTCTCAACCCGCATCGCGGTCATGTATCTCGGCTCCATCGTCGACGAAGGGCCGGCCGAAGAGGTGTTTGCAACACCGGCTCATCCCTATAGCCAGGCGTTGATCTCGGCGGTTCCTGTCGTCGAGACAACGCCCAGCGGGACCCGCAAGCGCATCATCCTCACCGGCGATGTGCCAAGCCCGCTCAACCCTCCATCCGGCTGCCGGTTCCATCCACGATGCCCGATCGCCGTGGAACGCTGCCGTTCGGAGCGGCCGGAGCTCAGAGAATATCGAACCGGCCGCAAAGTGGCCTGCCACTTCCCGACGATATAGCTCAGGGCGTAGCACAGGGGCGCTGCTGGCCGAAGTCTGAGGTCCAGTCAATTTCCGGGCGGGCTCACCGGCTCCAGGGTCTTTGCCGGTGTCAGCCGCCCATGACCGGAGACAGCGTTGCCGGCATCCGGCGCCAGCCGCATGAATGACAGTGATGCGGCGGCCGAAATCGCCGCGACAATGAAGAAAGCGGTGTGGAAATCGGCCAGTGTCAGCGAGCGGTCATGCAGGCTCGTCGACACTTCCAGGATGCCGCCGGCCACGGCCACGCCAAGCGCGATGGAGAGCTGCTGGAATACCGCCGCGATCGGCGTCGCCTTGCTGGTGTCGGCGGCCGAAACCTCGGCATAGGCCAAGGCGTTGACGCCGGTGAAGAACATCGAACGGATGAAGCCGCCGACCAGAAGCATGGCCAGCATCAGGGCATAGGGCGTGTCGGGCGTGAACAAGCCGTTGACGGCGACCGATGCCGCCGCGACCAGCGACCCCACAATCAGCACGCGGCGAAAGCCGGCAACCCTGAAGATCAGGGCGGTGACGAACTTCATGCCGATGGCGCCGAGCGCCGACACGAAGGTAATCATGCCCGACTGGAACGGTGTCAGTCCAAAGCCGATCTGGAACATCAGCGGCAGCAGGAAAGGGACTGCGCCGATGCCGATGCGAAACAGACCGCCGCCAAGCACGGACGAGCGGAACACCTGGTTGCGGAACAGGTCCAGCGCCAACAGCGGATTTTGCGCGTGGCGCGCGTGCAGCAGATAGAGCCCGCCTGAGATCAAGCCGACCGCCACGGTGATGACCCCTGCCATCGGCGGCAGCGCCGGCAGGCTGACCACGGACAGGCCGAAGACGACGCCGGAGGCGGCAAGGCCGCTCAGGACAAAGCCGATGAAGTCGAGCGGCGGGGTTTCGCTCGGTTCCGTTTCCGGCAGAAAGCGCGTCGCCAGCCAGATGCCGACCACCCCGATCGGCACATTGATCAGGAAGATCCAATGCCAGGTGAAATAGGTGGTGATGAAGCCGCCGACTGGCGGTCCGACCAGCGGCCCGACCAGGGCAGGGACGGTCAGCCAGGACATCGCCGCGACAAGCTCGCTCTTGGGCGTCGCACGCACCAGGACGAGGCGCCCGACCGGCGTCATCATCGCCCCGCCTATGCCTTGCAGGAAGCGTGACACCACGAAAGCCGGCAGCGAATTGGAGATGGCGCAGGCAACCGAACCGACGATGAACACCGCGATCGCGGCGCGAAACACGTTCTTGGCGCCAAAGCGGTCGGCCATCCAGCCGCTGATCGGGATGAAGATCGCCAGCGATACGAGATAGGCGGTCAGCGCCAGCTTGAGCGCGATCGGGCTGGTGTGGATGTCGATGGCGATCGCCGGAAGCGACGTCGCGATAACGGTCGAATCCATGTTTTCCATGAATAGGGCGACCGCCAGGATAAGCGGAATGGTGCGGTTCAAGGAACGCGTCCCGATTTCAAGTTGCGCCGTCGGCTGGGGCAAGCCGACAGAACCGGCGGTTACCATGGCTAGGACCCGGTGTCGTGTTAAATTGCTGTCACGTTTGTGCGACCGGACACCGGTTCCCGGTCATCGACGGTCCCATCGCCGCGGTGTAGCGCGTTTCCTGCCGATATCCGGATGGCGACAGCTTGCCGCGAGGGCGCATCATCGGCTTTTCATCGGCGGCGGGACGTGTTACCAGCCAGCGCCAATCCTGAAAGGGAAGAAGACGAGTCGGCGCTGTCCAAACCGGTCCAGCGCTTTTCACGCATTCCAGAGTGGCGAACCCGAAATCGCCTCTCCTGGGAGCAGCGCAATAGGGTCTGGCCATGGCAAAAATCATCGAAACCTCCACCGGCGCACTGGCGCTGACTTTTGACGACGTGCTGCTGCAGCCGGGCCATTCCGAGGTCATGCCAGGCGAAACCGATGTCCGCACCCGCATTGCCGGCGACATCGACCTCAACGTGCCGATCCTTTCCGCCGCCATGGACACCGTCACCGAAGCGCGCCTTGCCATCGCCATGGCGCAGGCCGGCGGCATCGGGGTCATCCACCGCAATTTCTCGCCGGCCGAACAGGCCGAGCAGGTGCGGCAGGTCAAGAAATTCGAGTCCGGCATGGTGATCAATCCTGTCACCATTGGCCCCGACGCCACGCTGGCAGATGCGTTGTCTCTGATGCGGACCTACTCGATCTCGGGCATTCCGGTGGTTGAGAATGGCGGCACTGGCGGCCAGAAGATCGGTCGGCTGGTCGGCATCCTCACCAACCGCGACGTGCGCTTCGCTTCCGACCCGTCGCAGAAGGTCTACGAGTTGATGACCCGTGAGAACCTGATCACGGTCAAGGAGAACGTCGATCAGGATGAAGCCAAGCGGCTTTTGCACCAGCACCGCATCGAAAAGCTCGTCGTCGTCGACAGGCAAGGCAATTGCGTCGGCCTGATCACGGTCAAGGACATCGAGAAGTCGCAGCTCAACCCACACGCCACCAAGGATGCGCAAGGGCGCCTGCGCGCCGCCGCTGCCACCAGTGTTGGCGACGATGGTTACGAGCGCGCCGAACGCCTGATCGAGGCTGGTGTCGACCTTCTGGTCATCGATACCGCGCATGGCCACTCGCAGCGCGTATTAGACGCGGTGACACGCGCCAAGAAGCTTTCCAACTCGGTCCGCATCCTGGCCGGCAACGTCGCCACCGGCGACGGCACGCAGGCGCTGATCGACGCGGGCGCCGACGCCGTCAAGGTTGGCATCGGCCCGGGCTCCATCTGCACCACCCGAATCGTTGCCGGTGTTGGTGTGCCGCAGCTTTCGGCGATCATGTCAGCTGTCGAAAGGGCGCATAAGTCGGGCGTTTCGGTGATTGCCGACGGCGGCATCAAATATTCCGGCGATCTCGCCAAGGCGCTCGCCGCCGGCGCGAGCGCGGCGATGATCGGTTCGCTGCTTGCCGGGACGGACGAAAGCCCGGGCGAGGTTTATCTGCACCAGGGCCGTTCCTTCAAGGCCTATCGCGGCATGGGCTCGGTCGGCGCGATGGCGCGTGGTTCCGCCGATCGCTACTTCCAGGCCGAGGTACGGGACACGCTGAAGCTGGTACCGGAAGGCATTGAAGGACAAGTTCCTTACAAAGGACCTGTGTCTGGTGTGCTGCATCAGCTTGCAGGCGGCCTGAAAGCCGCTATGGGTTATGTTGGTGGTCGCGATCTTGCTGATTTCCGCGACCGCGCCACTTTTGTGCGCATATCCAATGCCGGACTTCGTGAAAGCCACGCCCATGACGTCACGATTACCCGCGAAAGCCCGAACTATCCCGGCGGAGCTTGATTCTTACGGGCTCAGCCGGCGTCTACCGGTGATGATCCTGCGGCTGTCGCGTCACGCGGGAGCCCTGTGCTTTCTTTCGGCCGCGGTTTTCGCTGCCATGACGATGCTGGAATTCTTCTATTTCCGCCGGCTGAGCGGCGGCTTGCCGTCGCTCGACATGCGTTTTACCGGCTTCACGCCCGACGAAGGCATGGCCTGGCTGACGGCTCTTGGCCGGCGCGGCGGCGAGATCATTCTCGTTTGGCACTATCTGACCTTCGACCTGCTGTTCCCGGCGCTGTTGTCGCTGACGCTGGTCAGTCTGCTTCTGGCTACCGGGAGGAGACTGGAGACTTTCCGTGCGCTGCCGGGGCAGATGCAGTCAATCTGCGCCCTGGTTCTGGTCCTGCCTTATACATTTGCCGACTATGCCCAGAATCTCGCGGTGGCGCGGCTGCTGTCGGACTTCCTGTCGGCCAATCCGGATTCGCTGTCTCTTGCCTCGGCGTTGATCGTCACCAAATTCGCGCTTCTCGCCGTCCCGGTGATTGTCATTGCCGCTTTTTGGCTGGCGGGCCAGAGGCGAAGCCAAGCTTGATCGAACATTTGGGTAGGGGAGTTTGATGAACCAGACCGCGATTTTCTGGCCGATGCTTGCGCATGTGCTGCTGATCTATATCGTCTATGGAGTGATGGGCCGGCGCCGATATTTCGCCGTCACATCAGGCGAAGCCAAGGTCGGCCAGTACAAGGTACGCTCGACCGAGCCGGCTTCCAGCGTCACCGTTGCCAACAATCTGATCAACCAGTTCGAACTGCCGGTGCTGTTCCATGTCTTGTGCCTGGCGCTCTATGTGACGAACGGCGTCAATTACCTGACACTGGCGCTGATGTGGCTCTTCATCCTGTCGCGCTACTTCCATTCCTGGGCTCACCTGACAAGCAATTCACTACGGCTGCGCAGCCGTGCCTTTTACGTCTGCGCGGTGGTGCTGGCGCTGGCCTGGATCTGGTTCGCGCTTCACCTGCTCACGGTGGTCTAGACCAAACCTAGAGGTCGAACACCGCGATCTTGCGTTTGTCGAACTTGATGCCGATCTCGCCGCGCACCAGTTTGAGGGCCGCGTCACCGAACACCGCACGCCGCCAGCCCTGCAAGGCTGGCACGTCGGCCTCCTCGCCTTCGGCGGCGATGCGGTCGATGTCGTCGCTCGAAGCCAGAACCTTGGAAGCCACGCCTTGCTTCTCGGCCACGATCCTGAGCAGCACTTTCAGCAGCTCGGCCGCGGCACTTGAACCCTCCGGCGGCTGGAAATTCTTCGGCAGCTTCGGCATCTCTTCGCGCGGCAAGGCAAGTGCCGCGTTGACCGCGCCAAGCAGCGCCGTTGCGGTCGAGGATCGCTCCCAGCCCTTCGGCGTGGTGCGCAGCTTGGCAAGCGCGGCAGCATCGCGCGGCGCCTGCTGCGCCACTTCGTAGATGGCGTCATCTTTCAGCACACGGCCACGCGGGACATCGCGTTCGCGCGCCTCGCGTTCACGCCATGCTGCCACCGCCTGCACAATCGCCAGTTCCTGGGGCTTGCGCAGCCGCATTTTCAGCCGCTTCCAGGCGTCCTCGGGGTGCGGATCGTAGGTCTCGCGCGAAGTCAGCACCTCCATTTCCTCGTTCAGCCAGTGGGCGCGGTTTTCCCGCACCAGCTCGGCATTGAGGTGCTGATAGACCTCGATCAGATGGGTGACGTCCGCCAGCGCGTAGTCGAGCTGCTTTTCGGAAAGCGGCCGATGGCGCCAGTCGGTGAAGCGTGAGGACTTGTCGAGCCGAGCGCCGGTGATCCGCTGCACGAGCTGGTCGTAGGAAACGCTGTCGCCGAAGCCGCAGACCATTGCAGCGACTTGGGTGTCGAACACCGGGTGCGGCACGAGATCACCGAGATGAACGATGATTTCGATGTCCTGCCGGGCCGCGTGGAAAACTTTGACGACGGCTTCATTGGCCATCAGCTTGAAGAACGGCTTCAGATCGATGTCTGGCGACAGCGGGTCTATCAGCGCGGTCACGCCGGGCGCGGCCATCTGGATCAGGCACAGAATCGGCCAGAAGGTCGTTTCACGAATGAATTCGGTATCGACGGTGACGAATTCCGACTTTTCGAACGCGGCAAGAACTGTTTCGAGTTCTTTCTGGGTGGTGATGACGTGCATCAAATCGCTTTTGGCAAAGAGTAAGGCCCTCTTCAATTTCAGCCGGCAAGGCTTTCGTCAAGCGCGGGCACCTTGATCATTGGTCCGCCGACCCTTCAGAGTCGCCATTTCTTTTGGCCAGCCGCGCGAAAACCGTCGATGTACGCAAAAGTGCGATAAAGCGGCCGCGTTTGCCTGCCGGCACGCCGGACCTGGCCTGCATCCGGTAGAGGATGACGGCGATGAAGATTGCATAGACCACGGCGCTGAACACAAACAGCGCGCTTGGTCCGAAATACTGCATCGCCGTCGAGGCCGCGAATGGTCCGCCGATGGCTCCGAAGGAATAGAACAGCATCAGCGCCGCGTTGATGAGCACGAACTCGCCCTTGTCGGCGCGGTCGTTCGAATGCGCCGCCGACAGCGAATAGAGCGGCATGGCAAAGCAGCCGAAGATGAAGATGATGATGAAGTTGAGGGACGGATTGCTGCCAGCGATAAACACCAGCGCCAGCGCGGACAGCATCGCGCAGCAAGTTGTCATCAAAAGCACTGACCGCCGGTCCCACCGATCGGAGAGATAGCCGAGCGGGTATTGGATGATGGCGCCGCCAAAGATGCCGACGCTGACGAAGGTGACGACATCGGCCACCGACATGCCGATCTGCTCGGCATAGACCGGCGACAGCGTGCGGAAGGCGCTGTTGGTGACGCCGACGGCGATGCAGCCGAAACAGCCTAGCGGCGAGATCCGCCAGACACGCGCCAGATCGAGCTTGACGTCTTCCGGTGGCGTTGGGTTGGAGCGGTCGCCGAGCGACACCGGCACCAGCGACAGCGTGATCATGATCGACATGATGGCGAAGGTGGTGAAGCCGCCGGCGCCAAAAACCGGGATCAGGAACTGCGCTGATGTCACCGAGCCGGTGTCGACCATGCGGTAGATCGCCAGCACCCGCGCGCGGTCATGGTTACTGACGCCGGAATTGAGCCAGCTTTCCACGATGGTGAACAGGCCAGCAAAGCAGAAGCCGCCGGCAAAACGCACGGCGCACCACATCACTGGATCGATGACCAGAACCAGCAGCAAGGTGCCAACCGAGGCGATTGCCGCCAGCGCGGAAAAAGCCCTGATATGGCCGACGGCCTTCATGATGCGGGTGATGGCAAGACAGCCAAGCAGGAAGCCGGCGAAGTAAAAAGTGCCCATCAGTCCGATGATCGCCGGCGAGAAACCCTCTTGCGCGCCGCGCAAGGCAATCAGCGTGCTCTGCAGGCCATTGCCGCCAAGCAGGATGCCGGCGGCAATCAGGAGCGGAATCAGCGGACGGATGGAAGACATGAAAAGCAATCACTTATCGATGATCCCTTATTGAACCATCACTCTCCGCAATGCCAGCAGCAATTCCCCTCCTATTGTGGTTGCAGCGCCCGTTTACCTTGACAAACAGGACCTCTCATGCGCTTTTCGCGCAAATTTCGAGCCGGGCAG
Source organism: Mesorhizobium sp. INR15 (assembly GCF_015500075.1). Classification (NCBI taxonomy): domain Bacteria; kingdom Pseudomonadati; phylum Pseudomonadota; class Alphaproteobacteria; order Hyphomicrobiales; family Phyllobacteriaceae; genus Mesorhizobium; species Mesorhizobium sp. INR15. The sequence goes on along the minus strand of NZ_CP045496.1, from coordinate 5,098,116 downwards.
ATGCTTCGGCTCGCAACCCAGCATCCGGACTTTACCAATGACAATGCATCGTTACCGCAGCCACACCTGTGCCCAGTTGAGAAAGAGCGATGTCGGCTCGTCCGTTCGCCTGTCGGGCTGGGTCCATCGCGTGCGCGACCATGGCGGCCTGCTGTTCATCGACCTGCGCGATCACTATGGCCTGACCCAGATCGTCGCCGATCCGGATTCACCGGCCTTCAAGATCGCCGAGACCGTGCGCGGCGAATGGGTCATCCGCGTCGATGGCGAGGTCAAGGCGCGTTTGGCCGACACCACGAACGCCAACCTGCCGACCGGCGAGATCGAGATTTTCGCGCGCGAGATCGAGGTGCTGTCGGCGGCCAAGGAACTGCCGCTGCCGGTGTTCGGCGAGCCGGACTATCCCGAGGACATCCGCCTGAAGTACCGCTTCCTCGATCTGCGCCGCGACACGCTGCACAAGAACATCGTGGCGCGTACCAAGATCATCGCCGAAATGCGCAAGCGCATGGACGAGGTCGGCTTCACCGAATTCTCGACGCCGATCCTGACCGCGTCGTCGCCGGAAGGCGCGCGCGACTTCCTGGTGCCGTCGCGCATTCATCCCGGCACCTTCTATGCGCTGCCGCAGGCGCCACAGCAGTACAAGCAACTGATCATGGTGTCGGGCTTCGACCGCTATTTCCAGATCGCGCCGTGTTTCCGCGACGAGGACCCGCGCGCCGACCGGCTGCCGGGTGAATTCTACCAGCTCGACCTTGAAATGAGCTTTGTCGAGCAGGACGACGTGCTGTCGACCATGGAACCCGTGATGCGCGGCGTCTTCGAGACGTTCGCCAACGGCAAGCCGGTGACGCAGAAGTTCCAGCGCATTCCCTATGATGTCGCGATGCGCAAATACGGCTCCGACAAACCGGACCTGCGCAACCCGATCGAGATGCAGGCTGTGTCGGACCATTTTCGCGACTCCGGCTTCAAGGTGTTCGCCAACATCCTGGCCAACGATCCGAAGGCCGAGGTCTGGGGCATTCCCGCCAAGACTGGCGGTTCACGCGCGTTCTGCGATCGCATGAATTCCTGGGCGCAAGGCGAGGGGCAGCCGGGTCTCGGCTACATCTTCTGGCGCAAGGAAGGCGAAAAGGTCGAGGGCGCAGGTCCGCTGGCCAAGAACATCGGCGAGGAGCGCACCGAGGCGATCCGTCAGCAACTTGGCCTGGCCGATGGCGATGCCGCCTTCTTCGTTGCCGGTGATCCGAAGAAATTCGTCTCCTTCGCAGGCGCTGCGCGGACTCGTGCGGGCGAGGAGTTGAACCTCGTCGACCGTGAGCGTTTTGAGCTGTGCTGGATCGTCGATTTCCCGTTCTTCGAATGGAACGAAGACGAGAAGAAGATCGACTTCGCCCACAACCCGTTCTCGATGCCGCAGGGCGGCATCGACGCCTTGAACGGCGGGGAGCCGCTTGGCATCAAGGCGTTCCAGTACGACATGGTCTGCAACGGTTTCGAGATTGCCTCGGGCGGTATCCGCAACCATCTGCCGGAAACCATGGTCAAAGCCTTCGAGATGGTCGGGCTGGATCGTCAGACGGTCGAGGATCGCTTCGGCGGCCTCTATCGTGCGTTCCAGTATGGCGCGCCGCCGCATGGCGGCATGGCTGCTGGCGTCGACCGTGTCGTCATGCTTCTGGTCGGTGCCAAGAACCTGCGCGAAATCACCATGTTCCCGATGAACCAGCAGGCCTACGATCTGTTGATGAGCGCGCCGTCCGAGGCAAGCCCGCAGCAGCTTCGAGAATTGTCGCTACGCGTTGCGCCGACCAAGAAGGACGCCTGAGCTGCTTCTGGCACCGCTTTAAAAAAATGCCAGAACCGATTCTTTCGATTCGCTAATCTCACAAAAAAGCCCGGCATCGCTGCCGGGCTTTTTCGTATCTTGATGTCGCTTCGATCAGTCCTCGTTGGCCTTGACCGTGACGCCCAGCGTCTTCGGCAGGTCAAGCGGGTTGGACATGGCACCAGCCATGATCAGCGCGAATGGCACCGATGCCGGTGGCTCGGCCGAGACTTCGAGGCTCTTCGGATCGTCGAGGAACTTGCTGACAGCGGCCGTCACTTGTGCGGTCAGTTCCGGATTGTTGAGCTGCGCCATGCCGAACGGCACGATTGCCTTGGCCTGGTTGGCAATGTCCTTGCCGGACATGCCTTGCTGCTTGCCGACATAGTCCAGCACCTTGTTGGTCAGCGAATCGTCGTCGAAGCGGATCGAGGCGCTGTTGAACGAAAGCTGCTGCAGCAGGCCGAGCATGGCCATGCCTTGCGCCGATTTATCAGCGCCTTCCGGTTGCGCCGCCATCTTCTTCTGCATTTCCTGCAGCGACTTGATGAAGTCCATCGTGTAGCCGCCGAGATCGAAGGTCATGCCGAGCGTACCGGCGTTCTCGATGGAGATGTCGTATTTCGACAGTTCCATCTTGCCGTCCGCTGGCTGCCAGGTGCCAGCCATCTCGAAATTGCCCTTGATGTTCTGGTAGCCAAGCGCGTTGATGACTTCCTTGGACTTCGCGTCGTCGACTAGCGTCAGGTCAGCGGTGAACTTTTCGGTGGTGCCGGTGAATTCCATCGCCTTGCCGTCAGCCGGCGGCGTGATTTCGATGGCAAGCCCGTCCATCGAGAAGGCGGTCTTGTCGGCGACCTTGACAGTCATGTTCTGGAGTTCGGCTGACTTGTACATCATCAGCGAACCAAGCGGGCCCGTTGCGCCTTCAGCCGGAACCGTCATGTCATGAATGACGAACGGGGTGAGGTTAAGGGTGACGCCATCCTGGCTGTGCGTGAATGCCGACGTCGACACCGTTGCGATATCAAAGCCGCCGTTTGCAGCGGTGACACCTTCAAGCTTGACGTCGCCGATGGCGAGGGCTTCCTTTTCCGCCGCTGGCTTCACGGAGACACCCTGCAACACCATGCTTGAGTCGTCGCCGGTCACGCCGGTCCAGGAGATCTCAATGCCCTGGGCTGCAAGTGTTGCCTTCAGCCGGTCAGCGACAGCCGTGTCCTGCGCCAGCGCCGCATTCAGTGGGAGGGTCAGCAGGAAGGTCGAAAAGGCCAGTTTCTGGAGAGTTGAGCGTTTGATTGTCATCGCAAGTTCCCTGAGAGAGTGTCCTGAGAAGTGTTTTTCAATTCTTTGCGCCATCACCATTCCGTGACGAACTGGACGGGAAAAAGGCGTATCCCGACACATTGGTCAAAAATCCCGATGAAAGGCAAACCGATCTCGCTGTCTTTGCGCAAACCGGTGAATTTGTCATTGAAGATCGGTTTGCCTGCTATCATCATGCTTGCCCATAGAGGCCGCATGTAACAGGCTTATGTTGGCTGACAACCCTCGCGTTCGATTTCACGTTGCACAAGGGGGTGGCGGATCCGACGGCCTCTTGCCGCGAATCACCCGCTCGGTTAGTCCCACCACATGGCAAAAAGGCTTTTGCCGCCTGAAGATGGCGGCGGCGATCATATCGAACCGGTCGATTTGAAGAAGGCGCTGGAAGAGCGCTATCTTGCCTATGCGCTGTCGACCATCATGCACCGGGCATTGCCCGACGTGCGCGATGGGCTGAAGCCGGTTCATCGCCGCATCATGCACGCCATGCGCTTGTTGCGCCTCAATCCCGAGCAGGGTTTTGCCAAATGCGCCCGCATCGTTGGCGAGGTGATGGGCAAATTCCACCCGCATGGCGACCAGTCGATCTATGACGCCCTGGTGCGGCTCGCTCAGAGCTTCTCGATGCGCTATCCGCTCGTCGACGGACAGGGCAATTTCGGCAATATCGACGGTGATAACGCCGCCGCCATGCGCTACACCGAAGCGCGCATGACCGAAGTGTCGACGCTGCTTCTTGAAGGCATTACCGAGGACGCGGTCGATTTCCGCCCCACTTACAACGAAGAAGACGAAGAGCCGGTCGTGTTGCCCGGCGCTTTCCCCAACCTGCTTGCCAATGGCTCGTCGGGTATCGCGGTCGGCATGGCCACCTCTATCCCGCCGCACAATGCCGCCGAACTTTGCAATGCCGCACTGCATCTGATCGAGCATCCGGACGCGCCGGTGGCGAAGCTGATGGACTTCGTGCAGGGGCCGGATTTCCCGACCGGCGGCATCATCGTCGACAGCCGAGCCTCGATCCTGGAAGCCTACGAGACCGGCCGCGGCGGCTTTCGTGTTCGCGCCAAATGGGGCCAGGAGGACCAGGGCAGGGGCACCTGGAACATCGTCGTCACCGAAATCCCCTATGGCGTCCAGAAGGCCCGCCTGATCGAGAAGATCGCCGAGCTGCTGATCGCTCGCAGACTGCCGTTGCTCGAGGACATCCGCGACGAGAGCGCCGAGGACGTCCGCGTCGTGCTGGTGCCGAAAAGCCGTTCGGTCGATCCCGGCATCCTGATGGAATCGCTGTTCAAGCTCACCGAGCTTGAAAGCCGCTTCCCGCTCAACATGAACGTCCTGTCGCGCGGCAAGGTGCCTAACGTCCTGTCGCTGAGAGGCGTGCTCAAGGAATGGCTGGAGCATCGCCGCGATGTGCTCATCCGCCGCTCCAAACATCGCCTCGGCGAAATCGAGCGGCGCCTGGAAATCCTCGCCGGCTACCTGATTGCTTACCTCAACATCGATGAGGTCATCCGCATCATCCGCGAGGAGGATGAGCCCAAGCAAGTGATGATGGCCCGTTGGTCGCTGACCGACACCCAGGCCGAAGCTATCCTCAATATGCGGCTGCGCGCCTTGCGCAAGCTCGAGGAATTCGAGATCCGCACCGAGTTCGACGGTCTGAGCGCGGAAAAGAAACAGATCGAGGCGCTGCTCGCGTCGAACGAAAAGCAGTGGGCGACCATCAAGTGGGAAGTCGCCAACGTTCGCGACAAATACGGGCCCGAGACCGAAATCGGCAAGCGCCGCACCCAGTTCGCGGACGCGCCCGAGCATGACCTGACCGATATCGCGCACGCCATGATCGAGCGCGAGCCTGTGACCGTGGTGGTTTCGGAAAAGGGCTGGCTCAGGGCCATGAAGGGTCACCTGGCCGACTATTCGACCTTGACCTTCAAGGAGGGCGACAGCCTCAAGCTGGCCTTCCATGCTCAGACCACCGACAAGGTGCTGGTCTTCACCACCGGCGGCAAGTTCTACACGATCGGCGCCGACCGCTTGCCGGGCGGACGCGGCCACGGCGAGCCGATCCGTATCATCGTCGACATGGACAATGACCAGGACATCGTCATCGCCTTCATTCATGATCCGAAGCGCAAGCTTTTGCTGGTCTCTCATGACGCCAATGGCTTCATCGTGCCGGAAGAGGAAGTCGTCGCCAACACCCGCAAGGGCAAGCAGGTGATGAACGTCAAGGCGCCCGATGAGGCCAAGCGCTGCATTCCGGTCAGTGGCGATCATCTCGCCATCGTCGGCGAAAACCGCAAGATGCTGGTGTTCGCGCTGGCCGAGATTCCGGAGATGGGCCGAGGCAAGGGCGTGCGGCTGCAGAAATACAAGGATGGCGGCCTCCTCGATCTCAAGCCGTTCACGCTTGAAAGCGGCCTCTCCTGGCAGGATTCAGCTGACCGGACCTTCGCCCGGTCACGGGAGGAGCTTGCCGAATGGATCGGCGCCCGCGCTTCGGCCGGACGCATGGTGCCGAAGGGATTCCCAAGGACAGGGAAATTTGGATGAAGCGGGTGTCTCCCCCTCAAGGGGGAGATGTCGCCGAAGGCGACAGAGGGGGTCGGCACGACCTGACTCGATGCCCTCTTTGTGGCGAAAGATGAAGCTTACGCTCGAGGCGCGGCAACCCCCTCTGGCCTGCCGGCCATCTGCCCCTTGAGGGGGAATTCCAACTTCTGCCCAATTTGGACTATCGTCACGATTGCTGCACTATGTCAGTGCATAGCTGACCGGATCAGCCGGGGAGAGTCGGGCGTTTGAAGGAAGCAAAAATCCAGAAGCCGGAGCGGCAGCAGCGCCTGTTTGGCCTGTCGACGCCGCTCAGGTCCGCTGTCATTCCACCACTGTCGGCTGCACGCTGGTTGCTGGTGCTGATCGTCGCGGCCGGCGTCTACTTCTTCCACGGCTTCCTGTTTCCCGTGCTGGCCGCGCTTGTCATCGCTTTCGCCAGTTGGCCACTTTATCGGCGGCTGCTTGTCGCTGTTGGCGGCAACCGCACCATCGCCGCGACCTTCGCCATACTTTTCATTCTCGCCTTCCTGGTGGTGCCGATCGCGCTCGCCGGCACCTATGCCATCAACGAAGTTCGCGAATGGGTCGGCTGGGCGATCGAGACCAACCGGCACGGCGCGGTGACTCCGCACTGGATCGCCACGCTGCCGGTGGTGGGCGACTGGCTGAACGAGCAATGGACGACCAATTTCGGCCATCCCGGGGGCATTGGCGAACTGATCCAACTGGTCAGTGGCGCCAACATCGGCAGCATCTATCGCGGCGTGCTGGCTGCCGGCGGCAGCGCCTTCGGGTTGCTGCTGACCCTGTTGTTCATGATGATCGCGCTGTTCTTCGCTTATCGCGACGGCGAGCATTTCGCTGGTCAGATCGACCGTCTTGGCGAGCGCATCCTGCCGACAAGATGGGAGCGGATTTCGCGCGTCGTGCCGGCGACGATCTCTTCGACGGTAACCGGCATGACGGTGATCGCCATCGGCGAGGGACTGGTGCTGGGCATCGCCTACTGGCTGGCCGGTGTGCCGTCGCCAGTCACGCTCGGTGCGCTGACTGGCGTCATGGCGCTCATTCCCGGAGGCGCGCCCCTGTCCTTCACCCTGGTGTCGATCTACCTCGCCGCCAGCGGTTCACCGATGGCAGGTCTGGCGTTGTTCGTATGGGGCACCGTCGAGCTGTTCATCGTCGACAAGACATTGCGTCCGAAGCTCGTCGGCGGGCCGATCAAACTGCCCTTCCTGCCGACGTTTTTCGGCCTGATCGGCGGCGTCAAGACGATGGGCTTTCTCGGCCTGTTCATCGGCCCGGTGCTGATGGCGCTGCTGGTTGCGATCTGGCGCGAGTGGCTGCGCGAGGTGGAGCTGGCCGATGAGGCTGTTCTGCCGCCGGAAATCGAAGCCGGCCCACAGATCGAAATCCTGCCGGAACCCGGCGCGGTGAAAAAAGCCAGCGCCTGATTCCCAAACCTGTCCTACCTGCCCAGCCTAAGTTGGATGATGCACCGCGAGGTCGGCGCGGCGCTTGCGGCCTTCATGCAATTGCCATAGCGAATGCGCGATCAAGGTGACGATCAGGATCGCACCGCCGATGAGGCTGTTGCGGGTCGGTGTTTCAGCAAAGATCATCCAGACCCAGACCGGCGCCAGAACCGTTTCCAGAAGGTAGAACATCGCCACCTCCGGCCCGGAGATGTATTTCGGACCGTTGGCGAGACAGAAGAACGAAATCGGCATGATGACGGCGCCGTTAAAGATGATCCACCATGGCGCGTTGACGTGGAAACCCTCGCCGGTGACCATGAAGGCCGCCACTCCGAGCGGCAGGATCACACCAACCAGGGCGGTGAATCCCATATCCTTGTCGCTGGTGCGCGAGATGGTGATGGCCACCGCGATCAGGAAAGCGGAACACAGCGCCATGAAGTTGCCGAACAGATGTCCGGTACCGACCGAGCCACCGACAATGACCAGCACCCCGAGGATCATCACAACCATCGCAACGACCGTCACCAGTTGCGGCCTCTCCCCAAGGAATATCCAGGACAACAGCGCTGCGAACACGGTGTTGAAGGCCAGGATGAACACTAGGTCGGCGGTCGATGTGTGATAGACGGCTGTGACGAAGGTAACCCCTGTCAGACCGTAGCATATGGCGACGACAAGTCCGGACCAGCCGGGGATAAGCTGCGGGGCGTTCCGGCTCAGTGCCCGCCAGACCGACCAGATAATCATGGCCGCGACGAAGGTGGTGCCGGTGCGCAGCAACATGATTGTCCACGCGCCACCATCGGCAAGCCGGATCAGCGGGATGTCGACGGTCAGCGTCAGCCCTCCGATCGCGGTCATGAGAAGACCTTTCTGGTGATCGTGATGGGAGGACATGCAGGGACTTTCGCAATGATGTGGAAGCGGCTGGCCGGTCCGGCGCCATCGCGCACTCTCCCGCCAACTGGCGGAAAGACCAGCATCCTCTCCCTTGAAACAGTTTATGGTTGGAGCGTGGAAAAACTACTCAGCGCAAAACCGCTTCGTTGGTGTAGCGCTCCCAGCCTTTCGGGCCGAGATGCTCCTGCGGCATGAAGCGCATCTTATAGTTCATCTTGCGCGAGCCGTTGACCCAGTAGCCGAGATAGACATGGGGCAAACCCATCGCCCGGGCGCGGGCGATGTGATCGAGGATCATGAAGGTACCGAGCGACCGTTCTTCGAAATCGGGATTGAAGTAGGAATAGACCATCGACAGGCCGTCAGCCATCTTGTCGGTCAGCGCCACGGCGATCAGTTCACCCTGGCCTTTGCCGGTGATGAATGTATCGGGGCCGCGCCGCCGGTATTCTATGACCTTGGTGTCGACATGCGTGTCCTCGACCATCATCGCATAGTCGAGCACGGTCATGTCCGACATGCCGCCACGGCGGTGGCGGGCATCGAGATAGCCGCGGAACAGGGAATATTGCTCGGTTGAGGGCTCGGCATTGTGCATGAAGCCGACAAGATCCGAATTGTGCTGCAGCACGCGCTTCATGTTGCGGCTGGCGGCAAATTCCTGGGCCAGGATGCGCACGGAAACACAGGCGCGGCAGGTTTCGCAGGCTGGCCTGTAGGCGATGTTCTGCGACCGCCGGAAGCCGCCTTGCGTCAGCAGATCGTTCATCTCCGACGCCTTGTCGCCAACCAGGTGCGTAAACACCTTGCGTTCAAACTGGCCCTCAAGATACGGGCACGGCGAAGGCGCGGTCAGGAAGAACTGTGGCGACTGGGTCGGATGCTGCGTCATCGAGCCTTGGAAACACTCCTTCGAATCGCTCTACCTTTGGCTCGGGCGGCGAAAAATTCAACAGGATTGTGCAGGCGTGGTTGACCGAACGCCTTCACATTTGCGCACAAACCCCTGTGGCGACTCCCAGAAGCGGTGTTTCAGCGCCCTGTCCGGCTGACAACCGTGCCAAGCAGCAGATCGTGCAAGGTGCGCTTGCGGTCGGAAAACAAGGTCACCAGCAGGATCAGTGGCGACAGGATGACGTTGCCGGCCCAGAACAGCACCGAATGCACGACGGCGGTGAGGCCATCGATCGGCCTGCCGTCGAGGCGGTCGAGACGGATGCCCATCATCTTCATGCCTGAAGTCGCCTGGTCGGCGCTGCCCAGTGTGTTCCAGATGTAAAGGATGGCGACAGCCGGCACGAGAACGCCGAACAGCATCCAGCCAAGCCCCAACGTCAGCAGCCCGAGAAAGAACACCAGTATGGCGAACGGGATGGTGAGCAGCGCGACAATGACATAGTCGATCACGAAGGCGAGGATGCGCTTCGTGCGCACGCCTTCATAGGCTCTTGTATCGTCCAGCCTGGTGTTGATGATTTCGCCGTCGAGAACGCGCGCGTTCATGTCATTTCCTCGTAATAGGGCCCGCGATAAGGTGCGCCCGCCGTCCCATGAAATGGTGAAGGCCAATCGTGGAATCAAGATCGAGCGTTGCCAGCCCCGCAAGATAGGCTGGCGCGAATCGCATTCTGAACCGGTTGAATTCGCAGCGGCGATGGCGTTAGCTTGCTGCGGCGCAACAAATGCGCTCAGGGGCAGGGACGGGGCAATATGGATTATGACATGCTGGTCATCGGCAGCGGCCCTTCCGGGCGTCGCGCCGCCGTGCAGTCGGCCAAGCTCGGCAAATCGGTGCTGGTCGTCGACCGGGGCCGGCGCCTTGGCGGTGTTTCGGTGCACACGGGAACCATCCCCTCGAAAACCCTGCGCGAAACGGTGCTTAACCTGTCCGGTTGGCGCGAGCGCGGCTTCTATGGGCGCGGCTACCGGGTCAAGCAGGACATTTCGGTCGGCGATCTGGTCGAGCGCCTGCACAAGACGCTCGACCATGAGGTCGAGGTGCTGCAGCATCAGTTCATGCGCAACACCGTGAAGAGCGCACGCGCCGCGGTAAAATTCATCGGCCCCAACAAGGTCAGCCTCACCACCGACACCGGCGACTACAGCGAGGTTGGTTTTGCCAATGCGCTGATCGCGGTCGGCACAAGGCCTCACCGGCCGCGCGACGTGCCGTTCGACAAGACCCGCGTCTTCGACAGCGACGAGATGCTGGAGCTCGACCGTTTGCCGCGTACGTTGACGGTGATCGGCGCCGGCGTCATCGGCGTCGAATACGCGACGATCTTTTCCGCGCTCGACGTGCCGGTGACACTGGTCGAGCCGCGCAACAGCATACTCGATTTCGTTGACCGCGAGATCGTCGACGATTTCATTCATCAGATGCGCGATCGCGGCATGACCATAAGGCTAGGCAGTGCGGTGAAGGAAATCCGCTCCAAGCCGGAGACTGCCGAGGTGGAACTCGCCGACGGCCGCACGATCCGCTCGGAGGTCGTGCTTTACGCAGCTGGCCGCACCGGCAATGTCGGCAGCCTCGGCCTCGACCTGGTCGGCATCGAGGCCGACTCCCGGGGGCGCATCAAGGTCGATCCACAGACCTTCCAGACCAGCGTGCCCAATATCTATGCCGCTGGCGACGTCATCGGCTTTCCAAGCCTTGCGTCCACCTCGATGGAGCAGGGCAGGGTGGCCGCCTGCCATGCTTTTGGCGTGCCGTTGCCGCCGCCGCCGGAAACCTTTCCCTATGGCATCTATGCCGTGCCTGAAATCTCCACGGTTGGTCAGTCCGAGGAGCAGGTGCGCGAGAGCGGAGCGGCCTATGAGGTCGGCGTGGCGCGTTTCCGTGAAACGTCGCGCGGCCACATCATGGGCGTCAACACCGGCTTCCTGAAGCTGCTGTTCTCGATCGAAACGCGCCGGCTGCTTGGTGCGCACATCGTCGGCGAGGGTGCCACGGAACTCATTCACATCGGGCAGGCCGTCATCAATCTCGGCGGCACCGTCGACTTCTTCGTCAACAACACCTTCAATTATCCGACACTGGCCGAAGCCTACAAGATCGCCGGGCTTGACGCCTGGAACCGTATGGGGCGCGGCTAACCTTCCATCTGCGCGAGCAGCGCCAGCATGACGTCGGCTGACGGCATCGGCAGCACGGCTTCGATTTCGGCCGGCCGCACGCCGGCGATGGCCGCATCGGCGCCACCGGTGACAGTGCCGAGCGGGCCACGAAAGCCGTGCTTCGACCAGGCGAGTTCCTGCAGCTTCGGGCTGATCAGCGCCTGCAGCAGCGGATCGACAGCCGGATCGATGACGATCAGCGGATGCGCCGAATAGACGGTCGGGCGCGGGTAGAGAATTTCGGGTTTCGCACCCGTGCCAGCCTGCACCCTTTGCCAGCGCGCCGGATCGGCAAGCGCCCATTCCACCAACTGGTTCTCATAACCGACAGCCATTGGCTCGGCGCCGAGCCCGCCTGCGATATACTGGTCGAACAGTTTTCCCGACGATGAGGACTTCAGGCCCATGCCGCGGAAGATCGCCTTGGCTTCGTCGCCGTGACGGGCAAGTAATTCCTGCGTCGCCACATCGCCGCTCATCAGGCTGAGCACCAGCCCGGCGAACATGAAGCCGGAATTCGAACGGTTCGGATCGGTGGAGACGATACGAGCCCGGCCATAGAGCTCGTCGATACCGAGGTCCGACCAGTTCTTGCCGGCCAGTATCGCATCGAGCAAGGCCTTAAGGTCGAGCTGGTTGTAGCCACCCTTGGCGGCGACAGTGACGAGCCCGCTCTTCTTCAGGCCTTCAACCACCGGTCCCCATGTGTAGATGACGATCGGCGAATTGAGCACTACCTGGTCGTTGCGGATGGCAACGCCGTTCTTGCGCGCCAGATCGACCATGATCGACGAGGACGGCCACAGGAACTGTGGTTTCTGCGACAGGAGAGCCGGCTCGCGCACCATTTCCACCGAACCGGCGACGCGCGCGTTAAGCTCGAGCCCATAGCCAGCCAGCGCGTGCATGACATCCGGATCGGCAAGAAACGCCTGCTTTTCCCCGCCGATAAAACCGGACAGATGCGCCTTGTTGCCGAGGTAGCCCCGGAATTCAGGGCGATCCTTGAGCGTCAGATAGCCACCGGTGCCGGCTGCAGCGGCACCCAGCAGGCCCAATCCGAAAGCGCGGCGCGAAATGGCCATCAGCGACCGATATCCTCTTTCAGCGACTCCTGAATGAGTCGCAGGTCCACGTCGAGCGTGCCGAGTTCGCTGTCGGCGAGACTGTCGGCATAGTGCACGAATGCATCCTGAAGTTTGGTGACCACAGAGCCGATGCTGGCCAGCCGCGCCTGGTTTGGCGCGCGGCGGTTGGCCAGCGCCGCATAGCCCTCCGCCACCTCCGCCGCCTGCGGCACGTAATAGGTGAGAAACCGCCGCACCGAAGAGGCGCTTTCCGGCTTGGCCTCGACCCGCGAGATGACATCGGCGGCGATGTCGGACAGGTTCTTCACTTTAGCCGCCATGTCCTTGTCGGGAATGGAACGGGCCGTCGCGGCCAGCCGTTCAGCCGCCGGCTGGGCTTGCGCCAGCAATTCACGCGCGAACGCCACCCGGCTGCCGCCGACAGAACCGAGGTCGAGCCCCTCGAACAGTTGGCGCGGCGCCAGCACGAACACCAGCCCGGCAAAGACCAGAGCCGCGATGATCGCCGATACCAGGAAAGGGAAATGGGTGAGAAAGTTCAGCCCGATCAGCAGCGCCGCCGAGACGATGCCCGCCGCGATCCAGTTCCAGTCATTGCCGAACAAGCCACGCATTGTTCAATTATATCCGCGTGCGGCACGAAACGCGCCAGCCAGATCGCCACTGCCGTCGAAGACACGCGCTGACGTTGCCTTGGCAAGGTTGTCGAGCTGGCTCTTGTCGGCGTCGCCGAAAGTGATGCCGAACACCGGCACTTGTACCGGCGCGCTGCGCCACTGGCTGAGGAAGAAATCGGCGCTGCCATCGGTCTTGCCGTCCGTCATGATCACGATCGCCGGCAGATATTTCGACAGATCCGGCGTCGCGGTGATCTGCTGCAGCGCTTGTTGAGCACAGGCATACATGTCGGTGCCGCCGCCGGCATGCTGCTGGGCGACCGCCGCCAGCAGCTGGCTTTGCCCAGCGGCATCGCCCGTTGCTTCGAAATTGTCGCGTACGGTGCTGTCAAACGGCAGCACGAAGATATGGTCCGACGGCGTCCATTGCACCAGCACTTCGCTGGCTTTTTCCGGCGTGAACAGGAATTGCGCGGCCGCCTGCAACTGTTTCTCGCCCTGGTCTTCCATGGAGCCTGAGAAATCAAAGCACAGCGCCGTCAGCGAAGGTTTCCGCAACGCCTCCTGATAGAGATTGAGCGCCTTGCGGATCACCGCCGGCTCCGGCATGCGGATCGATGTCACCAATTTGCCGGGATCGAAGTTCCAGTCCGGTTCGGCCGCCGCCTGGATCGCCGAGCCGCCCAGCGGCAGCCGCCTGCCGGTGTCGGCGATGCGCTTGCGCACCGCGTCCGATTGCAGATAGGCGAGCAGGTCGGTGAAGAATCTCTCGGCATCCGGGCCGCGGCCATGGTCGATGAAGCCGAGTGGCGAATCGCCGACAGCAACGCCATCTGCTGGGTAGATCGCGTAGAGCGGCTCCTTGCCCATCGCCTTTAGCTTGTCATTGGTTTCCTTCAGCGTCGCCTCATAGTTCCACATCGCGTCATAGACCGTGCCCTTGCTGGCATTGTCGACGTAAAGATCAGCGAGCCAGCCCGACGAGCCGGACGAACGCTCGACGCCCTGCAGCAAGGCGCTCACGGTTTCGCGCACGCTCGGACTGTCGAGATCGCCAGGTTCGATCACTTCCTTGCCGCCAAGCGCGCTGGACAGCATGGCAAGGTAGGCGCTGGCGCCGGAATTGGACTGCGTCGCCGAGGTCATCAGGAATTTCAGCTTGCCGTCCTTCACGGCGGCAAGGATGTCTTTCATGAAGACGTCCTTGCCGACCCAGCCGAGTTCGGTGGCCTTGGATTTGCGTACGCCCAGAATGACCGGCATCTGCGCGATCGAGGTCAGGTTGCGCACCTTGCGGCCGGAATCGAACAGGTCGACCCACACACTCGAAGCCGGCCAGACCGCGTCCTGATCAAGCCCGCCCGGCCTTTGCAGCCCAAGCCCTATGTCGAGCGAACCCTCATAGGCGAAAGTGCAGGTGGCGCCTTGCTTGGTGCAGAACTCCTGCACGATCGGCTGCAGCACGGTGTTTTCCGAGCCGGAGACGATGGAGAATTTCACATCGTTGGCGTTGCAGGCCGCCAGCAGCAAACAGAAGGCCAGCAGCAGCACGGACATCAGCGTCTTCGGCATGGCGGTTCCGATCAGGACTGGGTCAGCGCTTTCTTCAGATCGATGGTCATCTGGTCCATCTGCTTTTCGGCATCGGCCCGCTTCTGGCGGCCCTCCTGCTGGACCTTCAGCACGCCTTGCACGGTGTCGATGAGATCGCGGTTGGCTTGCGCCAGCGTCTCGACATCGACAATGCCGCGCTGCGCCTGTTCCTCGATCGAGATCGCCTGGTCCTTCATCATCTTGGAAGTCTGGCGGATCATTTCGTTGGTGGCATCGGTCACTGTCTTTTGCAGCTCGAGCGCCGACTTCTGATTGTTCAGGCCAAGCATGATGACCATCTTCTGCTTCCACGCGGGAACAGTCAGCGCCGACGTCGCCTGCAGGTTTTCGATCAGCGTCTCGTCGCCGGACTGGACGATGCGGATCTGCGGCAATTGCTGGATGCCGAGCTGGCGCGCCTGCACCAGATAGAAGACGCGCTTTTCCAGCCGGTCCAGCGCCTGCACGGCATCCTGATAGGTCTGCGCCTCCAGCGTGCCGCCGACATCGCCGCCGGCACCATCCGCTGCGGCTTTCAGCTTCGGCAATTCGTTGTTGCGATAGTCCTCGACGTATCTCTTGCCGGCCTGCACATAGGCATCGAGCTTGAGGATGGAGTCCTTGGTCTGCTCATGCAGGTCATCGAGCACGGCGATGTCGCGCCGTAGCGTATCCTTGTGCCGGTCGAGTTCGAGGCCGATGCGGTCGATCTGCCCGGCAATGTCCTCGTACTTCTCCTTGAAGCGTTCGAGCCGCGCCTTGAAAGAGCTGAACAGATTGCCGAGAAATCCTTCATCCTTCAGCGAAGCCGGGTCGAGGTTCTTGGCCTTCATGATGATGTCGGTCAAAAGATCGCCGGTGTCGCCAAGGTCGCGGTTGCGCAACTGGCCCAGGATTTTGTTGGCGTAGTCGCTGACGGCCTGCTGGGCACGGTCGCCATAGACCGAAATGCCGGCACGATCCTTGACGTCGATCGTGCTCTCAATCCTGGCGATGTCGGACGGGTTGGCAACAATTGCCGGCAATGTCGAGGTGTCGTCGAGCAGTGTGACGCTGTTCTTGTCGGCCATGCAGACCTCCCCTCAAATGAAGAGTATCTCCATAGGCTGTGTGTGACAGGCATATGTCGGTGCTGTGGATAAGCGAAGAGCTTTGACCGGCGCGGCACGCAAAACACAGCGGAATCCTGCTGGATTGACCAGAAATTGCGTCAGTGGACAAGTTTACTCAGCCGCTGTCGCCGGCGTTCGTCGGGGCAGGCTGGCGGCGAGCAGCGGCAGGCAGAGCAGGTAAAGTGATGCGCCGGCGATCCACACCAGCCCCGGAAAGACGCTGCGCGTGTGGAAATAGGTCATGCTGATGACCAGCGGACCGACCATCGAAGCAAGGCTGGACATGCTTGCCAGCACGCCTTGAAGGCGGCCTTGATGATCCTCGCCGACACGCGCGGTAAGCAATGATTGCAGCGCCGGCGCGCCGATGCCGCCGAGGCAGAACAGTGGCAGCAGCGCGAATGCCACCCAGCCCTGTGTTGCCAATGCTATGGACACATAGGCGGCGCTATCGGCGGCGATGCCTATGAGGAGCGCCCGCTTCTCGCCCCAGCGTTCGCTGATGGGTCCGGCGACGAAGCCCTGGGCGCCGGCGTGGAACAGTCCGAACAGCGTCAGCGAGACGCCGACGGTCAGCACGCTCCAGCCAAACTTGTCCTGCCCGTAGAGCACCCAGATCGTGCCGCCGATCTCGCCGACCAGGCCCAAGACGACGAAAACCCCGATCAGCGGCAGCAGCGCCGGAAAGGTCAGCGCCCAGCGAAGCGGCGCCAGCGGATTGAGCGACGGTGTTTCGCCGGCACCCCTGGCGCGCTCCGGTTCCGGCAGCAGGAAGAAGGCCAACGTCAGGTTGAGGCAGTTGAGGGCCGCGGCCGCGAGAAACGGCGCGCGCAGCCAGATTTCGCCGAGCAAGCCGCCTAGTGCCGGACCGGCGATGAAGCCGACGCCGAAAGCGGCGCTGAGATGGCCGAAACGGCGCGCGCGCTGGTCCTCCGGCGTGATGTCGGCGATGTAGGCGGACGCCACCGCCATGCTGGCGCCGGTGATACCGGCGATCATCCTGCCGGCGAACAGCAGCGGCAAGGTCGGTGCGAAAGCCATGAACAGATAGTCGATCGTGGCGCCCGCCAGCGAGATGAGCAGCACCGGCCGTCGACCGTAGCGGTCCGACAGCGCGCCGAGCAAGGGTGAGACCAGGAACTGCATGGCGGCGTAGGCGGCAAGGAACGTGCCGAAGATCCAGCCGATCTCCTTGATGTGGCCGACCTCGCGCAGCAGGCCGGGCAGAACAGGCATGATCAGCCCGATGCCGGCGGCATCGAGCATCATCGCCATCAGCACAACGGGGTAAGCTCTTTTCATCGTAATAGTCCATAATTTATCGTTGATAAGGAGCGCTTATCACTGATAAGTAGAAGTCGCAAGCTGGAGAAGCTCGGATGAAGCTGGACAAGACGCTGATCGTCACCGAGGCGTTGGCGCTGCTGAACCAGGTGGGCATCGACGCATTGTCGACGCGGCTTCTGGCGGAGCGGCTGAAGGTGCAGCAGCCGGCGCTCTATTGGCATTTCAAGAACAAGCGCGCGCTGCTCGACGCCATGAACGACGAAATGCTGAGGCGCGGGCACCGGCACCGGGCGCCACAGGCTGGCGAAAGCTGGCAGGATTTCGTCCGCAACAACGCCCGCAGTTTTCGCGGGGCACTGGTCGCCTGGCGCGATGGCGCGCGCGTTCATGCCGGCACGGAAGCCAATCCCGACAGCCTCGAGCGGTTCGAGGCCATGCTGCGGTTCCTTGTTGGTCACGGCATGCTCGCCCAGAATGCCATGCAGTTGCTGCTAGCGGTCGGCCGCTACACGGTCGGCTGCGTGCTGGAGGAGCAGGCCGACGCGCCGGAAGGGCCGGGCAGGGGCGCTGAACTCGATGCGGCGGCGCAGGCCTATCCGCTATTGAGCGCGGCCATTCTGGCCTATCGCGCCGGCGGCCACGAGGCACAGTTCGAAAGCGGTCTTGCTTTGCTGGTCGCCGGAGCGGAGGCGAGATTAATCGGCACATCTGGCGCAGAGAAAGGCCGGTCGGCGAAGGTGAGCGAGCCGGATGCGGAGCCTGTCCGGCAATGGCAGTTGCCACTCTGACAGCTTCGCTCGCCGCCTATCGCCAACGGCGGGCCGTATGTGAACTCGGGGCCTTTGGCTTCAATTCCCCTCGCGCCAGAGAAATGAGCTCCAGTCGAGTGATTTGACAGGTTTTTGAGGCTTTCGCTGCGTTGGCCCTGACGATTGCGACGGCGCGCCATAAGCGACAAGAAAGGCCTCGACCGAGACATCGGCGTGCCGTTCCAGTTCAGCCATGGAGCGCGGGTTCCTGTTTCCGGTGAACATAGCTTCGTTCATCGGAATCCAAAGAAGCATTCCAAAAAAGTGGCTGGCCGCCAAATGCGGATCGCGGGTTTGCAAAAGGCCTCGGCTTGTCAGCTTTTGAAAGCAAGAAGCCATCGTGGCAAGCATGCGCTCGAAGCCTTTTTCGTACCAATCGCGGCCAAGCCGCGGCATCCTGTCCGCGTTGGCAATGATCAAGCGTCTAAGCTTCAGTCGCTCCTCGTCCATCAGCGTCGTCATCAAACGCCGGGCAAGCTGTTGCAGGCCGCCCGCCGTAAATTCGGTATCGGAGAGCAACCTTGTCACCAATTCAATGGCATCATTGGCTTGGGCCGCGCTTGATCGGACGACATCGCCAAAGAGCGTCTCCTTGTCCGTGAAATGCTTGTAGACGGTCTGTTTGGAAACCCCTGCCTTGGTGGCGATTTCCTCCATGCTGGTACCGTCGTATCCCCCGCGGACGAACGCCGCCGTCGCGGCCTGGATGATTTCGCGATCCTTGCGTGCCGATCTCGTCTCGCCGTCGATTTCCATGTGATCCTCCAATGCCAGTACTAGACAGTTCAGTTCCCAACTGATAGTCATAAATTTCGGGTACTAGACGGTCTAGTTCTCATTGAAATGGGTAGGAATTTCAGTCCATGGCTAAGAAGATCTTCGTGAATTTTCCGGTGCGCGATCTCAAGGCGGCGACCAGATTTTACCTCGCGATCGGAGGCACTCTGAACCCGCAGTTCTCAAACGAACAGGCGAGCTCGATCATGTTCTCCGACACGATTGGCGTGATGTTGCTGACGCACGAGCACTACACCCAGTTCACAAAGCGGCCGATCGGTGACCCCAGCCGTGAGAGCCAGATGTTGGTGGCACTCACCGTTGACAGCAAAGAAGAAGTCAATGCCGCAATCGCGAGCGGCGTGGTCGCGGGTGGTCGCGCTGATCCCAATCCGCCGCAGGATCTCGGCTTCATGTTCAACCGCCACATTGAAGACCCGGATGGCAATGTCTGGGAGTTCCTGTGGATGAACCCAGCCGCGATGCAATAGCCGGCAGGGCCGAAAAGGTCGGCCTTGGCCATGAGCCTCGACCTCGGCGCCATACCGCCCGAACAGCGCCGGGCGAAGGGCGCGTAAGTGATGTCGGCCTTGCGGCGATGATCAGCAGGCACAAAGCTGGCAAACCTTCGGCTCGTCTCGGATGCTTTGCCGATTATGCGCTTTGACGCATCAGATGGTTTCAGGTGGGTGAGGGGCCGGACGAAGCCCGCACCACAAGATCGACCGGCAGCAATTGCCGGCTGAGGGAGCCATCATATTCCAGGATCGCCTTGACGGCGCGGCGGCCCATCTCGGCGATCGGCTGGGCGACCGTGGTCAGCGGCGGCTGGGAGACCGCGCCTTCAGGGACTCCGTCGAAGCCGACGACCGAAACATCGCCTGGAACAGCGATGTCGTGCCGACGCAGCCAATCCAGCGCGTGCAACGCCATCCTGTCCGACATGGCCAGGATGGCGGTCGGCTTCTCGGAACCGGCGAAGATATGATCGAGACCTGCCCACACGCTCTCTTCATTGTTGACGGTCTCGTAGATCGGCACCTGTGAGACGTCCACACCGATCCGGGAAATTTCCGCGAAGTAGCCACGCAATCGGTCGCGCGTGCCGGAGTAGAGGGCTTTCTCCACGTGCGCCTGGGTTGTGGGGCCGAAGCCGGAGTCGGCGCAAGGCAAGGCAAGCACGGCAAAGCGACGATGTCCAAGTTCGGTCAGATGCCGTGCCGCAAGGGTGGCGCCGGCGACGTTGTCGACACCGATCGCCGCGACAGAATTGTCGTCTGATTCCAGGTCGTCGAGCGCCACGAAGGGCAGCTTGCGTTCGCGCGCCAGTTCAACCAGCCGCGAGCCACCTTCAACACAGAAGACGATAAAGCCGTCGACAAGCGCGCTCTGGATGTTCCAGGCGAGCTGTTCCTTGTTGGCCGCCGAGACCAGCGAGATGCCTGCGCCGGTTGCATCGCAAGCCTGCGAGATACTGGCCATCATCACCCGCGCAAAAGGGTCGTCGAAGAAATAGGACAAAGGCTCCGCGCTCGCCACGCCGATGGCATTGACCTTGCCGGCGCGCAGCAGACGGCCCTTGGGATCCGGTCCGCCATACCCCATTGCCTCGGCCGCTGCCTTGACCCGTTCTCGGACCTCTTCGCGCACGATCTCCGGGCGGGCGAAGACGTTGGAAGCGGTGCCGTGTGAAACGCCCGCCGCCCTGGCAATGTCCGCGAGCCGGATCGGCCTTGTCTTTCCCGAGGTCAATCTCTTTCCCGAGGTCAATGGCGCCATTTTTGTCTCCTGAGCCAGCCTCATCTAACACTTTCGTTGGATCGGTTCAAATTTTCACTTGATCAAGCGGGCGTGGGCGTATACGATTGAATCGATCCAAATGGCAGGCCGCCCCGCAATTGGACCGCATCAATTATGGAAAGGAGGTGCGCTATGCATCCCGTCAATTATCTGTTCGAAGACATCTATCGCAACGACTGGAGCATCAGTTCGGCCGCATCGACCGAGAGGCGCCGTGGCAAAGCCAGTCCATGGGTTCGCGAGTTTCGCTTCCTCGTGGCACGCAAGCGCGCCTGAGCCACAGTGGTTTTTCAGATCCACAGATTGGATCGATTCAATCACTTTGCTTGGATTATTGAGGAGGCCAGATCGTGCACCCCGTCACCTATTTGCTCGAGGATATTTATCGCAACTACTGGGGCATCCCTTCGGCTCCCAGTCGACCTGAAGGTCGTCTCCTAATCAGATGGCGTGGCCGCGCCCGGGAACCGTTTGTCCAACTCAAACGCAGACTGGACTGAGTGTCCCTGAAAAGCTCTTGGCGCGCTCGACATGGGCAGGGCGCGTCCCGCCGTTGAGAGACAGGCCTGTTCAGGGGCGGGCGCTGCGCACCAGTGCGGAGGCCGCGATCAGCAGCCAACCGGCGATCAGCAACGTGCCGCCGATGGGCGCCGACATTGGGAACAGCCGCGAGCCTAGAAAGTCGCGGGCGAGCAGGTCGCCGCAAAACAGGACAAGGCCAAAAAGCAGGACAAGGCTGCTCAAGCCAAGAAACCGGTTCCTGCCGAGCAATCCGACAGCGAGAAAAACCGGCGCATGCATCAACAGGAAGGATGCCGCGGTGGAAACAAAGGCGCCGCCCATATGCGCGGCCGCGGCCGATAGCGCCACACCGGCCGCACCACAAAGCCCTCCAGCAAGAACAAGGCTACGACCGAAGCCGCCGGCGGTTTGCTCAGCTGTATTCATATCGGTAACTCCATGAATTCAGGGTGACTTGCCCGGTCAGGATTTGCGGGCTTCAATAAGCATGTCCCGCGCACGGCGTGACTGCACCAGCCAGTTATAGGCCGCTCCGCCCGCCATCAAGACGGACGTGCCGAGAAACACAGCGCGCATGCCGAAATGGCCGCCGACGTAGCCGCCGAGCAAGGGGCCGGCGACTTGCCCGACATATTGCGCCGAGATCGATAGCCCAAGCACGTTGCCACCGACGCCATCGGGAACGTTGTGCCTGATGACGCTGGTGATGCAGGGCAGCAGGCCGCCCAACGCAAGGCCCATGAGGAAGCGCAGGCCGATCAATTGCCAGCTTTCCGTGACGAAAGCCTGTGGGATCAACAGCAGTGCCGAAATGGCAAGAGCGCCGACGATGACGTTCCAGTGGCCGACACGGTCCGCGAACTTGCCGAGACGCGTGGCTGACAGGATGCTGCCCAGTGCCGCCGCCGACATGACGACACCCGATATCAAAGTTACCTGGCTCTGGTCGTTGGCCAGTTGCGCGACATAGACCGTGATGATCGGTTCGATCGACATATTGGCGAACATCAAAAGCAGCCCGGTCGCAAGCATGGCGACGATCGGGCGCTTGTCCGCAATGAGCGCCCAACCGCCCTTTCGCTTCTCGCCCTTTGCCAGTGCCGGGCGAACGTCTTCCCTGATCAGGAACGTCGTGGCGAGAAAGGCGATGAAAATGACGCCGCCCGACAGCAGAAAGATGGTGCGGATGCCGATAAATGGAGGCAGCGCGCCGCCGACCAAAGGGCCAACCAGATTGCCGGCCATAATTCCTGAGGACAACAGCCCAAGCGCCCAGCCGGAACGGTCCTTTGGCGTCTGCATTGCAACGAGGATCGTCGATCCGGATGTATAGCCGCCGGCGAAGCCGATCAGCAGGCGCAGCGCCACCAATTGCCAGACATCATGAACCATGCCCATCAGCGACATGGTGACAGCCATGCCGAAGCTGGCCCTCACCAGCATCAGCTTGCGGCCGTAGCGGTCGCCGAGACGGCCCCACAATGGCGCGACCAGGGCCGCGGCAAAGAACGTCGCGCCATAGGCGATGCCGGACCATTGCACGATGGCTGCATGCCCCTCGACGCCTAGCTGTTCGACATAGAGCGGCAGGAATGGCAGCAGAAGCGTCATCGCCACGATGTTGATGAAGGAGCCGGCGAAACACACGAACAGGTTGCGCCGCCAATAGGCGGTTTCCGTCGCGCTCGTTGGCGTTGTGCTCTCTGCCGGCATCTTTCTGTCCTGTCCGATCAGCCAGCTTCGCCGGCCGCGATTGACCGGGTTGCCCAAGAAACCATTTTGGGATACCAAGCTGGTGTCCTTATTGGACACCAAGCTGGCCGCTGTCAATGCGGCGATCCGTCTGCCGACTGGACCGGGAAATGGAACGACTGAGGAAGAGGTGGGACAGTGTCGCAGATGCAAAGTGTCGAGAAGCAGCTTCGCGAAATGATCCTGGCCCTCGAGATCGGGCCGGGCGAGCGACTGACGGAACGCTGGATCGAAAGCCGCTTCGGCGCGTCACGCACGCCTGTGCGCGCCGCATTGTTACGGTTGGAGACTGAAGGTCTGATCTGTCGCGACGGCCGGGGTTGGACTGTGTCGCCGATCAATCTGGCCGAACTGCAGCAGATCGCGGTCTATCGGGAAGCGGTCGAGGTCGCGGCTGTCAGGCTGACCTGTGCGCTGGAGGACCGAAGCGCGATCGATGTCATCGAGGCGATGCTCGAATCCTGCGACGGCAACACCCCGCGTGAGGAATGGCACCGTGTCGGCATGGATTTTCATATCGAGCTGGCGCGTCTGTCGGGCAACGAGTTCCTGTTTCGGGGCGTCCGGGACGCCATGACGAGATTGTCCCGCGCGCGCTGGCTGGAGGTCCGCGACGAGGCGGCCCTTGGCCGGGCCTGGGCGGAACACAGTGCCATCTTGGACGCGGCGCGCCTTGGTGATGCCGATGAGGCGACGCGCCGGCTTTCCGCGCATATTGTCGGCAGCCGCGAGCGATTGGTAACATCGCTCGCCAATGATCGGCGTGGTCTTCGTGCAAGGGGATTTGCAGTCGTCGCCGCATGATACTGTGGACGGTAGCGGGTTGCCCGTTCCGTAAAAGGCGGTGTCCAGACGCGAGGCCTACTTTCGGCCTCGCTTCGCGTGCGCCGATGGCGTAAGAGCGGCGATGGAAAACAACCGATTTGAAACGCCCGTGACCGTCAAGTCAGTCACGGCGGGAAGCACTCAGCTCTTGCGCACCGCGCGGGAGGCTTCCGACTACCTCCTCAACAGCTGGCCGGGCAAGCGCAGCCCCAAGCATCGCGCTGCACTACAGGCCTGTCACGATGCGTTGGCGGGCGACAAGCCCGCGATGAACGCAAGACGTGCCTTCATTGCGGCTGCGCGCGAAGTGGACGTGTTTGTCAGCGACAAGGCGCCAGCCTGAGACGACACGAAAATCTGGGGGCAACCTGGATAGAGGCACGGCCCGCGTTCGCGGGCCGTTTTGCCGTCATTCCGCCGTTTCGGTTTCGGTCTCGTCTTCTGGCTTCGAACGCTCCCGCGCGGCAACCTTGGCAGCCAGTTTCTCCGCCTTCTTGGCGGCCTTCTGCCGGTCACGCTCCTTGCGCTCCTGATCGTAGTTTGGTGCTCTCGCCATATCGGTTCCTTTCATGCCCTTGGGCTGGTGATCCTGCCTAGGAGCATTGGTCGGCAAACACAACACCGGAAAGAATGATCAGGGCCGGGCAAATCGGTTCCGCGCTGTTGTGGGCTTGCAAGATGCGCGGCACAGTGGTGTAGGAGAAGCGGTCGCTGATATCGCGGCAGCCTGTCCGTTTCCAATCAAGTGACCGATGGCCACAATTTTTCGAAATTCCACCAAGGTTTTCTACTATGCGCGAAACGTTGTCCGCGATATCGCGCCACAGGCGCTGTTTCGCCGTCGATTGGCGGGTCGGCTCCAAAAGGCCGTGCTTTCGGGTGAGCCGGTTCGCCAGCGGCTGAACTACTACAACAAGCTGCAGCACGCGTTCGTGCCGAGCCCGGCCGCTGTCCGGGTCGACAAGGTGCCGTTTTCCCCGAGCATGTATTATTACGACCTGAAGGAATTTGCCCGCTATTTCGATCCTGAACTGCTGATCGATCTGGAGTTCGGCGATGTCAGGAGCGTGCCGAGAATGCCATCGATCGTCAAGGATCGGCCAATCGTCGCCGAGAACAGCAATGCGGTGCTGTTGAAGCTCGACAAGTTTCGCCATTTCCACATGCCTGCCGACAAACTTGCCTTTACCGACAAGCTGCCAACCGTGGTCTGGCGTGGCGATCTCAACAATCCGATGCGGACCCGCTTTCTGAAAGCCGTGCGTGATCTGCCTTTCTGCGATGCCGGCTCGCCCAAACCGAGAGCGGCGGCCGAATACCGCAAGCCGTATCTCAGCATCAACCAGCAGCGGCGCTACCGCTACATCGTCTCGCTCGAAGGCAATGATGTCGCGACCAACCTCAAATGGATCATGAGCTCGAACTCGCTCTGTCTGATGCCGCCGCCGACCTATGAGACATGGTTCGCGGAGCAGCGGCTTGAGGCGAACGTCCACTACGTGCCGCTCGAAGCGGATTTCTCGAATCTCGGCGAATGCGTGCGGCATTTCGAGCAGCATCCGGCGGAGGCGCAACGCATCATTGCCGCGGCGAATGCCTATTGCACGACATTCGCCGACGAGCGCGCCGAGCAAGCGATCTCCTTTCTGGTGCTCTACAAATATTTCGTGCTCAGCGGCCAAATCGAGCCGGATGCTGACGTCTGGCGTTACATCAGCGGCAGTTGACCGCGAACATTCCGCTTTCCTGAATTCTGGTCAGACGCCACTGCGATCCATAACCAGGTCGGCGGCGCCGAACCGGTCTTTCGCGGTCATTTGCTGGTGCCAGTAGGGATAGAGCACCGGCGGCCGGCTGACGGCGTCGAGGCGGCTGCGTTCGTCATCGGCCAGAACGAGACCTGCCGCCGCGATATTGTCCTTGAACTGCGCTTCGGTCCTGCCGCCGATGACCAGCGAACTGACGGCGGGCCGTCCGAGCAGCCAGGCAAGCGCCACCTGCGCCGCCGACACGCCGTGCGCGTTGCCGATCTCGGCAAGCACGTCGACGATCCGCCACAGCCGGTCCTCGTCGCGGATCGGCGGTTCCGACCAGCCGCTGAGCTGCCGGGCGGTCGGACTGTCACGATTGTATTTGCCCGACAGCAAGCCGCCGGCAAGCGGGCTCCACACCAGCACGCCAAGCCCCTGGTCGACCGAGATCGGCAGCAATTCATACTCCGCCTCGCGCGCCTCCAGCGTGTAATGGATCTGCTGGGTCACAAAGCGCGGCTGATGCTGGCGGTCGCTGATGCCCAGTGCCTTCATCACTTGCCAGCCGGAATAGTTTGAACAGCCGACGTAGCGGATCTTGCCTTGGGCGACCAAAGTGTCGAGGGCGGCGATGGTTTCTTCCAACGGCGTCACCCCATCCCATTCATGCAGGAAGTAGATGTCGATGACGTCGGTTTTCAACCGCTTCAGGCTCTTCTCACATTCGCGGATCAGGTGATGGCGCGACAGGCCTTCGTCATTTGGCCCTTTGCCGATCCGCATCCGCGCTTTCGAGGCGATCAGCACATCACCCTTGCGCTTGCCGCCCAAGGCCTCGCCGATGATTTCCTCGGACAGTCCGTTCGAATAGACATTGGCGGTGTCGATGAGGTTGATGCCGGAATCGATGCAGAGATCGATCATCCGGCGTGCTTCGTCGAGGTCGGTCTTGCCCACCGCCGAGAAAGCTCCTGCGCCGCCGAAGGTCATCGTACCCATGGTCAGGGTCGAGATTTTCAGGCCGGAACGGCCAAGCGTGCGGTATTCCATGTCAGTCCTCGTGATTGCATCGGGGAAGGGAAGCTCGGACGAGCTTGACCTATTTGTATGACAATTTGTGCGGTTTGTCGCCCTCGGCAGGAGAACGCGAGCGCATTTCTGCAAAACCGGATCCTGGCCGGCAGATCAGCCTGCTGCAATAAAACCGTCATTGCCGGCCTATATCTAGTCGGCTCAGGGCGATCCTGAACGCGGCCGGCCGGCCGTCGTTTGCGGCCGCCCGGTCATTGCCGACGGGTGGCAGCTTGCAGGTGGAGCAGCACGAGATGAACGAATCCAAACCAAAGTCCGGCGCCAAGGACTGGCTGGAAGCCGAACTCGCCGACACGCTTGATGAAGACTATGAGCTTGAAATGTCGGAGCCGGCGCTGTCGCTGGAGATCGCCAAGATCTACAAGAACGCCCATCCGCCTTCGATCGATCGCCTGCAGTATTTTCGCGACCTGATCACGCTGCAATCCGAGTTGATCAAGCTGCAGTCGTGGGTCGCCTATCACAAGAAGAAGCTGGTGGTGATTTTCGAAGGCCGCGACTCGGCCGGCAAGGGGGGCGTCATCAAGCGCATCACCCAGCGTCTCAATCCGCGTATTTGCCGTGTCGTCGCGCTGCCCGCGCCGACCGAGCGCGAGAAGTCGCAATGGTATTTCCAGCGCTATGTGCCGCATCTGCCCGCTGGCGGTGAGATCGTGCTGTTCGACCGCTCCTGGTACAATCGTTCCGGCGTCGAGCGCGTGATGGGCTTTGCAGGACCCGATCAGGTCGAGGAATTTTTCCACGACGTGCCCGAGTTCGAACGCATGCTCGTCCGCTCAGGCATCACGGTGGTCAAATACTGGTTCTCGATCACCGACGAGGAGCAGCAGATGCGCTTCATGATGCGCATCCATGATCCGATGAAGCAGTGGAAACTGTCGCCGATGGATCTGCAGTCGCGCGTGCGCTGGGAACAGTACACCAAGGCCAAGGAAGAGACTTTTGCCCGCACCAACATTCCGGAAGCGCCATGGTACATCGTTGAAGGCAACGACAAGAAACGGGCGCGTCTGAATTGCATCGACCATCTCCTCAAGCAACTGCCTTACGAGGAGGTGCCGCATGAGGACATCACGTTGCCGGAGCGCGTCTTCAATCCGGAATACGAGCGTCAGACGCTGCCGCGCGATCTCTACGTGCCCGAGAAATACTAAGGCCGAGGCGAGGTGGCCGCGGCAGGCGGCCACCTCGGCGCATGCTATGCCCGTTTGATGACGACGTGCGTAGCGAGCGGCGTCGCCACCTGTTCGGAACATTGATAGCCGAGCTTTGGCAGGTCCAGCCCCTGGAGAAGGTTCTCGCCGGCGCCAAGCAGGACCGGCGAGATCGCCAGATGCATCTCGTCGATCAGCCGTTCGCTGAGATACTGGCGGATGGTGGAAACGCCGCCGCCCACTCTCACATCCTTGCCGGCTGCTGCTGCTTTCGCCTTTTCGAGCGCGGAGTGAATGCCGTCCGTGACGAAGTAGAAGGTGGTGCCGCCTTCCATCACGATTGGCTGGCGCGCATACTGCGTCAGAACGAAGACCGGTACATGGTAGGGCGGGTTATCGCCCCACCATCCTTTCCAGCTCTCGTCTTGCCATGGGCCGCGAACCGGTCCGAACATATTGCGACCGAGGATCCACGCGCCGACGTTTTCGAAACTGCGCACGGCGAAATCGTCGTCTGGGCCAGTCGCGCCGCCTTCCTGGCCGAACATCTTGCGGAAGGTTACGGTGGAAAAAGCCCATTTGTGCAGCGCGCCGCCGCCGATGCCGAGTGGATTTTCGAGATCCTGACCGGGGCCAGCACCGAAGCCGTCGATCGACAGGCTGAAAGCATTGACGCGAAGTTTGGACATGAAAGCCTCCTCTAACCGGTTGTTTTACGCAACCGGTTTCGGATAGCAATACTGATTATGATTTGCAAGCGGTATTGCTGGTTGTTCAACTGGCTAGGCTGCCGCCCGTTTGGGCATAACCGCAAACGGGCTGAGACCGAGCCATGTCTGCATCTTGCCGGCGACATCGAGATCCCCCGTCAGAGTAATCCTCTCGCGTTCCTTGTGGACCGTGGTCAGCCCCATCCAGATCGACGTCATCGTGCAGAGATCGGTCGAGACATAGAGATCGACGTCGAACCCTGGATCATACCAGCAGAGGTCGACATCGCCATGCTTCTCAACGATCAGCCACCAGGACCGTTTTGATGCCGGCAGATCGTGATACAGGAATTGTATCACGGTGCGCCCATCAGGCAGCGGACTGGGGTTGAGGTTGCGCCGCATATCCCACATCAGCAGCGATGGATCGAGGTTCTTCAGGGACAGTCTGGCCTCGACCCATTTCTGGCCCCAGAACCCCATCGCTTCGATCACCGGGCGTAAGTCCTTGCCGGCTTCGGTCAGCCGATATTCGAACACGCCCGGCTCGGATTTGATCTCGACCCGCTCGACAATGCCGCCTGCCTCCAGGTCCTTGAGCCGTTGTGACAGAAGGGTTGGCGACATTTTCGGGACGCCGCGGCGCAGGTCGTTGAAGCGGGTCGATCCCGCCACCAGTTCGCGCAACAGCACCATGGTCCAGCGTGTGCACAGCAGCTCCGCGGCCATGGAGAGCGGGCAAAATTGCTTGTATCCGGCTTGCGTCATGTGGCGACCTCCAACTGAGATTGCCTGACCTTAGTCAGAAACCCGTTGGCCGGCCAGTACAGAACCTGTACCGGCCAGCCATCGCAGCCCTGGTACAGTTCGGTGACTGGAGCGCTTCGCCACCTCCATGCGAGGCAGTCGTCACGTCACCGGGCTGTCCGGTGCCGACTTGCAACCATGGAGACTGAGAATGACCGTTTATATCATCGCCGACATCAAGGTGACGGACGACAAGTGGGTGCCGGCCTATGCCGCTTCGGTGCACGACCTCGTGCACAAGCATGGCGGCCGGTATCTCGCGCGCAGCGGCAATGTGAAGACACTGGAAGGCAAACCGCTGGAAACCAGCCTGATCGCGCTGATGGCGTTTCCTTCGGCTGCCGCGGCCGAGGCTTTCACCAGCGATCCGCTCTACGCGCCTTATATCGCCGCCCGTCAGAGCGGCAGCGAAAGCCGCTTCCAGCTGATCGACAACACCGATCTCGCGGGAACGATCCCTTACTTGCCCAAGGCAGCGTAAGATCTGGCCGGAGCGTTACGGAGCGGCGTTCCGGCCTTCTATCCCTTCAGCATTTCCGCCACTTCAGGCGCGAAATAGGTCAAGATGCCGTCGCACCCGGCGCGCTTGAAGGCGAGCAGCGATTCCAGCATGGCTTTTTCGCCGTCGATCCAGCCATTCGCGGCGGCGGCCTTGATCATCGAGTACTCGCCCGAAACCTGATAGGCGAAAGTCGGCATCTGGAACTCATCCTTCAGCCGGCGGATAATGTCGAGATAGGGCAGGCCGGGCTTGACCATGAGCATGTCGGCGCCTTCGGCGATGTCCTGCTCGGCCTCGCGCACCGCTTCGTCGGAATTGGCGTGGTCGAGGTAATAGGTCTTCTTGTCGCCCTTGAGCAGGCCGGCGGTACCGACCGCCTCGCGGTAGGGGCCGTAGAAGGCCGAAGCGAATTTCGTCGCGTAGGACATGATCGCCACATCGGAAAAGCCATTGGCGTCGAGAGCGTCGCGAATGGCGCCGATGCGGCCATCCATCATGTCCGATGGGGCAATGATGTCGGCGCCCGCCGCGGCCTGGATGACGGCGGCGGCGGTCACTTGTTCCACCGTCTCGTCGTTGACGATGATGCCATCGCGCAGGATGCCGTCATGGCCGTGCGAGGTAAATGGATCGAGTGCGGCATCAGTGATGATACCGATCTCCGGCACCGCGTGTTTGATGGCGCGAGTGGCACGATTGATGATGTTTTCGGGGTCAAGAATGTGCGAGCCGGTCTGGTCGCGGAGACCAAGTTCGACATTGGGAAAGGTGGCGATTGCCGGAATGCCAAGTTTTGCCGCACGCTCGGCTTCCTTGATGGCCAGGTCGAGCGACAGCCGGAAGACGCCCGGCATGGCAGCGATCGGTTCGCGCACATTTGTGCCGTCGACGACGAAGATCGGCCAGATCAGGTCATCGACGGTGAGGCGGTTCTCCTGCACGAGGCGCCGCGACCAGTCAGCCTTGCGCATGCGGCGCAGACGGCGGCTGCCGGTGATCTCATCGACGCTGCGCGCGCCGGCAGGTTTTGCGGGGGTAAACTTGTTCATGGCCAAAACTCCGGATCAACGGCTTTTTATCACGAGCCCTTGCCGCTGACCAATGCGACACGATTGTGCCAGCGGTGCTGTCCTGTCAGGGCTGGCCGTGACAGATCACAGTTCACGGCATCAGTTGTCAGGCTGCATCCGCTCCCGAAATTCAGTCGGACGCGGCATCCCGAACAAATCTCTCAAAGCTGGTTGGAGAATGACCGGTCAGACGCTCGTATGCGTCAGTGGCGCGTTGATAGCGGCCCTCGGCGATCGACCGGCACAAAGTCGAATAGGCATGCGGCCATGGGTCTTTCATCTCGGCCGATGCACGTTGGAGAAAATCGGCGGGCGAACAGGGGATGAAACGGAGAGGGCGAGCAAGGGCTGAGGCCGCGACCTTGGCGAAGTCATGCAACGACAGTGATTCTGGCCCCGTCAGCTCATAAATCTTTCCGGCATGTTTGATCGGCGATGTGGCAACGGTCGCCAACGCCAATGCCACGTCATCTCTCGATATCGCCGCGATCTGTCCTGCGCCCGTCGGCAGCGAGAGGGTTCCGGTCAGCAAGGCGGGTTTGATCCATTCGTTGAGCACCAGATCCGAATAGAGCCCGCATCTCAGGATCGTCCAGGCCAACCCGCTCTCGCGCAATCCGCGCTCCGCATCGCGATAGACAGGCGTGAAGTAGAACGGCGATTGTGCGTCGATATCGATGATGCTGGTGAAGACAACTGACCTAATCTTTTGCGAAACGGCGGCTTCGATGACATGCGCATGGTGTCGAAGCATGTCCCGGGCCGTGACGTCGCTCGAGACGAACAGCAATGTCGTGATGCCGTCGAAGGCCCGCCGCAAACTCGCGGGGTCGTCGTAGTCGGCGACCCGCAACGGCGTTTGGGCGGGCAAGCCGGCCCCACGCCTGTCGACGTTCCTGACCATCCCAACCGCCGGCAAGCCTTGGCGCAGCAGCGCGGCAAGCGCCTTTCCCCCAACATATCCCGAAGCGCCGGTAACAAGGATCACGCGTTGGCCCTTCCGCTCATAGTGTCCGAGATGGGTAGGTTTGCCTTCGCTTGCAACTGCGCTCGTCCTGTCGGAGAGGCAAGGATGCCTCTTTGTTTAAAGGCCAGATGCACCCACGGCGATTGGCCCTGGCATTGACGCACCCATGCGCCAGCTTTAGCACTTCAGTCCCGGCGGCGCGGGGGAGGGGATTCTCTGACGATGGATTTTGGCGGTGGCGATGAGATCCGCTTCGAGCGGTTGGGCCGGGCAGGTGTCGTCACCCTGACGCGGCCGCAGGCGCTCAATGCCCTTACGCACCGCATGGTCAAGGCGCTGGACAAGGCATTGCATGCCTGGGATCGCGATCATGAAGTCAATGTCGTCATCGTCAAGGCCGAGGGCCGGGCGTTTTCGGCCGGCGGCGACATTCTCCATGTCTATGAGACCGGCCGGGCGGGAAAACCGCCTGTCGACTTTTTCGCTGACGAGTATCGCTTGAACGCCCGTATCGAGCGTTTCAAGAAACCCTATGTCTCATTGATCGACGGCATCGTCATGGGCGGCGGCGTTGGCATTTCCTTCCACGGCTCGCACCGGGTGCTGACCGAGAACGCCCAGTTCGCCATGCCGGAAGTCGGCATCGGCTTTTTCCCGGATGTCGGCGGCAGCCACCTCTTGCCCGATCTTGGCGGCAGCTTCGGCATGTATCTGGCCCTGACCGGAAATCGCATCCGCTATGGCGACGCGCTTTGGTCGGGCCTTGCGACGCACACGATCAAGGCCGAGGATCAGGCCGGCTTTCTCGAACGCGTGATAGACACCGGCGATCCGGAATCCGTGCTGCGCGGGTTCTTCTTTCCCGCGCTGCGCGAAACGGACAGGCCGACGCTGGACGCAATCTCCAGGCATTTTTCGCAACCGTCGCTCGACGGCATCATTGCCAGCCTCGAACGGGCAGCGGCCAGTGACGACTTCGCGGCAAAGACGCTGGCGACAATCAGGTCACGCTCACCGACCAGCCTGCGCGTCGCCTGGCGCCAGATCAGTGCCGGCCAGACGCTTTCGATGAATGCTTGCATGAAGATGGAATTCCGCATCCTCAACCGCATGCTTGCGGGCCACGATTTCTACGAAGGCATCCGCGCTGTCATCATCGACAAGGGGTCGACACCGCAGTGGCGGCCGGCAAACCTCGGTGAGGTCAGCGATGCCAATGTCGATGCCTATTTCGCCTCGCTCGACGAACGGGAACTGGAGCTGTGAGCGAGGCCGCGTCCAGGCGCATCGTGCTGCAGCCCTCAGGGGTCGAAGTGATCTTCGCCTGGTTCCAGCGTGTGGTCGCTGGCTACTGCCTGCTGTTCGGTATCCTCTACTGGATCAAGCTGATCGGTTTTTATCCTGGTCCGCTATGGCGTTTCGATCTCATGCCGGTGCACTGGCAGGTGGCCGCCGTGCTGCTCGCCGTGTTTTTTCCGTTTGCCGCCGCCGGTCTGTGGATGCTGGCGTCCTGGGGGCCGGTGATCTGGTTCATTTGCGCGGTAACCGAGACGGTGATGTATGCCGGTTTTCCCGAGCTTTTCGGGCATAGGCTGCTGATTGTCGCTTCGCATATCGCCGTGGCGCTGCTTTACATCGTCTTTCGCGTTGTCATCTATATGCAGAAACGGCCAGTGCGGGCGTAAGCCCCTGTGCTTATTGAGGATCTGGCCGCCCTGGGGTTTTGCCACCGAAATCGTTGGCTAAATCTTTAGGTTAATTATCCTTACTCGGGTGACCGATCGTTAAGCCTCTTCCGAAACCTCTTACCGGTAAGCTCTTGTTAGCCCTAGCGTTTAAGTCGAATTTTATGAGTATTCGATAGTGTCGCGATCAAGGTGAAAAACAAAAAATCACCAGGGCGACAAACGAGAGGCAAAGACAATGATCAATTCGCGTCCGGCGGCGAAGACCGCCAACGTATCCGACGACCGCCGCGAGGCAATCCGTTCGTTGTACATGGAATCGCTGCAGCTTGTTGAGCGGCTGCACCGCCGCCTGCTTGATGTGATCAAGGACGAATTCGACCGCAACGGCCGTTCCGACATCAATGCCATCCAGGCGCTGCTGCTGTTCAACATCGGCAATTCGGAGTTGACCGCCGGCGAGTTGCGCTCGCGGGGCTACTATCTCGGCTCCAACGTCTCCTACAACCTGAAGAAGCTGGTCGATCTCGGCTTCATCAACCATCAGCGCTCGCGCATCGACCGTCGTTCGGTTCGCGTTTCACTGACGCCGAAGGGCAATGAAGTGGCGGATGTTGTCGCTGGTCTCTACGAGCGTCACGTCGGCTCGATCGAGCAGGTCGGCGGCATCAACACCGACGAATTCAAGCAGATGAATCGGGCTTTGCAGCGGCTCGACCGCTTCTGGAACGATACCATCGCTTACCGGATGTGAGCGCCAGATACCGAGAAGCCGCGCCGAAGCAGCGCGACCAGGAACGGATCTCAATCGTGGGCCGGTGTCGAAAGACGCCGGTCCTTTTTCTTGTTGCATCCGGCTACCGTTTCAGCGGGCAGAATTTTTCATGAAAATAGGCGAGGGCCTGGTCGGCTTTGTCGGGTGCTCCGAAGAATGGCCCGATGTTTTCCGGTTCCCGCGTCAAGTCGCAGGCGCCATCCGTATCCGTCGTGCACTCCTTCATCAGCCCTTTCAGTTCGACATATTCGGGGGCGTTGCTCGAGACAAAGCTGGTGACGGCGCCCAACTGCAACTTGTAGGTCAGGCGAAAATAGATTTTGCCATCTTCCTCATATTGCTGTTCGGCACTGTAGGTGCAGTCGTCGAGCCGGGTGATGATGAAGCGCAGCGTCTCCAGTTTGTCGCCGACTTCGCCTTTCCCGGTGCTGGTGAAGATCGCGGGCGACCTGGAAACCCGCTTCAGCGGCTCTTCGATCTGCTGCCCGTATCTTGGGTGCACGCCCTGTTCGAGTCCGTGCGCGAAATAGGCGACGGTTTCCTCGGCGGTAGGAGGGTGGCCAGCGCCTCCGTCCAGGCCGAACGCCGCGACCACCGCAATGACACCAAACATGGCTTTTCCTCCGGGTCGCATCTGTGTACATCATCAAAGGCGATCGGTTCACGGATATGTGCGACCTGGTGCCAAAAAGCACACGCCTTCGCCTTTCGGGACCTCGGTCGGCCCAAAACGCGGCCAAGGTCACGTTGCCGCCATATTCCAATGGAACCGAGGAAGCCGGTGATGCTGCGGTGAAGTCCGTGCGTTCATCTGGAACCCAAGTCGCGCCAACGCGTTTTCACGCCGAAGTGACACGGGACATGGTTGGCTAATTGTTAACAATGCCAACTTTAGAGTACGGGCGAGATAGCCCGATGAACGAACGCAGCAGTGGTCTAATTGCTACAAAAATGTCTGGAACGTCCATGAAAACCAGCCGCCGTCTCTTCCTTTCCGGAGCCTCCGCGCTCGCAGCCGCCGTGGTTGCTGGCAGTGCGAACGCTCAGGACGTGATTGGGGATATCCTGAAATCCTCGGCCCGTGGCAATTGGGACGACCAGTTCGATGCCCGCGCCAGCGAAGGCGGCAAGGTCGCGTCGACGCTGCCGATCTTCAGCCCACAGACCGTTTCCTTCACCGAACAGGCGATTACACAATACCAGAACATCGTCGCCCAAGGCGGTTGGCAGCCGGTTCCGGACACCAAGAAGCTGATGCTTGGCGTAGATGATCCTGACGTCGTGCCGCTGCGCAAGCGCTTGATGGTTTCCGGTGATCTGGCGCAGAGCGCCGGCATTTCGACAGCCTTCGATTCTTATGTCGACTCGGCGGTCAAGCGCTTCCAGTTGCGTCACGGCCTGCCGGCCGACGGCTCATTGGGCAAATACACCTATGCGGCAATGAATGTTTCGGCGCAGGTTCGGCTTGGCCAGTTGCAGACCAATCTGCAGCGGCTGCGCGAGAAGGCCGGCACGCTCGGCAATCGCTATGTGCTGGTCGATATTCCGGCCGCGCAGATCGAGGCGGTCGAGAACGATCGCGTCGTGCTTCGCCATACCGCCATCGTCGGCAAGATTGATCGCCAGACGCCGATCGTCAATTCCAAGATCAACGAGATCATCGTCAATCCGTATTGGAACGCGCCGGTCTCGATCGTGCGCAAGGACATCATTCCGCTGATGCGGAAGAATCCGAGTTATCTGAAGGACAGCCATATTCGCTTGTTCGCACCGGATGGCAGCGAGGTCGATCCGCTGAATGTCGACTGGTCGACCGACGATGCAGCCAAGTACCGTTTCCGCCAGGATCCGGGCGCCGGCAACGCGATGGCCTCGGTCAAGATCAATTTCCCGAGCCCGGACGGCGTCTACATGCACGACACGCCGCAGCAGAGCCTGTTCGGCAAGATGATGCGCTTTGATTCCTCCGGCTGCGTGCGCGTGCAGAACGTGCGCGATCTCGTCACCTGGGTGCTGCGCGATACACCTGGCTGGGATCGCCAGCATTTCGAAGCGGCGATCAAGACCGGCGAAAATACGCCGGTGCAGGTCACCAACCCGGTGCCAGTCCATTTCCTCTATCTCTCGGCCTGGTCGACAGGTCCGGGTGTGGTGCAGTTCCGCGATGACGTCTACGCCCTCGACGGGGCCAATGAGCTACAGATCACGTCTTCGCTCTAAGTATCTGATTATAGAGAAAGAAAGCCGCCGCAAGGCGGCTTTTTTCTTGGTGGAGCCGGCGCTAGATCAATCGCTGGTTCAGCAGGCACGCCACCGCATGCGCCCGGTTGACCGCGCCCAGTTTGCGGCGCGCATTGTCGATGTGAAAGCGCACGGTCGCCTCCGCGATGCTCAGGATCACTGAGATTTCCCAGTTGGTCTTTCCGTCGGCGGCCAGGGCCAGGCAATCACGCTCGCGCGCTGACAGTTTTGGCGGCGTTGCCGGGGGTGGCGTGGACAGGCTTATCAGCCGCTCCGTCAGGACAAGGCCGGCCATTTGAATCGCAAAACTCTCTTCCGGCGCCAGGTCCTGTTCTGGAAAACCGAGATGAAGAGAAGCGATCGACCCGTCGGGGCCATAGGACGTGGCGCACAGCGCGTCGTATATGTTCGCTTCGCTCATCGCGTCCCAGTAGGCCTTGAAACCTTGATCGTGCCTTGGCGCGAAATCGCTGAAGCGATAGCGGGTCCGGCTTTCACGTATAGCAGTCAGCAGCGGATTGCATTCCAGGCACACATAGTCGAATGCCGAGCTTCCCGGCCAGGTGTCGGGGGCAACCCGGGTGATGAAGCCGCCCGCTGCCCAGTGGCTGGCCGAGGTCAGCCGCATTGTCGGCCGCCTATAGAAGCGGGTCTGCAGGTAGGAAGCCCCCAGGCCTTCCACCGCGGCGAAGAAGCTTAGACTTGCTTGCTCGGGCGTTTGCGCCGCGAAGGCAGCTTCAGCACGAGACATGATTTGCGATAGCATGGACTGGCCCCTGTCCGCACAGGCGACAGGGTGGCATGGGTGAGCCCTGCCTACAAGGTCGGAGTGAAGCGTCGCAAGGTGCAAGGCCATGGCTGGACCTGGAGGCGCGGTTTGCGCATGGTCCTGGAAGCGCCGTTCGGAATCGTCCCATGCAAATCGCCATCTTCATCCTCGTTGTGCTCGCCTTCGTGACGCTGTCGGGCGCGCTGGTGCGGCTGGTGCGCGTGCCGCTGCCGGTACTGCAGATCGCCATTGGCGCCGCTCTGGCGTGGCCGGCGCGAGGTGTTCACTTCGAGATCGATCCTGAGCTTTTTCTGCTGGTATTCATTCCACCGCTTCTGTTCGGCGACGCGTTCGCGGCGCCGAAACGGGAACTGATCGCGTTGCGCGGCCCGATCCTCGATCTCGCCATTGGGCTCGTCTTCTTCACCATCGTTGGCTTCGGCTATGCCTTGCACTGGCTGGTGCCGAGCATCCCGCTGGTCGTCGCCTTCGCTTTGGCCGCCGTGCTGTCGCCCACCGATGCGGTTGCCGTGTCTTCGATCGTCGACCGCACTGTCGTTCCGGCGCGGCTGATGCACATTCTCGAAGGCGAATCGCTGCTCAACGACGCGTCGGGCCTGGTGATGTTCCGCTTCGCCGTCGCCGCGGCGCTGACAGGCAGCTTTTCCTTCGCGGGCGCATCGTTGAGTCTCCTTTATGCCGTGGCGATCGGCATCCTGGCCGGCATAGCCGCGCTGTTCATTGCCGCCAAGGCGCTGCAGATTCTCGGCCGTATCACGACCACTCCGCCGGAAGCGCAGGTGCTCGTCATTCTCCTGCTGCCCTTCGTCGCCTATCTCGTCGCCGAGCACTTCGGTGCCTCGGGCATTCTTGCGGCGGTCACCGCCGGTCTCCTGACCGGATATTCCGGCATCGTCCGCTACATGGCGGTCTCGGCGCGCATCCAGACATTTTCTCTCTGGTCGATGTTGACCTTCATGTTCAATGGCGCGCTGTTCATCCTGCTTGGGCTGCAGCTTCCCGATATCATCCGCAAGGTGCCGCCGGAGCTGACGACCCGGCACTGGCTGTTCGAGCCGGCATTGACCGTCCTTTTGCTCACCCTTTGTCTGATCGGCCTGCGCTTCGTCTGGATATGGATCGGCGACATCGGCGCCGGCCTCGCCGCCAGGCTCGGCAACCGCAAGGCGCAGCCGTTCGGCGTTCGCGTCAGGCTGGCTGGATCGGTGGCCGGCGTGCGTGGCGCCATAACGCTCGCCGGCATCCTTTCGCTGCCGCTCGCCTTGCAGGATGGATCGCCCTTTCCAGCCCGCGATCTCGTCATTTTCCTGGCCGCTGGCGTTATCATCTGCTCGCTGGCGATCGCCAGCCTTACCTTGCCGACCATCGCGCGCGGTCTTGTCGAGCCCGGTGAGGACCTCGGTGCGGCCGAGGAACGCAAGGCACGGGTCGGCGCCGCCAATGCGGCCATAGCCAAAATTGAAGGCCTGGCCAGCGATGGCAGCGAAGGAGACGCTGCCGACACAAGGCTCGCTATCGCCGAAAGCGTCGTCTCCATCTACCGGCGCCGTATTGCCCTGTCCGATGACGGCGAGGAAGCGCGCGCCGACGCTCGCGATACTGGCCGGCTGGAGGTTGAACTCAGGATTGCCGGCATTGAGGCGGAACGAACCGAGTTGCAAAAAATGCTCCGCCGCGGCGACATCAATGATCACACGGCGCGCAAGCTGTTCACCGAAATCACCTTCTCCGAAGCGGTGCTGAAGGGGCGCGCGCCGCAATAGCCGCGCGCGCAGCCTGTCTTGGCGCAAACCGGCCAGCAAATTTCGCGGCCCAAACGTGGCGAGGTCCAAACAACTGTGTTAATGGCGCGGCAATGCATGTCGCCCAAGGCCGCGCCACGGCTTTTGGGTGACGATATGCATAGAGAATTGCCCCGAACCGGAGGATTTCAGGCCATGGCAAACGCAGCGGCAGCGTCGAACAAATTCGAATCCTTCTTCGAAACCACGCTGGAAGATGCCGATCCGGAAATCTTCGGTTCGATCCGCAACGAACTCGGCCGCCAGCGCCATGAGATCGAGCTGATCGCCTCGGAAAACATCGTCTCGCGCGCCGTGCTCGAAGCGCAGGGCTCAATCATGACCAACAAATATGCCGAGGGTTATCCGGGCAAGCGCTATTACGGTGGCTGTCAGTTCGTCGACGTGGCAGAGGAACTGGCCATCGAGCGCGCCAAGAAGCTGTTTGGCTGCAATTTCGCCAACGTCCAGCCGAATTCAGGCAGCCAGATGAACCAGGCCGTGTTCCTGGCGCTGCTGCAGCCCGGCGATACGTTCATGGGCCTCGACCTCAATTCCGGCGGTCACCTGACCCATGGCTCGCCGGTCAACATGAGCGGCAAGTGGTTCAAGGTCGTGTCCTATGGCGTGCGCAAGGAAGATCACCTGCTCGACATGGACGCGATCGAGAAGACCGCGCACGAGACCAAGCCGAAGCTGATCCTGGCCGGCGGCACTGCTTATTCCAGGGTCTGGGACTGGAAGCGCTTCCGTGAGATCGCCGATGCCGTCGGCGCCTATCTGATGGTCGACATGGCCCACATCGCCGGTCTTGTCGCTGGTGGCGTGCATCCGTCACCTCTGCCGCATGCCCATGTGGTGACCACCACCACGCACAAGTCGCTGCGCGGCCCGCGCGGCGGCATGATCCTGTGCAACGACGAGGATATCGCCAAGAAGATGAATTCGGCGGTGTTTCCGGGCCTGCAGGGCGGTCCGCTGATGCATGTCATCGCCGCCAAGGCGGTGGCCTTCGGCGAAGCGCTGAAGCCGAGCTTCAAACTCTATGCCGAAAGCGTTGCCGCCAACGCCAAGGCGCTCGCCTCGAGCCTGAAGGAGACGGGTCTCGACATCGTTTCCGGCGGCACCGACAACCATCTGATGCTGGTTGACCTGCGTCCCAAGAACGCCACCGGCAAGCGCGCCGAGGCTGCGCTCGGCCGCGCCAACATCACCTGCAACAAGAACGGCATCCCGTTCGACCCGGAAAAGCCTTTCGTCACCTCGGGTGTGCGGCTTGGCACGCCGGCCGGCACCACGCGCGGCTTCGGCCAGGCCGAGTTCCGCGAGATCGGCAAGCTGATCGCCGAAGTGCTGGACGGCCTGAAGGTTGCCAATTCCGACGAGGGCAATGCCAGCGTCGAAGCGGCGGTGAAGGCCAAGGTCGTTGCGCTGACCGACCGTTTCCCGCTCTACCCCTATCTCGGCTAAGACCTCTCCGGCTTCACTTCGGCGACGCCTCCTGCGTCGCCGAAGCAGCTTGCGCATTGTCCTTGGCTGACGCACCCTCGGCGAAAACCCAGGAGCGGTCAGGATGAAGACAAGCCCTTTGCGCAACGTGGCCTTGAGTGCCGTGGCCGTCTGGACGGCGCTGAGCGCCGGCCCATCTTTGGCCGAGCCCAAGACCGAAACGTCAGGCAAATGGTCCGCGACCGTGGACGAGCTCAGCAGCGGTCAGGACGTGCACAAGACCTGCGCGGCGTCGACGGCTTTTGTCGATCAAAATGGAAGCCCCGGCACAGTGACGCTGATCATCTCGAGCGACGACGCACTGCCGCCCAATGCCTATCCGGCGCTGACCCTGGCGGTCGACAACAAGGATCTGCCGAAAGGCAACAGCATCGCCACGGTTTTCAGCGATGGCAAAGGCAAGGTCGCGGCGACGGTCAGCGAGGGCGACAGCATCGGGCCGCACCGCCAGTGGATCATGGACAACAAACCCAAAACCAGCCTGGCGCTTCTGCGCGCCATGCGCCAGGCATCGACGCTTGATGTCACGCTCGCAAGCATACCGGTGGCAAGCATCGAAATGACCGGTTTCACCAAGGCCTATCGCAACCTCGGAACCTGGTGCGGCTTCCCGACCGGCGACGTGGCACCCTGACGCCTCCCGAATACTGGCGCTCTCGCAATTCTCCCCATGTCTCGCTATCTCTGAGACGCGAGAGGCTGCTTTGCCATCGCGGCAAAAGGCACTAAGCCTTTCGACTTACAAGAATCGCCAACCGAAGGCCGCCCATGCGTTGTCCCTATTGCCAGTCCGAAGATACGCAGGTGAAGGATTCGCGTCCTGCCGAGGATGGCGCCGCGATCCGCAGGCGTCGTGTCTGCCCTGATTGCGGCGGCCGCTTCACCACCTTCGAGCGCGTGCAGTTGCGCGACCTCGTCGTGGTGAAGAAGTCGGGGCGAAAAGTGCCGTTTGATCGTGACAAGCTGTTGCGCTCGGTCGAGATCGCCGTGCGCAAGCGCAATGTCGACCCGGAGCGTATCGACCGAGCGGTCACCGGCATCGTGCGCCAGCTCGAGAGTTCGGGCGAAACGGAAGTGGCCTCCGGTGAGGTCGGCCGTCTGGTGATGGAAGCGCTGAAGTCCCTCGACGACGTCGCCTATGTGCGCTTCGCCTCGGTTTACCGCAATTTCCGCGAGGCCAAGGACTTTCATGACGTGCTGGGCGAACTGAAGGGCGAAGAGGACGCCAGCTGATCATGGCTGGACTTGGTTCTTCCGCACAGGACACCCTGGATCGCCGCTTCATGGCGGCCGCGCTTCGGTTGTCTCGCAAGAATGCCGGGCGCACTTCGACCAATCCGTCCGTCGGCACGCTGATCGTGCGCGACGACGGGGCCGGGCCGATGATCGTCGGCACCGGT
This sequence comes from Mesorhizobium sp. INR15, assembly GCF_015500075.1. NCBI lineage: Bacteria > Pseudomonadati > Pseudomonadota > Alphaproteobacteria > Hyphomicrobiales > Phyllobacteriaceae > Mesorhizobium > Mesorhizobium sp. INR15. The sequence goes on along the minus strand of NZ_CP045496.1, from coordinate 5,056,474 downwards.
GTAACCGCGGTTGGCGGCCGGCCGCATGCCGAGACTGAGGCGCTGGCCGAAGCCGGCGAACTGGCCCGCGGTGCCACGGCCTATGTCACGCTGGAGCCCTGCGCCCACCACGGCCGCACGCCGCCTTGCGCCAACGCATTGGTCAATGCCGGCGTGGCGCGTGTCGTCGGAGCCGCCAGCGATCCAGATCCGCGCGTTTCGGGCCAAGGCTACGCCATCCTGCACGCCGCCGGGATCGAAGTGGTCGAAAAGGTGCTCGCGGCGGAAGCGGCCGAACAAATGGCCGGCTATCTGATTCGATCTCTCAAAAAACGCCCCGAAGTGATTCTCAAGCTTGCGCTTTCCAGCGATGGAAAGATTGGCAGGCAGGGCCAGGGTCAGGTGGCCATCACCGGCGACATCGCGCGTCGCGAAGTCTATCTGATGCGCGCCGAGGTCGACGGTATCCTCGTCGGCATTGGCACGGCGCTGGAAGACAACCCGGCGCTGACGGTGCGCTTGCCTGGCCTCGAAAACCGATCGCCGGCGCGTATCGTTCTCGACCGGCAAATCCGCTTGCCGGAAGCATCCAAACTGGTCTCCGGAATCGATCGTGTGCCGCTCTATGTCGCCGCTTGCCTGGAGGCGGATCCGCAGCGGCGTGCCTTGCTCGAGCGTGCCGGCGTGCGCTTCATCGGTACGGAAACGCACGAGGGCGGTGTGGCCCTGCCGGAACTGCTCGAGGATCTGGCCGCCCTCGGCATGGCCAGCGTCCTGGTGGAAGGCGGCGCCAGGATAGCAAAGGCCTTCCTCGCGGATGGGCTGGTCGACCGCATCGTGCTGTTCCATGGCCCGGAAGCGATCGGCGAGGATGGCATTGCATCCCCCATCGACGCCAACCATATCCCTGCAGGTTTCCGCAAATTGCGCGAGATGCATTTTGGCGTGGACAGCTACGCCGAGTGGATAAGAGACTTCTAGGATCACGATTGATGTTTACCGGAATTGTCACTGATGTCGGCACCGTCGCCGCCGTGAAGCCACTTAGGGAAGGCGTGGGCTTGCGCATCGACACGGCATACGACCCGCAAGGCATCGCCATCGGTGCTTCGATTTCCTGCGGCGGCGTCTGCCTGACCGTGACGGCGTTGCCGGATGGCGGCTCGAACGCGCGCTGGTTCGAGGTCGAGGCCTGGGAGGAGGCGCTGAGGCTGACGACCGCCGCGCGTTGGACGTCCGGCACCAAGCTCAATCTGGAGCGGGCGCTCAAGATCGGCGACGAACTCGGCGGCCACATTGTTTCTGGCCATGTCGACGGCATGGCCGAGATCGTGGCGCGCGAGGAGGAGGGCGACGCCGTGCGCTTCACGCTCGAAGCACCGCGCGAACTGGCAAAATTCATCGCACCGAAGGGCTCGATCGCGCTCGATGGCACCTCTCTCACAGTCAATAAGGTGGAAGGCACGCGCTTCGACGTGCTGCTGATCCACCACTCGCTGACCGTCACGACCTGGGGCGAGCGCAATGTCGGCGACCGCGTCAACCTCGAGATCGACACGATGGCCCGTTATGCGGCGCGCTTGGCGGAGGCCGCGAAAGAGGGACTTTGAGCAGCCGGTCGGCAATTAGAGCCGGTCTGACGCTGCGACAAAGCTTGCGAACTTGGCTGCTTGGGCTTAAGTCACCGGCTCCTCCGGAGACGCGAGCCAAATGCCCAAGAACAAGAAACTCAAGCTGCTGATCATCGAGGCACGCTTCTACGACGATCTGGCGGATGCGCTGCTCGATGGCGCCAAGGCCGCGCTCGACGATGCTGGCGCCAAGTATGATGTGGTCACTGTTCCCGGCGCGCTGGAAATTCCGGCGGTGATTTCGTTCGCGCTCGACGCGGCTGAAGGCGAGGGCACCCAATACGACGGCTATGTCGCGCTCGGCACCGTTATCCGCGGCGAGACGCACCATTTCGATATCGTCGCCAATGAATCCGCTCGCGCGCTCATGGATCTCTCCATCCAGGAATCGATCTGCATCGGCAACGGCATCCTGACCACCGAGAACGACGAACAGGCCTGGACGCGCGCCCGGCGCACGGAAGGCGACAAGGGCGGCTTCGCCGCTCGCGCGGCGCTGACCATGATCGCCGTTCGAAAACAGCTCGGAGCCTGAGCGACGTGACGCAGTCCGGAGACAACGACCGACCACCGGTGCGCCAGGCCAACAAGCGGGGTGCTGCCCGGCTTGCCGCCGTGCAGGCGCTCTACCAGATGGATGTCGCCGGCAGCGGCGTCTTCGAAATCACCGCCGAATACGAAGCTTTTCGGCTCGGCAAGGAAGTCGACGGCGCGCTCTATCGCGAGGCCGACGCGCAATGGTTTCGCGCCATCCTGGCTGGTGTTGTCGAGAACCAGACGACCGTCGATCCGATCATCCGCCAGGCGCTGACCGAGGATTGGCCGTTGTCGCGTCTGGATTCGACATTGCGCGCCATTCTGCGCGCCGGTGTCTATGAGCTGATGAAGCGCGAGGACGTGCCGGTCGCCGTCATCGTCTCCGAATATGTGGACATCGCCAAGGCATTCTACGAGGAAGACGAGCCAAAGCTTGTCAACGCCGTGCTCGACCGTGTCTCGCGCCGCGTGCGTGGAGAAGGGCGCGGCAAGGACGCATGACCGTGGCCGTGACAGCGGTGGCCAAGGAGGCGCGCCGCACGGCGCTGATCCTCGCTGCTTCGCAGGCAATCATCGGGTCGGCCGCTCCCATCGCGATTTCCATGGGCGCGCTGGCCGGACAATATCTTCTCGGTGCCGACAAATCGCTGGCGACGGCGCCGATCACCGGCTTCAACCTTGGCGTGGCGCTCGGCGCATTGCCGGCAGCGGCCATCATTCGCCGTATGGGGCAGCGCGGCGGCTTCATGACCGGCACGATCATCACCGCGCTTGGCGGGCTGGTTGCGACGCTGGCGCTTTTCCAAGCGAGCTTCTGGCTGTTCGCTTTTGGCTTGCTGCTGATTGGTGTCGGTGGCGCTTTCGTCCAGCAGTTCCGCTTCGCCGCCGCTGACAACGCCCCGCCGGAATTCAAGGCGCGCGCCATTTCCTTCGTGCTGGCCGGCGGCATCATCACCGCCATCCTCGGGCCGCAGATCGTCATCTTCACCCGCGAACTGTTTGCTCCGGTGATGTTCGCCGGTTCGTTCGCCTCCATCCTGGTGCTGGCGGCGGCGGGCGCGGCTATCCTGTCGTTCCTGCGCCTTCCGGCCAAAACAGCCGCGAGCAAGGCTGAAAGCGCCGTCAGCGATGCCCGGCCCTTGGCCGAGATCGTGACACGACCACGTTTCGTCGTGGCACTCTTCTGCGCCGTCGGCAGCTACGCACTGATGAGCTTCGTCATGACCGGCGCGCCGCTTGCCATGGTCGGTTGCGGCCTGTCCACCAACGATGCCACGCTGGGTATTTCCTGGCATGTGATGGCGATGTTCGGGCCAAGCTTCTTCACCGGCTCGCTCATCCGTCGCTTCGGCGCCGAACGCATCGTCGCCGTTGGTCTGGCCCTGCTTGTCGCCTGCGCCGTCGTGGCTTTGTCGGGACTGGCCTTGTGGCAGTTCTGGACCGCGCTGATCCTGCTCGGGCTCGGCTGGAATTTCGGCTTCATCGGCGCCACCGCGATCGTCGCCGACAGCTATCGGCCGTCGGAAAAGGGCAAGGTGCAGGGCTTCCACGACTTCGTCCTGTTCGGCTCCGTGGCCTTTGCCTCGCTGTTGTCAGGCGCCGTCTACAACGCCTGGGGCTGGTCGATGCTCAACTGGATCATCTTCCCGGTGACCGCGCTCTGCTTCGTGGCGCTGGGCGCTTTGAAGATAACAGGGCCGCGCCAGCTTAGCGCCTGACTTGAGCCGTCGGCTCGCGGCAGGCGGCAACGTCTCGGAATACTACCGCTTCGCTATGCAACAGCTGACACGACGCCGTCGGGACAGACCGCGTTGTTTTGGCTGCGATCGAACAAAATTATTGCGCTGGTCCCACATCTTATGAAACCGTGTGCCCCGACGGGGCGTTGAAGCCGTGATCATATGCGCCCCAACCGGTCTTCGGTTCACAGCAAGGGAATTTCACAATGCGTTCCATCAAACTCATGGCCGGCGCCGCGCTTGCGCTTGGCCTGGCCATCGCTTCGGCCAACGCCCAGGTCGTGGTGTCCTCGAAGATCGACACCGAGGGCGGGGTGCTTGGCAACATCATCCAGCTGGTGCTCAACGCCAACAACATCAAGACCACCGACCGCATCCAGCTCGGCGGTACACCGGTGGTGCGCAAGGCGATCACCGCAGGCGAGATCGACATCTATCCGGAATATACCGGCAACGCCGCCTTCTTCTTCGAGAAGGCCGACGATCCGGTGTGGAAGGATGCGGCCAAGGCCTATGAGGCGGCCAAGAAGCTTGATTACGACGCCAACAAGATCGTCTGGCTGTCGCCGTCGCCGGCCAACAACACCTGGGCGATCGCGCTGCGCAAGGAAGTCGCTGAAACCAACAAGCTCGCGACGCTTTCCGACTTCGGCAAATACGTCGCTGGCGGCGGTCAGATCGTGTTGGCTGCCTCGGCTGAGTTCGTGAATTCGGCCGCGGCCCTGCCAGCCTTCCAGACCACCTACGGCTTCAAACTCAAGCCCGAGCAGCTGATCACGCTTTCAGGCGGCGATACAGCTGCTACCATCGGCGCTGCGGCCAACCAGACCAGCGGCGCCAACGCTGCCATGGTCTACGGAACTGATGGCGGCATCGCACCGTCCGGCCTAGTCGTGCTTGATGACGACAAGGGCGTGCAGCCGGTCTACCAGCCGGCGCCGATCATCCGCGAGTCAGTGTTGAAGGAGCACCCGGAGATCGAGACGCTGCTGAAGCCGGTCTTCGCCAAGCTTGACCTTGTCACGCTGCAGGAGCTGAACGGCCGTGTGCAGGTTGGCGGCGAACCGGTCAAAGGCGTTGCCGAGGACTTCCTGAAGAAGAACGGCTTCCTGAAATAGGAAGATCCCGGCGCGCTGCGTTCGTGGCGCGCCGGATCGGCTGACGGGGGAGGGCGTGCAAATCCGGTTTGACAAGCTCGGCGTGGTCATCGCCGCGATCGCGGCCTATGCTGCGCTCATAGCGCCCTTTGCCACGTTTCGCGCCAACCGCATCGTTCCCGGCCAGGCGCGCTCGATCCTCGAAGCGCTGCCGCCAACATCCGGACTTCTGCTGCTCGCCATTGTCGTCGGTGCCGCGCTCATCGCGCTGTTCAAGACACCGCTCGTGGTGCGCCTTGCCGCCAGCGTCGTGGCACTTGTCGCGCTGGCACTGCTGATTGGCGTCGCCGGCACCTTCCTGACGCCTGCTGGCAACACATTCGCCCGAATTTCGCCGGCCTCCGGTTTCTGGGTCCTCATCTTTGCCTTCACGCTGCTTCTGGCCGACGTGCTGACGCGGCTGAACCTGTCGCCCTTGGCCCGGGTCGGCGTACTGATCGTTGCCGCCGCCGCGATCGGTGTTCTCCTGATGTCGGGAAGCTGGAACGACCTGTCGATCCTCAAGGAATATGCCAACCGTGCCGACAGTTTCTGGGCCGAAGGCTCCAAGCATGTGACGCTGGCGCTCGGCTCGCTGGCAGCGGCGGTAATCGTCGGCCTGCCGCTCGGCATCCTCTGTCACCGTGTCGAGAGCCTGCGGGCCGGCGTTCTCAATGTGCTCAACATCATCCAGACCATTCCTTCGATCGCGCTTTTCGGCCTGCTGATCGCGCCGCTCGGCTGGGTCGCCACGCATGTGCCGGGCGCCGCCGCACTCGGCATTCGTGGCATCGGCACCGCGCCGGCTTTCGTGGCGCTGTTCCTCTATTCACTGCTGCCGGTGGTGGCCAACACCGTCGTTGGCCTTGCCGGTGTGCCGCGCGCGGCCAACGACGCGGCACGCGGCATGGGCATGACTGACCGGCAGCGCCTGTTCGGCGTGGAGTTTCCGCTGGCCTTTCCGGTCATCCTCACCGGCATCCGCATCGTGCTGGTGCAGAACATCGGCCTTGCCACCATCGCGGCGCTGATCGGTGGTGGTGGTTTCGGCGTGTTCGTCTTCCAGGGCGTTGGCCAGACCGCGATGGATCTGGTTCTGCTCGGCGCCGTGCCGACCGTGGCGCTGGCATTTGCCGCCGCCATCATCCTCGATGCTGTAATCGAAATGAGCTCTACCAAGCGACGTGAGGCCGCATGATCGAGATCGAAGGCATTACCAAGCGCTACGACGCGACGACCGTGGTCGACAACGTGTCGATGGTCATCGAGCCGCGCACCATCGCCGTCATCGTCGGCACGTCCGGCTCCGGCAAGACGACGCTGCTGCGCATGATCAACCGACTGGTCGAGCCGACCTCGGGCGTTATCAAGCTGGATGGCGCCGACAACCGTTCGGTGCCCGGCTACGAGCTGCGCCGCAGCATCGGCTATGCCATCCAGGGCCACGGCCTGTTCCCGCACCGCACGGTGGCGCAGAACATCGCCACGGTGCCGGCACTGCTCGGTTGGGATGCCGCACGGATCAAGGCCCGCGTGAACGAGCTGATGACGCTCTATCAGCTCGATCCCGAGGCTTATGGACCGCGCTATCCGCATGAGCTTTCCGGCGGCCAGCAGCAGCGCGTCGGTGTTGCACGCGCGCTCGCCGCCGAACCCAATGTGCTTTTGATGGACGAGCCGTTCGGCGCGCTTGATCCGATCATCCGCACCAAGGCGCAGGAGGATCTGCTGGCGATCCAGAAGCGCTTCGGCACCACCATCATCCTGGTCACCCATGACATGGAAGAGGCGGTTCACATGGGCGACAAGATCGCTGTGATGGATGCCGGCAAGCTGGTGCAATACGCCAGGCCTGCCGAGATCCTGGCGAATCCGGCCAGCACTTTTGTCGAAACCCTCGTCGGCGCCAGCGAGCGGCCATTCAGGTTGCTCTCACTCGGTCGGGTACGCGACGCCGTGGAAAAGGGTACAGCCGAAGGCGATGCGATCCCTGGTGATGCCAGCCAGCGTGATGCTCTAGCCGAACTGCTTTGGTCAGGCCGGCCGGCGTTGCCGGTGAACGGCACTGACGGCAAGCCGATCGGCCGCGTCACCGTCGACGGGTTGGTGAAACGCGCGGCGAGGCCAGCATGAAAGCCTGGCTGCCGGCGCTGTTGCGCCTTGCCCTGGTCGTGCTGCTGGTTGCCTTCGTCACCAATCCCGGCTGGTTTGAACCGCTGCTGAAGCCGCTGACCGAGAACAATGCGCCGGCGATCTACAATCAGGGCAGCCTGCTGACGCTGACCCTGCTGCATCTGAGGATTGTCTTCGTCGCGACCTTGGCTGCGATCATCGTAGCGGTCGGGTTGGCGATCCTGGTGACGCGGCCGGTCGGTGCTGAATTCCTGCCGCTGTCGCGCAGCCTGGTCAACATCGGTCAGACTTTTCCGCCGGTGGCGGTGCTCGCCCTTGCCGTGCCAGCCGTCGGCTTTGGCGAGAAGCCGACGCTGATCGCGCTGTTTCTCTACGGTCTGCTGCCAATCTTCGAGAACGCGCTGACGGGGCTGACCACCCTGCCGGCCAATGTCGTCGAGGCCGCGCGCGGCGCCGGCATGACCGGCTGGCAAAGGCTGATCAAGGTTGAACTGCCGCTCAGCGCCCCCATCATCCTCGGCGGCATCCGCTTGTCGGTGGTCATCAGCCTCGCCACGGCCACCATCGGCTCGACGGTGGCCGCCAAGACGCTGGGCGAGATTATCATTGCCGGCCTGCTGTCTAACAATCTCGCCTTTATCCTGCAGGGCGGCCTGATCGTCGCCGCGCTAGCCGTGCTGATCTATGACGGCCTGTCGGCAGTCGAGCGCTACGCGGCGCGGCGCATGGGGCGGGAGGTGGAGTAGCCCTCTGCGTGCGTTTGGCTGTGGGCAAGGCGTTTCCAACGGCCCGTTGGGTGCTCTTGAGCCTTGTCACGAAAATCCCATCGACTATTCAACAAAGGTGAACGCGGAGCGGCGAGCAACAGCAAATAGGCAAGAATATGAACTGGCGTCAGGCCTCAGTCGCAGGTTTTGGCGCTCCCCTGGGGAACATCCAGTGCGGCCGGCCGGCTTTCCGATTGCCATCCTGTCGTTCGATCGACCTGGCTACCTTCGCCAGGTTCTAAAAAGCCTTCGCCCGCAGATCACCGAGGCAGACAAGGTGGTGTTGTTTCAGGATGGTGGCTGGAACCGCTGGAGCAAGCGCCAGAAGGGCAACAACGAACGAATTGGGCAGTGCGTCGCCACCTTTCACCGAACTATCCCATGGGGAGAGGTGATCGAGGCGCCGGAAAATCTTGGTATCGCGCTGAACTACGAACGCGCCGAACGTCATGTGTTCGAGGATTTGCAGGCAGGGAAGGGCCTCTTCCTTGAGGACGATCTGGTACTTTCTCCCAATTACCTGGGCACGATCGGACAGCTTCTCGATCTCGCCGAGCAAGACCCGCGTATCGCCTATGTCGCGGCTTATGGTGATCTTTGGGCCAGTCAGCGCGTCCAGCGGCAGCGGGCACATGACCTCATCGCGATGCATGAGAACTGGGGCGCCGCGCTCACCCGACGTACCTGGCTGGCGGAACGACCTTTTCGCAAGAAGTATCTCGAGCTGGTCGATGGCTGCGACTATTCCAGACGCGACAGCCACGCGATCAGGGCTTTCTATGCAGGCCGCGGCTGGAAGAACCCCGTTACCAGCCAGGATGCTGCCCGCTGGATAGCCTGTGCCGAGCGTGGCGCGGTTCGCATATCCAACTTCGCCTGCCATGCACGCTACATAGGCAAGCGTGGCGAACACTCTAACCCCAGGCTGTTCAAGGCGTCCCGGTTCGCCAGCACGGTAATGTTCAGAGGCTCTCCACCTGATCTGGCGGCTCCGACGGACGCGCAGGTTGCGCAGTGGCTGGACGCCGAGCGTCAGCGCTTTCTGGGCGACGGCAAGCCCTTCTATCCAGGACACGCTCTGACTTGAGCGCAATTCAATCGGTTTGCATGAAAGCATCATGGCGAAAGCCGGGCAAAAACCGAACAATATCTTGACGTTCGTACCCCTGTTTCGCATACAGCCAGCGAAGAGGCGGATTCCCTGTGCGGAGCCCGGTCTTTGTCTCAACGGCCCAGGGAGGGGTTCTTTTGGGCCATCAATCGAGGAAAATCCGGCAATGACAATACTATACGCCGTCATCGCCTGCGGCTTGCTTTCTGTCCTTTACGCCATCTGGGCGACTCGGTCGGTCCTTGCGTCCGACCAGGGCAATGCACGCATGCAGGAAATCTCCGCCGCCATCCGCGAAGGCGCGCAAGCCTACCTGGCACGCCAGTACACCACCATCGCCATTGTCGGCGTGGTCGTGCTGATACTCGCTTGGTGGCTGCTGTCGATCACCGCCGCGATCGGCTTCCTGATCGGCGCCGTGCTGTCTGGCGCCGCCGGCTTCATCGGCATGCATGTCTCGGTGCGCGCCAATGTGCGTACCGCGCAGGCCGCTTCGAACAGCCTCGCCGCCGGCCTCGACATCGCCTTCAAGTCAGGCGCCATCACCGGCATGCTGGTCGCTGGTCTCGCGCTGCTCGGCGTCTCCATCTACTATCTTGTCCTTACACATTTCATGGGTCTCGCGCCCAACGACCGCATCGTCATTGATTCGCTGGTCTCGCTCGGCTTCGGTGCCTCGCTGATCTCGATCTTCGCCCGTCTCGGCGGCGGCATCTTCACCAAGGGTGCGGATGTCGGCGGCGATCTGGTCGGCAAGGTGGAGGCCGGTATCCCGGAAGATGATCCGCGCAACCCGGCCACCATCGCCGATAACGTCGGTGACAATGTCGGCGACTGCGCCGGCATGGCCGCGGACTTGTTCGAGACCTATGCGGTGACGGTCGTTGCCACCATGGTTCTCGGCGCTATCTTCTTCGGCGGCTCCGCCGTTCTCGGCTCGGTCATGCTCTACCCGCTGGCCATCTGCGGCGCTTGCATCATCACCTCGATCGTCGGCACCTTCTTCGTCAAGCTCGGCTCTAATGGCTCGATCATGGGCGCGCTCTACAAGGGCCTGATCGTCACCGGACTGCTCTCGATTGTCGGTCTCGGTGTCGCCACGTCGGCGACTGTTGGCTGGGGTGAAATCGGCGTCGTTGCCGGCATGTCGATCACCGGCAAGAACCTGTTCATCTGCGGCCTGCTCGGCCTCGTGGTGACGGGTCTCATCGTCGTCATCACCGAATACTACACCGGCACCAACAAGCGCCCGGTGAACTCCATCGCCCAGGCGTCGGTCACCGGTCACGGCACCAACGTCATCCAGGGCCTTGCGGTGTCGCTGGAATCGACGGCGCTTCCGGCAATCGTCATCGTCGGCGGCATCATTTCGACCTACCAGCTCGCTGGTCTTTTTGGCACGGCGATCGCGGTCACCACCATGCTCGGCCTTGCCGGCATGATCGTCGCGCTCGACGCCTTCGGCCCGGTCACCGACAATGCCGGCGGCATTGCCGAAATGGCTGGTCTGCCCAAGGAAGTGCGTCACTCGACCGACGCGCTCGACGCGGTTGGCAACACCACCAAGGCGGTGACCAAGGGCTATGCCATTGGATCGGCGGGTCTCGGCGCACTGGTGCTGTTTGCCGCCTATTCGAACGACCTGAAGTTCTTTGCCGCCAACGGCGACAAGTACCCCTACTTCAGCGGCATGGGCGAGGTCTCCTTCGATCTCTCCAACCCCTACGTCGTCGCCGGCCTGATCTTCGGCGGTCTCATCCCCTACCTGTTCGGTGGTATCGCCATGACGGCCGTCGGCCGTGCCGCGGGCGCCATCGTCGAGGAAGTGCGCAAGCAGTTCCGCGAGGATCCGGGCATCATGGCCGGTACATCCAAGCCGAACTACGCGCGCGCCGTCGACCTGCTGACCAAGGCGGCAATCCGCGAAATGATCATCCCGTCGCTGCTGCCGGTGCTGGCGCCGCTCGTCGTTTATTTCGGCGTGCTGCTCATCTCCGGCTCGAAGGCCTCGGCCTTCGCAGCGCTCGGTGCTTCGTTGCTTGGCGTCATCGTCAATGGCCTTTTCGTCGCCATCTCGATGACCTCGGGCGGCGGCGCCTGGGACAACGCCAAGAAGTCCTTCGAGGACGGCTTTGTCGACAAGGATGGCGTCAAGCACCTGAAGGGGTCCGATGCTCACAAGGCATCGGTGACCGGCGACACCGTCGGCGATCCCTACAAGGACACCGCCGGTCCGGCCGTCAATCCGGCGATCAAGATCACCAACATCGTCGCCCTGCTGCTGCTCGCCGTGCTCGCTCACGGCTAAGCTTGGCGGTTGCCCGAAAAAAAGCCCGCGGGAGCGATCCCGCGGGTTTTTTGTTTGAGGCCAAAACCATCCCGTTCAGTTCTTCTCGGCCTCAGCCTGGTCATTCCGCTTTCGATAGAGGTCGAGCATTTCATCCAGGCCCGGCTCAAGCGCTGAAAGAGGCGGCAGGCCGCGTATCTCTCGCAACCTGGTGACAAAGGCGCCGCGTCCGTATTCGCGGCGAAACTCCCTGGCTCTCGGATGGATGCCGCAAGCGGCCAGAAGCCTGCGTTTCAAATAGGTGGATTTTTTAAGAGGACGTGGCGCCTCAGCCATGGCGAGAACCTTCACGCGCAGGGCGTCCGGCATTTGCATGCCGTTGACGAGTTCCTCCTGCTCTGGCGCCGTATTTTCGAAATAGCTGCCTTTGCGCATGCCGGAAAACAGGCTGAGCACGCTCAGGTGAGGCATGGTCGTGATCACGGCCCCTTTTCGCCATGCCCGAAAGAGCCAATCCTGCGAACTTTCGCAGAAGCACTCGCGGGCGGGGCGCCAGGGGCCGAGCCAGCTGAGAGACGTCCGCCGGACCATTTGTGCCGATCCATAACCAGCGGTGATAACAGGATCGTAGAAGCCGTCTTTGCCAACCCCATAGATCAGGTTCTTGTCGGGATCGCCTTGGACCGGTCGGGGTTGGACAATAGCGCCTCGCGCGATCACGACATCGGCGCCTGTCGCATCGATCCAGCCGGTCATCGCCGCGAGGTGGTCGGGAAACCAGAGATCGTCATGATTGAGCAAGGCAACAAACCGGCCGCGCGCCCTCGCGAGGCCGATGTTGTTGGGGCCGGATTGCTCGCCGAAATTGACGGGCAGGTCGATGTAGCCGATACGCGGATCGGCAAATTCGGCGATGACCGCCGCCGTATCCGGCCGGCAGGCGTCGCCGATCACCAGGATTTCCCAATCCTGCAGCGTCTGACCAACCACGCTCCTCAGCGTCTGTCGCAAAGCAGCTGGCCGGTTGTGGGTCGCGATCACGACCGAGACGAGCGGTTCGCTTTGGTCGGTTGGATCAAGGTGCCTGGATCGCCTCACGCTACACCAGCTTATGAGGAATATGGTCCGTGTCTGGCGGCAGGCGCCAATGATCGGGCGCATCGTAGGCATACGCCTTGTCGACAAGATTGAGCAGCAGCGCGGTCTCCGGCCCGAGTGCGATAACGCCGTGCCATACGCCAGGCGGGATGATGACGATTGCCGGGCGCGACGGGCCGAGGATCTTGTGCCAGACCGTACCGAAGCTGGGCGAAGCCTTGCGCCCGTCATAGAGCGAAACGCGGATACTGCCGATGCAGCAGAAAAGCCGATCCAGGGTCACGGCATGCGCATGCCAGCCTGTCACGGCACCTGGATAGAGGGTGCGCTGAAACACTTGGCCGACCGGTGAGGAATCGAGTTCCCATTCATCGCGAAAAATCTCGGTCAGATAGCCGTTGGAGGTCGCGACCGGTTTGATTTCCTTGATCTTTACTCCGTCGATTGGCGGCGAATCGATCGCCATCCAGTCGGGCGTGACGGTTTGCCTGTCAGGCGTTCCAACCGCCATCCAGCCTTCAGGTGGTTTGCGGTCGTCGTTCATCGATTGGCCCCCACGCAAGTCGTGACGACTGATAGGAAGCCGGACAGGCGCTGACAAGCTGCTTGCCGACAAAAACAGCCGACAAAACTAGCACGGCGCGGTTGCGCCCTTTCGCGAAAAGAACCGCTCTCCCATCAAGGGCAGGTGTGCGTCAGAAAAATATCATTATTGACTCAATATCAGAAAACTGTCACGAATTTGCCCTGGGAGGAACGATGTCGAACGGAACCGCACGTCAGAGATTGACGGACAGCCTGCAGGGCGGCGCCGGCGCCGGTCGCGCGATCGCGGCCTATATGCTGGCCAACCTCAACGAATTGCCGTTCGAGACCGCCGTGACGGTCGCCGAAAAGGTTGGCGTCAGCGAACTGACGGTGGGGCGCTTCTGCCGGTCCATCGGCTACCAGCATTTCAAGGATCTCAAGGCCGATCTGAAAGCCGACATCGGCGACACCCCGTGGCTGATCGGCGACAGGCTCCGCGAGTTCCAGGTCCGCAGCCGGGAAAACGACGTCGGCCCCAGCAAAAGCCTGGAACTGGAACTCGCGACGATCGTGCGCGTCTACGAACTGGCCCAGACCCCGGCGATGAAGGCCGTGATCAAGCGCCTGGCGGCAGCCGAGCGGGTCTTCATTGGCGGCTTCCAGAGCGAACGCGGCATCGCTGCTACAATGGCGCATCTGCTGCAATATGTGCGCGACGGCGTCCATCTGGTCGACCATTCATCCGGCAGTTTCGGCGAGGTGCTTCTGGGCTCGCGGAACGCGGCGCTCGTGCTGTTCGATGCCCGCCGCTATTCCCGCCAGGCCCCGATACTGGCGCGCCGGGCCCGCGATGCCGGCCTGCCGGTGACGCTTGTGACCGACCTGTTCTGCGACTGGGGACATGAATGCGCCAGCGAGGTCTTTGCGCTGCCGTCGGAGATCAATCTGTTCTGGGACACGAACACGCCGATGCTGTCGCTCGTCCATCTGATGCTCAACGGGATTATCGGCGAACTCGGACCAGACGTCGAGTCACGCCTCGACCGGATGTCGGAACTCTACGGCGATTTCGTCGGCCATGCCGGTCGGCATCCACGGCGCTAAAGCATGATCCCGAAAAGTAGCGACCGGTTTTCGGAAGAGACCATGCGCACCGAATGCGTGCTGGCGATTCGCCATCTAGCCAACGAAAAACACCAACGAGGTCTCGGGAGGACTCCGATATGAATAGACGTGATTTTCTAATTTCCACATCCTTGCTTTCGCTCTGCATGGGCGGCGGTCTGTCATCAGCCGCCCATGCGTCGGAAGGTGAGGCAGTCATCGTGCTGGGCCGGCAGGAGTCGGGCTCGGCGAACTACGATCCGATCCGTTCGGTATCGCTCAACATGGCATCCGCACTCATCTACGACCGGCTTGTCGAGCAGGACCCCGGCGATCAATCCTATCATCCGCATCTGGCGCAATACTGGGAGACCAGTCAGGACGGCCTGACCTGGACCTTCAAACTGCGCCAGGGCGTGACGTTCCATGACGGCGAACCGTTCAACGCCGCGACGATCGCCTGGTGGATCCCCAAATTCGCAGGCACCGAGAACGAGTACATGACCAGCGCGATCGACCATGTCGAGGTCGTCGACGACCATACGGTGCGGTTCCTCATGAAGCGGCCAGAGCCCAATCTGATCTACAATCTGGCCTCGGTGAACATGGGCGTCCCTTCGCCCAAATCCTATGACGCGGCGGGCGATGGCGGCTACGGCGTCATCGAGGCTGTCGGCACCGGCCCCTACAAGCTCGAAAGCTTCGTCGTCAGCCAGGAGACAGTTCTGGTGGCCAACGGGGACTATGCCTGGAGCAGCGATCTGACCGGTGGCACCCCAAACATCAACCGGCTGACGATGCGCGAAATCCCGGACGCTTCGACTGCCTTTCTGGAGCTGAAGACCGGTGGCGTCGACTTGTTGCTCGACATTCCCACCGATTTCCTGCCGCAACTCAAGGCGCAGCCCGAAATCGAGTTCCGCGAGCTGCCGAGCTACGGCGTGACTTTTGTTGCCATGAATACCCGAATTCCGATCTTCTCCGACATGCGCGTGCGCCAGGCGACGGCGCTGGCCATCGATCAGGGGGCGATCCTGAAGAGCGTATATGGCGGAGCCGGGAAGGAAGCGCACCAGTTTCTCGTTGGTACGCTGGCGGAAGCGAAGGTCGATCCCACTGTCGAGATCCACCACGATGCCGCCAAGGCCGGAAAGCTCCTCGACGAGGCCGGATGGGCGCCTGGCGGCGATGGCATCCGTGTCAAGGACGGCAAACCGATGAAAGTGAAGCTGTGGGCTCGGGCCGATACCGAATACCGGCGCATGGCCGAGATCATCCAGGCCCAACTCAAGGCAGTCGGCATGGCTGCCGACATCACCATTTTCGATGAAGGCACGTACCGCGCGGAGTTCAAGAAGAAGGACCGCGAACTGGTCATCGAACCCTATTCATGGACCAATGCCGACATTCTCGACAGTTTCTTCAGCGCCAAGTTCATGGATGGCTGGAACCTGTCGTCGTGGGACGACGCCAAGTCCGAGGAACTGAACGAGCGCGCCATGCATGGTTCCGCCACATGGGAGGAGCGCGTCGCGAACTTCAAGAAGTATC
This sequence comes from Mesorhizobium sp. INR15, assembly GCF_015500075.1. Lineage (NCBI taxonomy): Bacteria > Pseudomonadati > Pseudomonadota > Alphaproteobacteria > Hyphomicrobiales > Phyllobacteriaceae > Mesorhizobium > Mesorhizobium sp. INR15. The sequence continues at coordinate 5,040,873 of NZ_CP045496.1, read as the reverse complement.
ACGAAAACCTGCTGGCCAATTTCCTTGGCGTTCCAATCCATGAACCGGCCCAAACACTGGCATTCAACAGCACGAGGCTAAGCCTGCCGGACCGGCTGCGAATGCCCCTCACCATGGTCGATATGATCGTGAAATAGGCGGATAGAGCGCGCGCCGATCTTAGCCCGTTGCGCTCAATCCGCGCGGGCGGTCGACCAGGCCATGGGGCCAACCTGGACGGCGCGCTCTGGCGACTTTCCTAGAAATCAACGTCGCAGCCGCGCCGAGCAGATCCGGCGCCGTCCGCGGGGCCTGCCAGTTCGACGCAATGGAGATATTCGATGAGTGCGAAATCCACCACCAGTCTGGAAGCCTCGCTGGAGCAATACCTGGTATCGGAGATGGACACGCATGCCATACCTGGCCTCGGCTTGGCCATCGTGCGGAATGGCAGCATTCTGCATGTCGGCGGCTACGGCCTGGCCAATGTCGAGCATAAGGCGCGTGCGACGCCTGACACGATCTTCCATTCTGGATCGACCGGCAAGATGTTCACCGCCGCCGCCGTACTGTTGCTGGTCCAGGATGGGCGCATCGGGCTCGATCACCCGTTGAAGCGCCACATCCCCGAAGGGCCGGCAAGCTGGGACGGCATCACCATTCGTCAGCTTCTGTCGATGATGAGCGGCCTCGGCAATTTCGGCGAGAGCTTCGCGCCGACGCCCATTCGTGACAACGTCGTGCCGCTCAACCAGTGGCAGGACCATAGCGACGAACAATTGATCGCGCTTGCGGCGCTCTCGCCGCCGCTGTTCGGGCCTGGCGAGAGCTATGCCTACAGCAACATCAGCTACGTGTTGGCCGGTTTCATTGTCGCCCGTATCTGTGGCAAGCCCTACTATGAATTCCTGCGTGATCGCCTGTTCCAGCCCATCGGCATGGCAACGGCGCGCGACGCGTCGTGGTTCGACATCGTGCCGAATCGCGCCGCGGGCCACAGCTTTCGCGACAATCGCCTGCACAACCGGCAATGGACGGCGCCGACGCTGTTCAGGACCGGCGATGGCGGGCTCTATTTCTCGCCACGCGACATCGCTCACTGGTTTCTGGAGCTGGACAACCCCCGATTATTCAGTCCGGCCAGCGTCGAACTCATGGTCGAGCCCGCGCTGATGAGCGATGGCCGCGAGGCCTTCAACGGCTACGCGCTCGGCTGGCAGAATTCCGAGGTGCGCGGCCATCGCAAGATCCGCCATGGCGGCACCTGGGACGGGTTTCGCGCGGAGTTCATGCGGTTCCCGTCGCAAGGATTGTCGGTCGCCGTGCTTGCCAATGTTGAACAGGCGCAGGTTGCGCGCATTGGACAAGAGATCGCCGGGCTCGTCGAGCCGGCCGTGGCGGCCTACCAACCCATCGCCGAGACCGATCCCGACGCGACGCGGCGCGATGACGATCTGCTGCGGGCCATCGTCGCCCGCCAGGCTCCGCGCGATGCCTTCAGCGACAAGGCCTGGTCCGACTGGAGCCGCAACTGGTTCGAGCAGGCGCTGGGGGAGGCGGAAGCGGACCTCGCCACCGCGCCGCTGGAACTCATCGACCATGCCGGCGATGGCGCCGCGTACAGCCGGCGCTACCGCTTGCCCATGGGGCGTTACCACATGCACTGGGTGGTCCAGCGTTCAGCCGACCGGCGCGTCGGCGCCATGCGCTTCCACATGGAGTAGCCGGGCTTGCCGGGTGTGCGGTGGTTCCGTTCCGGCGCATTCGAACCCTGGACGGATGATCGAGCCGATGTCGGCAAGCAGCGTCCAGGCATAAACAGCCAAAAACAAAAACCCGTGGGATCGCTCCCACGGGTTTTTGGTCGCCTGAGATGATGGGGCTTCGGGTGAAGCCGAAAGAAATTAGGCGCCGCCGCCAGGAATGCCGGGCGCCAGCTTGCTGGCGCCGTTGATGACCTGGCTGAGGAAGTTCTGGTCCTTGCCGCCGGTCGGCGTGGTACGCGAGATGAAGTCGAACACCTTGCCATCCTTCAAGCCGTAGTTGGCAATCTGGGTGACGCGGCCATCCGCGCCGAAGTAAACCGCCAGCACCTTCTGGTCGATAAGCCTTGGCTTGTCGAAGGCGACGTAGCGCTTACGCGTCTGCGAAATGTAATAGAAAGCTTCGTTGTCGAAGGTCGCCGTCGTCGACGGCGTGCCGAGCGCCAGAAGCACTTGCTCGCGGCTCGAGCCAACCGGCACAAGGTCGATGGACTGCTGGTCGATGACGTAGCCCTGCGTGAAGGTCTCGCTCGGGTTGAGGTCTCCGATCATCTTGGAGGTGTGGCAGGCGGACAATGCCGAAATGACGACAAGCAGCGAGATTGCGCCGGCGGGCCTGGACGAGAAGGTCGACTTGAAATTCAGCGCGCGCAACAACAACTCCATTAGCTGGCCGCAACTTGCGCTGGGCCGCAAAACCGGTAAACCAGCTTGCTTGCCGATGCAACAAGGCCAATTCAACAAACGGTCCCCGGGAGACCATCCCCAATGTTTCAGCGCCTTTTTGGCCGCGAACGCCACGCCAACCGCGCTATCACCGAGGCGCTTTACGCACAAATCGTGGCGGCGGCGCGGCAGACCGTATTTTATTCCGACTGGAATGTGCCGGATACGCCGCTTGGCCGTTTCGAGATGCTGTCGCTTCATATGTTCCTTTTCCAGCACCGGTTGCGCGGCGAGGGCGGCGCGGCGCAAGAGATCGCGCAAGTGCTGATCGACGAGTTCTTCCTTGATGTCGACCATTCGCTGCGGGAATTGGGAATCGGCGACGTTGGTGTGCCCAAGCGTATGAAAAAGCTGGCGAAAATGTTCTATGGGCGCACAGCCGCCTATGATGACGCGCTGGAAAGAAAAGACATTGACGGGCTTACTGCGGCCCTTACCCGCAATGTCAGGCCAGATGCGGGCGCTTGGCCGCAAGCCGCACGGCTGGCGCTCTACGTTGTCGATGCCGACAGGCACCTGGCCGCGCAGCCATCCGAATCGATCGTTTCCGGCACGGTGACGTTCCCGTCGGCCGCGAATTAAAGGAGGCAGCTGTCATGAAACATGAAGAACCGCATAGCCCGGTGTCCTTCGTCGCCAATGTTGCCCGCTTGCCGCACAAAGGCTTGCCGGTGGTTATCATCGCCGACGAGGCGCAACGCACGGAGCTCGCCAGGGAGCATGATTTGCTTTCGGTCGAGAACTATCGCGCGGAAATCCTGGTAGCGCCGTGGAAGCGCAACGGCCTCAAGATCACCGGCCGTGTCGAAGCCGATATCACCCAGGCCTGCATCGTCACGCTTGAGCCTGTGCAGGCCCATGTCGACGAGGCGGTCGAAGCCCTGTTCCTGCCGGAGGACTCAAAATTCGGCCGGGAAGGTTTCGATAGCGCCGGAGAAATCATGCTGGATGCTGATGGGCCGGACAGTCCAGAGACTTTTTCCGGCGACAAGATCGATGTCGGGGCGCTGGCCGAACAATTCTTCGGCTTGGCGATCGACCCTTATCCTCGCAAGCAGGGCGTGTCGCTGCAAGCCGGCACCGACAATGAGCCGGCGGAGAACGAATTTCAGCAAAAGCTGCGATCCTTGCTGGGAAAATCCTGAAAAGCTCCGCCGCGACGGAAAAGTCGGTTGTGCGTCAGCCCAAAACCGCTATTTTCGCCGAACCTTCGCGGTCGCTAAAGCGAACCGCGCCCGGCCGTGCAAACCGTGAGATGAATATCGAGTGATCAGGATTTCTATCGATGCCATGGGCGGCGATCACGGACCAAGCGTGGTCATCCCGGCGCTCATGACGGTCGCCACACGGCGCCCCGACATTCGCTTCGTCATTTATGGGCGCGAAGAGGTGGTCCGCCCGGAATTGGCCAAATTCCCCAAGCTGGCCGATGTCAGCGAGTTCTTCCACTGCGAAATATCGGTGAGGATGGACGACAAGCCGAGCCAGGCGCTGCGCCATGGCCGCTGGAAGTCGTCGATGTGGAAAGCGGTTGAAGCGGTTAAGTCGGGCACGGCCGACGCCTGTATCTCGGCCGGCAACACCGGTGCGCTGATGGCGATGTCGAAATTCTGCCTGCGCACCATGGCGACCATCGACCGGCCGGCAATCGCAGCTCTTTGGCCGACCATGCGCGGCGAAAGCGTGGTGCTGGATGTCGGCGCAACCATCGGTGCCGACGCGCATCAGCTGATCGACTTTGCCATTCTCGGCACGGGCATGGCGCGCTCGGTTTTTGGCGTCGCTCGGCCCAGCGTCGGACTGCTCAATGTCGGAGTCGAGGAGATCAAGGGCCAGGAAGAGGTCAAGGAAGCCGGGCGCATGCTGCGCGAAGCCAACATGGCCTCGATGAATTATCACGGTTTCGTTGAAGGTGACGACATCGGCAAGGGCGTGGTTGACGTTGTCGTCACGGAAGGTTTTGCCGGCAACATCGCGCTGAAAACGGCGGAAGGCACCGTCCGGCAGATCGCCGGTTATCTGCGTGCCGCGATGGGCCGGACACTGATGGCCAGGATCGGCTATATCTTCGCCAAGGGTGCATTTGATCGCTTGCGCGAAAAGATGGATGTCGGCCGCTCCAATGGCGGCGTCTTCCTGGGGTTGAACGGCATAGTGGTAAAGAGCCATGGCGGTGCCGATTCGGACGGCTTCGCGGCGGCGATCGAGCTTGGCTACGATATGGTGCGCAACAATCTGCTGGACCGTATCGAAGCCGACCTGGACCTGTTTCATGCGCGCAATCCGCATGCCCAGACATCGAGGAAATCCGACGTCGTTAGCGACGCAAAGGAATAGGAAAGCGCTTTGATCAGATCAGTCGTGCGCGGCACAGGCGCCGCGCTGCCCCGCCGCATCATGAAGAATGCCGATTTCGAAGGCATGGTCGAGACCTCCGACGAGTGGATCGCCCAGCGCACCGGCATCCGCCAGCGCCATATCGCCGGCGATGACGAGACGACGGCTTCGTTGGGAGAGGCTGCCGCCCGCGCAGCGCTGGACAATGCGGGACTGACGCCCGCGGACATCGATCTGATCGTGTTGGCGACCTCGACGCCCAACAACACCTTCCCGGCGACCGCCGTCGAGATCCAGAACCGGCTTGGCATGCATCATGGCTTTGCCTTCGACATGCAGGCGGTATGCACCGGCTTCGTCTATGCGGTAACGACCGCCGATCTCTATATCCGTGGTGGCTTGGCCAAGCGCGTGCTGGTGATCGGGGCGGAAACGTTTTCGCGCATTCTCGACTGGAGCGACCGCTCGACCTGCGTTCTGTTCGGCGATGGCGCCGGCGCTCTGGTGCTGGAAGCTGGCGAGGGAACCGGCGGCATCGCTGACCATGGTGTGCTGGCGGCCAGCCTGCGCTCCGACGGCGCCCACAAGGACAAGCTTTTTGTCGATGGCGGTCCTTCGACCACTGGCACGGTCGGCCATCTCCGCATGGAGGGCCGCGAGGTGTTCAAGCATGCGGTCGGCATGATCACCGACGTCATCGAGGGGACATTCTCCCAGGCCGGCATTACCGCTGCCGACCTTGACTGGTTCGTGCCGCACCAGGCCAATAAACGGATTATTGACGCTTCCGCCAAGAAGCTCGGGATTGCCGAGCAAAAGGTGGTGGTTACGGTCGATTTGCACGGTAACACCTCGGCAGCTTCCGTGCCGCTGGCGCTTTCGGTGGCCGTCGCCGACGGTCGCATCAAAAAGGGCGATCTGGTGTTGCTGGAAGCCATGGGCGGCGGCTTCACCTGGGGCGCTGTTCTCGTTCGCTGGTAAGAGCCGAACGGTCCGGTTTCGGTCCTTGACCTTGCCGGATCAATTACTTAGGCTCTACCGTTGTTGTATCGATTTTATGTTTTGAGCTGATGGGACGGTCGCATGGGGGGAAAGACACTTACGCGCGCCGACCTTGCCGAAGCAGTTTACCGCAAGGTAGGACTGTCACGCACTGAATCGGCTGAACTCGTCGAGGCCGTCCTTGACGAAATCTGCGAAGCGATCGTGCGTGGCGAGACCGTGAAATTGTCGTCTTTCGCGACGTTCCACGTCCGTTCCAAGAACGAACGCATCGGACGCAATCCCAAGACCGGCGAAGAAGTGCCGATCCTGCCGCGCCGGGTGATGACCTTCAAGTCATCGAACGTTCTGAAGAGCCGCATCTTGCGCTCGCATCAGAGCAGCAAGACCAAGGGAAGCAAGTAGGCTCGTCCCATTGTCTGGTTGAAAACCGGCTCCACCATTGTGCCGGGCTTGAATGTTGCGCCACAAACCGCTGAAATGAACTGCGATTCGGCAAGATAGGCCGGATCATCGTCCAGCGTGAGGATTCGCCCATGGACAAGAGCCCCGACGCTTTCCGCACCATCAGCGAGGTCGCCGAAGATCTCGACTTGCCACAGCACGTGCTGCGTTTCTGGGAAACCCGTTTCAACCAGATCAAACCGATGAAGCGCGGCGGCGGCCGCCGTTATTATCGGCCGCAGGATGTCGAACTGATCAAAGGCATCCGCCACATGCTTTACGATCAGGGCTACACGATCAAGGGTGTGCAGAAGCTGCTGCGTGAGAATGGCAACCATTTCCTGGTTGCTATCGGCAATGGCGACATGGCCGCCGTGGAAGCGATTTCGCAACGCAAGCAGGCCGATGCGGTGCCTCTGACACCAGGTGCCCAGCCGCGCGGGATGGACGACGAATTGGTTGGCCAACCCAGGGTAAAACCCAGCCGCCGCTTCTTCGGCCTGGGCAAGACCGACGAGGAAGGTCCTGTCACGCCTGACGTGTCGAAGCTGTCGCGAGACAATCGTGCGCTGTTGCAGGAAGCCTTGTTCGACCTTCTGGAGTGCAAGCGCCTGCTCGATCAGGTGCGCTGACAGCCGCACAAGGCGGCTTTACGTCGACAGGGCTGGAACCCGGCCAGCTGTGATGCGTTACGTTTCCTTCTGCAAAGCAAGGAAACCTATCATGGCATCATTCTCGACCCTGTCCGACATCGACCTGGACAAGCAGATCACTGCTCTCTCAAGGGAATTGGCGGCTTTGAAAAAGGCGGTGTCCAAGCGGGGCGGTGCTTACTATGAAGATGGCCGTGACGCCGCGCTGGATACGTACTCGGACCTTGCCGTGCGTCTGCGCGATGCAATGCCCGCGATCCGCAAACAGGGCAGGGTGATTGAGAAATCCGCCCGTGATCACCCCGCCACGGCCGCTGCCGTGGGCCTCGTGGTTGTTGGTCTCGCCGCCAGCCTGCTTTTCAGCCGCCGCTGACGAACCTATTCACGAACTGCCTGGCGGCACGTTCGGGCCGAGCAGACCAGGAGAAGACCGGCCTCGCACAAGAAGCCAAAGCCGGTCTTCTCGCTGGCAGTCTGTATGTTATGCCTTCTTCATCATCTTCATGTGGTGATGATGATGATGGTGGTGGTGGTGACGATGATGGTGGCGGTGATGCTTCTTCATGTGCATCGGAGCTGCGTCCGCGCTGGTTGCACCGACGACCGGCACCGTGAAAGCAAGTGCAACAGCAAGGCCGAGGGCCGAGAGGAGGGACTTTTTCATGGATCGTTTCCTTTTTTCGCCGGCTGATCTAAATCAGGCCGATAGCCTGATCGCCGCGAATGCGATTACGCTCTCGAATTTTTTCGTCAGTATTTCCCGATTGTAGAATTTTGTTTCTGGACTGTTTCTGAGAATCGCGCCGCGCCGGGCAAACCGGTCCCATTGCAGCGGCGGACAAGCTCGCATCCATGATCCTTGATCGCGCCGCGTCGCCTCGGTGCCAAGCCCAATAAACAGACCCATCTAATTGATTCAAATCATTTTTCGGATGCTAAACTCGACGTGAACCAAGAATGAAATGTAACTCTCGCGAGGAGAGATAGTTGGGCGGCCGAGGCATGGCACGCTCAACGAATTGGACGATGGAGTCCTCGTAATCACCCGCGGCGAGTTTCATGAACCTGTCACATCGAGGTGCCTATCCTCGATTGATCGCGGGGCTGCGAGATGAGGGACACTCAATGACAAGGTTCAAATCAGCACTGACAGCGAGCGCGCTTGCGGCGGTTTCGCTCGCCGCGTTGTCGACTTCCGACGCGCTCGCCGCGCCTTACAAGCACGTGCTGCTTGTCAGCGTCGACGGCCTGCATGCACTCGACCTGGCGAATTATGTCGCCGCAAATCCGGCAAGCTCGCTCGCCGCGCTTGCCCATAGCGGGATCTTCTACCCCAACGCATTCACCGGCACGCCGTCCGACTCCTTTCCCGGGCTTGTGGCGCAGGTGACCGGGGGCACGCCCATGTCGACCGGCGTCTTCTATGACGACAGCTACGACCGCACCTATTTCGAGCCGGGTTCGGATTGCAAGGGAATGCCGGGCGCGGAGGTGGCTTTCGCCGAGAATATCGACGTCGATGCGACCCGCCTTGATGGCGGTGGCAAGCCGGGTGATTTCCATAGCCAGATAGACCCCGCGAAATTGCCGATGACATTGATTGGCGGCAAATGCTCGGCCGTCTATCCGCACGACTTCGTGCGTGTGAACAACGTCTTCGAGATTGTGAAGGCTCATGGCGGTCGTACCGCATGGTCTGACAAGCACCCGGCCTATGAATGGCTCAACGGGCCTTCCGGCAAAGGCGTCGACGATCTCTATGCCTTGGAACAGGACAGTCTGATTCCGGGCACTAAGGTGAAGACGACAGGCAGCTTCAAGGCAGAGCGCGATTTTGACCAGGCGCGGGTCAAGGCGGTCATAAACGAAATCAAAGGCCTCGACAGCACGGGCTCGCAACCGGCGCCGGTCCCAACACTCTTTGGCATGAACTTCCAGGCAGTAAGCGTCGGCCAGAAATTGCCGAAAGCCGGCCCTGGCGACGAGGCCGGCCTCGTCGGGGGCTACAAGGATGCGAGCGGTACGCCGAACAATGGCCTTGCCAAGCAGCTCGCCTATGTTGACGGCGCGCTCGGTGAACTGGTCTCCGCCCTCAAGGACAACCACCTCACCGACTCGACCCTTGTTATCCTCGCCTCGAAGCATGGCCAGTCGCCGATCGATCCGGCGACCTTCCAGGCGCTCGACGACGATCCGTACACAAAGACGCCCGGCTACGCCTTCCACATAGCCGACGATGCCGCGCTGATCTGGCTCAAGCCGCAGGACAGGACCAGCAACCTTGCCGCGGCGCAGGATTATCTCGAGAAATTGAGCAAGGCGGAGGGCATCGCCCAGATCCAGCCGCCGAGTGTTCTGGCGCTTGCCTATCAGGATCCGGCCACCGACAGCCGTACGCCGGATTTCATTGCAACGGTCAATCCAGGCGTGGTCTATACCTCCGGATCAAAGATCGCCGAGCATGGCGGCGCCAACATCAACGACCGAAGCGTCGCTCTGCTGATCAGCGGTCCTTCGCTCGCGCCGAGATCGGTGCCGGCGCTGGTACAGACGACACAGGTCGCGCCGACCATTCTGCACGCTCTTGGCTATGATGCGAACGAGTTGCAGGCGGTGAAGATCGAGGGCACGCAGGAATTGCCGGCAACACCGTTCTGAAATCCGGTCCTCTCATTTCTCCGACAGCCGCCATCCGGCGGCTGTTTTCTGGTCCATTGCCATCATTTCCCGGGATCCCACGGCCACTACATTGGCGGAACGACACCGTTGTTGCCGACGACGACGCGGCTGGCGCTTAGCGTGCCGTCACCGTCGCGCTGAGCGATCACGAAGACCGTTGCGCCTGGTTTGAGATCGGTCGAAGTGGCCGGTGCGAAAGTCACGACAGGTGTGTTGTCGGGTATTGATATCTTCTTCGTCTGTCCGTTGTCGTAGGTCAGCGTAACCGCCCGGCCGTCGACATTGGTCACGTCGGCGACGGTGCCGTTGGTCATCCGGCTGTTGGGCTGCAGGTCCCAAGGCCGATCACCCTCGCCAGCACCTTTCAGGGCGGCGGGAAAGACCACCACCTCGAGCGCACCACTGCCGCCATCCGCTTTCGAGACGGAGGCGATGCCGAGGAAGTCACCTTGCTTAATATCCTTTATGGACGCGCTGGCGACCCCGGATATTTTCCAGCCAGCGGCCAGCTTGATTGTATCCGTGCCGCCCTGGCGGTTCTTTACCGTCAGCTGGGACGCATCGGAACTGGCGACGATCCCGCGCACGCGTACCGGGTCGGTCGCCTGGGCACTCGTGGCTGCAACGCCAAGGCCGGAAATCGTGCCGAACACGATCATGACAGTCCGCAATTTCATCGCATCGATCCTCTCTGGGGAAATGGGGCGCCATCGTCACCGGTTTGGCGTTGACGGCATCGGAGACAACGAAATGGCGCATCAAAACCACGGGGCAATGCGGCGGAATGGCGTTCAAAAGAACTTGATCGGCAAGCCTCGGAAATCGCTGCCGATCCACGTGGTTCACGATCCCGTGACGGCCCCTTTGGCGCTTGGCAAAATGGTGGCGAGCGGGCATGTTCTGGCCCATCTCAGGCAACATCCATTTTCATCTAACTCTTTCAGCCAACGGAGTTGCCAATGCCCCACAGTGCAAAAGACGAGCCCGTCCCGGAACTGGTTGCCAGTGACCTTGTGCAGGGTCACAACGCCCTCAGAGCGATCCGGGTATCCCGGGGATACAGTGTGGAGGAGCTTTCCCTGACATGCGGTCTGTCGATCGATGAGATCGAGGACATTGAGAGTGGCCGATCCGCCGATCCGTCGAAGCTGCGCCGTATTGCGTCCGCGCTTCGGCTACCCCAGGAGGCGCTGGCTGGCTCAGTCGTGCAGGCGCGGGCCACGCAAGGCCGACCCGCGCTGTAGCGCAAAGCCCGGCATGATTGGAAACCCGCCATGGATGACCCTGGCGGGTTTTCTCATTTCGGCGCTGCCTCCGGCTTGCCTGTCGGCCTATGGCACGTGTTTATGGACACCGGTTTATGGTCCCATCAATTTGAACCCGCGAGTTTTCGATATGAGCTTGGACTCCGTTCGCGCCTTCTTTGCCAGTCACGCGCCCGACATCGACGTAATCGTCACCGAGGCGAGCTCGGCAACGGTGGCGCTGGCGGCGGATGCGCATGGCGTGCTGCCGGCCCAGATCGCCAAGACGATCTGCCTGCGTGTCGGCGAGCGCACCATGCTGGTCGTAACCAGCGGCATCGCCAGGCTGGACAACCGTAAGTTCAAGGACAGGCTCGGCGGCAAGCCACGCATGCTGGATGCCGACGAAGTTCTGCGGGCGACGTCCCATCCGCCCGGCGGCGTCTGTCCCTTCGGTCTGCCTGCGCCACTGCCGGTCTACTGCGATGAATCGCTGCGTGCGTTCGACGAGGTCGTTCCCGCCGCCGGTGCCACCAACGCCGCCGTGCGGATCGCGCCACAGCGCATGGCTGATCTTACAGGCGCGGAGTGGGTCGATGTGTGCCAGTAGCCGGGTGAGGGCGGGTACGACAAGGTTCGTCAGCACTCCAAATCTGCCTATGGTATGGCCGCCGAATTCGGTTGACCCGACCAGGGTTATCACGATACATCGCGACCGGTCCGGAGTGTAGCGCAGCCCGGTAGCGCACTTGACTGGGGGTCAAGGGGTCGTCGGTTCGAATCCGGCCACTCCGACCAACGAAAACAAAGAGTTAGCCGTTTCCCCCAGAGGTGGCTACAAATTTTATAGCCACATTGTAGCCAGACAATATATAACCCTTGCTGTCGGCAGAGGAGTCTTCCGCTTTGGGGATTATTTTTGACTGGCTAACCTCTTTTCAACTGTCAACACTGACCGCGGGCGTTGCATTAGGTGCCACGGGCATTGGCTTGTTTCGTTGGGTTGCCCAAAAGCTGCGATATAATCGCCTGCCGCTGACGGGTGAGCCGAGGGTATTCGTCGGGTTCTTGCGCGGCTTTGAGAACGGTGCGCTCCTCGAGGTCGAAATCCGAAACATCGACCATGCCGACATTTAGATTGAAGACGTCGCACCTGTAAGCCGCGCTTGGGGCTTGATCGCTCCGTTCGACACAAAGCTCCTCGCGAACTCTGGAACCTCGCCAGCGGCGGTGTCACTTGAGCCAATGCCTTGGTTGAAGTTAAGACGGCGCCTTAAGCCTGATGAAACCATGACGTCCACTATTTGGGTTGGTGGGCGGGAGTGGTCGATTCACCATGCATCGCTCACTTTTAAATGGAGTCCCCACGGATCTGCTGGCAGACCGACCTCTCTTACCATCCACTGCGAGTTTTAAAGCCAAGCCCCAACAAGCCCGCGTACGACGCTTCCCTCGGGGAACTTACCGACTGCGAGACGGTTGAGGCCGGTGACGGCGAAGCGTTGTTTTGTCCCTCAGATAGACGTAGGGCCTCGTATCCCGAATTCGCCGTCACACACCGCGCGGAAAAGCCCGCCGCCATTTCTGGAAGCGGGCCGCGCTGCTAGCCGTTGGCGCGGCGAGCGCTAGCAAGGAATCAACCGGTACGTCCCGACCCACTCCTCTCCGTCCTTCTCCAGCCAATGCACTAGCCAGCGGCCTTCGTTGTCGAACACGGCGCGCTTTGCGGTGCGGCCCTGTGTGCCGCACTCGCGGCAAGTGCAGGGTTCTGTCGGGCGCTCGCCGAGGCCGGCGGCATTGACGCAAATCGTCGTGAATTTCTTTCGCATTGCGGGCTCCTTTGTTGCTAGTTGATGTTAGCAGTGGTAAATCAATGCTCGTTGGCTGTCAACTAGCATCTGCTAACAATTGCAAACAGGAACCGGAATGGCCAGGACTGCACCACTCGGACTTAGGATAGAGCCTGTCGTGAAGGACGCCTTAGAACGGGCAGCCAAGGCAGACAAGCGCACGGTCGCCTCATACGTCGAGATACTGATCGTCGCCGATCTCGAGGCAAAGGGCTTCCTGCCGAAAGGTGCGGCGGAATGACGTCAGACATCATCGTCATCCCCGTCTTTCTGGTTGATAGGCAGGGCAAAGCAACCAGTGATTTTATCAACAGTTGCCCATGCGTAAGACTAACACTCCGTAATGCACCTGATACCAAGCATGAAGTTGCGCTTGGAATGATAGATACCGGAGCGAGCGGTGCCTACGTGGACACGCAACTTGTCGAAAAACTTGGCGCTCCCGTGCTTAGGCCGGAGACGGTTCACGGGGCGACATCAATAATTCAGACTACGCTTCACTCTGGCATATTCGAAATCGAGAACGTAAAACCTCTTTCGTTGGAATACAGTGCAACACCCCTCAGAGCCACTGGCCGTTCCTATGATGTTGTCCTCGGTCGTTCGGTGATCAGCCTTTTTAAGCTGGAAATTGATCGAGGTCGTATTATTCTTACGCTTCCGCAAGATTGATTCCACCACCCGACATAGGCGCCCGATGCGGCGGCTTTCCCAATCGGGACAAAGCTACGTGACTCACGCGGTGTATCATTTTAATACAATCGCCAATTGGTAGACTCGCGCGATGCACCGGCGGATACTGCTTCCTAGCAGGCCAAAGGAGGGAAAAGGCCGCGAACGGGAGCAAACGATGTCCACTCAGAAAGGCGACTATCGCACGAACAGAGCTGACTACGCGATCGCTGCGACGCATGGCCGAGCTAGCGTTGAAAACACTTCTCGAGCCGAGATGCTGGCGAGCAAAAAGAAGTCCCTGTGGTTAAAAGAGCGGCGATCGGCCAGATTGGGGGAGAACCCCATGGAGAGCGCGCCTCTACCCCAAAGAAAACCTCGGGGTTAGGGCCTGCGACGTTTTATCCGCCAAAGGAACTCCCAAATGGCTGCTACCGCACTTTTGGTCTGGTATATAGTGATCTCTGGCCCGCAAGGCGGGATGGTCCTGCTGCCCACCACGTTCGATAAACGCGAACAATGCACCGCTGCCATCACCGAATATCAGAAGCAGCCCGCCCCGCCCGGCTGGTCGGTACAGTGCGTGCCGAGTGCATCGCCATTCACCGACAATGGGTCGGCGGAATAAGGAGCGGTCCATTAGGTTCTGCAAGACAGATTCCCATCGGAACACTATCGTCGCAGTCGCCGCAGTCGCGGTGTTACTGGCAGCGGTATTAGAAGGAGGTTTCGCTTAGTCGAAACGCACGAATCTCTCGGCGCTCCGTGAGCGCATGGTGTCGAGCAAGTCACTTTCCTGAACGATCCCGCTTTGAAAAAGGATGATCAGCCTGCTGGCAGCGTCCTGCGCATCGCCCGAATCTTGCTCGTGCCCTTGTTCCTTGCAAATCTGCGCGAGGACCTTCGACAGGATATCGAGGTCGCAAGGATACAGTGCATCGGAGAAATAGGTTCGGTTCAACATCTCAGCGCCTCATACCCCTGCGAGAGTGCAATTCGCTCCCAAGCGCCCGCTTGTAGAAGCGGACGACACGCGGAACATATATCGAACATTCCGGCCCCTCAATAACATATGACGTACGCCCGAAGATTGTTCTGCGGAACAATTGTCGGGATGGCGCATTGAGCTATCGGCCATCTCTCCTACTCCACGGCCTTTGAAGAGCCCGCTACTGTCCCTCGGTAACGGGCTCTTCTACTTTCGGTTGGAACATTATCAAAGAGCGCCGGGTTTGTGTTCATCGCCAGCATCGAGAATGGCAGCTGACGACAGGGGGGCAAACTGCTTCCGCCTCAGCATTCGGAGCCGAACATGTCTCGGTATTTTTTCGACATCCATGATGGCCATGCGCTTACCAGCGACGATGACGGCATTGCCTGCGAGTCTCTAAAAGACCTTAGCTACCAAGCAGTCGACGTTTTGCCGGATCTGGCGCGCGAGGATTTGCCCAACGGGCCCACTAGAACGTTTTTCGCGAAAGTCCGTGACGATTCTGGCCGGTATGTTTTCCGAGCCACCCTGACATTGGCCTCGGCGTGGATAGTGGACACCATTGGCGGAGAGCCCCAGCCAGGAGGCGATCGTTGGTTGGCTGCCCTAAGTAGGGCAAAAGCGCAGGTCAATGCCCTCAGGAAAGAGTTTGCTGAAGATGGGCTATCAGCTCACGTCGAAGGTCTCGACAGCCTTTTTTCGGTGGCTGAGGCTGAGGTGGACAGGCTGCTGATCAGAAAATCGCCGTTATTTGATCGATAGGCATTTGCATATTGACTGGTTGTCAGAGGCAAGGATTATATTCCTACCCTGGAGAACGCCAATGCCCGCCCGCCATAAAAAGGCATCAATTCCGACGCCTATGTTCGGTGTGGTCTTTCCGCGCTACTTCTCCCACGCGCTACCCGTGCTCGATATTGATTGCCGCTATTCCTGCCACCGTTTGTAACCGGCAGCTTTGCCAGCGCGGTCGCGCATGGCGGCCAAGATCACTTCAAAGATGCTCCCAAAAAAGCCCGTCGCCCGATTTGATTGGGATCGGAGAGCGACGGGCCGTTTGCGTGGAGTGCGGTACTGAAACTCTGCCGCAGCGTAGATAATGGGCCGGCATGGTCAATGAAGTATTAAGAAGCTCGCCAGAGCGCGGGCTGGTCTGCGCGTCACTCGCCTATGCCATCCCCCTTATTTTCGCCTGCCGTAGCGCCGCCACCGTGCGCGGAACGCTATGCCGATCATACTCAGCCAGTGCGCGTTTGATCTCGTCGCCCACGCCTTGCTGGGCGCCCCTGGCGTCGATGCTGATGTTGTTGTTGACCGCAACGTTATCCCCGCCCCGCGCCGGAGCACTAATCGATGGCATATTGGGTGCCGCTATCGAACCGCCACGACGCAGTGCCTCCACGGCCGCCACACCGCCATTGCGGCGAATGTCGTCCTGGCTAAAGACCACCTCGCCTTTGTGGACGATGCCCGCCTTCTGGTTCTTGCCGCCCGCGCCCGTATAGCCGCCGTCCGCGTACAGGCCGCCAGTGCTGTTCAGCGACCCGCCACCAGGGAACGCGTTGCTGGATCCCCCGCCGCCGCCCGTTAGGAAGCCGAGTACACCGCCCAGAATACCACCACCGCCGCCACCCGCCGCCGAATTGGCCTGCAGAATGGAGTCGATTAGATCGTTCTCGATTTTCGAGATGATCTTATCGAGCGCATGCGTCGCGATGTCCGCGAACGTTTTCCACGATAACTGGCCCGACTCCAGAGCCGAGCGAAAGTCGTCAAATGCACCCTTCAGCACATCGCGTTGCAGGGCTTGCGATTCCTGCGCTTTGCGGAGTTCGTCGGCTTGCCGTGCGTAGGCCTCGGAGACCTGATCAATCGCGGCGATCTGTGCTGGCGTCAACTGCGCGTTCTGGTAGTCGACGTCGCCCTTCTTGCGGGCTTCCTCGCGCACCTGCTTCAGGGCAGTTTGCTCGAGTTGCAGCGATATTTTGCGCTTTGTCTGCGCTTCGTAGGATAGCCCCAAAGAGTTGAATTCTTCGTTTAGGGCGGCCGTGCGGTCCTTGATAGATTGAAGGTCGCCAGCGAACTGGTCCATGGCGGTTTGGGCTGGTGCTTTGGATTTGTGGCCGCGTGCGGCTTTGGCCGCCAGCTTGTCCTCGTAAGCGCCCTGATCCTCGCGGTTGGGTGCCTCACCGGGGATTGGAGCGCTGTCGGGCAGAAGCCCAACGGGGAGTTTTTGCCTGCTATTTGGGCCGCCGCCTTGGTTGGCGAAGTACTTGGACCCAAGCGCATCTAGAGCCGCGTCGGTCGCCGCAGCGGCCTTCAGCATCCCCGCAAATCCGGCAATGATGCCAGAAAAATTGGGGTTGGCCTGCTCTAACGCTGCAAGCGACTGAAGAATGGCGTCGATCGGCTCCTTACCGTCTCGGGCCTTGTCGAAGAGCGCCTGCAACTCTGCCTGGATCGGCTTTGAGTCTACGTTGGCGAGCTGTAGGGCAAAGGCGTTTACGGTGTCGGTTACCGCATCAACCGTATGCCCGAGGTTGGGCAGTGCCGCCTGCGTCTTTGCGGCTTCCGCGGCCATGTCGGCAAGGGCGGCGCGCGCAGACTCGAGCTTCGGATTGACCTCCGATATGGCGGCGAGCTGGTCGATAAACGCCTTCACGTCGTGCGATTTCGCCAAGTCGGCTAATGCCTGCTTGAACGGTTCAAACTGCGATTTCAGAACTGTCTGTAGAGCACCCTGGCCACCGCCTCCGGCCCCGATGGTTTGGTAAATGCTATCAAAAATGCCCTTGATCTGACCGGACAGGACATCCTTGGCGTCCTGCAAATCTTTCGAGTTTGCGGCGTTCACCGAGCGAGCCGTAAGCGCCGCATACTTCTGCTGCTTCCCGGCTACTTGGTCGTAGGCGTCGCCAAGGAGCAAAATGTTCGCTTCATGGGTCTTGAGGATGTCGTCAAGCGTGCGCAGGTTTGTGCCACCAAGCGCCTCGTATGCTACGAACGCAGCGCCAGCAACCGCTATGGCTGCCGTAACCTCCGGGAATTTTGTCGCCAAACCCACTATTGTGGAGCCGGCCGACTTCAGCGCTCCGGTAAGTCCGCCTGGCTGGCTGGCAACATAACTCAGATGCGAAAACTGCGCGGTAAGCGCCTGAAGGGGTGAAGTGCCAAGCGCAATCTGCTCGATCATGGAGCGCGCCGAATGTTGGAGCGCCATCATCTGCGTAGCGCTGGCGCCTGCGGCATGTCCGGTATTGCCTAGTTCTTTCCCGAAGCCCGAAAGCGCACCTGTCCACTCTTTAACTTTGCCCGTATAGGGGATTCCCACCATGTCATTGATGCGGCGCTGCACAGGCGTGAACGACTGGTCTATCCCCTTGCCAAGCGCATCGAACTGTTTCTGGATTCCGGAAGTGGTTTGGCCGATGCTGTCGCCGAGCTGCTTCAACTGGCGTTTGATGGTTGAGACGTCAGTGGATACGGAGATAATCAGATCGTCGGTCTTATCACTCACCGCTGACCTCCTTCGCCATCTGCTCGAGCAGACCGGACCAGGGCGCCTTGTTCGGCATGCCGCGGATCAAGGTAGTGGCGCCCGCTAGAAGCGAGGCAATGATGTAGGCATCTGAGAAGCCGTGGCTCCGGAGATGATTAATGTGGCCGGCCGTGGCGGCTGAAGAAACGATGTTCTCGATCGCGTCTAGCAAGGCCTGATCCGGGTCGTGTTTGGGCGCACGGATGCGCCGCGCGGTTGCGCGTTTGGGGGTCATTTGGGAATTCCTGTGCGTAAGTTGTTGGAAGGATTGCCGATTACACCAGCGCGCCCATATTCGACGAATGGGGGCGCAGTACGTCAATCTCGTTTTACATGAGCAGTCGGTTGCTAACGGCGGAGGTATGAATCGCCCGTTTTCCGATCGGGTGGATGACGTAGCCAAAAAAACTGGCGGCTCGGTGCTGTTCGACGTTCGCGTTGACGCAACTGGCATTCAACGAATGGCTGCGATCGGTTACGGCGCGGATGGCGTGGTTGCGATCTTCATCGATGGCAATGGAGACATCACCTCATTGCCGGTCGGCGGAGACAGCGACGCTCAGATTGCCGAACTAGCCGCATGGGGCAGACTTCCGATGGCTCAACAGGTCACTGCCAGCTATCTCGATGCGGCAACGACGCTGATTGCGGAGCTTCGTCAGGCCGGCCGTTTCGATCGGGCGTCATGATGGTCACTGTAACGGTCTGATATCATGTTTGATCCTTGCACATCTCGATTGAGCAGCGTTAACGATGTTTCTTCGGGTTTGATTAAATTGCAGCGCACATGGTCATCGGATGTGGAAGATTAATCCGATCTGCGCCGCTCTTCTGCTCGCGCCACTCGCGTTAGCTGTTGCGTTGTTCGTGCTCGCCACGGTCTCTGACCGAGCGCATCCGCCGCAGCCTGATCATGGGTACACGTCGTCTATTCGATAGACGAGAGAAAGCGGCGGCGCATTTTGATGGTTACTTGTTGTGCCGGTAATTAAAATGCAACGAATTGATCGCCATCCGTTCTTTTATACTTGCGAATTTTTGAGGGATCTCCGATCGCTTCCCCCATTTTAGCAGCAAGTTCAGTCAACGCCTTCAGTTCGGTCTCCGGCAATATTGATGAGATCGCAAGACCTACGTTAGTCAATACATAGACGCGTATGGCAGGTTTCCCGTCATTGAATGTGATAGCCTCTGCGTCCAACGTCGAAGTACCGTCTTTGGGATAGGCAATGGCAAGATTCCCAAAAGATTGCATCCACAATTCTGTGCCGGAGCCATCCTTAACATCTTGAGATTGATTAAGTTGGCCACCGATCCCCGGCTCAACAAGCAATCCGGCGTCAGTGAGGCTTATAATATCTGGGAAGCTTAATTCTCCAATCAAGCTCTTCGGTAAGACATTACTCAACCGGGATGTACATACTTTCTCGAAAAGGCCCGCTGTTTGAGGATCAATCTCATCTATTACTCTCATGACCTTCGCTGAAAAAGTGCCCGGCTTGCGAATCTCCGACGCCAATACGCGCCCCCATTTGAGGCGGGTCTCTTCGGTGGTTGCTTCCTCTGCGAACCTCTCAAATCTGTTCATGAAGGAGTCCTGAAGCTCTTCCGCCCCAGAGACGGCCTCATCATCGGTGGGCGGCTGGTGACTTAGATCATCTACAGCCGCAGCGACAACCGCATCTTTGTTGTCTTGACGTTCAAATACCTTACCGAGGTGGTTCTCCAGTGCACGGTTTGCTGCTTCTGGATCGCGTTCGAGGCGCTCTATGCCGAGTTTGGTGACCGCCTCTATGACTTTGAGACGGGATGCCGATACGGCTCTTGCCTCGGCGGTCTTGGATTCCATAGGCGCGTTCCACCGTTCGAAAACATTTCCTAGAAGCCTGTCAAATGCCGCAATCGCTCTACTTTTGGCACTGGCCTTAACGCCAGTCGGCGTGAGTTCAGCTGATACTGAAGTCTCTTTATCGAGATGGTCTTCTTTTTCCACGCTTCCCCGCCGCCGTTGCCTCTATACAGCAGCGACAGCATACCATGACAACTTCAGTGAGGAAGTGAGGACTCTACCGAATCCCCCGCAACCGATGCGCCGCTTCGATCTTGTCCAGCAGGCGGCGGCGGGCGTTTGTGGCGTTGTCGTTCGCATTCGACTGGCGCGAGTAGAGCGTGGCCGAGGTAGCTTTCCCGTAAGCACCCCAAACCAGCAGGCTTATTTCCACCAGGCCGGCTTGCGTGATGAGCCGCTGCGGCAAGTCCCCTGTATCGTCCCACTGCTCGACCTCCGAGAAAAAAGATACGCTAACCTGACCAACATCGCCGCGACCGACCGCGGCGATTGCCTCTTGCCCCATCGGGGAGTCCGGGTTTGGTGTCAGTTCGTATCGAAGGCCGATGCTGTCCGAAATTAGCTTGAGCGACCCGTTGGCCACGCGGCCGAGTGGCTTGGAGCTATCATGTGCCCAAAGGCACACGACGTCGGGATTCTCAATGAGGGATTTGTCGAATGCGCCCCTCGCGAAGCGCTCAATAAAGACGCCCGCGATATTTGCGGGCGCCTGCCACTCAAGGGCATACCCAGAAATCTCAGCCGTCATCCTTCAGCACCTTGATCTGCTTGTCGATCTTGTCGATGGCTATCTGGCGCGCGATTTCCTTCGCCGTTTTGCCGCGCTTTGCATGCCTCGTTTCGCCGGGGAGCTTAATCATTCGCTCTGCTGGACTGCGGCGACCATCGCTCGTGGCCCGTTCGATTTCACGATGCTCAGCCATTATGCAATTCCCTTACGAACGTTGCCTTCTATGAACTGAACTGCGAAATGCGAGATATTGCTTTGCGGCCATTCAAATGAACCCGCAATATCGTTCGCGTCGAAATCGCGCTGGAGTTCCTCGATGGCGCGCAACGGCTCCAGCGCAGCCTCCAGCGCGGTTGCCGCCGCTGCAGCGCGGCTCGCGTACTCTTCTCGAACAGCCGCGATCAGTGGGCGCTTGGCAAGGTCGCGACGCTCGCGAAGTCGCTTGCCGACAAGGTCGATTGCGGTTGCCAGGTCGCTCGAAAGCTTGCTCAGTTCCGCGGCGCGCTGGCGCTTGCCGGTCAGGGATGACGGTGCTTCACCGACCAACGCGGCCACACTGTCAGAAAGGACAGGACCGCGCGTGCCGGCAAGCTCTTCGCGCAGGACAGCAAATTCGCGATCGGTTGCGGCCTTTTGGCTGTTGAGGTCGTGAAATTGGGCATCGAGGCGAGCGTATTCCGGGTCTACTTCAGCAAGGCTAGGGACTTCGAAAGCTTCAGTGTTTTTCGGCATCTACTTCTTCTCCAAAAAAACGTCATTGATGGCGGCAAGGAAGGCGCTGCCGTTGATTTCCACCGACTTGCGATGGCCGTAAGCTTGCCAGCGGCCAGGCTCGCCGGAACTAAAACGGCGGGTGTCGATGCGATCGACCAGGGTGATTTCCGACCAGTTGTTTACAACCGTCATGATGGTCTTAGCCGCCCGCGCCTTGGCCTCTAGCGAGCCCGTGGCAGCAATCTCGGCGAGGATGTCCAGTTCTTCGCCTGCAGTGTTGCTGATGGCCTCAGGCGCGCCTTCTGGCACGCCTTCGCGGCGCAGGGCACGATACTGCCGCACGGTGTCGGCAACGGCTCGCAGGGGCACGTCCAAGGCCACGCCTAGCATAAGTGTGGCAACGTCTTGCGGGGTGAGTTCGGGCGATCGGCCTGGGCCGCCGGCAGGCAGCACGGAGGCGTCGGTTAGTACACGGGCAACAGCAGAAGTGCGGCCGGGATCATAGCCGACGCAGCGCACAAGCGCCTCGACGGCCTCCTTGGTAGATTTCATGTTTGTTCCTTGATGTTGGAAATTCGCGTGTGTGGTGGGTAAAAGAAAACCCGGCGCAAAGGCCGGGCTAAAAACCGTCTGATCTCTTGATCAATGACGGAATAGATGCGCCCGCCCAGTTTGGGAACGGACGGGCGCTGCGCCGCATGGGGACGGCGTAAATTGTCGCTGGATGCTGCCCTTGGGTGCGTCCAGCGTCAGGGTCTAACCCTGAAACGAAAAGGGCAGCCGAAGCTGCCCCTGTACTGTATCTCTCCACCTTACCCTGTGGGATTCCGGATTGGGTATACCCTCTAAGCGGCGCGCTTAAGGATCGCGTCCGGGTACATGAAGGACCGATAATACCCGGCAGGGACCGGCATGCCGGTTTGCCATCTGTCAACGACGACCAGCCGGGGAGCGTGGTTGCGGGCCGGCTTCTGCCATAACTCGTCAACAGCTTGCATTCCGAGCATCACCAGCGCGCGGCCGGCACCCTTCGCCCCGGCTTGGTTTCCTACACCGTGCCCGCGGCCGATCTTCTCCAACGTGTCTCCGAACACAACCGCAGCCTCAAAGCCCTCGCGCAGGAAACCAAGAGATGTTTGCAGGGCGGAAAGCTCGCGAGCGCAGTCAAGGTGATGGATCAATGCCCAATCGCCCTGCCATATCTTCGCAATCGGCTTAGCGCGTTTTTTCGTCTTGTCGGGATCGGCTACGACTGAGCGCTTCGCCGGCTCGTCCAGCCGTGCCTTCTTGCCCATAATTTTCTTAGGGCCTTTGTCGGTAAGCTCACCAGTGGACTCATCCAGCCGAACGTCAGCCATCAGGTAAACGTTATCCGCCAGATCGCGCCCGACGAGATCATGGGGCATGTTGGCGACGTTCCACACGTCGCGGTAGCGTTCAGCAAGACGCAGGCAGTGATCGTTGCCCTCTGCCTTCAGAAGCTTCGCTAACGGCCAATCGATGTTATCATTGGCAGCCTGGCCACTGAAACGGTTTGACGCCATGCGTGCCGCTTGCGCGTCCATGCGCCACGATATGGCCGGCCCGTCATTTCCATAGCGGAAATGTATGGCGCCTCGAGGTGCGCGGATGTTCTGCGGTGTCCAATCGCCTTGATCGTCTACGACACCTGATAGCTCGCGCGCCGATTCTGCAATGTCATAGACGGAATCATCGTTGCCGGGCCTTGAAGCCGGTTTCTTCCGCGGCTTGGTGGCGATGACGGTTTCCGGTTCAGAGATGATCTCATACGCCTCTTCGCCGCGCAGTCCGAGCCGTGAAGCAGAAAGCGCATTCACGTAACCGCATCCTGCAACGCGCAGCATTGTCGTGCCGGAGGGTTCCGGCTTATCGGTATGTGCCATATTAGGAAGTTCCCCATGTGTAGGCAGCGGTTCCCGCGCGGCCACTCAACGTGTTGCCGGCATTGCCGGCGTGATGGCCGCATCCCGCGACACTATCTAGAGTCGTGCCCACCTGAAAACACTAGATATAGTGCCAACTGGCAATTTATTCCAGTCGGCGACGCTCGATGCGCATTGAAAGTGTCCCTCCTGTCTACGTATAGCGCCCTGCGACGTGTTTCCGCTGTATGGACTATAAAAGGCGGCTCGTTTTGCACCGTCAAGGGTTCGTTCGAGCGGCTTCTATGGCACCACATATTGTGTGTCACATGGGCCGCAAACGGGGACATATAGGCGGCAGTTACAACCTGTTAATCATTTTCCCTGCAGTATCACGGTCGAGCGCTATCAGGTGTTTGCGTTGGCGCGCCCATCATCTTGCTAGTAGAAATCAACCTGGCTGACGTAAATCGTGCCGTCTTCCTGCTCGATCAGGATGACGAAGCCCGCCTGTGCGGTTGCGGATTCTGTGGTGACTCCGATGACTCGGCATGGCGACCATCGAGGGGCGGCGTTCATCATCCTAGTCATGTATTCACCGTCGAATGGTTCTATCGGCATGTTGGTGGCGTTGGTCACTGTGGTGTTCTTTCATTGGGTGTTCTCCTCGATTGCGTGGTGCCCGGAATGGGCTGGTTTATTTGTCACCACTTGCACCTTGCGCGCCACACGCTTTGGCGAAGTACCCATTGGATAGTAAAAAAGAGAGATTTTGACTATGTGTATAGTGCGCAATGCGCGAGTGGTGACAAGTAGGTTAGCTTAGGCAAGAGTGCCGCGGATCAACTCACGAACTGCGGCGCGTTCTTTGGCGATTGTAGCTGCTTGACCGGCGAACTTCAGGTGAACGCGCGGGTTGACGTTGTAGTGCTGCGTTGTTTCGTTTCGTATTAAAGGCCTCGGGTCGATCCATGCGTATCCGTCAAGGCGCCCGAGCACTCTGTCGACCTCCCATGAAGCGGCCTGGCGTATTCGCCGTGTCCCGTGCCGGACCAATGATCGCGACGAGACCTCAGTGGCGAGGTTCGCATTGGTGAGGATGGATCCGGCTGCCTCGGTCAGCAGATCGTGCACGTCAGTAGCGCCGAGCACATTGACGTGCAGCGCGATTGCATGGGGAAGCAGGTAGTCATGCAACAGCGTGCGCGCACGCTGGGCAGTGTCGAGACTTACTTCGCGCGGAAGGTCTCCTGTGGCGTTTTCAATCAAGTGGATCAAGAGCGCCAATCGTGCGAACAGGCCATCGAACTTTCCAACATGGGTAGCCACACGCTTGTTGACGGACTGCCAACGCCGCTCAATCTCCCGGTGTTCGGCGGCGAGGTCACTTCTAAAAGCCTGTGCCTCGTCATCAAATTTCAGGCAAGCTCCAGCCAGGAAGCGCGAGCGCAGTGCGTACAAATCTTCCACCAGCTTGCCGTACACCGCATTGTCCAACGATGCTGGCTCGTCCCTATCTTCACCGGTAGGGGCGAGCATGATCGGGAAGATACGCTGCAGTAGGCCGTCGTCGGACATGCTGTCAGCGATCTGCCGCAGCGGGTCGGGCTGGATACCGCCGAGCAATGAGATCGATACGTTCGGCACCCAGATCGAGCCGCGGCCGATCCTGTCGACGCTATAAGGAACGCCACCAAAGGACTTCAGCCAAAAGGCTCGGTCTGCACCTGCTCCTTTCGCGCCCGCATACTTCTCCATGCGAGCGAAGAAACCTGACAACTCATCATCAATGAGTGCGATTCCTGCCTCGTTGTTCGACAGAATCTCGGCTACCTTTTCAGTCGACGCATCCTCGGCAATTACGCGCTTGGCTATGGGCTGCGGCGTGTCTTTCTTCGTATCCTTGGGAAGCGCGTTCCATGCCCGCATGGCATCGCGGTGGTCTGCCTGCAATATCGCCTCGATTTTGCGAAGAGGAGCGGACGCGGCGCTGATTATCGGAGATTTGCGCGTTGACGGTTCGCCTACCGCTACCGTCCAGATGCGGGCGGACTCTTGCCAGGTCTCGTGTCGCTTGACCTTCAGTGTGATGCTGTCGGGGATGGCTGCTGCGCAGACTGTCATAGCCGCCATTGCTAGCCCTCCCGCATCAGCACCCATCTGATCTGCGCGGCTTCGTGCAAACGCATCGATGATCGGTGGAAGCACGCCCAAGGGAAGGCTTGGGCTGGTAGCTTCTGCCCACGGGTCGACAGGATCTGGGTTGTTATCGTTGTTGGCTATCGGCGCCGCCACAGGAGCGTCTGACGGCGACAGGTAGTCCATCACCGCGAAGGCAACTCCATGTCCGGCTTTGCCGTGCTTGTCGAAACGGACATGGCCGCCCGCGCCGACCACCTTGATCACCGTCCCGTGCCCCAACTCGGGATGTTCGACCCGATCGTCTACTTTGTAGTGACAGGTGTTAGCGGATGGTGCGGTCATGCGGCATTGGCTCCTTGAGCGCGGCCACGGCCGCCTCTGCGATTTCGTTGACAAGTGTGCGGCTGAAGGTCACGACGCGGCCACCGAGGGCATTGGGACCGAAAACGGCGTAGTTGCCGTCAGGTCGCTTCGAGATTTTCAGGTTAAACACTTTGATGTCGTCGCTGATTTCGATATCGGCGCGCGCAATCACGTTGCCGAGGCCGGGTGGCTCGGGTCGAATTGATAATACTCTCAATTGATTGGTCCTATTTCAGGGGTCAGGTGAAGTGAGCCGGTTGGATCCGGTGCTGTTGGATGCGCTAGGCGGCGTGGATCGGCCGCGATTGCGGGCTGGATTTGGTTAGGCCGCTGCCGCCCTCGCAGGAGAGTTATCGTTGGCGCTTCGCCGATTTGCGGCAAGCCAAGTGTCGAGGTCTTCGGTGCGGTAAATTACAGAACTGCCGAGCTTGATGAAGGTGGGGCCTTGCCCCCAGCACCGAAGTTTGTCGAGAAGCGATTTTGACAATCCGACGTATTGCGCTGCCTGCCGTACGCGAATGTTTGCCATGCGTTTACCTCCGTGCATGTTGTTGCAGGAGGTAGATAGAGGGTACTATGTCACATTAAGAGAAGGTCATTCTTGTGACAGTTCGCGAGCCGCTTTTTCCGTGGCTCGCGTAGCGATGATTTTGTATGGCAGTACACGCATGGCATCGGGCGGCGAGGCGGGTATTGAAAGCACATTTTTTAAACTGCCCTCCTTGTGCCCGGTACGTTTGGAAACTCTTCGCGCGGCTTCGCGGTTGCTAATGCCAGGGCTGTTGCGAAGCTCCTGCTTCATCAACGAGCGCTGCGACCAGTTGCTCCAACCTGATGGTCGCCCTCCGATGCCGCTCCTCCCGTTGCGATCCACCGGCGTCTCGATCTGAAATGCCGGTTCGTACTCAAGAGCGAGTTCGATAGCCAACTGTCGCCACCCTTCGATGGTTGGCTTTAATCCGTTACGGGATGATAGAAGAGCCTCTAATCGTTCTGCCACCTCGGGCAGAATATCTTCCGGAAGGGTCTGTGGCCCGATCTGAATGGGGGGGCGGCCAAGAACCTCGACCCATGCCGGTAGATAGTCCTCTGGATCGTCTGCCATTACCTGCCTCCGATCGCGACGGCGATCTTATCGGCGATAGCATTCGCCGCTGCGCGTGTTGGGTCAACATGGAGATGAGCGTAACGTTGTGTCGTGGCGGCGTCCGCATGACCTAGTAGCTTGCCGATGGTCAACAACGACATGCCGTCACCTGCGCCAACGCTCGCGAAGGTATGCCGAAGGTCGTGCAGATGCACATCAGCAAGCCCGGCCCGGCCCGCAATCGCGGCCCATGGCTTCTTTAAATCGGTGCGCGGCTTCTCGTCCTCGGTGGCGGCAGATTGGCCAGCGACAACATATTTGCCGACGCGAGGCAGGCTGTCCAATTCGGCTTGTGCGGCGGCGGATAGAACCACTGTTTTTCGACCTGTCTTGCTGTCGGGAAGGAGCAACAGCCCCCGCTTTTCATCATATTCGGTCCAACGCAGATTGAGGATTTCGCGTAGGCGGCAGCCCGTAAGCATTAAAAGACGGATAGCGCCCGTCACGTGCGGGCCGTAGACGGTGCGGTTTTTCTCTTTGGGTGCGTGCTTGCTATCGGACGCCCTGTGCGGAATGCCGACTGTTTCAGCTTCGCGAAGTGCATCACCAAGGCGCGCCATCTCGTCGTCGGTAAGGTAGCGTTCGCGTGCCTCTTCCTTGTTGCGGTCGATCCTGGCGGCAGGATTCATGCCCTCTGGCATGTACCCGCGCTTTGCACCCCATACGTAGGCGGCCGATAGCAGCGCCATTGCACGGTTGGCGCTGTAGCGAGCCCTCTTTGACATCTTGTCGTGTGCTCGCTGGACGTCGGTGCGGAGTACGGCAATTGCCTTCACGGATCCCAGGAAAGGCTCGATCTGCGTCTTCAGCGTTGTCTTGTAAAAGGCGCGGCTGGATTCCTTCATCTTCTTGCCGGCGATGTAGGCTTCAACAAGTTCTTTGACCGTGCTGCTGGCGCGCTCATCCGAGCGGTTCTTTGCGAGATCATTGCCTAGCGCCGCGTTGGCGATAGCCTTGCGCGCCGCCTCACGCGCTTCATTCGCCTTCAAGGTGCCTACGCGGCCGAGCTTCAGCCGGCGCTTGCTACCGCCAGATACCGGCCGGAACTCCGCAAACCAGGTGCCGACACCAGACGGCATTCGATAAAAACCGAAGCCGGTTAGATCGTCGTCCCAATAGAACTTTTGTTTGTTCAGTAGGGCCTCATCCATGATCTCGGCCACCTTGTCCGCCGTAATCTTCATACCCGCCCCATCCCGTTTTATAGCCACATTGTAGCCAGCATATTGGAGTGGGAAGGAATAAAGTCAAGCGGGCCTATGTTGCACATCGTTGCAATTCTGCGGTTCTTGGCAATATTGTGCAACGCTAGGAATGGCTATAAAACAGGTATTATAAGACTGGGGGTCAAGGGGTCGTCGGTTCGAATCCGGCCACTCCGACCAATTCGAAGCAGGACTTCCCCCGAGTCCGCATTGGCCGCAAGTTCGGCCACATCAATCAGATCGTGGATCGTGTTAACCGCTCGCTTCGGTGAGCACAGGCCGTAACTGCCGTTGATGACGGTATTCCAGCGCGATCGCACCCCAGATCAGTCCGAGCAGCAGATAGACGTGGCGCCAGTGGTCGATGTCGATGAAGGTGCCGAGCCCGATATTGCCGATGAAGGCGACATAGGCACACAGAAGATAAGGCTGCCACGGTCGATCGCGCAAAAGGATGCGGAACCCGGCTGATATCGTCCACAAGGTGAGTGTCAGGAACGATACGAAGCCAAGCCAGCCATAGTCCATCAGCGTCTTCAGCCAGATGTCGTGGGTGTCTTCGCCGAAAATCGTGCCAAACACGAGCGGGCCGATGCCGAACGGGTGTTCCATCGCCATCTGGAAGCCGATCGAATAGCGCGCGAAGCGGCCAAGGCGTGCGGTGTCGTAGCTTTGTTCGAGATGCGCACGGTTGGAAAACATCTCCGACACGCCGGGCAGTTGCAGGATGACGAGGATGGCGATGGCCAGCAGCGACAACGCCGCGATCGTCATCACCACCACGCGCAGCCGGAACATGCCGCTGGCGCTTTGCAGGAACAGGCATCCGGTGAGCAGGACCGCCGAGACAGCGAACATGCCCCAGGCGCCGCGCGAGAAAGAGAAGAAGATCCCGGCCGTGATGATCAGCAGCGGCACCGCCAGCAGCGGCATGCGCGAGATGGGGCCGGTCAAAAGCAGGTAGAGCAAGTAGATGCCGGGCAGAACCAGGAAGGGCCCGAACACATTCGGGTCCTGGAAAGCACCGGCGGCGCGATCATATTTGGTGAACATTTCCGCGCCGGGGAAAGCATGGAAATAGCCGGCGATGCCGAGCAGCGAGGTTATCACCGCCGAAACGACATAGGCGAAGAAGATCAGGCGGTAGAGGCTCGGCTGTACGGCTGTCACCGAAGCGAAGAACACGGCGGTGAAAGCAAGAAACAGGGAGACCGCGAGATAGAGCGGCGTGTTCGCCAGGTTCGACATCTGCGTCATCGAGATCATGCCGCCGATGTTCATCGTCACCAGAAGCACCAGCAGCGGCATGGCGGCGCGGGATACCCGCAAGCCGAAGAGTGCCCACACGGCAATGAGCCCGGCCATGTAGAGCTCGTAGGGCGCCGGTTCGCTGATGACGAAACCGGACAGGAATATACCGAGGAAAACCGCTCCTGATGAAATCAGCGCGATCAGCTTGGCGTTGACCGCCGCGCGCGGCAGCTCATGGGAAATCGCGCTCAATAGGCGTTTTCCGTGTTGAGCAGCCGGACCGGCGTCAGGAACAGGATTTGCAAGTCGAACAGCAGCGACCAGTTCTCGATGTAGTAGAGGTCATACTCCGTCCGCATCCGGATCTTCTCATTGGTGTCCATCTCGCCGCGCCAACCGTTGATCTGCGCCCAGCCGGTGACACCTGGCTTGACCTTGTGGCGGGCGAAATAGCCGTCCACGACTTCGTTGTAGAGGAGGTTGTGCGACTGGGCGGCAATCGCGTGCGGCCGTGGCCCGACCAGTGACAGCGAACCCAGCAGCGCGTTGAAGAATTGCGGCAATTCGTCGATCGAGGTCTTGCGGATGAAGCGGCCGACGCGGGTAACGCGCGGATCGTTCTTGGTCACCGTCTGCTTGGCTGTCGGATCGGATTTGTCGGTGAACATCGAGCGGAATTTATAGACTTCGATGATCTCGTTGTTGAACCCATGCCGCTTCTGGCGAAACAGCACCGGTCCTTTGCTGTCTAGCTTGATGGCGATCGCGGTTGCCAGCATCACCGGCGAGAACACGACGATACCGATGATGCTGAAGATGATGTCGAAGGCGCGCTTGGCGACCGAATCCCAGTCGTTGATCGGCTTGTCGAAAATATCGAGCAACGGCACCGCGCCGATGTAGGAATAAGAGCGCGGGCGGAATTGCAGCGCGTTCGAGTGCGCCGAAAGCCGAATGTCGACCGGCAGCACCCAGAGCTTCTTCAACAGTTGCAGCACGCGCGCCTCGGCGGTCAGCGGCAGCGACACGATCAGCATGTCGATGCGGGCAATGCGGGCGAACTCGATCAGGGCTGAAATGGTGCCAAGCTTGGGATAGCCGGCCACGATCGGCGGTGAGCGCTTGTCGCCGCGATCATCGAAGATGCCGCAGATGCGGATGTCATTGTAAGGCTGCTTTTCAACCGAGCGGATCAAATCCTCGGCCGCCTTGCCGCCGCCAACGATGACGGCGCGCCGTTCCATGCGCCCGTCACGCGCCCAGCGCCGTATCAGCTTCGACATCACCAGCCTGAGACTGAACAACACAACGAAGCCGAGGACGAACCAGGTGCCGAACAAAAGCCTGGAATAGTCTTGCGACATCTTCATGATGAAGGCGGTCAAAGCCATCAAGGCGAACGCGCCGGCCCACGACAGGAAGATGCGGCCAAAATTGGCGATTGGACGCATCAACGACACAACCTGGTAGCAGTCGGAGACGTCGAGCAGCACAACGGCTAGAAATGACGCAGCGGCGATCGTCAGCGGATACTGCCATGCCAGGTAGTTGAAGAAGCCGACATAATGGAAATAGGCGGCGAGGCCGGCCAGGAACAGGACCGAGAATTCGACCAGGCGTAGGACGCCGCTGACCATGACCGGCGACATCGTATCGCGCCGATATTGCGAGGCGACCTGACGGGCAACATCGTTCATGCCACCAGCCGCATCACCATCGGCCGGGCCGTCGAATTTGCGCACCGCATCCATTGAAAAGCGGTGCGGGGGGTCGATCTCGTTCATAGGAACCATCCGCGAGCTTACCTCACGTGAATAGCAAAAGAGAGCTAAAAAACCCTTGAAGCAATGGATGGTTTTGGAACGGCCTTGGCTCAAAGCTAATAAAAAGGGTAGCTCAACTGGAAATACATCACGACCTGGCAACGGTCTGCCCAGGCATCGTATCGGCGTATTGTTGCAATTCCAGGAAGCTTGTGGGCCGGCTGCCGGCGCTGAACTCAGGGCTGGCTGGCAATCACGCGTATGCCGGCGCCTCAACGTCTATCTGTTGAGTGCGGAGAAATAGGCTTTCTCGATCTCGGCCGCCATCACGTCGGCGCCGAAGCGTGCCTTGAGGTCGATGGCGTCAGGCATCAGTTTGCTGTAGGCATCGAGACCGGCCAAGGCGTCACGCATCTTGTCGGCGAGCTGGCGTGGGTCAGGCCAGATTAGGGCCGGGGAGCCGGTTCCGAAAATCTCCGGTATGCCGCCGACAGCGGTGGCGATCATCGGCTTTCCGGCAGCCAGCGTTTCCAGAACGATGTAGGGCATGGCCTCGGCACGCGAGGGAACGACGACAAGCCCCGCCAGTGCGAAAGCCTCCCTGGCCGGCATTGGCGCCAGGAAGCGGACGTGGCTATCGAGCCCCAGGCGCTTGACCTGGGCATGGTAGCGGGGCAGGTCGTCACCATCGCCGACCATCACCGCGCTCAGCGCGCGGCCAAGGCGGGGGCCCGCAAGCGCCAGCGCATCGATGAAAATATCCGGCCCTTTGAGGTCGCGCATCATGCCGATGTAAAGCAGGTCGGCTGCATCGGGCCTGCTCAACACCGGCTCGAACTCGGCCGCGCGCAGGCCGTTATAGACCAGCGTGTTCGGGATTGGCGGCTCTCCGACTTTCTTGCGATACGTTCGTCGTTCATAGTCGGAGACAAACAGCAGGCAATCGGTGAAGCGGGCCATGAAGCGCTCAAGCCCGAAGAACATCTTTCCCGTGGCGGTGTTCTCGTCATAGTGAAGGGAGCCGCCGTGCGGCGAATAAAAGCGGGCTACGCGAGACCTTGATACCCGCAACAATGAGCCGAACAGACGGGCATAGGCGCCACCCTTGGCGCCATGTCCATGAATTACGTCCGGCCGCAATTCCTTGATGATCCTGTAGGTGCGCCAGGCCGAGGCGAGGTCGCCCGGGCCGACATGGCGCTGCATGGGTGTGCGATGAATGCCGAGCGCGAGGCTGTCTTTCATCTGCTCGAACAGATGTTCCTCGAAGTCGCCGCCGGTGCGCGAATCGCAGACAATGCCGATGGAATGGCCCGCCGCGACTTGCGCCGCGGTCAGGTCGCGCACGTGCCGGAAGATTCCTCCGACGGGTGAGCGAAAGCAGTGAACGATCCTGAGCTTGTCGGCCACGTGGTGTTCGTCAGAACAGACGTTCGCGAACGTAGACAGTATCGCCAGGCAGCAGCGGGTCGGAGGTGACCACCCGGCCGGTCATCACCTTGCCGTTGATGTCGCGGGTGATGTCGACGCTCTCCTGGTTCGCTCGGGCCGAGAAGCCGCCGGCAATCGCAACGGCCTTCTGGACCGTAAGGCCCGGCACATAGGAATATTGGCCGGCCGCGCCGACTTCGCCCATGACGAAGATTGGCCGGTATCGATCGATTTCGACCGACACATCTGGATCGCGCAAGTAGCCTTTTCTCAGCTTGTCAGCGATTTCCTTTTCCATTTGCTGGGCGGTGTGGCCGCGCGCCGGCACGGCGCCGACAAGCGGGAAGGAAAGATAGCCGGACTGGTCGACACTATAGGTATTGGTCAGGCCTTCCTGCTCGAACACCGTAACGCGGATGCGGTCGCCGGCGCCGAGACGGTAAGGCTGGTCGAGCACCTCATGGAAGGCGGCCGGGGTTGGCCGGTAGCTGGAGCAGCCGGCAAGCATCGATACGGCAAGCAGCGCGCGGAGGAGGGGAGCAGTGCTTTTCATGACCGGACAGGTACCTTCGACTGGCCGCTTTTGCGCTGCGGCAAACTTTAAGGATCGGGGTCCGTTATCATCCTGTTAGGGTTAATGGCCGGTAAAGGGAGCGGTCGTTCCGGAGGTCGCCGACAAGAGTTTTTGTCAATTTGGGCTTCTTGTTTGCTTCCTGTCAGTAAATCCTAACGAAAACCTACCGTGATCTTAACGGCTGAGTTACCATAGTTGTTTACGGTGTTTCCTGATCCAGTATCGGAGTAGGGATGTATGTCCGTTCAATCCGCGGCCGCAGATGTCGACGTTGATCTCAGGCAGCTCTTTGCCAGCCTGGCGCGGAACTGGCTGCGCATTCTCGTTGTCGCGCTGGTTGTCACCGGTCTTGCCTTCGCGTTGGCCTGGCTCGCCAAGCCGCACTACAAGGCCGAGACGCGGCTTGTGATCGAAACGGGCGAATCCGCCTACACGCGTCCCAATGGCGCCAACGACAACGACAAGCCGATCCTTGACGAAGAAGGGGTGGCCAGTCAGGTCCAGGTCATCTCTTCAAGCGATATCCTGAAGCAGGTGGCATTGAAGCTCAATCTGTCGCGCTTGCCTGAATTCGACGAGGCCGCCAACATGTCGGCGCTCAGCCGGCTCCTCGTTATCGCCGGCCTCAAAAGCGACCCCCAGGAAATCCCGGCGGACGAACGCGTGCTGAAAAAGATGCGTGAGAAACTGAATGTCTACAGCGTCGAAAAATCCCGCGTCATCGCCATCGAGTTTTCCTCTCAGGATCCCAAACTCGCCGCCAGCATCCCCAATGCCATAGCCGAAGCCTATATCGCGGCCCAGGGGGCCGCGAAGATCGATTCGAATTCCGCCGCCACGGCCTTTCTCGGGCCGGAGGTTGCTAACCTGCAGAAGCAGGTGAAGGACGCGGAAGCAAAGGTTGCGGCCTTCCGCTCGCAGTCCGACCTGTTGATGGGCGGCAACAATTCGGTGCTGGCCACCCAGCAGCTGTCCGAATTGTCGACGGAACTGTCGCGGGTCCGCGCCAATCGCGCGGCGGCGGAAGCCACAGCCGACAGCGTGCGCAAGGCGCTGCAGAATGGCGGCTCGCTCGATGCCGTGCCTGAAGTGCTTTCTTCCGATCTGATCCAGCGCCTGCGCGAGCGGCAGGTTGAGCTCAAGGCCAACATTGCCGATCTGTCGACGACGCTGCTCGACAATCATCCGCGCATTCGGGCGTTGAAGTCGCAGCTTGCCGATCTCGACAGCCAGATCCGCAACGAAGCGCAAAAGGTCATGAAGGGGCTGGTGACCCAGGCGCAAACCGCCCAGGCTCGCGAGAACCAGCTTATCGCCGACGTCAACACGCTGAAGGCCGAATCGGCACGCGCTGGCGAACAACAGGTTGAGCTGGATGCGCTGCAGCGCGAGGCGAACGCCAAGCGACAGCAGCTAGAGACATACCAGGCCAACTACCTGGCGGCGTCTTCGCGCAACGACCGCAAATATGTGCCGGTGGATGCCCGGGTATTTTCCTGGGCGCAGGAGCCATCCGAGCCATACTTCCCGAAGATCATGCCGATTGTTGGCGCCGCCTTCGTCGCATCGCTGCTGATCATGGCGATTGCAACGCTTCTGAGGGAGCTGTTCTCGGGCCGTGCCATGCGGCCGGCCACCGGTGCCCGCTTCGAGCGGATCGATGAGGTGGCAATGCCAGCTGTCCATCAGGAGCCCGCTGCCTCACAAGAGCCGGCTGCATTCCACGAAGTGGCAGGACATCCGTCCGAAACCCAGCCCGAGCCATATGTGGCCGTTGACCCCTATGGCGCAGCCGAACGCTATGCCGCTGCCGCCGTGCCATATACGGCTGCCACGTCAAATCCAGCGCCAACGCCCTATGCTGCCCCAATGCCCTACGCGGCAAAGACGCTTGATACAGCCGTGATGCCGGATGCCGCGGAGCCGGTGCAAACAGCCGCCAAGGCCGAACCGGCGCGTCCCACGCTCGGTGAAATCGACATTGAGAAGGCTGCGGAAAAGGTGATCGCCAGCGGCGCGGCCCGTGCCATCTTCGTTTCGCCTGAAGGCGATGACGCAGCCGCGTCGGCGGTCCTGGTGGCACGCGAAGCCTCGGACGCCGGACTGCGCGTGCTGTTGCTTGACCTGACGGCTTCGGGCGCCGCCTCACGGCCGATGCTGGACAGTGGCCTGTTTCCCGGCATCACCAATCTGCTGGCCTCCGAAGCGCAGTTCAGCGATGTGATCCATGCCGATCTCTATTCGGACTGCCACGTCATCCCGGTCGGCACCGCCGACCCGGTCCGTGCCATGCGTGCCGCCGACCGCCTGCCTATTATCATGCAGTCGTTGACCACGGCCTACGATCTGGTGGTGGTGGAATGCGGACCTGCCGACGCACAAGGCATCGGCCGCCTGGTTGGCGATGCCACGGAGGTCTTCCTTTCCATGCTGGAACCCGACGAAGAGGTGGCGCAGGCCGCGGTCAAGCTGATCGAGAATGGCTACCCGGACGTGACATTGGTGACGCCGGTCGGCTACGAGACGCCTGGCGCACCAGCACCTGGGCATCGCTCGGCTGCCTGAGGCGGAACGACCGAACACCGCCCTGATTTCTATCCGGTTCTATTGGATACGGCTCGGTTCTAATTGTCGTCCTCGGCGGGAGCCGCCGAGCGCTGGCCAGCCGCCTTGCGGCGCAGCATCTTTGTCAGCTTCCAGATGAGGGGGCTGTTCTTGATGAAGGCTTTCAGACGCGCCGCTTGCCGAAGTCCCAGCGCGAGCATGCGTCCCTTGAGGGTCAGCGGAACCAGAACCTCGAAATGCTGTGTTTCGATGTCGCACCATAGCCGTTTGTAGGGCTCGTCGCCGACGGAGAAATCATAGACTTCAAAGCCGGTTTCACAGGCTTCCAGGATGTTGTCGAAGAACAGGAAATCGCCTGGGCTGGTGTGGCCGAGATCGTCCTCGGCGATGGCGCCGAATTCGCAGATGAGGCGCTTGCCACAGCGGCTTGATCCGGTGATGGCTCGGAGCTTGCCGGCGACCTCGAGCCCGTGCAGCATGAAGGACGGCTTGTCCTCCGCTAGGGCTTCGGTGAACAGCACGCGAAAGAACGCGCGTACTTGATCGTCGCCGAAGACATTGGCGATGCCCATTTTACGGAAGCGGAATTCCTTCATCTCGAAAAAGGCATCGAGAAGCCTGTTCACCTCGTCCATCGTGCCGGCCGCGATGCGTCGGTGGCTGCCGACAACCTCGAACTTGCGCGTCTGTGAACGGTGCTTCTTGCGCTTGCGTTTGCCGCTGGCGCGGGAGAGCAGCGCATCGAAGCCGCCGATCAGATCGACGGCCAATGACAGGTTGGGGCTGGCGAAGTGAGGAAGCAATGCCAGCGGATTGGCGATGCCATCGAGGTCGGGAAGCAGCCGCTCCAGCGCCACAAGATCGATATCCGGGCGCGCCTTGGCGATTGCGCTCAGCACCGACCGGATAGCCGGCATATCCGCTTTGGCCAGCCAGTCAGCGTCCGCGGCGGCGAAATTGCCATTGGCATGGCGATCGCTCATGAAGCGCGCGATTCGGAAAGGCCCGCTCTGGGTTACCTCCAGTGCCAATGAAAACACCGGCATGTCATCGACGCTCAGCATCGCCAGGACCACATCCGGCCGCACCTGTGTTGCCCAGTTCAAGATCCAGGCAGCACTCTGCGCCGGGGCAAACAAGGCCGTGCGGCAGAACTCGGCATAGGCCGGAAGGCCAGCAGCGGAAACGACGGATATCGACAGCCCGGCCTGATCTCGCGGCAGTGCGCGCGACGATGCTTCGGTGGCCGCGAGCCGAATGCCGTCAAATGACGCAGCGGCGTCAACCATACCTCAATCCTTAGGGCGTATTGATCGCAATTTGGGGGTTCGCGTAGGCATTAGGTGCTTGCATTAGCCTAGGCGCAAAAGGTGAATGAATGATCGACGGAGGCGAGGCAATCCGGAAACTGGCGCTGAATGTCGCCCGCTATACCGGCCTTGCACCGCTGGCCAAGCCGTTCATTGGCGGCATCGGCGCAATCCTGATGCTGCATCGCGTGACCGCGACGCCGGAAAAGCCTGATAGCGTCAACCGGCATCTCAATATCGCTCCTGAATTTCTTGACGCCGTCATCGCCGACATGAAGGCGCAGGGCTATGCATTCGTCTCAATGGACGAGGCGGTAGAACGCATCAAGGCGGGTGGCAAGGGCGGCCAGTTCGCGACGATCACCGCCGACGATGCCTATCGTGACAACATGACCGAGGCGCTGCCGGTGCTTGAGAAGCATGATGCGCCGATCACCATCTATGTCGCGCCCGGCCTGATCAATGGTACCGCCGATCTGTGGTGGGATGTGGTCGAGGACATTGTCAACGCCAGTGGCCGACTGACACTGACCACGCCCGCAGGCCCTGAGGCGATCGACTGCTCGACTCCGGCCAGGAAGCTTCAGGCGATCGCACGTCTGCATGCCTATCTTACCACCGAGGTCCCCGAGAAAGACCTGCGCACTGTGCTGCGCGAACTCGCGCGTGCGAATGGCGTTGACGCGGACGCCCCCCGCGTCGCAACGCTGATGAATTGGAGCCAAATCCGAAGCATCGCCGCGCACCCCCTGGTGACGATCGGTGCGCATACGATCAATCACAGCAATCTGAAGCGCCTTTCCGAGGCAGATGCACGCCATGAGATCGGCGACGTCAGGCGGATGCTGCAAGCCGAACTCGGTGAGGAACCGCGCCATCTCGCCTATCCCTATGGCTATGCCAGCGCCGTGGGCTGCCGCGAGGTGGGATTTGCCCGTGATGCCGGCTATATCTCGGCGGTGACGACGCGCCACGGCGTCCTGCGCGCCGAACATGCGGGCTTCCTGCACGCCCTGCCACGCATTTCGGTCAACGGCCGCTATCAGAGCCTTGCTCACATCCGCACGATGCTGTCTGGCGTGACGACGCCGCTGGCCAATGCCGGCAAGATGCTCGTCACGGTCTGACTACCCGCGACAAAGCGCGGCTCTGTCAGCATTTATGGAAATACCGATAGGTATCCGGTGCGCTCATCCACTTGAAGTCGGGTGTGAGGCCGCCATGTGCATTGATCCACCCTTTGATATCGGATGCGTAGGCGCGCCACAGCAGGGCGGTCATATCAGTGCGATGCGCGGTATGGAAACCGAAACTCGCCGCCGGCGTGACACAGATCCGGCTGCGTGGAATGTAGCCGAGCAGAACAGTGCACGCCGACTGACATTTGCCGACGATGCGTACATCGACACCGCGCTTTGCGTTGGCCTGCCATCGTTGGCTATATGCGGCAACGCTGCCGCCATGGTCGTCGGAAACATTGATGGTTTCAGCCGCGGCGAATGTTGCACTGAGCAGCGCAACAGCCAAGACCAGTCTGGGGAGAATTCCGTTCAGCATGCCTGCCTCGGTGGGGCGGACGTTCCATGCCATCAAACGCCTGTTGACGGCGGCAGCCGGACATCGCCTTCACAACCAATAGTCTCTTGTTTGCCGCTCCCCGAAATCACAATCGCGTTTGTGAGCCCGGCACCGGGCTGGCGAAAACGAGGACTGGCGGCGGAAGGCTCAGCGCTTGGGCCGTGGCTCCAGCATCAGCCATTTGATGATGCCCATCGCCGGCAGCACCCACAGCAGGCCGCTGAGCAGAAAAAAGCTGAATTGTACGAAAGGGCCGGACTCCGACAGCCGGGCCACGGCGAAAATCGATGCGATCAGCGCATAGACGATCACCAGCGCCACCAGCAGGAAGGCTCCGATCAGTTTCTTGACGCGTGTGTGCATATGCGGGCGGTCTCGTTGATTGCTATCGATTAGGCCGAACGGAAGATGCGTGCAACCCGCCTGAAGCGGCGCGACGGCGTGCCGCGCCGGCTGGTCTTGCCAGCCGGATTGCGATGGTTCACCAATCCGCGAACTCAACCTGCCGGAAAAACACCATGGCTGCCATCTCAGTTGCCGC
Source organism: Mesorhizobium sp. INR15 (assembly GCF_015500075.1). Classification (NCBI taxonomy): domain Bacteria; kingdom Pseudomonadati; phylum Pseudomonadota; class Alphaproteobacteria; order Hyphomicrobiales; family Phyllobacteriaceae; genus Mesorhizobium; species Mesorhizobium sp. INR15. The sequence continues at coordinate 5,001,949 of NZ_CP045496.1, read as the reverse complement.
GCCTTTCGTGGACCGCGACCGCGACCTGCACAACCGGGCGCTGCTGCGCGGCTGGCTCTATGTGGTGCTTCTGGTGCTGTTTGCGCTGGTGCTGGTCGGCGGCGCCACCAGGCTTACCGATTCCGGCCTGTCGATCACGCAATGGCAGCCGATCCATGGGGTCGTGCCGCCATTGAACGACGCCGAGTGGCAGGAGGAATTCCTGCGCTACCAGCAGATTCCGCAATATGCCGAGCTCAACAAGGGCATGAGCATCGAGGCCTTCAAGTCGATCTTCTGGTGGGAATGGGCGCATCGCATCCTTGCCCGCAGCGTCGGCATGGTCTTCGCCTTGCCGCTGCTGTTCTTCTGGGCGACGCGCCGCATCGAGCCTGGCCTCGCGCCCAAGCTGGCCGGCATTCTGCTTCTTGGCGGTCTGCAAGGCGCTATCGGCTGGTGGATGGTGGCGTCCGGCCTCGTGGACCGGGTGTCGGTCAGCCAGTACAGGCTGGCAACGCATCTGACGCTGGCCGCACTGATCTTCACGGCAACCATGGTGGTGGCGCGAGGCCTTGCGCCACACTCCGAACCCGCCGCCGATCGCTCGACTCAGCGGTTGGCCGGCTTCATCGTGCTTCTGGCACTGATCCAGATTTACCTTGGCGGCCTGGTCGCCGGGCTGGACGCCGGTTTGAGTTACAACACCTGGCCGTTGATGGATGGCAAGTTGATCCCCAGTGATCTGCTGATTCTCGAGCCGGCATGGCGCAACTTCTTCGAGAGCCCGAAGACGGTGCAGTTCATCCACCGGCTCGGCGCCTACACGGTGTTTGCCGTGGCGCTTTGGCATATGATTGCCACACGTCGGCGGTTGCCGGGCTCAACGCATGCTCGCCGCGCGGCCTTGCTGTTCCTTTTGGTGCTGGTGCAGGCCTCGATCGGCATCGGCACGCTGCTGATGCATGTACCGCTGCATATGGCGCTGACCCACCAGGGTTTTGCGCTGGTCGTGCTGGGCTTTGCCGCCGCGCATTGGCGCGGCACCAAAGGTGCTTACCCGTTGCCGGCTGAAATCTCTCCGAGGGGCTGAGTTCTGTCCGATCACATCCAGAAGGCGTTCGACGGCGTCGTCTTCTCACCGTCGAATTCGGCCTGACGCAGCGCGGCTGCGGATGGCGTGGATTGGCCTTGATCCGCTTTTGCGGCCTTGTCGGCGGCTTTGGCTGCGTCAGCGGCCTTCAATGCATCAAGCTTCGCCTGCAGTGCCGCGATATCCTGCTGCTGCTTGGCGGCATCAACCTGATCCTGAGCTGCCTTGGCCTGATCCTTAAGGGCTTGGATCTGCTTTTCGAGCGCGGCTTCCTGAGCCGCGTTGTCGGATGAACTGGGTGCGGAATACTGCTGTGCCTGCGAGGAAGCCGAAATCGCACCAAGCATGACAAATCCTTTGTGAAAGCCAGGACCTATCAGTACCCAATCATGGTGAACAAATCGTTAATTCCATCATTTGGCGCGTCACATCAGAAGCTTCTCCGTACCGCCCGGATCGCCAGGGTGATCGACAATTCACGAGTTTCATCTGGCTCGTTTTTGTCCTCATGATGCCATGATGACGACAGGCAGCCCCAGGCGATTGCGTGATCCAGGATGGCCGCCGGCGTCTGGCCCAGTGTCCCGGCGAAGACCTCGGCCATGTGGGCGATGCGCTCAGGATCGCTGCAAAGCTCGTCACGGCCGGGCGCGTTGAAGAACATGTTCGCCGCGTCGAATCCGGGGTCGCCCAGAACGCCTTTCGGATCAATGGCCAGCCAGCCGCGCGGTCCATGCAGGATGTTTTCGTGGTGTAGATCGCCATGCAGCGGCTTGATCTCGTGCGGATTGGACAAACGCCGCTCGGCGATATCTGCTGCCTCGACATAGGGACTGTTTTCGCCGGCATCGCGATCGGCTCTGGCCTTTTTGAACAGGCTGACGAACCGGTCCCGAAGCGGCTGCAGGTCAGGCGGGAAGGGATGCCTGGACGGTGAGAACAGCCTTGCCATCACCTCGGCGGCAATCCCGGTCGCGGCATCGTCTCCCTGTCGATGGAGGACATCCGACAGCAATTTGTCACCGGCATATTCGAGCAGCATGCTGTGACCGTCGCGGCCAAGCAGCCGCACCGCGCCTTCGCCGCGCCGCCAGGCCAGATAGTGCTCGCCGCGTAGCTCGTCTTCGACATCGTCGAAGGGTTTCAACGCCTTGACGATCGCCGGTGAGCCGTCGGCGAGCAGCACCTTCCAGATGCGGCTCGAGAACGTCTCGGCAATGAGTTCAGGCGCGCTGACACGCCAGCGCGTTGGGAAGATCGGCTGGTCCATTAGAGGCCGAGCATCAGGTCCATGTTCTGCACGGCGGCGCCCGAAGCGCCCTTGCCGAGATTGTCATAGACCGCCAGCAGCAGCGCCTGTGCCCGGCTGTCGTTGGCGAAGACATAGACCTTCATCTTGTTGGTGCCGTTGTAAATCTCGGGGTCGATCTCCGGCATGCGTTCCAGATGCGCATAGGGCGCCACCTCGACCACGCCGTCCTTGATGCCGGCGAAATGGTCGGCGATCGCTGCGTGCAAATCGGCGCCGGTCGGCACACGGTCTAAACCGCCGAGTTGCAGCGGCACCACGGTGATCATGCCTTGCGCGAAATTGCCGACCGCCGGCTGCATGATCGGATCATGCGAGAGCTTGGCATAGGCCCTGAGTTCCGGCACGTGCTTGTGCTGGAGCGTCAGCCCGTAGGGCAGGAATTCCGAAGCATTCTCGCCCTTGGCGACATAATCCTCGATCATCGGCCGGCCGCCGCCCGAATAGCCGGAAATGCCGTTGACGGTGATCGGGAAATCCGCCGGCAAAAGCCCGGCCTCCACCAGCGGACGCAGAGTGGCGATCGGCCCCTGCGGCCAGCAGCCCGGGTTGGCGACGCGCTTCGCCGAGGCGATGGTCTTTGCTTGCGCTTTGTCCATTTCGGCGAAGCCGTATTCCCAGCCCTTGGCGACACGATGCGCGGTCGAGGCGTCGATGACCTTGGTGGTGTCGTTGCTGATCAGCGACACGCTCTCTTTCGCGGCGTCGTCTGGCAGGCACAGGATCGCGACATCGGCGGCATTGAGGAATTCGGCGCGGGCGGCCGTCTCCTTGCGACGTTCGGTCGGAATGGAGATGATTTCCAGATCGCCGCGTTCGGCAAGCAGCGCCCTGATCTGCAGACCAGTGGTGCCGTGTTCGCCGTCGATGAAGATTTTCGGTTTCATTGCCTGTCGTTCCGTCTAAATGCCAAGAGATTTCAAAGCTATATGCCGTGACCGTGATTCGTTGCGGCATGATGATTGCCGTTGTTCATCTCTTCCTGCCGGGCTTTCCGTTCAGCCAGCAGGCCGAGATATTGCATCGCCACCATCGAGCCTGCGATCGCCGTTATATCGGCGTGATCATAGGCCGGTGCAACCTCCACGATGTCGGCGCCGACAATATCGATCTGATTGAGCTGGCGCAGCGTCGACAGGATCTTGGCCGACGACGGTCCGCCAGCAACCGGCGTCCCGGTGCCGGGTGCATAGGCAGGGTCGAGGCAGTCGATGTCGAAGGTGAGATAGGTCTTCTTGCCGCCGGTGCGGTCCACGATGGCGTAGGCGATGTCGGAAGCCCGCATCTCCTCGATTTCGTAGCCGTAAAGGATCTTGATCCCGAATGTATCCGGCGCATGGGTGCGGATGCCGATCTGGATCGAACGGTCGGGGTCGATGATGCCTTCCTTGACGGCGCGCCCGACGAAGGAGCCGTGGTCGATGCGTTTGCCGTCATCCGGCCAGGTGTCCTGATGGGCGTCGAATTGCACCAGGGCGAGCGGCCCGTGAATCGCGGCATGCGCCTTGAGCAGCGGCCAGGTGACAAAATGGTCGCCGCCCAGCGTCAGCAGGAACGCACCCGATTTCAGGATCTTGGCCGCTTCGCGCTCGATGGTGCCCGGCGTCTTCTGATGATTGCCCGAGTCCAGCAGGCAATCGCCATAGTCGACCACCGCGAGGTGTTCGAACAGCTCGCGCGAAAACGGATATTGCGGGTCATTGTCGAGGATCGCCGAGGCGCGGCGAATCGCCTGAGGCCCGAAGCGGGCGCCCGGCCGGTTGGTGACGGCGGCGTCGAAAGGGATACCCCACACCACCGCGTCCGCGCCTTTCACATCCTTCGTGTACTTGCGCCGCATGAACGACAGTGCGCCGGCATAGGTCGGCTCGTACGACGGCCCGGTCTTGGAGCGAGCGGTAAAGGCGTGATCGATCTCTTTGTTCGGCATGCGGCGGTCTCCTTGCGTCGAAGCGCATTCTTATTGGACATTATTTTCAGAAATGCGACCCCTGCTGAAAACCTCGGCCGGCGGCGGCCAGTCACAAATTCTTGCTCTCCGGCACATGTTTCCTTGGTTTTCGCATCTGGCGCCCGACTGGCGCGGATATTGCGATGTCGACCGCAAGGCAGGTCTAAACCCATATGCGGTCCCATTCCGGGACGCTGGGGCGGCCCGGAGCGGAACAGCCATGCGGGCGCCAACACTGGAAATCCCGCGATCGCAAGACGCGACGGGCGCGGCACCGGCTGTCCGGTTCGAAGCGCTCGACAGCTGGCGCGGCCTGGCCGCGATCATGGTTGTCCTGTTTCATGCCCAGATCGTCAGCAACATCAGGCTGTTCGGCCTGGTCCGGTCGGGTGAGGCCTTCGTCGATTTTTTCTTCGTTCTGTCGGGTTTCGTCATCGCCCATGCCTACCTGCAACGCCTCTCGACACCTCGGCACGTCGCGACGTTCTTTATCCTGCGGCTTGGCCGCCTCTACCCGCTCCACATCTTCATGCTCGCGCTGTTCGTGCTGTTCGAAATGGGCAAGGCCTTCCTGCCCGGCCTTGGCAACGCAGCCGATCCGGTCTTTTCGGGCACCAACGACCCGTCCTATCTCATCAGCAACATGGTTTTCGCGCAGGCGCTATGGCCGTTCGATCAGCTCAGCTGGAACACACCGTCGTGGAGCATATCGGCCGAGTTCCTCGCCTACGCGCTGTTTGCTTTGGCGGTATTTCTGCAGCGAAGCCGGCTCGTGTTCTGGCTGGGCTTGGCCATTGTCGCGGCACCCGTGGCGCTGGCTGCTCTTTCGGCAGACGGGATGGGAGCTGTCAGCGGGCTCGGCGGCCTGCGCGCGGTCTACGGCTTCTCCGTCGGCGCTCTGCTCTACATTCTCTTCAACAGGTCGATCCTTCGGCAACACGCGACGACCAGCCTGCGCCCGCAGCCCGGCTTCTGGACCGTGGCCGAGGGCGCGGCATCCGCAGGCGCGATCATGATTGCCTGGAAGACGCATGCAACACCATGGGCCTATGGTTTGCCCTTCGTCTTCGCGCTGGTGGTCGGTGTTTTCGCTGTCGAGCGCGGCCATCTTTCGCGGCTGCTCAAGCTGCGGCCGTTTGCGCTGATCGGCCTGCTCTCCTATTCGATCTATATGACGCACATGTTCCTCCAGCTGCGGCTGCTGAACGTTGCTCGCCTGTCGGACAAGGTTTTCCAGACCTCCCTCATTCAACAGGTCGGGCACACCGAGCGCTACGGCGCAGGCATCGACACCGGCAACCTGTTCGTTGGCGATCTCATCATCGTCGGCGTGGTGCTGGTGACGGTGGCATTCAGCTATCTGACGTATCGCCTGATCGAAAAGCCTGGTCAGCGGATGTCCCGCCGGATCGCCGAGCGCCTGCTTGCATCGCGCGAATTCCGTCGCGGCCCAGCCATGAAACAGGTTGAACCGGCGCTGGCCAAGTCAGCTTAAGCCACGGCCGATAGCCGGCTTCGTTCACCGGCCTGTCACCGGCATCGCTTAACCGGGCTGTGATCCGGAACGGAGCGATTCCCGATGCGAACGATCTGGCTTGGTCTTCTTCTCGCCGCGACGCTGACGGCCACAGGTGGCCATGCTTCCGCAGCTGAAACGCGCGCCGGCCAGATTCTCGATCGATTTGAACATGCCAACCAGTGGTGCGACCACGTTCTGGTGGCGGCGCACCGCGCCGGCGGCATGCAGGCCGGCAAGACGCGCTACCCCGAGAACTCGCTTGCGGCGGTGGAAGGCTCGATCGCCATCGGCGCCGAGATTGTCGAGGTCGACATCCGGCGTTCGAAGGACGGCCAGTTTGTGGTCATGCATGACAGCTGGCTCGACCGCACGACGACCTGCAAGGGTGAGGTGCTGCAGCACACCGTGGCTGAACTGAAGACCTGTAGGCTGCTCATTGAAGGCAGCGGCATTGCCACCAATGAAACGGTCTCGACACTGCGCGAAATGCTGCTGGCGACCCGGGGCCGGATCCTTATCAACCTCGACAACAAACTCGAAGTCGGAGACCTCGCCGGCATGATCTCGGTTGCCCGCGACCTGGGGATGGCAGAGCAAGTGATCGTCAAGGAAAACCTTTGGAATCCTGCGCGGATCGCCAGTGTGAAGGCGGCAATGGACAAGATCGGCGGCGGCTTTCAGTTCATGCCGATCCTCGCCGACGACGCTGTCCATGATGCCGGTTTCGCCGAGACGGTCGACCGGGCTTTTTCGATGCACGCTGCCGAGCTCATCAATTGGCGGGCCGGCGCGGAGACGCTGACCGAGACCGGCGGGCCGCTGTTCAGCCCGCGCATGCGCGCTGCGGCGGTGCGAGGCAACTGGCATATCTGGGCCGACACCTACGCCATCGTCAACAAACCGGGCGGTTTCCTATCCGGCGGCCGGGGCGACGAACTGGCTGTTCAGGCGAGCCTGCCGCGTGAGACGTATGGGTTCTGGGTTGAGCGCGGCGCGACCATCATCCAGACCGACGAGCCGAAAGCGGCGATCGACTGGCTGACGGCGAACGGCTACCGCGTACCCTACGTCGCGCCATCCGAGCGCATCGAGCCCGCGGCGACCGCCAGCATCAATTGAAGATTGCTGGCCATTCAGGCCGGTGTTCGACACTTGCCTCATCCTCCTGACAGAAGGCTGTCAGGACGACAGGGTTACGGTGCTGCGTCATGACCTTGAAACAGCCCGCCAGAAACTATGCCCTCACCGTGGCCGCCACCAGCCTGGGCTTCGTGGTCGTGCAGCTTGATGTCTCGATCGTCAACGTCGCATTGGCAAGGATCGGTTCCGCCCTGTCGATGGGTGTCGACGGGCTTCAGTGGGTCGTCGACGCCTATACATTGGCCTTCGCCTCGTTGCTGTTGACCGGTGGTGCGTTGGGCGACAGGATGCCGTGCTCGCTGGCACTTCTTAACCGCGCCTATGCGTCCGACAATCGACAACGAGCCCGCGCCGTCGGCTTGTGGACGGCGGCTGGCGGAATAGCACTGTCCGCCGGACCCGTTCTGGGCGGCTTCATGGTCGCTTCGCTGGGCTGGGCCAGCATCTTCCTGGTCAACCTGCCGGTCGGTGTTTTCGCCATATGGATGGCCTGCCGGTTTCTCGACGAGACACCGCGCAAGACCGATAGACCGCCGATCGACTGGGCCGGGCAGGGGCTTGCCATCCTGACGCTGTTCGCGCTCACCGGCTCGTTCATAGAAGCCGGTCCATTTGGCTGGAGATCGCCGCTGATCATCGTTGGTTTGGCAATCGCCATTGTTGCCGGCATTGCTTTTCTGGTGGTCGAAAGCAGGGCACGCTCGCCGATGGTGCCCCTCGATCTTTTCGCCCGGCGCGTGCCGGCAGCGACGAGCCTCGTTGGCCTGGTTGTCAACCTGACACTCTACGGCACGATTTTCATGCTCAGCCTGTATTTCCAGCAGGAGCGGCACTACTCACCGCAGCAGACCGGGCTCGCCTTCCTGCCATTCATGGCAGCGGTAACCGTATCCAATGTCGCGGCCGGGCGGATCGCCGGGAAATATGGCGCGCGGTTGCCGATGGCCGCCGGTCTGCTGATCGGTGCGGCGGGGTTCGGCCTCATGGCGCTTATTGATACGGACACGTCCTATGCGTCCTTGCTCTGGCGCTTGCTGTTTCTTCCCGTTGGTATTGGCCTTGCGGTTCCCGCCATGACGACAGCACTGCTGTCTTCCGTGCCAACGGCGGTGTCAGGCACCGCATCAGGCGTCCTCAACACGGTGCGCCAATCGGGTGGCGCGATCGGCGTCGCGCTGTTTGGCTCAGCCCTGACGATGGGCACGATAGACGGCATGCGACTGGCTTTCCTAGCCTCCACGCTTGCCGTGGCCGGATCGGCTGTCTGTGCATTCCTGTTCATTCGGAGCACCGAAGCTTCCGCTGGATGACCGGAAGCCCAACGCAAAAAGGCCGCCCGAAAGCGGCCTTTTCGATATCGGAAATTCGAGACGCTTAGCGCTTCGAGAACTGGAACGAACGACGGGCCTTCGCCTTGCCGTACTTCTTCCGCTCGACGACGCGGCTGTCGCGGGTCAGGAAGCCACCCTTCTTGAGCACGGCGCGCAGTGCCGGCTCGTAGTAGGTCAGCGCCTTGGAAATGCCGTGACGAACAGCACCGGCCTGGCCGGAGAGACCGCCGCCGATGACGGTGGCGATGATGTCGTACTGGCCCGAACGGTTGGCCGCGATGATCGGCTGGTTGAGGATCATCTGCAGGACCGGACGCGCGAAATAGGTCGCGAATTCCTTGTCGTTGACGACGATCTTGCCGGAACCCGGCTTCACCCAGACGCGGGCGATGGCGTTCTTGCGCTTGCCGGTGGCATAGGCGCGGCCCGACTTGTCGAGCTTCTGAACATAGACAGGCGCCGCGGCTTGCGTGTTGGTGTTGCCGGTGGCGGCGCCCAGTTCTGCGAGCGAGGAAAGCTCAGCCATCTTATGCGACCTTCTTGTTCTTGGCGTTCAGCTTGGCCACGTCGAGCACGACGGGCTGCTGGGCGACATGGGGATGCTCGGCGCCGGCGTAGACGCGGAGGTTCTTCATCTGGCGACGGCCGAGCGGGCCGCGCGGCACCATGCGCTCGACAGCCTTTTCGACGACGCGCTCGGGGAACCGTCCCTCAAGCAGCTGGCGCGCGGTGCGCTCCTTGATGCCGCCGGGGTGGCCGGTGTGCCAGTAATAGACCTTGTCAGTGAATTTCTTGCCGGTGAACACCACCTTGTCGGCATTGATCACGATGACGTTGTCGCCGTCGTCGACATGCGGGGTGAAGGTCGGCTTGTGCTTGCCGCGAAGATGATTGGCGATGACAGTGGCGAGACGGCCGACGACGAGACCCTCGGCGTCGATCAGGATCCACTTCTTCACCACATCCGCAGGCTTCTGCGAAAAGGTTGTCATGGTTTTCTGCTTTCGGTTCGGACCTTCACGAGTGAAGGCGTTTCTTGTTGCTTGGATTGACGAAAGGCACTCGCCCGCCGCCAATAACAAAACGGCGGCCTTTGCGGGCCGCTGCTTCGTGAGGGCTTATAGGCGAGGGGCGGGGCAGCGTCAAGGCGTTCGGAAAGTCTCATATCCAGAAATGAGTAGCAAAAACAATGAGATAGAAAAAAGGTATTATTTTACCACATCGACGGTTTGCTTCGGAGGGATCGAATAGGTGCCGGTGGCATGGGCGACCGTGTGACCTTCTGGGCCGGCGACAATGTCGATATCGAACACCATCAGGCTCTTTCCCAGCTTCAGGATGCGGCAATGGCCGTCGATCGGCCCGGCCTCGGCCTTGCGGACAAAGTTGATATCGAGATTGACGGTAACCGAAAGCGCATCCGGCCCGGCGTGAGACAGCACACAGACGAAGCCGCCAATATCAGCCAGGGTGAACAATGATGGGCCGGACACCGTGCCGCCGGGGCGCAGGTGCCGCTCGCCGGCATTGAGCCGCACCGTGCAGCCGCCGGGAAACACCTCGAGCGCCTCGTAGAAGGTGAACTGCTCGTTGAGTTGCGGATAGACGGTTGCCATCAGCGCGTTGACCTGCGCGGCGGTCATTACCGGCTTGAGATTGCTTTGAGCGGGCATGGCGATCTCCCTTGCGCTGCGCCTGTATGAACGTGGTCCAGCCCATCTTGCAACACCGCTGGAGCGGGCAATGGCATCAGCTTCATCAGTTGCTTGGGCCAGTTGTCGGTTTGAGGATGTTGGACGAAGCGCGATCGCATACTAGATTGTAGCCACCCATTCGATCCGGAATCGCGGAGAAACGACCCATGGCCGAAATCGTCGCCATTAAGCCGGCTGTCACCGAAGGTCCGGTCGCCGCAAGGCTGGAAAAGGGCGTCCTGCGCCTCACTCTATCCAATCCGCCCGCCAACGCCCTGTCTTTGACGGTGATGGCGGCGCTGACGGAGGAACTGGAGCGGGCGAAAGACGACAAATCCGTGCGCGTCATCGTGCTTTCCGCCGCCGGCAAGGTGTTCTGCGCCGGGCATGATCTGAAGGAAATGACCGCGCGCCGCGCCGATCCGGACCGGGGCAGGGCCTTCTTCGAGAAAACCTTCGCCGCTTGCGCCACCCTGATGCAGGCAATCGTGCGCCATCCCTTGCCTGTCATCGCCGAGGTCGACGGTCTCGCCACCGCAGCCGGGCTGCAACTGGTCGCCAGTTGCGACCTGGCTATCGCATCGCATGACGCGACCTTCTGCACGCCGGGCGTCAACATTGGCCTGTTCTGCTCGACGCCGATGGTGGCGCTGTCGCGCAACGTCTCGCGCAAGCACGCGATGGAGATGCTTTTGACCGGTGAGACCATCGACGCCGCGACAGCCAAGGAGTTCGGCCTCGTCAACCGCGTCGTGCCGCGCGAGTACCTGAATCAGATCGTCACCAAATATGCGCAAACCATTGCTTCCAAATCATCTTTGGTGGTGAAGGTCGGCAAGGAAGCGTTCTACGCGCAGGCCGAGATGGGGTTGGCCGATGCCTATGCCCATACCGGCCGCGTCATGGTCGAGAACATGCTGGCGCGTGATGCCGAAGAAGGCATCGGCGCCTTTATCGGCAAGCGCAAGCCGGAATGGACGGACGAATAGGCCATGGAGCCACGCATCTCCATCATAACCGTCGCCACCGATGATCTTGATCGCGCCGTGCGTTTCTACGAGGCGATGGGCCTGAAGCGTCATGCCGGGATCACCGATGGCGTAGCCTTCTTCCAGATGGGGGGTGCGATCCTCGGGCTCTTCCCGCGCGCCAGCGCCGAGGAGGATTCCGGCGTCACTTTCGCCGAGGCGCCGTCGGCGGTCTACCTCGCCTACAACACTCGTTCAGATGCTGAAGTCGACGAAGTCTTGGCGCAGGCCGAAAAGGCCGGCGGCCACATCGTCAAGCCGGCCGGCCGCGCCTTCTGGGGCGGCTGGTATGGCTATTTTGCCGACGCCGACGGGCATATCTGGGAAGTCGCGCACAATCCGGCTTTTCCGATAGCCGAAGACGGCACGATCTCGTTGCCGGGCTGATGGCCTATCGCAGGCAACTGACGCGGCTGAAGGCGCCGTACCTGAAGCGCATCCTGATCGAGCCCGAACGGGTTGGCGATTGGGAAAAATACCCGTGGAACCTGCCGCTATTTCGCGGCCACGAATTCCAGCTGGAATTCACCAACTCGATCACCATCATCGTCGGCGAGAACGGCACCGGCAAATCCACCTTGCTGGAGGCGATCGGCGCATTGGCTGGCTATGACGAAGCCGGCGGCGGCAAGGGATATATGCCGGTCGATCACTCAAGCGCCATCGACAAAAGCGGCGTGGCGTTGGCGGGCACATTGCGGGCGCACTGGCTGCCAAAGGTCACCGCCGGCTGGTTTTTCCGGGCCGAATCCTTCTATTCGGTGGCGCGTTATCTTGACCGAGCCGCACTCGAGGACCCCTTCAAGCCGCCGCCGCCGGATTTCCTGTCCTGGTCGCATGGCGAGGGCTTCATCCGCTTCTTCGAGGAGCGTTGCAGCAGACAAGGCATCTATATCCTCGACGAGCCTGAAAGCGCGCTGTCGCCCTCGCGCCAGATCGAACTCCTCAAGATGCTGCGGCGCATGGACCAGTCCGGCACCGCACAAGTGATCATGGCGACACACTCGCCGCTGCTGATGGCTTGCCCCGGCGCGCAATTGTTCCGCATCAGCCGCTTTGGCCTCGACCCGACCGATTTCGAGGACACCGATCATTTCCGCATGATGCGCGACTTCTGCACCGACCCTGAGTCCTTCATGGAAGAAGCGTTGAGGGAAGACGAGGCATGACAGGCGGCGATGATGATCTCAATTGGCGGGTTGAGCAGGCCTGTCGCGAGGGCTGGCCGGCGGCGACTGAGGTGATCGTCGATGGCTGGCTGCTGCGGCGGTCGGGTGGCAGGATCCGCCGTCCCAATTCGGTCAACCCGTTGCGCGGCAAACGGGCGGGGCCTGAAGAAACGCTTGCTTCCGCCGAGGCATTCTATGCGGGCCATGGCCAGGCGCCGTTGTTTCGGGTCCCTGATATCGCCAGCGAAATGGACGCAGTCCTCGATCGGCATGGCTATGCCATCGAGGGCGGCACGATCCACCTGGTCGCCGGCATCGATGCGTTCAAGGTATCACGCGACACACAGGTGACCGTCTCGCCGACGCCAGGCGAAAGCTGGTTCGAGGCTCGCTTTCGCATGGGGGCTTATGACGAGACCGACAGCCGAATCTTCCGCGAGATGACGACATTGATCGTTGGCGAAAAGGCATTCGTGTCTATGGAGATCGATGGCGCGATTGTCGCCGTGGCCTTTGGCGTCATCAGGGATGGCCTGCTTGTCCTGGAGTCGGTTGAAACCGATGGCCGTTTCAGGCAGCAAGGCTTGGGCCGCAGGACCGTCGGCAGCCTGATCGATTGGGCGCGGCAGGCCGGCGCCTCGGCGGCTTGCCTGCAGGTGGTCGCCGACAATTCGCCTGCCAGGGCGCTCTATGCTTCGCTTGGTTTCAACCGCGAACTCTACCGATATCATTACCGCAGGAAGGCAATCGCCACGTGAATCACGATACTTACGACAATGCCTACATTGGCGGCATCCTCAATTCGGTGAAGACCGTCGCCATGGTCGGTGCCTCGGCGAATGATGTGCGTCCGAGCTACTTCGTGCTGAAATATCTGCTGGCCAAGGGATTTTCGGTGTTCCCGATCAATCCAGGACAGGCCGGCAAGGAAATTCTTGGGCGCATGACCTATGCCAGCCTTGCCGAGGTGCCCGAGCCGATCGACATGGTCGACATCTTCCGTGCGCCGGCAGCTGTGTCGGGCATCGTCGACCAAGTCCTGGCGCTTGATCCTTCGCCGAAGGTGATCTGGATGCAGCTTGGCGTGCGCCATGACGAGGCGGCGGCGCGTGCTGAAGCGGCCGGCATCAAGGTGGTGATGAACCGTTGCCCCAAGATAGAATACGGCAAGCTGTCCGGCGAGATCGGCTGGACCGGCGTCAATTCCGGCGTCCTGTCGTCCAAGAAGCCGCTGATGCGGTCTGGTTTTCAAAGTTTCGGGGTTCGCCAGAAATAGACCTTGATCCCCAAAAGCGGGAACCGGTTTCCGGGCAGGATCGCGATCAATCAGCAAGACGCAAAATTATTGCGGGAAGAAATCAATTTTCTCCGGCGTTGATCGCAGATCGTTCGCCGAAAGGTATTTTCTTCTTTGCATTCGCGCTCAGGCTTCGCCAAGAATGCCCCGCGATTTCAGAAATTCAAATGGGAGGCTCTCAATGACCCGCACGCCCGGTTTCAACACGCTCGCTGTCCATGCTGGCGCCAAGCCCGACCCGGCCACCGGCGCGCGCGCCACGCCAATATACCAGACGACCTCCTTCGTTTTCGACGACGCCGACCATGCGGCCTCGCTTTTCGGCCTGAAAGCTTTCGGCAACATCTACACCCGCATCATGAACCCGACGCAGGCGGTGCTGGAAGAACGCATCGCCGCGCTTGAAGGCGGAACGGCGGCGCTCGCGGTCGCGTCCGGTCATGCTGCCCAGGTGCTGGTTTTCCACAATCTGATGCAGCCCGGTGACAATTTCGTTGCCGCCAACAAGCTTTACGGCGGTTCGATCAATCAGTTCGGCCATGCCTTCAAGAACTATGGCTGGGAGGTGCGTTGGGCGGATACCAACGACATCTCGACCTTCGAGAGCCAGATTGACGACAAGACCAAGGCCATCTTCATCGAAAGCCTTGCCAACCCGGGCGGCACCTTCGTCGACATCGAGAAGATCGGCGACATCGCGCGCAAGCACGGGCTGCCGCTGATCGTCGACAACACGCTGGCCTCGCCATACCTGATCCGGCCGATCGAGCACGGCGCCGACATTGTTGTCCATTCGCTGACCAAATTCATCGGCGGCCACGGCAATTCGATCGGCGGCGCCATCGTTGACGGCGGTACCTTCGACTGGTCGAAGTCGGGCAAGTACCCGATGCTGTCGGAGCCACGGCCGGAATATGGCGGCCTCGTGCTGCACGAAACCTTTGGCAATTTCGCCTTTGCCATTGCCGCGCGCGTGCTCGGTCTGCGCGACCTCGGCCCGGCAATCTCGCCGTTCAATGCCTTCCTCATCCTGACCGGCCTCGAAACCTTGCCGCTGCGCATGCAACGCCATTGCGACAACGCGGTGACTGTCGCTGCCTGGTTGTCCAACCACCCGAAGGTCGCTTCGGTGAACTACCCCGGCCTGCCAAGCGATAAGAACAATGCGCTGCAGAAGAAATACTCGCCGCAAGGCGCCGGCGCCGTGTTCACCTTCGCTTTGAAGGGCGGCTATGATGCCGGCGTCAAATTCGTCGAGGCGCTCGAATTGTTCTCGCACCTTGCCAATGTCGGCGACACAAAATCGCTGGTCATCCACCCGGCTTCGACCACGCATCGCCAGCTTTCCGATGAGCAGAAGGTCAAGGCTGGTGCCGGGCCGGACACGGTGCGCCTCTCCATCGGCATCGAGGATGTCAACGACATCGTCGCCGATCTGGAACAGGCGCTCGGCAAGGTCTGATTGAAATGGCCGAGCAGAAGTTTCTTGCCGTCGGCGTCGACAGTGTCGATGCCGAACTCGGCGCTCCGGCGTCGGGTCGCCTGATCTCGGGCGATCCGAAATTCCGCACCTGGAACGTCGAGGAGCAAGATGGCGGGCTCTACGCCGGCATCTGGGAATCGACGCCTGGAAAATGGCGCATCGAATATGACGAATGGGAGTTCTGCCACATCCTCCTGGGCGTCTCGGTGATCGCAGAGGACGGCGGCGAAGCCCGCACGGTCAGGGCTGGTGACAGCTTTGTCTTGAGGCCGGGCTTCAAAGGCAGCTGGGAAGTGCTTGAAACGACTCGCAAGGAGTATGTGATCAAGCTCTGATCTTACTTCGAAGGAAACGCCGCGAGGCAGGCGTCCGAAGCCTTGTCGTGCGCGGGCAGCAGATTGGCGTCCCGCGCATCGACATCCGCATCTGAAATCTCGTCGCGATAGTATCGCGTCAGAAGATCCAGCCCTTCCTGGCTGACCCCGTAGGTGGGGACTTCGCGGGCGAGGCAACCGCAAAGACTGAGCGCCCGATCCGGCGAGCCAACCTTGTGGTTGGTCAGGATAAAATCCTGCTTCGGGCAGGCCGCGATGAAGCCGTCGAAATTCAACTTCTGCTGCGGCTGGTCACCATGACTGAAATAGGCTGGCGGCCATTGGCTTTTGCCGCTGGCGACATCGCAACCGGTGCCGACGTCCTCGGCATTCTTGGCCGTGACCTGCCAGGCTTTTTCCTTGTCACCAGTAGGGTATTTGAAGTTTTCGCCAATCGATGTCGTGTACATGTCGAGATCGGCCTGTGCGAAGCTGATCGCCTGAAACCGGTTCAACTGGCACTGGCACTCGCTTACAACCCGTTCGGCTTCGCCTTCGGCAGGCTGCTCGTTGGCTTTGGCTTTCTGGCAGGCCGTGAGGAAGGCGGCGCCGTCGAGTGAAGTGGCAGGGAAGGTCGTGGCATCGACATAACGTTTTCCATCCCAGCCAATTGTCATTGTGTCGGATTGGATGTCGAGAAAGCCGTTTCGCTTGAAGGCGCTGAGCCCGATCTTGTCCTGTGGCACCAACCGGACGCCCGGAATGCCGCCAAGAACTTCCTGATAGCTATCGCCTTCAAGGACGAAGAGGAAGTTGCCGCAATTGATACCGTCGCAGCCCGGCGCATATCGATAGGCGAAAATCTCGGGAAAACCATCAAGGTTGAGGTCCACCTCCACTGCAAAGGATGCCAGTGGCAGGCCGTTCGATCCGGTCTGCCGCTGCAGCAGGCCGATGGCCATATTCCTGGCGATGGCCATGCTGTTTTCCCACGGAATGTTCTCCGGCTGCTGCGCGGACGCACTCTGGACGTTGGCGATCAGCAGCGTCAGGGCGAGTGCGATCGCCTGTGTCGAAATGAGTTTCATATCGCAGCCCCAGGCCCGTGATCGTCACAAATCGACAGCGAGCGTTTCCAGCCCATGGAAGTGACAAGTGTCGCGGAAGCAGGGCTGTTCGGCAAGATGGAGCCTTGGTTGCCGGCCGAACAAAATTTCGAAACACACCCGTAGTCAAGCCGGGCGAGCGGCGGCGTGCCTGTGACGGCTCGTAAGCAGCATGCGATCAAGCCGCGGGCGCCCGCTCCGGATCAGAGGGTGCGGACTGGGCCGATCCGCGCAGGCCCTTGAACGCATGATGGGCGCGATCGGCCAGAGAGGCGAACAAGCCTTGCGCCGTACGCGTTCCGAGAACCGACTGCATGGTGACGGCCTGCGTGGAAAACCTGTGCTTGAAGGACTCCGTGCCACAGAGAAAGTCCACTTCTCGCAGGCCTTGGTCGATGGACCATTGTATGTAGTCCATCAGCAGTACAGTACCCGGCGATGCCCGGCTGAAGTCGGGATCGTAGGTGGTAACAAATGCCATCATCTTGTTGCGCTGAACAAAATTGATGGAGACAGCGACCATGGCGCCGTTGCATTCGAGCACGAAAATACGCAGCACGCCGACGCGCGCGAGCACATCCACCAGTGCCGCGAGCACTTGCTCGCCTTCAATGAACAGGTTGGATTCACGCGTGTGCCGCACCAGCCACATGCGTTTCAGGGCCGAGAGCCGCTCCAACAGTGGCGGCAGGGGCTCGTCTGGCGAAACCAGACGAAATTTCACCCCTCCGGTTTCTTGCAGCGCACTGATGCCGCGCCGGTAGTTTTGGCGCATCTTCTTGTTCAGGCTTGCCAGCCATGCCGCGCCGCTCGCCCATTCTCCGGCCACGCGATAGCTGATTTCTTCCCGGTGGTAAGGGCGAAGCTTCATGCCGCCGGCGGCTCCCGGAGCGAAGATCTTGCGCGCCGCCGCGTCCGGCAACAAGCGTCTGAGAAAGGCGACATCGAACCCTTTCGCCGTGCTGAGCTGAACCCAGAGGCTCCGCAGGGACGAGAGGGAGCATTCCGGGGCGATCAGAATGTCTCCATAGTCGGTATGGTCGGCGGCCGCCCATTCGAGAACGCGTAGCCCTTTGCGTTTGCCTATCGCCAGAGGGACGACGGCTACAAGCCTGTCGTCGTTCCAGATCAGGCCGATCCGCAGCGCGCGGCTGTCACGATCCTGAATGGCACCCCACCATGCCGATATCCAGGCGTGACTCTGAAAGATCAGTCCGTCCGCCTCATGCCAGAGACTGGTCCATTCGGCTTCGATCGCGGCCAGGCGGTCAGATGAACTGACAATCTCCAGGCGCTCCGCGTTAACGGCGTCAATCGAAGCAATCTTGTTCATGGCAGCAGACTATCCTGTGTTTGCACAGCTTTGCTGGTGCGCTTGCGGAACCGTCGCACGATATGCCCTGACATTTTCTTAAGCGGCAGAATATAGAGGCCAAAAAGCGACTGGTAGTCGCGCACATCGCGGTCCAGCAAGCCAAATTTCAGTTCTTCATTGGGATCTGGAATGAACTGCGTTCCAAAAATTCGGTCCCAGAACGAAAAAAGCAGGCCGAAATTCTTGTCATAGTGACGTGGATTGGTGCTGTGGTGCACTTGGTGCCAATGCGGACACAAGATGATGCTGTTGAGCCGGCCAAAGGAAATCTTGAAGTGCGTGTGGCGAACAAAATCCATCATCAGGATGTTGCGCACTATATAGACGTTGACGCCAAAAATGGTGACCTCTACCGGATCGAGCGCAATCAGACTCCAGATGCCGAAGCAAATCCCGGGTATGACGCCATCCCACATACGGTTCATCAACTCGTCGAGCGGATGAACTCGATCCTTGGTGATCCCAACCATCACTTCGGCCGAATGATGCACCTTGTGCAGTTCCCAAAGGAACGGAAAACGGTGTTGGGCGACATGATAGAGATAGTAGGAAATATCGTAAGCGATCAGCATCGTTACGGTGAAGATGACGATCACGACCGGTCCGGCCGGACCATCGATCAGCGGTGACTGGATGCCGAACAGGCCGCCGATAAGCTTGTTTGTTCCATAGCCGACGGCTGCAACGAAAGTGACGCCGGCGGGAATGAGCAGGAAGGGCATCATCAGTTTTTTGGTGATCCAGAACAGCGCGTCCGCTCGCGCCGACGGGTGCAAAATGACCTCCGTGGGAAAGGCGAAGTCAAAAAAGTCCCTGAAAGATTTGTGCTCGACGGTACGCCAGTAGGCGATCAAGGCGCTGCCCAGCGCCATGAAAAAGATAAGGCCGGGCACAACCAGATTGACGCTCGCGAGCTTATCCGAAATTTTCTCGAGAAAGTCGTAAAACATCAGTGCGTCGGCTCCGGGGTGGTGTTGCGGCAATGAGCTTGATTCAAGCACAGATTGGCCAAGCCTGCCGCGCGCGCATGCAACCTGACAGCCATGTAAGCCAGGCAGGAATACGCATACTGCATTCCCTACCAGCCTAATAGGTCGACCTTAGCAAAACCGTAAGATATCAGAAAGAATACGGTCGGTTTGCAGGCCGATTTTCAGATCGGACATTTGCGCCGGCAAACGCTGCTTGGCTCAGAAGCCAGCTCGAAGCGCTTCCAGCCCATGGAAATGATAAGTGTCGCGGAAGCGGGGCTGTTCAGCCAGATGGATCTGGGGGTGCCGCTCGAACAAGGTTTTCAGCGACACCTGCAATTCGAGCCGGGCAAGCGGCGCGCCGATACAAAAATGGATGCCGGCGCCGAATGACACGTTCTTCTGGTCCGCGCGGCCTGGCCTGAAGGCGAAGGGATCGGCAAAGGCAACCGGATCATGATTGGCCATGCCAAGCAGCAAGCCGACGGTCTGGCCGGGCCGCACGACGATGCCGGGGGCGATTTCGATATCCTGATAGGCATAACGGGTGAACATGTGCAGCGGAGCATCGAAGCGCAGGCATTCCTCGACGGTTGCCGCGGTCTCTTCCTGTGAGCCGAAGAAGCGGCGCGGGTCGCCGCCTTGCTCAAGGATAGAGCGTACGGCATTGCCGGTTTGATGCACGGTCGCCTCGTGGCCGGCATTGAGCAGCAGGATCGCCGACGAGACCAGTTCGTCCTCCGACAGTTTCTGGCCGTCTTCCTGGGCTGAGATCAGCAGCGACAGCAGGTCGTCGCCTGGCTTCTTGCGCCGTTCGGCAACGTATCCGCGCAAAAAGTCCGAGAAATCCCGTGCCGCCTGATTGGCGCTCTTTTCCGTCTCACGGGTGCGGCCATGCATATACATGGCAACCATCTGATGCGACCAATCCAGCAGTTGCGGCCCCATCTCGACCGGCACGCCGAGCATTTCGGCGATGATGGTGATCGGTAGCGGCGCCGCGAAGGCTGGCAGGAGATTAACCGCTTTGCCCGGCTCGAAACGGTCGATCAGCTCGTTGGCGAGGGCTTCGACACGTGGGCGCAATCGCTCGACCTGACGCGAGACAAAGGCGCGGTTGACCAGCGTTCTCAGCCGCGTGTGGACCGGCGGCTCCAGTTCCAGCATGGAATTGGCCTCGATGCCGTCGAAGGCGCTGAGATGGCCGCGGTCCTGTCCGATGCCGCGGCTGTCCGGAATGCCGGCCGGGTTCTGGCGACCGAGGCGGCGGTCGCGCAGCAGCCGGTTGACGTCATCGAAGCCGCCAAAGCACCAGAAGCCGAAATCTTCCCAGAAGAATGCATTCGACAGGCCGTGCAGCACGGCATACGCCTCGTAGGGATTCTGGAAGAAAGCCGGCTCGTGCGGGTCAAGTCGCAGGTGGCGAGTGGCTGGATCAAAGGCGAGGTAGGCTGGTGTCGATTTGCTCATGCCAGACCCTTAGCGCGCCTTGCCTGTCCGGTACCAGACCGTATGTTGCCCAGGCAAAACCAATGGATTGAGCCAGCTAGCGCGGCTGGGGAAAGACTGATCGCATGAATGTAATCGTTGTCGGCGCCGGTATCGCAGGGCTCTCGACCGCATGGTCGCTGGTCAAGGCCGGTCACAGCGTTTCCATCGTCGAACAGGGCCCGATCCCCAATCCGCTCGCCGCGTCAGGAGACCATCACCGCATCATCCGTCGCGCTTACCGAGCCGGAACGGGTTATGGCCGGCTGATCACCGAAGCCTATGATGCCTGGGACGAGATGTGGGCAGACCTCGGCGAGAGCCATCTCGACCCGCGCGGATTCGTCTGCATTTCGCGCGAGCCGGGGGATGAGGCCGAGGAATACCGCGAAGGTATGGAAGAGGGCGGCTATCCGCTCGAATTGCTTGATCCGGATGCCGCCGTCAAACGCTGGCCTTTCCTGCAGCCCGGGTCGTTCCGCTATGCCTATTTTTCGCCGGATGGCGGTGCACTGCATTGCAGGAAGATAGCGGCCGGCCTGGCGAAATGGCTGCGCGCCAATGGCGCCAATGTCTATGAACATAGCAAGGTCACGGCGATCGACACCGAGGCCGGTCACATCCTGCTCGAAACCGGCGAGACGATGCAAGCCGACCGTATTGTAGTCGCTGCCGGCGCCTGGGTGCTGAAACTGTTCCCGGATCTCGACGGCGAGTTGAAGACATACCGAACGGCACTTGCCTATGTCGAGCCGCCGGCGGACCTGAAGGCGACTTGGGAGGCTGCTCCCGTCGTCCTCGATGTCGGCGGTGCGGCCGACGGCTATGCGATCCCGCCGTCCGGTGGCGCCGGCATGAAATTCGGCTCGGGCTTGCACAGGGTGCCGACCAGCGACGCCGACTGGAACCGTCAGCCGGTGGCGGGCGAGGGCGAGGCAATCCGCAACCTGTTCTCGCCGCCGATTGCCCGCATCGACGAATACAAGGTCACCGAAGTGGTCACCTGCGCCTACACCTTCACCGCCGATGAGAAGTTCATGGCCTCCGAGCGCGGCAAATGTCTGATCGTCTCCGCTTGCTCCGGCCATGGCTACAAGTTCGGCGCCGCGGTCGGCAGGCGTGTTGCCGCCACTGTCGGCGACGGCGATGTTGCCGGGTTGAAGGCATGGCTGCGCGCTGAAGTTGCTTGAACTGGGCGCGGCGCAACCGGTCATGCACGCGCATCGGCCGGTTTCCTTCTAAGCCCAATTGCATCCCTTGAATCTCGTCCCTTCTGGAAGTATACACTGTATACATCCAGAAGGGAGCGACGATGAATTCGGGCCAACGCATCCTCGAATGCGCGCTGAATGAACTGGTCCGCGTCGGCGCCGCGGATTTCAGCTTGCGCGCTGTCGCCGTCGCTGCCGGCATCACGCCGATGGCCATCTATCGCCACTACCGCAACCGGGAAGAGCTACTGTTTGCCGTGGGTGAAGCAGCCTTCTCGGCCTGGTTGCGGCGTGTCGAAGCCATCAATGAGAGCGAGGATGTGGATTGGCTGCGCCAGGCAGGGCAAGCCTATATCGAGTTCGCGCTCGACGACCCGGCCCGGTTTGACGCGTGCTTTGTCATGCAGACCCGGGTGGAAAGGCTCTACCCCGCGGATTTTGAAGCAGGGCTTTCGCCTGTCATCTCCATTGTGACGAGGCGCATCGCTGCAGCGCAGGCGCAAGGCAATCTGGCCGCCGGCAATCCGCTGGAACTCGCCCTATTTTACTGGGCACAGCTTCACGGGCTCGCTTTGCTGCATCGCTCCGGCCGTTTCGCCATGCAACGCGACGCCTTTCTGGCGCTCGCATCCCGTTCTTTTGACCAAATCCTGAAAAGCTTGAAGGCTGGCGGATATGCGCCAGAAAACAGAACATGACAGAAAAAGACCGCCTCTGGCTCGGTGTCCTCGCAGCCTTGATGACGGGAGTGCTCTTTTGGGCTTCGCGCGATACCAGCCCATTTGGCCCTCTTGTCTTGATCGCACCCATCCCATGGTTGGTCTACGCCTTGCCGGCACGCAGCGTCTGGGTGGTTGCGGTACTTTCGTTCGTAGCCGGCACCGTCGGCCGGCTTGGACTGATCCTCACCTATATCTCGGTCATTCCGCTGGCGGCGCTATTGCTCTGGGTTGTATTCCTGCCCCTGTCGTTCATGGCGGTTGTGCTGCTCACACGCTGGCTCTATCGGCCTGACGCACCATGGCTGGCTCTGCTGGCCTATCCCGTCTTCTCGACGGCAAGCGAATTCCTGTTCAACCTTGCCTCGCCGCATGGCATTTTTGGATCGCTCGGCTATGCCTTGACCGATTTTCTGCCGCTCATGCAGGCGGCGAGCGTTGGTGGTGTGGCCGCGTTGACCTTCATCGGTTCGCTCATTCCGATGGCCGCCGCATTGTTCATCATCGCGCCTCGCTCGTGGAAGTCCACTGCGCTTCTGGCTGGACTGCCTTTGCTCGCTGCCGTGGTCTTTGGCGCCACGAGGCTGATGCATGGCTACGACCGAGAAATGGTTGTGGCCTTGGCCGCGATCGATGCCACGCAAAACGATGATGTCAGGGACGAAGCAACGGCGGTGCAAAATGCACAGGCCTATGCGGCATTGATCGACGGGTTCGCCGACAAGAAGCCTGACTTTGTCGTCCTGCCTGAGAAAAGTGTGATCCGGAAACCCGGCTGGCGCGATGCTGGCGCGTCCGTGCGGGAAGCCGCTGAGCGAAATGGCATGTCCGTTGTCTCGGGCCTCAACGAAACGCTGGCGGATGGACAACATGCCAATGTTGCAGAGCTTTATCGCCCGGCACAGCCGCCGCGGCGCTATCTCAAACGCAAGCTGATACCTGGCCTCGAATGGGAATTTATCACCGGCGCCGATAGTCTCGTCGCCGGGAACATTGGCGTTGCCATCTGCAAGGACATGGATTTCCCTGCGCTTATCAGAGACTACGGCCGCCAGGGCGTTGAATTGCTGCTGGTCCCGGCATGGGATTTTCGCGCCGATGCCCGGCTGCATTCGCGCATGGCCGTCATGCGCGGGGTGGAGAACGGCTTTGCTGTTGCCCGGGCAGGGGCGAATGGAATGCTCACGGTCAGCGACGCCTATGGCCGGATCCTTGCCGAACAGCCGACTTCGTCGGACCGCGCCGTGGTCATGAACGCCACGGTCGGATTGCAGGCAGGCAGAACGCTGTATTCCCGGATTGGCGATGCTTTTGGCTGGCTCACCGTTGTCGGCGCGACGCTCCTGATCGTCAGCCGGTTTCGATTTCTCTCGACAAAGCGTGTCGACGGCAGGAGTCCCCAACCGAGTTGAAAAACCCGTCGGCGTCTACCATTGGTGCCCTCAAGCGGGGCACCAATGCTTATCAAGGCGTTTTGACCCCTATCAGCCGCAATGCCTGGGAATATGCACCTGTCGCCAGCCGGATGATCCCTCGGAGACCAGCACACGCCGCGCGACCGTCTGGTAGGAGGCGGGCACGTTGATGATGCGCCGCTGCTCCGGTTGCACCAGAACTTCCTCGGCGACCTTGTCATATTGCGCCGGGGTGACGATGCGGCGTGTGCGCTCCGGCTGTATCACCACCGTCTCGGCGACGCGTTCGTAGCTTGCCTTCTGCCAGATCTTGCACAGCACCTTGCGGCCATGGATGACGCGCCATTCCCAGGAATAGCCGCCGCCATCGATCCTCACCGTATGATAGACGGTGCGGGTGATGGCTGGCACCACGTCATAGGTCACCTGGGCCGGCACGGTCATCACCACGCGTTCGCGCGTTCCATAGATGGCGGGAACATAGTCGACCTGATGGCCCGCCGGGCTGACCAGCACGTTTTCGTAGACCGTGTCGTAGACGGCGGGTGTGTTGACCGGTTCGTAGCACTCGACGGCGCGGTCGCCTGCCGAGGTCTGGGAAACCGAACCGAGCACAATCAGTCCGGTGGTGACGAAGGACGCGGTTTTCCTGAACATGGCACTCCCCCTGTTGACGGCATAATGAGTGTTCAACGTTGGATTGTAGGGGACGGGGCGTCGGGGGGAAGCAGATTCGCCGCATTTCGTTAAGCGATGCGGTTAAGAAATTCCTACACGGCGGCGGCCACGTCCGGCGTGGGGAGCGGCATCGCTCGGAGGCCTTGTGCGTAACCCTGATTCGACTTAACCGAATGGCTAGGAGGGTCGGCCTTGCGCAAGGGTGAGCCGGCATCCTATTTACATCGCAACGATCCAGAACCGATTCTGCCCGAATTGCTCCCATCGCCCGGCGCCGGAATCCCACCTTCAAAAAGGGATAGTCCATGAAGAACCCCGTCGAAACCTACATGAACCTCGTTCCGATGGTGGTCGAACAGACCAATCGCGGTGAGCGGGCCTACGACATTTTCTCGCGGCTCTTGAAAGAGCGCATCATTTTCATCACCGGCCCGGTCGAGGATGGCATGGCGACGCTGGTCTGCGCGCAGCTCCTGTTCCTCGAGGCGGAGAATCCGAAAAAGGAAATCAACCTCTACATCAACTCGCCAGGCGGCGTGGTCACATCAGGCATGGCGATCTACGACACCATGCAGTTCATCAAGCCGGCGGTGTCGACGCTGTGCATCGGCCAGGCTGCTTCGATGGGGTCGCTGCTGTTGACCGCTGGCCACAAGGACATGCGCTTCGCCACGCCAAACGCCCGCATCATGGTTCACCAGCCCTCCGGCGGCTTCCAGGGCCAGGCTTCCGACATCGAGCGCCACGCCATGGATATCGTCAAGCTGAAGCGCCGCCTCAACGAGGTCTATGTCAAGCACACCGGCAAGACCTACGAGGAAATCGAAAAGACCCTCGACCGCGACCATTTCATGACCGCCGACGAAGCCAAGGATTTCGGCCTCATCGACAAGGTGATTTCGTCGCGCGAGCCGGCCGAAGGCGCTGTGGCATAAAGGCCTGTTGGCGGTTGGATGGCGGGATCACGCGCTTTTGGCGCTGCTTGCGGCATTTCGGCCACAATTGGCTGTTCCCTCGGCGGATAGGATTGCCTACGTTAAGGCTATGTTGAGTTTCGGCGGCTTAGCTTTATGCGGGGTCGTCGCGAATCATTGCCACGTTTTCTGATTTGTGTTTCGTACGGAATGCGTTGCGGGAGCCGGGACACTGGCGGCGGCGGATTCCCGCGATAGATAGAATATGCGCCCTTTCAGCCAGACCATCGGCGGGCGGCCATGAAAGGACATGAAAATGAGCAAGGTCGGCAACAACAGCGGTGATTCCAAGAACACGCTTTATTGCTCGTTTTGCGGCAAAAGCCAGCACGAGGTGCGCAAGCTGATCGCCGGTCCAACGGTGTTCATCTGCGACGAATGCGTCGAGCTGTGCATGGACATCATCCGCGAGGAGAACAAGACCTCGATGGTGAAGTCGCGCGAAGGCGTGCCGACACCGCAGGAGATCCTCAAGGTTCTCGACGATTACGTCATCGGCCAGCCCTACGCCAAGCGCGTGCTGTCGGTGGCCGTGCACAATCACTACAAACGCCTGGCGCATGCCGGCAAGAACAACGACGTCGAATTGGCGAAGTCCAACATCCTGCTGATCGGCCCGACCGGTTGCGGCAAGACGCTGCTTGCGCAGACGCTGGCCCGCATCATCGACGTGCCTTTCACCATGGCCGATGCCACGACGCTCACCGAAGCCGGCTATGTCGGCGAGGACGTCGAAAACATCATCCTGAAGCTTCTGCAGTCGGCCGACTACAATGTCGAACGCGCCCAGCGCGGCATCGTCTATATCGACGAAATCGACAAGATTTCGCGCAAGTCCGACAATCCCTCGATCACCCGCGACGTGTCGGGCGAGGGCGTGCAGCAGGCGCTGCTGAAGATCATGGAAGGCACGGTTGCCTCCGTGCCGCCGCAGGGTGGCCGCAAGCATCCGCAGCAGGAATTCCTGCAGGTCGACACCGCCAACATCCTGTTCATCTGCGGCGGCGCCTTCGCTGGCCTGGACAAGATCATCTCGGATCGCGGCAGAAAGACCTCGATCGGTTTCGGCGCCATCGTTGCTTCACCTGAGGATCGCCGTACCGGCGATGTGTTCCGGCTTGTCGAGCCGGAAGATTTGCTGAAATTCGGTCTCATTCCCGAATTCGTCGGCCGCTTGCCGGTCCTGGCGACCTTGGAAGACCTTGACGAGCCGGCGCTGATCCAGATCCTGACCGAGCCGAAGAACGCTCTGGTCAAGCAGTACCAGCGGCTGTTCGAGATGGAGAATGTCGACCTGACGTTCCACGAGAACGCATTGTCGGCGATCGCCAAGCGCGCCATCGAACGCAAGACCGGCGCGCGCGGCCTGCGCTCGATCATGGAAGCGATCCTGCTCGACACGATGTTCGAACTGCCGGCGCTCGAAGGTGTGCGCGAAGTGGTGATTTCGGAGGAAGTGGTGACCGGCAGTGCCCGGCCGCTCTACATCTATTCCGAGCAGAAGGAAAAGAAGGGCAATGTCAGCGCCTGACATGAGCCCGCAGCAGAATTATGAAACGGCGCCGCAAGGCGCCGTTTTGCTGTGGCGTCCCCTTTCGCTGTGGCGAATCTGCCTCGTCGAGACAAGTTGGAGGGGCGGATTTGTACTCGCCTCTTGATCTTTGTGGATCGTGCATCCAACTAACCAAAGAAGGCCGAGGTGCCCGGTTTCTGTGCTGTAAAACTCCCGTCACAAACGGTGGTAGGCGGAACGATCCCCGGTCGTTAATATAAGATTCGCGGTTGGCCGATTGGTGGCCGCGATATGAAAGGTTCGACAATGGCCAAAGTATCCAAGGCTCCCAGCGACGGTGTCTTCGCGGTCCTCCCGCTGCGTGACATCGTGGTGTTCCCACACATGATCGTCCCGCTCTTCGTCGGGCGTGAAAAGTCGATCAAGGCGCTGGAAGAGGTGATGGGGCAGGAAAAGCAGATCCTGCTTGCCACCCAGATGAATGCCGCCGACGACGATCCCGAGCCCGGTGCGATCTTCGACATCGGCACGCTCGCCAATGTGCTGCAGTTGCTGAAGCTGCCAGACGGCACCGTAAAGGTGCTGGTCGAAGGCGCTTCGCGTGCGAAAATCGTGTCGTTCACCGACCGTCCTGACTTCCACGAGGCCCACGCTGCGGCGCTGGCCGAGCCGGAAGAGGAGGAAGTCGAGGTCGAGGCGCTGGCCCGTTCCGTCGTCACCGACTTCGAGAACTACGTCAAGCTGAACAAGAAGATCTCTCCCGAGGTGGTCGGTGCGGCCAGCCAGATCGACGACTACTCCAAGCTCGCCGACACGGTTGCCTCGCATCTCGCCATCAAGATCCCCGAGAAGCAGGAAATGCTGGCCACGCTCTCCGTCAAGGAGCGGCTGGAGAAGGCTATGGGCTTCATGGAAGCCGAAATCTCCGTCCTGCAGGTGGAGAAGCGCATCCGCTCGCGCGTCAAGCGCCAGATGGAGAAGACGCAGCGCGAGTACTACCTCAACGAGCAGATGAAGGCGATCCAGAAGGAGCTCGGCGAAGGCGAGGACGGCCGCGACGAGGCCGCCGAGATCGAGGCACGCATCAAGAAGACCAAGCTCTCCAAGGAGGCCCGCGAAAAGGCGGAAGCCGAGTTGAAGAAGCTGCGGACGATGTCGCCGATGTCGGCGGAATCGACCGTTGTGCGCAACTATCTCGACTGGATCCTGTCTATTCCGTGGGGCAAGAACTCCAAGGTCAAGCAGGACCTGGCTTACGCGCAGAACGTACTCGATACCGACCATTTCGGTCTCGATAAGGTCAAGGAGCGCATCGTCGAATATCTCGCCGTGCAAAGCCGTCAGAAGAAGCTGAAGGGTCCGATCCTGTGCCTCGTTGGACCTCCCGGCGTCGGCAAGACCTCGCTCGGCAAGTCGATCGCCAAGGCGACTGGACGTGAGTTCATCCGCATGGCGCTGGGCGGCGTGCGCGACGAAGCCGAGATTCGCGGCCACCGCCGCACCTATATCGGCTCGATGCCCGGCAAGGTCATCCAGTCGATGAAGAAGGCGAAAAAGTCCAACCCGCTCTTCCTGCTCGATGAGATCGACAAGATGGGTCAGGATTTCCGTGGCGATCCGTCATCGGCGCTGCTCGAGGTGCTCGATCCGGAACAGAACTCGACGTTCATGGATCACTATCTCGAGGTCGAATACGATCTGTCGAGCGTGATGTTCGTGACGACGGCGAATACGCTGAACATCCCCGCGCCCTTGATGGACCGCATGGAAATCATCCGTATCGCTGGCTACACCGAGGACGAGAAGATCGAAATCGCCAAGCGGCATTTGATGCCGAAGGTGATCCGCGATCACGCGCTGCAGCCGAAGGAGTTTTCCGTCGGCGAGGACGCTATCCGCGCCATCGTCCAGACCTACACCCGTGAAGCGGGTGTCAGGAGCCTGGAGCGCGAGCTGATGAAGCTTGGGCGCAAGGCGGTGACCGAGATCCTGAAGACGAAGAAGAAGACGGTGAACATTACGGCGGCGAACCTCGCCGACTATCTCGGTGTTCAGCGCTATCGCTTCGGTCAGGTCGAGACTGACGATCAGGTCGGTGTCGTTACCGGTCTTGCTTGGACGGAAGTCGGCGGCGAGCTGCTGACGGTCGAAGGCGTCATGATGCCCGGCAAAGGCCGCATGACGGTGACCGGCAATCTGCGCGACGTGATGAAGGAATCGATTTCGGCGGCGGCTTCCTATGTCCGCTCGCGCGCCATCGATTTCGGCATCGAGCCGCCGCTGTTCGACAAGCGGGACATTCACGTGCACCTGCCTGAGGGCGCTACGCCGAAGGATGGCCCATCTGCTGGCGCCGCCATGGCTACGGCTATCGTGTCGGTTCTGACGGGTATACCGGTCCGTGCCGATGTGGCGATGACTGGCGAGATAACGCTTCGCGGCCGCATCTTGCCGATCGGTGGCCTGAAGGAGAAGCTGCTTGCCGCACTGCGCGGCGGCATCAAGAAGGTGCTGATCCCGGAAGACAACGCCAAGGACCTGGCGGAAATTCCGGATAACGTGAAGAACGGCATGGAAATCATTCCGGTCTCGCGGGTTGGTGAAGTGTTGCGCCACGCACTGGTGCGCATGCCTGAGCCGATTGAATGGGTCGAACCTGCTAATCCTCCGGCTTCCACGGACATCGCCGATGACGCTGGCAAGTCACTTTCGCATTAGTATTTTCTAATAGTGCAATGCACAAAGAGAGAGCCGGGCTTCGCGCCCGGCTTTTTCATGTGAAAAACCCCGGATTTCCGGGCTTTTTTCGCTTTTTTCTAAGCTTTTCGACTTGGTTGACGGAACGCTTCTTTCTAAAGTCCGTTTCCTGCCGGATGAGTCGTTGAGTTCCGGTTTTCTCATGGAAGGGAATTTTTATGAACAAGAACGAACTGGTGTCCGCTGTCGCCGACGCCGCGAGCATTTCGAAGGGTGACGCGCAGTCGGCTGTGGATGCGGTATTTTCCGTCATCACCGGCGAACTGAAAAAGGGCGGCGATGTCCGGCTTGTCGGCTTCGGAAATTTCAGCGTTTCAAAGCGTGCGGCATCGACTGGCCGCAACCCGCAGACCGGTGCGGAAGTGAAGATCCCGGCCCGCACCGTGCCGAAGTTCTCGGCTGGCAAGGGCCTCAAGGACGCGGTCAACTAAGACCAGTTCCTTTCAGAGACCAGAAAAGCCGGGCTTGCCCGGCTTTTCTTTTGCACATTTTTCAGCTGCTCCGGATCAGGCCGTCGGCGCATCAGCGCGCATCAGCCCTTCCGTCTTCAGGTCGGCCCAGAGCGCTGCGGGCAGGTTGGTGTCGAGCAGCGACCGGTTGCTTTCCACCTCGCCTGGCCGCTGGCCACCGGGGATCACCGAGACGACCGAGGGATGCAGCAGTGGAAACTGCAGGGCGGCCTCGATCAACCGCACGCCATGGCGTGCGCAGACCGCCTCGATGCGTGCGACGCGGTCGAGGATTTCCTTGGGGGCTTCGGAATAGTTGTAGTATGCCCCTGGCTTCGGCCCGCTGGCTAGGATCCCGGAATTGTAGGGGCCGCCGAGAGTGATGCCGATGCCACGTGCCTGGCAGAGCGGCAGGAAGGTAGCAAGCGCCTCCTGTTCCAGCAACGTATAGCGGCCGGCAAGCAGGAACAGATCGAAATCGCCGCGCTCGGCGAGGGTCTGGGCAACCTGCCATTCGTTGATGCCACCGCCAAAAGCCTTGATGACGCCCTGATCGCGCAGCGCCAGAAGCCCGTAGTAACCGGAGCGCATGAATTCCTCGATGCGCTGGTCGGAGGCCTCCTTGCTGCCATGGGTGAAGATGTCGACGTCATGCACGTAGAGGATATCGATGCGGTCGACGCCAAGGCGCTCCAGCGAGGCTTCAAAGGAGCGCATGACGCCATCATAGCTGTAGTCGAAAACCTCCTGCCGTGACGGCGTGTCGAAGAACTTGCCGATGCCTGTGCGCTGATCCGGCGCGCAGGCGCGCATGAGGCGACCGACCTTGCTCGACAGCACATACTCATCGCGCTGCTTGGACCTCAGGAACGGGTTGAGCCGTGTCTCGGACAGGCCAAGGCCGTAGAGCGGCGCGGTGTCGAAGTAACGGCAGCCGGTCCGCCATGCGGCCTCCAGGGTGGCATTGGCGTCCTCGTCTGAAAGAGCACGGTAAAGATTGCCGAGTGGCGCGGTGCCGAAGCCGAGCTCGGTAAAGGTGATGCCACCATTGCCGATGCGGTCGAAATGCCGTGTCTTCATGTCCTGCTGTTTCCTGGCTGATTTGTCTGACATGACACTATCATGCCCGTGGCCCTGCAAAAGCACCGCGGAGCGTTGGACACGGATTTTCACGGTGGTAGCATGAACGAAATCAAGCTGTTCGTGAAACCACGAGCGACAATCTCCGGAAGAGTTCGAGGCTGTTTTGCGCGCGAGCAATACCGACGACAACCTGTTTACGATCGCTCTGGGTGAGCTTGGTTCCGTCCTGGCCGGAATAGACGACGGCGGCATCGATGCCGCCTGTGCCATGCTGGCCGGCGCGAAGCAGATCGTAGCCTATGGCTGCGGCCGTGAGGCCTTGCAGGTCAAGGGTTTCGCCATGCGTCTCTACCATCTTGGCCTGCCGGTCTCGATGGTCGGCGACATGACAACGCCGCCGCTGGGACCCGGCGACGTCTTCCTGGTCAGTTCCGGCCCGGGTGAAACCTCGACCGTGCTGACCCTGATGCAGGTCGCGCGCGACGCTGGCGCCGCGAGCCTCCTGCTGACTGCCCAAGCTGGGGCCAGTGCGGCAAGACTCGCTGATTTCACGCTGCTCATTCCAGCGCAGACCATGGCCGACGATCAGGGTTCGCAGCGGACTTCCGTATTGCCTATGGGTTCGGTGTTCGAAGGCGCATTGTTCCTGCTCTTCGAGGTGATGGTGCTGAAGCTCAAGTCCCTGACCGGAGCCTCGCCCGAAGCCATGCGCGCCCGTCACACCAACATGGAATAGACGCCCATGCGCTACGAACTCATGCTGCCGCACCAGATTCGCAAGGCGATCGCTGAGAACTGGCCGATCGTCCTGCCGCTCGGCGTGCTGGAATACCATGGCGAGCACATGGCTGTCGGCATGGATACGCTGGCCGTCATCAAGACGCTGGAGCTGTTCGAGAAGGAGAGGGACATCGTCATCCTTCCATCCTTCTACTACGGCGCGGCAAGCTACGCGGTGGCGGCGCCGGAAGGCAGTGGCTCAGTGCAGGTTGGCGGCCATGCGCTGGCACCTTTCGCGGAGGAACTTTTCTATGGCCTGCTGCGCATCGGCTTTCGCAACATCCACGCCATCATCCACCACCAGACCGAGAATTTCGCGGCCGGCATGCCGACCGATCTCGCCTTCAAGACCGCCGGCCGGCAAGCGATCTTCCGCTTTCTCGAAAAGGAACGCGGCGAAGGCTGGTGGGGCTCGGAGGCGATGGCTGGCTACTACGCCGAACATGCGGAAGGCGGCAATTTCTTCAACTGGGTGCAGGTCCACCCGCTGATGCCGGCGCAGATGAACGGTAAATACCCGTTCGACCATGCGGGGATCGGTGAAACGTCGCTGATGCTGGCGCTGTGTCCCGATGCCGTGGACGCCGCGCATTTCAGTGACAACAAGAGCTGGTACACGGCAAGCGCCAAGGATGCGTCAGCCGAACTCGGGCAAACGGGCGTCGCCATGATCATGGACCATCTGCGCACCATCCTGACGCGCTAGGCTCTATTCTTCTGCCGCTCCGCCCGATACTCGGCCATGCTCTTGTCCGGGTCGCTCTTCGTTGCCACGGCCCAGATGAAGGTGCCGCCGCCGGCAATGGCGAGGATGACGAACAGCGCGATCCCGAGGGCAAAGAGGCTGGTGTAGAGCCCGATAAACAGCATGGACAGACCGCCGCTGATCATGGCGGCAATGAAGCCGGCGATCACCGCCCGGCCTTCCCAACTGATCGGCATCACGCCCTTGCCATAGCGGTCATAGCCCTGGTGGCCGACGCGAATGTTGCGTGCGAACCAGTATCTGGCGGCCATGGCCTACTTCACCGCTCCCGCTGTCATGCCCATGATCAGATAGCGCTCGAGCGCGATGCCGATGACGGCTAGCGGCGCGATCGCGGCGGTGGCAAGCGCTGCCATCGACCACCAGTTGATGCCTTGCGAGCCGGTCTGGCTAGCCACCATCACGGGTATCGTCTTGGCGTCGGTGGAGGTCAGCAGTGCGGCGAAGAAATACTCGTTCCAGCACAGCACCATCGCCAGGATGAAGGCGGCGACCATGCCCGGCAGCGCGATTGGCATGACGATGCGGAAGAAGGCGCCCCAGATCGAAAGGCCGTCGACAAGGGCCGCTTCTTCGAGCTCGACCGGAATGGAGTTGAACTGGTCGCGCATGATCCAGATGACGATCGGCAGCACCATCAGCGTGTAGAGCAGGATCAGCCCGATGCGCGTGTCGAGCAAGCCGACTTCCCGGTAAAGCACCAGGAAGGGCAATGCCAGCACCACCGGCGGCAGGATCAGTTGCGACAGGAAGAAGAACGAAATGTCCTCGTTCTTGAACCAGGCGAAGTGATAGCGGTAGCGCGTGAGGCCGTAGGCCGCCAGGCTGCCGATGACGATGGCGAGGCTCGACGCCCCGACCGAGGTGATGACCGAGTTCATGAAGCGCTTGAAGAACTCGTCACGCACCGTGGATGTCTGGAAGATCGAGTCCGGCGAGAGGCCGAGCGATCGCCAGCCCTTCCAGTCCGGCTGGAAGTCGATGAAAGGGATGAGATGGCCTTGCGTGACGTCGACCGCCGATTTGAACGAGGTGGTTATCGTCCAGTAGATCGGGAACAGGCAGATGAAAGCCCAGAACACCAGCGCGCCGTAGATGAAGACGCGGCTTGTGATGAAGCTCGCCGGAGAGCGGATTTCGGAAACGGTGTACTCGGTGGTCTGAACGCTCATGATCCGGCCACTCAGTTGACGTTGCGCACGAAGCGGTTGGCGAATTTCAGCAGCCAGGTCACGAAGACGACGATGATGACGAGATAGGCCATCGCCAGCATGGTGCCGTAGCCGACATTCGAGCGGTCGCGGTATTCGCGGTAGATGAAGCTCGACACGGAATCGGTGGCGCCGCCGGGGCCGCCTGACGTCACCGTGATGATGATATCGGCAAGTTTCAGCTTGAAGATGATGCGCAGGATCACCGCCGTCACCGACACCGGCAGCATCAGCGGAAAGGTGACCTGCCAGAAGGTCTGCCAGGCATTGGCGCCGTCGACCCGTGCGGCCTCCAGAACCTCGCGCGACATGGCCTGCAGGCCGGCCAGCAGCATGATCATCATGAACGGAATGAAGGTCCAGGCATCCAGTATCATGACCGAGATCCGCGCGGTGATCGGATCCGAGAAGAAAGCCGGATTCTCCCAGCCGAGATGGCGCGCCAGCGTTGCCGCCGGCCCGAACCGGTACTCCATGAGCGATTTGCCGATCATCCACGACACGGCGACCGGCGACAGCATCAACGGCATCAGGAAGACGACGCGGAAGAACTTGCGCGCTCGGATCTGCGCGTTGAGCAGCAGCGCCAGCCCGAAGGCGATGACATATTCGACCAGCACCGCCAGCACGTATAGCACCATGTTGAACAGCGCATTGCGGTAGTAGGGGTCGTTCAGCATCTGCCAGAAATTGTCGAGCCCGTTGAATTTGCGGCCCGAGAACGAACTCAGGTTCCAGTCGGTCAGCGCAATGTAGAGGCCGAACAGCGTCGGGAAGATCACCATGGCGATGGTGAACAGCAGCGCCGGCAGCAGGAACAGCGCACGCTGGCCGTCCTCGCCGCGCGTCAGCACCTGGCCGATGCCGAGCGCCACGCCCCACAGCACATAGGCATAGACAACCGGGCGCCAGGTTTCGAAGCCGATCGTGTCGGTATCGGTCTTGTACAGTATCTCAAGTACGATCGTCGCCAGCAGGCCGAGCGTCGCGGCGGCCATCAGCGCCCAGCCAAGCCGTTTGCGGCCGGGAGAGATCAGATCATAGGGGGCGGCATCTGCCGGCCACTGGTTTGCGGTCGAAGTCTGGTCAGCCACAAATCTCGCCCGTTTGGAAGGCCCTACTTGGAGCCGGAGCTGGAGGCTGTGGTCCGGCGTTGCCGCCGGACCACGGGTTCATAGCGCAGCCTACACGCCGAGTGAGGCCTTGTAGAGCTTGACTTGCTTTTCGCGGCCGATCTGGTCGGTCAGCTTTTCCCAGGCCGCGGCAATGGCGTCAGCGCCTTCCTGCGCCTTCATCTTGCCGGCGAAGGTGTTGGCCAGGATGTCCTCGGCAGCGCTGTAGTACTGGAAGATGCCGGGGATGCGCGGCTCGATCGCCCCGTTCGGATGGTTGTAAGAGTTGAACTGGGAATCAAGGTAGTTCGTGATGAACGCCTTGTCGTAGCCGGCGGCTACCCATTCCTCGATGTCGTGCTGGCTGTTGCGGTAGCACTGGAAGCCAGACGGATACATCGCCGTCCAGATCGCCAGATCCTTGCCGCCGAGATGCGCCGCCGCGCTCCAGGCGG
The DNA here is from genome assembly GCF_015500075.1 of Mesorhizobium sp. INR15. Lineage (NCBI taxonomy): Bacteria > Pseudomonadati > Pseudomonadota > Alphaproteobacteria > Hyphomicrobiales > Phyllobacteriaceae > Mesorhizobium > Mesorhizobium sp. INR15. The sequence goes on along the minus strand of NZ_CP045496.1, from coordinate 4,966,582 downwards.
CCTTCTGCTTCTTCGGATCGCTGTCGACGCGGGCCATGACATAGACGCCCCAGCCGAGATAAGCGAGGTTGGGCGCGTAATTGGGGCCGCCCGGCAGCTTGTCCCATTTGCCGGTCTTGGAGTTGTAGACGTCATCCGAGCCCGGCAGGATATCGAAGCCGCAAAGGTCGCCAACCACCGAGGAATCGTTGGTTTTGACGTTCGAGCCGATGTCGCCCCACCAGGGGATCATCGAACCGGTTCCGGCCAGGAATTGCTGGAAACCGGTGGTGTTCGGGTCGGCGTTGATCTGGTCGGCTGGCTCGGAAGGCAGGGCGTCGATCACGTCCTGTATGGCGCGCACCCAGGCCGGATTGTTGATGCGTGGCTTCATCGTGTCGGCGTCGAACAGCCACGCCTTGTCGTCGGGATGCTTGGCGTAGGCGCTGGCGCGGCTGCCAAGGAAGTAGAAGCCAAAACCGCCCCAAGGCTTGGGTGCATCGAGATAGCCATAGACATCCTGGCCCTTGAATTTCTTGCCCTTGAGGAACTTGGTCACGGCCTGCACCTGCTGCCAGGTCTTCGGCACGCCCCATTCGCCGGCACCGCCGCCGTCCTTCCACTGCTTGGCGAGATCGGCATCGGCGAACACGTCGGCGCGGTAGTTGAAATTGTGCGTGTCGCCGTCGATGGTCACGCGATACTGCTTGCCGTCCCAGGTGCCGACCGGCGGCTTCAGGTAGTTGACCAGATCCTCGATATCTATCTGCTTCTTGACCCAGTCGGGCATTTCGGAAGTCAGGCCCTTGCCGCACACGTCGCCTTCGAAAGGCGCGCCCATCTCGGCAATGTCGAAGTCCACGGTGCCGGTGGCAATCGACTGCTGCAAGCGGGCGTTGTAGTCAGCCTGCGCCAGATCGATCCAGCTGATCTTGGCGCCGGTATAGGCTTCCCAAGGCTTCAGGAAGCCGCGGAACAGCACATTGTGCAGGTTCTGGTTGTTGAGGCCCATGAATTTGAGCTCGACACCGGCGAACTCGCCTTCCTTGACACTTGCCTTGGTCGCATCGAGGCAGAGCTCACCCACCTTCTGGAAATCAGCATCGGTCGGCTGGCCCTTGCCAACGCCCGGAATCTGCAGGATTTTCGCGCGAAGTTCGCTTGCGGCCGAGGCAGGACGCGTCAAGGCGCCGAGTCCCGCGCCGGATGCCGCTGCCATCGCGGCCATGCTGGCCGCCCCTTTCAGTATGTCGCGCCTGGTAGCGCCCGCACGAACCAGTTTCTCGTAAAGATCTACTCTCATCGACTATTCCTCCCAGAACATCAGTGTGAATGGATGTGGCCAACCTGTCGGACGCTGGAACGCCAGCGGTTCTCTCGGCTCGTGAACGAAATTATGCAGGACCCCACCTGCTCGATTTAAAGTTCCGGTTGCGGATTGGCTCCGGCATTAGGACCAGCCCCACCACTATTCTCACAACCAGCTGCCGTGTCAACGAAAACGGGTTTTTATCTATAAGAGTCTGTCTTGCTCTGGCAGGTCGCGTTGGTTAGCTTCTGCGCCTGAGATACCGGCAGGCAGCCGGAAGGGGAGGATATGGCTCAAGTCGCAATTCGCAATGTGGCCAAGGCGTTTGGACCCGTAAAGGTCCTGCACGATGTCAGCGTCGACATCGCCGACGGACAGTTCGTGGTGCTGGTCGGCCCGTCAGGTTGCGGCAAGTCCACGCTGTTGCGGATGGTGGCCGGGCTCGAGACTGTTTCCGGCGGCACCATCGCCATCGGCGATCGCGTCGTCAATCATTTGCCGCCCGCCAAGCGGGACATCGCCATGGTGTTCCAGAACTACGCGCTCTACCCGCACAAGACGGTGGAGCAGAACATGGCCTTTGCGCTCAAGCTGCGGAAAACCGATCCGGCCGAGGTTAGCGAACGCGTCAGGCGGGCAGCCGAGATTCTCGACCTCGCGCCGTATCTCAAGCGCTACCCCCGGCAGCTTTCGGGCGGCCAGCGCCAGCGTGTCGCCATGGGCCGTGCCATCGTGCGCAACCCGCAGGTATTCCTGTTCGACGAGCCGCTGTCCAATCTGGATGCCAAGCTGCGCGTGCAGATGCGCACCGAGATCAAGGAACTGCATCAGCGCCTGAAGACCACCACGATATATGTCACCCATGATCAGATCGAAGCCATGACGATGGCCGACAAGATCGTCGTCATGCGGGATGGCCGCATCGAACAGGTGGGAGCCCCGCTGGAACTCTTCGACAAGCCAGCCAACCTCTTCGTTGCCGGCTTTATCGGCTCACCGTCGATGAACCTGCTCAAGGGTGTCGTGCGCAAGGGCGAAAAGCCGGGCGTCGAGATTGCCGGAACGTTGTTTCCCATCGCAGCGACCAGCGGGGCAGAGGACGGGCGCGATGTCGTCTATGGCGTGCGGCCCGAGCATCTTGAAATCCATCCCGATGGCGTGCCCGCGCGCATCTCGGTGGTCGAGCCGACCGGCTCCGAAACCCTGGTATTCCTGCGCTTCGGCGACGGCGAGATGGTGGCGCTGTTTCGCGAGCGTCACGATTTCAAGCCAGGCGATACGCTCCACCTGAAGCCAAGGCTGGATCAGGTTCATCTTTTCGATGCGGAGACCGGCAAGCGTCTCTGATATCAAATCCCCTTGCACGAGGACCATCATGCTCAAGAATATCAGCCCGCTGCTCAACGCCGACGTGCTTCATGCGTTGCGGGCGATGGGGCATGGCGATGACCTGATCATCGCCGACACAAATTTTCCTTCGGATTCGATCGCGCGCCAGACCCGTCTCGGCAAGCTGCTGAGGATCGACAATGTCACCGCGGCCGAGGCTGTTACCGCCGTGCTGTCGCTCTACCCGCTTGACACTTTCGTCGATGATTCCGCCGCACGGATGGAAATCGTCGACAAGCCGAACGAGATTCCACCTGTCCAGCAGGAGGTACAGAAGGCGATCGACAAGGCCGAAGGAAAATCCTGGCCGATGATGCCGGTCGAGCGCTACGCTTTCTACGAGCGCGCCAAGCAGGCCTATTGCGTCATCCAGACCGGTGAGCGCCGCTTCTACGGCTGTTTCGCCTTCCGCAAGGGCGTCGTGCCGCCGGATGCGGAGTAGCGGCATGGTCTCCGGCAAGCCAATCGTCGTCCTCGGTGTGTTCGTCGCCGACACCGCTTACCGGGCGCAGCGGCAGCCGCGCATGGGTGAGACGGTCCTAGGGACATCCTTCACGCTCGGACCTGGCGGCAAGGGCTCCAATCAGGCCGTTGCCGCCGGCAAGCTCGGCGCCGACGTCACCTTCCTGACGCGTCTCGGCGTCGATCCCTTCGCCGAGATGGCCAGGCAGACCTGGGCGCAAGCCGGCGTCAGGAATGCCGTGATCGATACGCCTGAGAGTTATACGGGTGCCGCCTATATCTTCGTCGAGGAGGCGACCGGCAACAACGCCATCATCGTGAGCCCCGGTGCGGCGATGCTGATCTCGCCTGATGACATCGAGGCCAATGCAGCCTTGATTCGCACAGCCGGTGTTTTCGTCACTCAACTCGAACAGCCGATAGACGCCGCGATAAAGGCGCTGGAGATCGCGTGCGGGGCAGGGGTCACGACGATCCTCAATCCGGCGCCGGCGGCAAAGCTGCCCGATGGCATCTACGCGCTCTGTGACTATCTCACGCCCAATGAGACCGAAGCGGCTGAATTGACCGGAATAAAGGTCGTTACGGTGGACGATGCCCGGCGAGCCGCCGCGAAGCTGCTCAAAATGGGCGTCGGAGCGGTCATCATCACGCTTGGCGAGAAGGGCGCATTGCTGCACGACGCGACGCGTTCGGAACATGTCCCAGCCGTCAGTGCCGGCCCGGTGGTCGAGACCACGGGGGCGGGCGACGCCTTCAATGGTGGTTTCGCAGCGGCGTTGTCGCGGGGTGTCGAGCCCCTGCAAGCGGTACGCTTTGCCAGCGCGGTCGCCGGCATTTCCGTGACGCGGGCTGGCACTGCGCCATCCATGCCGACATTGCAGGAAGTTGAGGCGCTGCTCGCCAAGGGCTAATGCCGCAGCGGCAACTGAAGTGGTGGGCGATGACGGACTCGAACCGCCGACATCTTCGGTGTAAACGAAGCGCTCTACCAACTGAGCTAATCGCCCGCTCCGGCCGGACCTTTAAGCAGTTAGGAGAGGCTTCGCAAGGCCAAATGAGCGTTTGCCGGCGTAGTCCGCAGCCGTGATCCGCGACAAAATGGTGCCTGTCAAAAAACCTTCTCTAGTTTGCTGTTATGCTGTCCAGGTGCGCTTGACACCCGGTAACGAACCCCTTATCCACCGCCCCAACGACGAACACGGCTGACACGTGCTCGTCAATGCGCGGGTGTAGCTCAGTTGGTTAGAGTGCCGGCCTGTCACGCCGGAGGTCGCGGGTTCGAGCCCCGTCACTCGCGCCATTTCTCTCAAGGGTCAACGATCCTTGGTCTAAGAGAAATGTCGACGTTTTTTGTCAAAATCCTCTCCTTGAAGAGTTGAGCTCAGGTGCACTGCTTCGCAGTGCTCATTGGCTTTCCATCCTTGCAATTTGGATCAGAAAGCAGACTTCCCCCACCGCTCCCGAGTTGCCCTTCAAATATCCGGATGGCGGCGCTTGGCATGGCCAGGCTGGGATCAGCGACCGATAGCGACGACAGCGCCATCGCGCGCATACCCGATCGGATCGGTAGTTGAGGCTCGCTACATGGTCAGCGCACCGACGTATTTGGCCGAACCGACTTCCGATCGGATTTGAAGCATTTCGTCCTCTTGTCCGCGACATGTGGAAAAATTGCATCCTGACAATTGACGGCACCGGTCGAAGTCTGCACTATTAAATCAATTTGATTGACTTCAAAAATCATAACCGAGGGAACGTGAGAATGGGACAACACAAAAGCGTAAGCCGCATTGTTTCCGCGCGTGCCGGCTGGGCCGCGGCGACGGCCATGGCGGCTCTGATGGCCTGGGGCACCGGAGCCGCTTCGGCGGCTGAAGCCGTGCTCACCATGCACATCGAGGAGCAGACCAGCTGGGTCCAGAACTTCAATCCTTTCGACCTTGCCGGCCGCCGGCAGAGCACGATGGATTTCATCTATGAGCCGCTGGTCATTTTCAACGCGCAGGACGGCGGTAAGCCGGTTTGGCGCCTGGCGACCGGCTACAAGTTCTCCGACGACCTGAAATCGATCACCTATGAATTGCGACCCGGTGTGAAATGGTCCGATGGCCAGCCGCTGACGTCGGCTGATGTGAAATACACGATCGACCTGATGCTGAAGAACGCCGCGCTCGACATCGTCGGCGTCGGCCAGACGGTCGCCTCCGTCGAGGCTCCGTCGCCGACCGAGATCAAGATCAATCTCAAGGCGGTCAATTCTGATTTCCCGGAATCGATCGGCGATCTTCCGGTTGTACCCGAACATATCTGGAAGGACGTTGCCGACCCTGTCGCGTTCAAGAACGACAAGCCGATCGGGTCGGGCCCGATGACGGAACTGCGCCGCTTCACGCCGCAGGTCTATGAGCAGTGCCGCAACCCGAACTACTGGGACGCTGCGTCGCTACATGTCGATTGTCTGCGGCTGCCGCAGATTTCCGGCAACGACCAGATGCTGGCCACCTTGCCAGAGGGCAAGATGGACTGGATCGGCTCGTTCATCCCCGAGATCGACAAAACCTTCGTCGCGCTCGATGCTGATCACAACGGGTACTGGCAGCCGCCGGCCGAGACGGTTGCCTTCCAGATGAATTTCAAGAGCACGAACCCCGGCAACCTCGAAGCCTACAAGGACCTGAACTTCCGCCACGCCTTCAGCCTGGCGATGGACCGCACCGCAATGGTTGATATCGCGGGCTTCGGTTATCCGGTTGTCAACTTGCATGCGTCGGGCCTGCCGCCGCGTTTCGAATCCTGGCGCAACAAGGATGCCGAAGGCGCCAAGGACGAATTCATGGGGTTCGACACCGCCAGGGCAAACAAGATCCTTGACGATGCCGGCTACAAGAAGGGCGCCGACGGTTTCCGCACCACACCGACCGGAAAGCCGATCGCCTTTCCAGTCATCGTGCCGAACGGCTGGACGGATTGGATCGATGCGGTTCAGATCGCGGTCGAAGGTCTGCGCGCTGCCGGCATCAACGCTTCGGTGGCCACGCCGGAATATGAGCAGTGGCAAAAGCAGATCCTCGACGGCAGCTTCGAGGTCGTCATGAACTCGCGTGCCGATGGCGCAACACCGTTCCGTGGCTACTATCAGAGCCTGTCGACGAATTATGGCGGGCGCATCACCAGCGCGCCATCGCGCTATTCCGATCCCAAGCTTGATGCGCTCTTCGATCAATATTCCAAGGTGACCTCGGACGAAGATCACAAGAAGATCTTCAACGAGATCCAGGTGCTGATCGCCGATGGTTTCCCGGTCGTGCCGGTGTTCAACGGCCCAACCTGGTACCAGTATTCCAGCAAGCGCTTCACCGGCTGGGTCACCGACAAGGATCCGGTGATGAACCCGGAAGACCATGACAACAACCGCATGCGCCTGATGCATCTGCTACGTCTCAAGCCAGTTCAATAAGAACCGGACGAGAGACAACGGAATGCATATTTCCCGGCGGCGCCTCGGCGTCTACGCAGTCGCCCTGGCATTCGCCATTGTGATGAACTTCGTGCTTCCCCGGCTTATGCCGGGGAGCCCCGTCGATGCCATGATCGCGCAGCTCGGCCCGCGCGCGACGCCCGCGGCCATCGAAGCGATCAAAGCGCGCTTCGGCGCAGTCGATCAGCCGCTGCTGTCGCAGTTTGTCGACTATCTCAGGGGGCTTGCCACCTTGGATCTCGGCGTTTCGGTAAAGTATTACCCGCAAACGGTAACGCAGGTCCTGGGCCGCTCGGCAATCTGGACCTCGTTTCTGGTGGTCACCGCCATCACCTTCTCACTGTGCGTCGGCGTCGTGCTCGGAGCCGTGGCCGCGTGGCGCCGTGGCGGCCGCTTCGACACCATCGTCTCACCGCTCGCCGTGATCATGATCGCCATCCCACCTGTCATCATCGCCCTGACCACGCTGTTTGTCTTCGCGGTTTCCTTGCGATGGTTTCCGGTCGGCTATGCCTATGATCCAAATCTTGATCCGGCCTTCAATTTTACCTTCATCGGCAGTGTTTTCGCGCATGCGATCCTGCCAGTCCTGACACTGTCGCCTTACCTCATCGGTGAATTCCAGACGACGATGCGCTCGTCGATGATTTCGGTGCTCGGCGAGGACTACGTGACGATGGGCCGGGCGAAGGGCCTCAGCCACCAGGCCGTCATTTTCAGCTATGGCGCGCGCAATGCCATGCTGCCGGTTCTGACCAACCTGGCATTGATGCTTGGCGCGGTCTTCGGTGGCTCGATCGTGACCGAGATCGTCTTCAACTACCCGGGCCTGGGCCTGACGCTCTATACCGCCAGCATCACCCGCGACTATCCGGTCATCCAGGGCCAGTTGCTTTTGATGACGCTGGCCACGCTTGGCGCCAATCTGCTGGTCGACATCATCTACGGGCTTGTCGACCCCAGGCTGCGGGAGGCATCCGAATGAAACTCGCTTTGCAGCCCATCCTTGCACAGAAAAAGGCTGTCGCCGGTCTGATCATCATCGTGGTTCTCGGGCTGATGGCGCTGTTTGCTCCCATCATTGCGCCGGGCGAGCCCGCCGCGCGTGTCGGTCGTTCGCATCAGCCGCCATCCGTCGAGCATGTGATGGGCACCACCAAGATGGGGCGCGATGTCTATCGCCAGTTCGTCTGGGGCGCGCGCACCTCTCTCGCGGTCGGATTTGCCACAGGGATTGCCATTACCATTCTCGGCACCGCGATCGGGCTCATCGCTGGCTATGTCGGCGGCAGGACGGACGCCGCGCTCGATCTCTTTACCAATGCCGTTCTGGTGATCCCGAACCTGCCCCTGCTGATCCTGCTTGCATCCTTTGCCGGCACGGTCGGGCCGATGACGATCATGGTGATCATCGCGCTGACCTCATGGCCGTGGGGCGCGCGGATGACACGTGCGCAGACGCTGGCGCTTCGCAACCGCGATTTCGTCACCGCATCCAAGATGATCGGCGAGCCGGCATGGCGCATCATCTTCGTTGAAATCCTACCCAACCTGACGCCGCTGGTCGGCATCAATCTCGTCGGCAGCATCATCTACGCCCTGGTCGCGCAAACGACGCTCGAATATCTCGGCTTTGGCGACCCGCTGAAAGTCTCCTGGGGCACGATGCTCTACAATGCCCAGAACTCGTCGGCGATCATGGTCGGCGCCTGGTGGGATATCGGGGCGCCGGCAGCCGGCATCGCGCTGACCGGCCTGGGTCTCGCGCTGCTCAACTTCACCTTCGACGAGATTGCCAACCCGCAACTTCGCTCCGGTCCGGCGCTGACGCGCTGGTTCCGCCTCACGCGCGTCCGCAACCGGCAGCTGGAGGCGGGTCGATGAGCGACAATTTGCTGGAAATCGAGAGGCTCAATGTCGACTACCTCGTCGACAAGGGGGAATTCCGGGCCGTCAAGGAGGTCTCCTTCAACATCGGGCGCGGCGAAATCTTCGGACTGGCCGGCGAGTCCGGTTGCGGCAAGAGCACCATCGCCTATGCCATCACGCGCCTTTCCAAGGCGCCGGCCTGGATCAGCGGCGGCAGCATCCGGCTGGACGGGTGCGATCTCCTGCGCCTGCCCGAGCGCGAGATGCAGAAAATCCGTTGGAAGCGCATCGGCATGGTGTTCCAGAGCGCGATGAATTCGCTCAATCCGCTGATGCGGGTCGAGGCGCAGTTCCATGATGTCCTGCACCGGCATACCGGCTGCTCACGGCAGGAATCGCGGGCGCGCGCCGATGAGATGTTTCGCCTCGTCGGCATTCCCGCGCATCGCGTCAGCGACTATCCGCATCAATTTTCCGGCGGCATGCGCCAGCGCATCGTGATCGCCATCTGCCTGGCGCTCAAGCCCGAACTCATCATCATGGACGAGCCGACGACGGCACTCGATGTCGTCGTCCAGCGGGAAATCCTCGAACAGGTCGTCGACCTGCAGCGCAGCTACGGTTTCTCGGTGCTGTTCATCACGCATGACCTGCATCTGATGGGGCAGCTCAGCCAGCGCATCGGTGTCATGCTGAAGGGGGAACTCGTCGAAGTCGGTGACGTGCGCCAGATCAGCGAGGCGCCTTTGCACGCCTACACTCGCAAACTGTGGAACGCCATTCCCCAGATTCCCGGCAAGACACATCTTTCGGGTATCCCGGCATGAGACCCCAGGCAAATCCATATGGTGCCGGCCCGGTCATCCGGCTTGACAGGATAGAACGCCATTTTGGCGCGGTGCGGGCGTTGAAGGGCGTATCCTTCTCGCTCTTTCCCGGCCGTGCATTGGCACTGGTCGGCGAGTCCGGTTGCGGCAAGACGACCTGCGCCCGCATCATCGCCAGGCTCGACAGACCGACGGGCGGCGCGCTCTTCTTCCGAGGGCAGAACCTGACGGCGCGCGGGCAGGCGAAAGACGAGCATCTCTACCGCAAAAACGTACAGATGGTCTTTCAGGACCCTTTCTCGTCACTCAATCCGGTCTTCACGGTAAGCCACCATCTGTTGCGGCCGCTGCGGCTGCATGGGCACGGCGCGTCCAGGCCGGCCATCGAAGACAACATTGCCCAGCTGCTGGCGAGCGTCGGCCTCGATCCGGCTGTGACGAAACACAAATTTCCGCACGAACTCTCCGGCGGCCAGCGCCAGCGCGTCAACATCGCCCGGGCGCTCGCTGTCCAGCCGAGCGTCCTGGTCGCGGACGAACCGACCTCGATGCTCGATGTGTCCATTCGCAAGGACATTCTCGACCTGCTTGCCCGGGTGAAGCGGGAGAAGGAGCTCGCGATGCTCTACATCACGCATGACATTGCGACCGCTGCGCATGTGGCCGAGGAGATCGTCGTGATGTTCGCCGGCCAGACGGTGGAGTGGGGTGACACCGACAGCGTGCTGGCCAATCCAGCCCACCCTTACACGCAACTCCTGCTTTCGGCGGTCCCTGATGGCCGCCCGTTCGTCAGGGGCGACAGTGCGCGTTTTCTCGAACAGGCGGAAAAGGTGCGGGCGTTGAGCCGTCCCGAATCCACTGTCATCGAGCAAATCGGCCCCAATCATTTCAAGCGCGCCCTTGGCGCCGCGACATAGAGGATGGTTTCGTGGACTATCTGGTGAACCTTTCCACCTTGCCGCAGGACGCGCAGTCAACCGAGCGGATGGCGCGCGAAGGCGTGACCATCCGGCGCGCCCTGTCACCCGAACTGAACCTCATCGTGCGCTGGGTCGAGGCGCGGTTCGGCGACGGCTGGGCGAGCGAGACGACCATCGCCATGGCGCGACAGCCGCCGGCCTGCTTCATCGCCACGCGCGAGCAGAAGCTTCTGGGTTTCTCCTGTCACGAGGCGACGGCGCGCGGCTTTTTCGGTCCGACGGGCGTGGAAGAAAGCCAGCGCGGCTTGGGGGTTGGCCGGGCGCTGCTCTTCGCCAGCCTCAACGACCTGAAGGCCATGGGCTACGCCTACGCGATCATCGGCGACGTTGGACCATCCGCGTTTTACGAAAAAACGGTGGGTGCCATGCCGATCCCCAATTCCAGCCCGGGTGTCTATGCCGGACTCCTGAAATCCAAATTCCAGTAAGTGAAGAGTGATCATGTCTGCACCGCGACTCCTGGCCCTGCGGCTGGAAACCCTTTGGGAACCGCCATCGGATGGCAAGGACCTCTCCTATATCCTGTGTCTGAAGAATTCGGGCGCTGAGCCGATTTCGGGCTTCGCGCTCTGTGTCTCCGGACCCGGGCGCGTCGATCCGGCGGGTCGTGTCGAAGGCGCGACCATCGCCAGGCGGCTCTCGAACTTCACTGAATTTCACCCACCGGCGGGCTTTGTGCTGGGCTCGGGCGAAACCTGGACGATTGCCGTCCACGCGTTGAGCTGGAACTTCCGTCACTGGACCGATGGCGCGACATCGGCCTATCTCGTGCTTGCCGACGGCAGAACGATTTCGCTCGGCGTTGAGCCGACCCGCTCCACTGCAAGCAACGCGCCCTTGAAGCGTGGCGCCGAACTCTATCCCGTCCCGGCCAATGCCCCGGTGAAAGTGTCGATCATCCCTTGGCCGAACCATGTCGCGGTCTCGTCGCGGCGTCCGCTGCCGGCGGGGTTTTCGCTACAGGCGCATGATCCTGAAGCGAAGGCGGCGGCGAGAGGATTCACTGCGCTGGTTGAGCATCTCTTCGCGGTCGAAGGCATTGTCCGCCCGGAAGCAGAGGGCGCCGTTCCCGTCGCCTTGAAAAAGGCCGCCGGATTTGGCCCGGAAGCCTACCGGCTGAGTTTCGAGGCCGAGACGATCACCATCGAGGCAAGTAGCCAGGGCGGCTTCTTCTATGGCCTGGTCACACTCGGTCACATCTGGCGCGGCGCCAGGCTGCATCCGCAAGTGTTCCAGTTTCCGGCACGCGGCGAGATCGTCGATGAGCCATCGATGGGCTGGCGGGGGCTGCATCTCGACGTTGCCCGTCAATTCTATGCCGCGGCAGAGATCAGGAAACTGGTAGCGATTCTCGCCTGGAACAAGCTCAACCGGTTCCATTGGCACCTTTCCGACGATGAAGCCTGGAGGGTCGAGATTGACGCCTATCCGGCGCTGACGCAGATCGGCGCCTGGCGCGGCCACGGTCTTGCCGTTCCGCCGCTGCTTGGCTCGAGTCCCGCCCGCAGCGGTGGCTACTACACAAAATCAGTCATCCGCGAGATCGTCGCCTCTGCCCAGGGTTTTGGCGTGGAGATCGTGCCGGAGATCGACATGCCCGGCCATTGCCACGCCATGCAGCTGGCAATCCCGGAGCTGCGCGATCCCGACGAGCTGGGCAGCTACTACTCGGTCCAGGGTTTTCCCGACAATTGCATCAATCCGGCGCTCGAAAAGACCTATGAGGTCGTGGAGACCATCCTCGACGAACTCATCGATCTGTTTCCTTTCAAGACGATCCATATCGGCGCCGACGAAGTTCCAGTCGGTGCGTGGTCGGGCTCGCCAATCGCACTTGAACGGTTGCGGGCATTTGCCGGTGACGCGGTTACCGACCGGCACGCCAAGCGATTGAATGTCATCACCAACAAGCATGGCGCCGATGACATCGACGGTTCTGGGGCCGCGATCCTACAAGCGGAATTCCTGGAACGCATCCAGCGCTTCCTGGCACGGAGAGGCTGCGTCACCGGCGGCTGGGAGGAGGCGGCGCATGGAGACCGCATCGACAAGGCAAACAGCTACCTCTGCGGCTGGCGCAATGTCGAGGTCTCTGCGGGTTTGGCCGAGCGCGGCTACGAGATGGTGGTCTGTCCCGGGCAGGTCTACTATCTCGACATGGCATTGCGCCCCGACTGGGATGAACCGGGCGCCAGCTGGGCCGGCAATTCGGACACAGAGACGCTCTATGGTTTTGATCCGGTCCAGGGATGGACGGAAGCACAGAAAGAAAAGCTGCGCGGCATTCAGGCCTGCATCTGGTCGGAGCCCATGACCGATCGCGCGGTCTTCGACCGGCTGGTTTTCCCGCGCCTTTCGGCGCTGGCTGAGACAGGCTGGACGAAGCCGTCCTCCAAGTCGTGGGAGCGTTTCAGGGCGCTTGCCGGCCTGATGCCGCTGCTCTACGGCCAGCTACAACAGAGCTAACCAAGCGGCTTCTGCAGCACGTCGAAGCGCGGATTGGTTTCTGAGAAGATCGGCAAGGCGGCGGCACCAAGGATAGCGGTGTCCTTGCCGCTCATGCCGATCATGACGCGCGGAACGGTCCGCTCCTGCGCGGTCGGATCAAGCGGCTTGTGCAGCGGCTCCAGCCGCTCGGCGAGCCGCCGCATCATTGAAGTTGGCGCACTGCCGCCAAGAACGATGGTCTTCGGATCGAAGGCAAGCTCGAGGAAATCGAGGGTCTGCCGCAGCGGCTGCACGGCTTGATCGAGCCACGCCTCGAGGCCATCGCCCCCCTTTTCGACAAGCCTGTCGAGGTCGTCCGGCGGCAGCCCCTCGGCCTTGTCTATTCCCATCAGTTCATAGGCGACGGAAGGAGAGATGTAGCGGTCCAGGCATCCGCGCTTGCCGCAGCTACAGGGCCTGCCGTTCGGTTCGACAATAATGTGGCCAATCTCACCGGCATTGCTGTGGCTGCCCTTGTAGAGCTGTCCGTCGAGAAACATGCCGGCGCCGATGCCGCCGTCTCGGGCGAGGAACAGATAGACAAAGCTGCTGAAACCGCGCGCGACACCATGCAGCCGTTCGCCGATCGCCGCCGCCGCCGCGTCGTTTTCGACCAGGACCGGGACCTTGACCCGCGCCTCGAGTTCGCGGCCAACCGGAAAGTTCTGCCAGCCCGGCAGGTTGTCCGGGCTGAGTGACGTCACGCCGCCGTCGGCATAGCGGCCGGGCAGGGCCATGCCCACCCCCAGCAGCCGGTTGCGGTCGAAGGCGAAGGCACCTTGCAAATCCGCCACGATGCCTTCGAGAGCCGGCATGGCGTGCTCGGGATCGGGATAGTCGACATGACGTTCGGTTCGCGCGCATACCGCCCCGGAAAGGTCAGTCAGGACCCCCGCCGCCCGCTGGCGGCCAAGTTCGAGGCCGATCGAATAGGCACCGTGAGGATTGATCGAATAGGGGATGATCGGCTGGCCACGTGCCTGCCTTTGCGCCTCGGCCGGAATGAGCAGGTGCGACTTCTCAAGTTCCTCGACGATGTTCGACACCGTCTGCGCCGTCAGCGCCGTCATGCGAGCGATCGCCGCACGCGACAACGGGCCATTGGCGCGGATGGATTCAATCACCACGCGCCGGTTGTGCGATTTGGCCTGCTCGAGGTTGGTGCCTGATATTGTTTTCATTTTCGACCGCTGTGCCCACTCAATGCGAGCAGCCGGCCGGTTTGTCAAATGGCGGGCGGCAAACGAAAGGCATGCTCGAGGCGTAAGCGGAATCTCAGCGAGATGGTTCCGCCGAAACGGCAAGTCGCTTGACGACATGGATGCAGTCTTTCGGCAGTTCCGGATCGAGCAGCGGTTCGAACCCGACCGCCCTGTAGAAACTCAGCGCGTCGTGATTTTCGGGGTCTACGCCAAGGCAAAGCCCTGCTGAACCGCCGGCGGCGAGGCGCTGTTCGAGAAAGGCCATTGCTCGCCTGCCGATGCCTTTGCCGCGCGCCTCCGGCAAGAGATCGATATGGCCGTGTGACGGATACGCGGCCAGCGCTTTTGGGACCGCGAAATCGGGATGATGGATCAGGTGGCGCGCCCAGTCGCTGCCGCGCCAAAGTGAGCGATCGGAGCCAGGATTGGCGACGCTGGCCTGGAGGCGAGGGTACCACTCAACGGCCAATTTTGCGTTGAAGCTGCCTGTATCAGCCACGCCAAGGACATAGCCTGAGGCGCCACTTGGGCCATCGATGATGAAGGCGAGGTCGGGCTCGAACAGTTGATAGGGAATTGTGTAGATCTGGCCGAGCAGCGTCGGGTCGTCCTCACGTGCTGTCGCGTCCTTGCCGGCATCGCCAGTCTTCAGGCAGATCAGGGCAAGAGCGGGATGATCGGATCTGCTTGCCTGGCGCAAGGCAAACCCGTTGCCGAAATCGAGCATCACGGCGGCAGCAGCCTGAAGTCGGCGCCTTCGGGCAGGAGCTGTCCGCCATCAACCACGATGGTCGTGCCGGTGATGTAGCTGGCGTCGTCGGAGGCGAGGAACAGGAACGCATTGGCGATATCGCGCGGGCTGCCAAGCCGCCCAAGCGGTATGGAGTCCTCCATGCCCTTGATGAAGGCAGCACCGCGATGCAGTTGAATGGCTTCGGTCAGTATGTTGCCGGGTTCAACGCCGTTGACGTTGATGCCATATCCGGAGAATTCCAGCGCCGCCGAGCGGATGAAGCCGTTGATGCCGGCCTTGCTCGCCGAGTAATGGCCGTGACCGGGACTGGTGACATGCGGGCCGGTGATAGACGAAGTGAACAGCATGCGGCCTGAGTGCTGCGCCTTCATCGGTAAAAGGGCAGCCCGGGCTGCGTTGAAGGTGCCGCGCAGGTTGACCGCCATGACGCGGTCCCAGTCATCCGGACTGGTGTTCTCGATCAACTGCCAGGGATAGATGCCTGCATTCTGGACGATGATGTCGAGCCGGCCGTGGTGCTTCAGGGTCAGCGCCACCGCGGCCTCCGCGTCGGCCATTTTCGAGATGTCGGTGTGAATGAAGCCCGCGCCCATTTCATTGGCTGTTGCCTGTCCGGCCACGGCCTCGAAATCGGCCAGCACGAGGCTAGCGCCTTCCTCGGCAAAGCGCTGCGCAATGCCCTTGCCGATACCGCGCGCCGCGCCGATGATCAGCGCGACCTTGTTGGCGAGGCGGCCACTCATGCCAGCCTCTGCCGAATGGTTTGCTTGAAGGCGTCGAGCAGCACGGCGGCCAGCACCAGCAGGCCATGGATGACCTGGGTGAAATTGGCGGGCAGGCCCATGAGATTGATCGCCGTGTTGATCGCCGAAAGCAGCAGCACACCAGCGTAGACGCCGGGGAGGGTGCCGACACCGCCCTTCAGGCTGACACCGCCGATGACGACGGCGGCAAAGGCGTTGAACAGCAGGCCGACGCCGAGATTGGCGGTGGCGCCAGAGGTGCGGATTGCCAGCAGCCAGCCGGCAAGACCCGCGATGGCCCCGGCAAGCACGAAGGCGATGATCAGGTTGCGGTTGACGCGGATGCCGGCGCGGAAGGTCGCCGTCTCGTTGCCGCCGATCATCACCAGATGCCTGCCAAACGGTGTCTTGGCCATGATCAGCGAGAAGATGACGAAACAAGCGATGGCGATCCAGGCGGTGAGCGGCAGGCCAAGCAGGCGCTGGATACCGAACCAGCGGATGGCTGGTGCCAGATCCTGCGCAGAGCGGCCGCCGGAGATGACAAGCACCAGGCCGCGCACCCAGATATAGGATGCAAGCGTGATGATGAAGGCGCTCATCTTGACCCGCACCACGAGATAACCGTTGAAGGCGCCGATCAGGCCGCCGACAGCAAGGGCGAGCAGCAGCGACACCGGGACCATCAGCCATTCCGGATGCAATTGAACGCCAAGGCCTATGCCCGACGAGCAGAACAGGATGCCGACCGCCATCGCGCTGAGCGCCGCCACGGATTCGACCGACAGGTCCATGTGGCCGGCGATGATGACCAGCGCCAGGCCGATCGACATGACGCCGAGCACGCTGGAGGCCTCGATGATGTTGGCGAAAATGCCGAGCTGGAAATAGTTCGGGATCAGCAACGAGAAGATCACCAGAACGAACAGCAGCATGAACCAGACAAGGTTGTCGAGGATGAACTCGAGGGCGTGGCGGGTGCGCGGGTTCATGGGCCGATCCGGTTGGCGCACGCCTTCCGGGAATCAATCCGATTCCCGGAAAGGATCATGCGCGGATGAGAAATGCGGGAGGTGGCTCCGGGCCGCTTTGGCCCGGAGCCACCTGTGCGACGTGCCTATTCGACCGACTTGACGGTATCCGTCGGCGGCTTCTGGTTGCCCCAGAAGGCCGGATTGTCGACATTTTCCTTGGTGATCGCGGCACCCGGGATCTTGATGTTCGGGCCCCAGGTCTCCTTGGTTACGGTCGATTTCAAACCGAGCACGTCATATTCGCCGGGCTTGATTTCTTCCTTCTTGGCGATCTTGTCCATGAACATGGCAACCGCGGCGGCTTGGGCGTAGAGCGGCTGCTCGACTTCGACATTGAGCCAACCCTTGCGGATCAGGTCGAGGCCGACCGGCGCGCCGTTCGAGCTCATCAGCATCACATCGCCCGGCTTCTTGCCGGCGGACTCAAGCGAGGCGACGGCAGCGACCGACAGGTGAGCGGCATGGCTGAAGATCAGGTCGATATCGGGGTTGGCAAGCATCTGGTCCGCAACAATGGTGCCGGCGTTGCTGGCTTCCCACTGCATGGCCGGAAGCGAGATGATCTTGACGTCCGGGAACGCCTTCATCTTCTCCTCAAAGCCCTTCTGGATGTCGAGCGTGTAGGGATCGCCGGGGTCACCCAGCACCTGCAGGACCTTGCCTTTCACCGAGCCGTTCTTGGCCTTCAGAAGCTTCTCGGCTTGATCAGCGGCGACATAGCCGATCTCGATGGTTCCCGCGACCGACGTGAAGTCGGAGGGTGTCGAGGTAATCTGACGGTCGAACTCGACCACCGGAATACCGGCGGCGCGCGCTGCTTCGATGGATGGTTTCAGCGCGTTGAAATCGACGGCGGCCAGGATGATCGCGGACGGCTTCAGCGCAATGACGTCGTTCATCTGCGACTGCTGCGCGTCGGTCTTGTTGTCGGCGTTCAGCGTCTTCATCTCATAGCCGACCTGCTTCAGGAACAGCTCCAGCGCGCTCACCGAGCCGGTCTGGAACTCATCGAGCAATGTCGGCACCATGTAATAGACGGTTCCCTTGGACTGCGCGAATGCCGGCATAAGCGTGGCAAAGGCCAGTGCCAGGATACCGAAGAGAGCAAGAAGTATTCGCTTCATGTCGTTCGCTCCTGTTAAGCCGGACCCCTCTCTTTGTCCCTCAACCTGCCGGTCCGGCACCGGCAAGCGTCTCACCGGTGATCATGTTGATCACCGCATCGGGACTTGTCTTGTTGCGTGCGACATCGCCTGCCACGACGCCTTGGCGGATCACCACGATCCGGTCGGCGACCTGAAAGGCCTGTTGCATGATGTGGGTGATGATGACGACACCGATGCCCTGGCTCGCCACCTGGCGGATCATGTCGAGACCGCGCCGCGTCTGCTCGACGCCGAGTGCCGCGAACGGCTCGTCGAGAAGCACCAGCTTGCCGCCCCAGTGGACGAACCGGTTGAGTTCGATGGCTTGCCGCTGGCCGCCCGAGAGGTGTTCGACATTGGCGCGCAGCGACGGGATGCGGGTGCCGGCGCTGGCCAGTGCCTTTTCGACCACGTGCTCCATCGCGCGCTCATCAAGCACGGGAATGCCAAGAACCTTCCTAGTGATTTCGCGGCCCATGAAGAAATTGGCCACGACGTCAACATTGGTGCAGAGCGAGAGGTCCTGGTAGACGGTTTCGATACCGGCCGCCTTGGCCTCGGCCGGGGATCTGGCCAGGAACTCCTTGCCCTCGAACAGCATGCGGCCGGAGGTCGGCTCGAGGCCGCCGGCAATGATCTTGACCAGCGTTGACTTGCCGGCGCCGTTGTCACCCAGCAACGCCACGACTTCGCCGCGGCTGATCGAGAAGCTGATCCCCTTCAGCGCTTCGATCGCGCCATAGTTCTTGGTCACATTGTCAAGCACCAGCAGAGGTTCACTCATGCTGCAATCTCCTTACCTGTCAGAAGATCGCGACCGCGTTCGCGGTCGGCGGTGAATATCTGGCCGAAGCGTGGCGAGAGCACACCCGAAACGGCAAGTGCGGCGGCCCCACGCATCACCGAGTGCTGGCCGCCGCGTGCGACGACGATCCGTGGTGTCGTGCGGTCGTTTCGCGCGGAGACGGAGTTGTGCAGGTGGGCGGTGGAGCCGGCAAGGCGTTCGAGCAGGTCGATGGAAGCCAGCCCGCCCAAGATGACGGTCTCTGGGTCGAACAGGTTCTCGATAATGGCGATGGCGTTGTGGAAGATGGGGGCGACCTCGCTTACCCAGTCGGCTTCGCTGCCATTCCAGCGCCGCAGCGCTTCAAGCGAGAGATATCTTTCGAGGCAGCCGCTGTTGCCGCAAGGACAGGGCTCGCCGCCGGGGACGACAGGAATGTGCCCGACTTCGCCGGCATTGCCCCAGGCACCACGCAGCACGCTGCCGTCATGCACCATCACGCCGCCGAGGCCGACGCCGAAATAGAGATAGTAATATTCGGAATACTGAGCGCCCAGCCCATAAAGGCGCTCGCCCATGGCGGCGGCGGCCATGTCGGTCTCGAAAAACGCCGGCAGCCCGGTCGAGGCCGCCAGCCGCTCGCGCAGCGCCACGTCTTTCCAGCCGGTCATGGTGGTTGGACCGACAAAGCTCATGGACTCGACACCGAACGGGCCGGGCAGGGCCATGCCGACGCCGAGAACGCGTCCTCCTGCCCGCAATCTGGTCAGGTCGACGACCATGGCCGCGATCAACTCGAACGCGTGGTCGGGCGTAGCGTTTGGAGCTTCGCGGTAACTGCTTTCGATAACGTCGCCGCTGAGATTGATCAGCGCGGCGTTGATGCCAAGCGGCGTGATGTGGACACCGACGGCATAGCCGCCCTCGGGATTGATCCTGAGTGTTGCCGGCGGCAAGCCGCGCCCTTTCGGCTCTTCGCGCAGGGAAAGGATGTAGCCGTGCTCTTCCAGCTCGCGGACAATGGTCGACACGGTCTGGACAGTGAGCCCGACCCGGCTTGCGATATCGCCGCGCGCGATCGGGCCATGAAGGCGGATGGACTCAAGCACGATGCGCCGGTTGTACGGCCGCCCGAATTCCTGATTGGTCCCCCGCAGTGCCATGCCTTGCGTCCCCTAGGAGAGATCAGCTTCGCATCCGCTATTTATTCAGTCAAATGGAATTCAAAAATAATTTCACTGCTCAGGTGAGGGATCGGCGTGGCGGGTTTAGGACCTGCTCACATGCTGCCCTTGGCTGATTGCCGACGCGGGGAAACCGCTTCATTGGTGCCTGAGACCAAAAACCGGCCATCGAGCTACGCATGGAGAAAAGATGATCGAACTGCCATTCGCGCGCGACGAGTATCAGCAGCGGCTTCGAAAGATCCGTGCCGAGATGGCGAGGCGCGGCCTCGAACTGCTTGTCGTCAACGACGTTGCCAACCAGCACTACATCACCGGCTATGATGGCTGGTCCTTCTACACGCCCCAGGTGGTGCTCGTTCCGCTCGAGGAGATCGAGCCGGTCTGGATAGGGCGCGCGATGGATGCCGCGGGCGGCCTTCTGACGGCCTGGATGAAGCCCGAGAATGTCGTCGGTTTCCCCGAGGATCACGTTCAGCGCGCAGATCGCCATCCCATGGACTGGATTGCTGCCTGGATCGTCGCGAACGGCTGGGGCACCAGGCATATCGGCATCGAACTCGAAGCCTATTATTTCTCGCCAAAAGCGCATGCCAGGCTCGTCGCCGGACTTCCCAATGCAAAATGGCATGATGCCGATCTCCTGGTGAACTGGATACGCGCCGTCAAATCGGCACCCGAGATCGACTATCTGCGCAAGGCATCGACCTTGGCCGAAGCAGCGGTCACGCGAGCCTTCGAAGTCATCGCGCCAGGGGTTCGCGAGTGCGACGCCATCGCCGCCATCCAGGCGGCCCAGATCGCCGGCAGCCCCGATTTCGCCGGCGACATCACCGCGCTTCCCCCGACAATCCTCGGCGGTGAGAATGCATCCGCGCCGCACATCATGTGGAGCGACAGGCGGTTCGGAGACAACGAGACGATCGCTCTGGAACTCGCCGGCGTCTGCCGCCGCTATGCCGCCGGGCTCGCGCGGACCATGCAACTCGGCAAGACGCCGGCAAATGTTTCGGACACGGCAAAGGCGGTGATCGAAGGCATGGACGCGGTGCTCGATGCGGTAAGGCCAGGAACGACAGCCGAAGCGGTCGAAGCCGCCTGGCGCAAGGTAATTCAACGCTACGGTCTCAAGAAAGAGTCGCGCATCGGCTATTCCATCGGCGTTGCCTATCCCCCGGACTGGGGCGAACACACGATCAGTCTGAGGCAAGGGGACAAGACAGTGCTTGTATCAGGCAACGTCGTTCACTCCATCCTCGGCATGTGGATGGATGGCTGGGGCATCGAGATCAGTGAAACCATCCTGGTCACCGAAACTGGCAACGAGACCCTGACCAAATTTCCCAGGGAGATTCATGTCAAATCCTGAGGGGCAAACCATGACAGGCGCTGCCGCAGCGCCCATCGCGGCCGATATCGACACGGGAATTCTCGATCGGATGATCGAGATCCGCCGCCATCTGCACCGCAATCCCGAGTTGTCGAACCAGGAAGCGAACACGCAGCGCTATTTGCGGCGGATGCTGGCTGGTGAAGGCATCGCTGATGTTCGTGATGTCGCGGGCTACGGTCTGGCGGTTGACATCGTTGGCACAGGCGCACCGTCGAACCGCAAACTGGCCATCCGTGTCGACATCGATGCCTTGCCTATCGAGGAGGAATCCGGAGTCGAATTCGCGTCGATCAACCCCGGCGTGATGCACGCCTGCGGTCATGACGCCCACGCGTCGATGGGCTTTGCGGCTGCCGCGCATCTTCACCGATCAAGGGCTGATTTTGGCGGTACGGTGCGGCTCATCTTCCAGCCGGCCGAGGAGGACGAGCCGTCAGGCGGGAGACGTGTGGTGGAGGAGGGGCTTCTCGACGACGTCGATGCCGCGATCTGCATTCATGTCGATCCCTATACACCATCCGGCAAGGTCGCGGTCGCCTCCGGTCCATACACACTTGCCTGCGATACGTTTGATATTGTCGTCACAGGCTCGGCCGCGCATGCGGCGAAGCCCTATGAAGGTGTCGACGCGATTGCCGTGGCGTGCTCCATCGTGGGCGAACTGCAGAAGATCGTCTCACGCGAGATCGATCCTTACGATCCCCTGGTCATATCGGTGACGACCATCCAGGGCGGCAGCGCCTACAATGTGATCGCTGGCAGGGTCACGCTGAAAGGGACCATCCGCAGCGGCAGCGATGCAACCCGCGAGCACGCTTGGCGCCGCGTCCGCGCGGTATCGGAGGGAATAGCGGCGAGCCACGGCGCCAGTGCTCAGGTCGACCTTCACAAGGGCGAGCCAGGCGTCGTCAACGATGTCGAGATGACAGAGCTGATTGTCGCCAGCGCCAAAGCCTGCATCGGGGCCGACAATGTTCTCAGCACACCGGGTTGGACCATTGCGGACGACTTTGGCTACTACAGCGAGAAGCGCCCGTCGGTCTATTTCCGGCTGGGGATTCGTAACGAAGAGGTCGGGTCGGTCTTTCCGCTTCACCACGCCCGGTTTCGTGTCGATGAAGCCGCTTTGAAAATCGGTGCCGCCACTTTGGCTTCAGCGGCGACGATGTTCCTGTCGATGCGGGGGGAAGAATTCGCCTGACCGTGACAGACAGGATCAGACTCCGCCTTACAGATACTGCGCGACTTTCCTGCCGACGGTCAGGAAGCGCAACGGATCGATCGCCTCACCGTTGTGGCGAACCTCGTAATGCAGATGCGGACCGGTCGAGCGGCCACTGCTGCCGGTCTTGCCGATGATGGCGCCGGCATCGAGCTTCTGACCGACGGTCACGTCGATCTCGCTCAAATGGCCATAGCGTGTCGCGAAACCATTGCCGTGGTCGACTTCCACCATGCGGCCGTAACCGCCGTTCCAACCGGCCTTGGTGACGATGCCGGGCGCTGTGACCTTGGCGGACATGCCGATCGGTGCCCTGAAATCCATGCCGGAATGCAGCGCGGCTGTACCCAGGATAGGGTCGGTGCGCACCCCGAACGGGCTGGTCACGGAATGGCCGGGGGCAGGGTTGGTGAGCGGCAGCTGGCGCGCTTCCTTCTTGAGCTCATCGAGCGTGTCCAGCGCCTCGTCGAGCTCCTTGACCTTGCTGTCGAAGATCATCGAGCTGTCGAGCGGAATCAGCGGGCCGCCGGCATCGCTCTTGCCAAAGTCGCTGTCCACCGGCAGGCCGGCGGCCTCCAGCGCCTGTGTGATGGCGTCGGCATTCTTGTAGGCGTTGTCGGCAAGCGTGCTGATGCGGGTCAGCTGCTCGCTCTCGATCGATTTCAGGGACTGGTTGATCGACACGAACAATTTGTCGGCGCGATCGGCGGCGGAATCATTTGGCAGCGGCTCGGAGCGGGTCGACCAAAGCGAGAACGGCCTTGTGTCGCCGTCGCCCGGATTGGCGCTCAGACTGGCGACCGCATAGTTTTGCGGAGCCTGGCTGATGCTGCCGGTCACTTCCGCGCGTTTGTCCGGTTTTGCAACCGCGGCCGGATCCGCGACGGGTGCCGTTCCGACCTCGTTCTCGGCGCGCTCGAGCAGTGGCCCGAGACGGCCATGGCGCTGGCTCAGCTGGCTCTGGCGTTCGATCAATTCGCTGACCTTGGTTTCCATCAGCCGCTGGTCGAGCAATTGCCGGCTGGTGATGCGGTCGACCTGCGCGCGAAGCGCCGAAATACGGTCCTCATAGGCCTGCTGCATGCGCGCCTGGCGCGCCGTGGTCGCGCCGATCAGGTCGTCGCGCAGCACGAGATAGGAGGTTGCCAGGAGGTAGCCAATAGCGATCGCCGCCAGGGCGGAGCCGAGAACCGCGACCAGCCAGGGTCTTACCGTAAAGTGCCTGATTTCATTGCCCCGGGCGATGATGACCGTATGGGGCTCCTTGCGCCTGCCGAATACTGCTGACTGACCGGTTACGTTCACGGGACCAAGCTTTCGTTTACGACACCACGACAGCTTGATTACACATTATTAGGGTTAACAAAGTTTTGCCGAATTGAGTGCGCCGGAATTAATGCACGCGGCGCGGGCAAAAGGTTGCACGAGGATTTCCAAAAGACGCCCCTGGATGTCCCCTGGCTTAGTGCCAGGGGGAGCCATCAAAGGGCGCGGACAGCTTCCAGAACCTCTTCCGCATGGCCCTTGACCCGAACCTTGCGCCAGATCCTGGCGATCCGCCCATCGCGGCCGATCAGGAATGTCGCGCGCTCGACACCCATGTAGTTGCGGCCATACATCGATTTCTCGACCCACAGATGGTAGGCCTCGATCACCTTGCGCTCCTCGTCGGCGGCGAGATCGATGGTGAGATTGTATTTCGACTTGAACTTGTCGTGCTTCTTGACCGTGTCGGGCGACAGGCCGATCACGACGGCGCCTGCCTTCTCGAATTCCGGCTTCAGCTGCGAAAAGCTGATGGCCTCTTGCGTGCAGCTTGTTGTGTCGTCTTGCGGATAGAAATAGAGCACAACGGGCTTGCCGGAGGATGCGGCAAGGCTGACTGATCCGCCGCCATCTCGCGGGAGGTCGAATTGCGGTGCAGGATCGCCTAGGTTGAGGTCAGCCATACCGATGCCCTTGTTTGAGGTTACGCGCGTAGCCACACCGATATAGTGTCGAGCGGGGATTCGTCCACGATCGAGTTCGTACAACGGAAAATTGCGTGGATCAGGAGCAGCCGCAGCACGAGAAGATCCGGTTCAGGCGTGATGAAATCACCGACCTGGGGGCCTTCCCGTCCGCGTGCCGCGTGCCGCCGCTTGGTCAAGCTCCGATCGGGCGTGGTTTTCGCATCCTGGCAAGGGTATTTGCCGGTTTCGCCAGTCTTGTGTTGCTGGCCGCGGTCGCCGTCTATCTTGTCGGCGTGTCCGGCGTCGGCTCCGAACGGCTTCGGGCTGAGGCGGAAGCCGCCATTGAGAAACTGGCCGGCGTCGACGTCAATGTCTCGGTCGGACCCGCGCGCATCACCCTTGATGGATCGAGCTTCGTTGCATTGCAGGTCAGCGATGTCAGCCTGAAGACGGCCGCCGGCAAGCCGATGGTGGATGCCGGACGCGTGCGCTTCGGCGTGCGCCTGATGCCGCTGCTTTGGGGGGATGTGCGGCTGACCAGCGCCCGGATCTCCGATGCCCGCGTTGTCACGGCGGCGATGCCTTCTGGCGGCGACTGGACCGTGGCGCTCCGCAATGAGGACGGCCTCATCGATCCGGAAAAGCTGGTGGATTCGGTGTTCGGCAACGTCAATCGCGCGCTCGACGCCGTGCGGGAGGATTCACTGCGCCGGATCGATCTCAGCAATGTCGAGTTCGTGCTGCCTGAGGCCGGAACAATCAAGTCGATCAAAATCGCCGACGCCACCGTCAAGCAATCGGGCGCTGGCGGCATGGCGTTTTCATCCGAGTCAGATGTCGATGGCCGGACCGTCACCGTCACGGCCTCCGCCGCGCGTGACGCCGCCACGCATCGTATCACGGCCCTGGATGCGAGCATCGACCTGGCGGATACCGGCGAAACAACTGCCGCGGCGGGGAGACTGGGCTCGGTCGCATTCAAGCTGACCGGATCGCAAGGATCCGGGGCCGATGCGTCGCGGTTGATGGTCGTCTCGTCTTCGGCGGGGTCCGTGCTGGATCTTGGCACACGTGGCCTGCTGCCCGCCGACGTCAACGTCAATGCCACGCTTGTCGCCGGCACGAACAAGATCCAGGTCGACAAATTGCTCTTCAAGACCGGCCGGTCGACATTCGATTTCGCCGGCTCGATCGGACCAAAGCCAAAAACGGGTGCCGCCGGCGAGGAGCCTTCCTATCGTTATGACCTGACCAGTGACGGTTCGTCACTGGCACCGTCGGAATCGCCCGAACCCGCACTCGCCTTCCTCGCCCGCGTCGCCGGCGTCTATCAGACGGTAAGCCACAAGCTGGTGGCCGAACAGATCGCGCTTCGCTCCGGATCGGCAGGGGAGGTGCTTGGCACCGCATCCGTGCAGTTCGTTGACGGCAAGGCGCCGGGTGTCAATCTGGCCATCAATATCCACGACATGCCGGTTTCTCACGTCAAACAGCTGTGGCCCTGGTTTTCCGCGCGCAACGCCCGGCTGTGGGTGCTGGAAAATCTGTTCGGCGGGCGCGTCGTTGATGCCAATCTCCAGTTCCATGTCGTACCGGACCGTCTTGGCAATGGCGTACCGCTTTCCGCCGACGAGGTGTTCGGCCGTTTCCAGATCGAAGGGTCGCGTTTCGATACAGCGGGCCGCATCCCGCCGATACGCGATGCCATCGGTGTGGTCGGCTTCCATGGCAATGATGTCGACATCGCGCTGACATCAGGCACGGTCTTCATGCCGAGCGGCCGCACCGTGGCCGCCAGCAACGGCACGCTGGCCGTGAAGGCGGCCAACCATCCTCCGGTCATTGGCGCGCTCGACATTGATGTTAACGGCGAGGCGCCGGCAATCGCCGAGTTGGCATCCTACGAACCGATCAACGCCATGCGCCATGTCGGCCTTCTGCCGGAAGATCTCACCGGTACGGTCACCGGCCACGTCAAGGCGGACATTCCGCTGCAGTCTGGCGTCGATACCTCGAAGCTCGATTGGTTGGTGTCGCTGGACTATGCGGGCCTGTCACTGGCCAAGCAGTTCGAGGGCCAGTCGGTGACGGATGCCGACGGCTCGATCACGATCGGCCCGGAAAAGGCGGTGATTTCGGCGAAGGCACGGTTGAATGGCATTCCCGCGGAGCTCGACCTGATCGAGCCGCTTAGGGATGATGGCCCGGCGCGCAGCCGCAAGGTGGCCCTGGTCCTGGACGACAAGATCCGTGCGGCCGCCATGCCTGGGCTGTCGCCGCTGCTTTCGGGAACGGTGAAAGTCGCGATCGACAAGAGCGGCAGCGGCAACCAGAATGTTTCGGCCGACCTGACCAGCGCCAAGCTCGATATTCCCTGGGCAGGCTGGAGCAAGGGGGCAGGGGTTCCCGCCACGGTCACGTTCGTCATGACCAAATCCGGCGACACCACGACGCTGTCGGATTTCAACCTCGACGGCAAGACATTCTCCATCGATGGCGGCATCGTGCTGGTCAACGGCGCCCTGTCCTCGGCGCGATTCAGCAAGGTCACCTTGAACAGGGGGGACGATGTCGCGGTGTCGGTGAAGCGGTCGGGCAAGGGCTATGCGGTCAACATCAGCGGCAACGCCCTTGATGCCCGGTCGCTGATCAAGCAATTCACCTCGGATGTGGATACCGCGACCAAGACCACCGGCTCCGACGCCATCTCCGTCAGCGCCGATGTCGATCAGCTGACCGGTTTTCATGACGAACAACTGTCGAACCTCAAGCTCGACTACAGCGCTGCCGGATCAAGGGTGAACGGGCTGAAAGTGAGCGCCACGGCAAGTTCGGGTGCGGCGATCACCATCAGCAACACCACGGGCGGCGGGCAGCGCGCGCTCAACATGCAGTCGGCCGACGCCGGCGCCATCCTCAGGTTTCTCAACATCTACGAGCACATGGAAGGCGGCGCGATCACGCTGGCGCTGGCGGGAGCCAGTGATGGCGCGATGAAGGGCAAGGTCGATACGACCAATTTCTTCATAGTCAACGAGCCGAAGCTTGCCTCGATCGTTTCGACCACCCCGGCCGGTGACAGCCGCAGCCTCAATCAGGCGGTCAAAGGCAATCTTGATACGTCGCGGGTGAAATTCGAGCGCGGCTATGCCGAGATCGACAAGGGCAGTGGTTATCTGAAGCTCGCCAACGGCGTTGTGCGCGGGCCACGCATCGGGACGACCTTCCAGGGGACGCTCTACGATCCAAACAACAACATGGATATGACCGGCACGTTCATGCCGGCCTATGGCCTCAATCGAATCTTCGGCGAACTGCCGCTGGTGGGAGCGCTGCTCGGCAATGGCCGCGACCGTGGCCTGATCGGCGTCACCTACCGGCTCAAGGGCAACGCCAACAAGCCGGTGCTGGACATCAACCCGCTGTCGGTGATCGCACCTGGAATATTCCGCTCGATCTTCGAGTTCAGGTGAGCCGGGAAAGCTAAACCGGCCGCACCAGAATGTGTTTCTTCCTGCCCAGCGACAGCTTTACGACATTTTCCGGACTCAAATCCTGAGCGTTCACCACTCGGCGGTCATCGGAAACCGGCTGGTCATTGAGGCGCACCGCACCGCCCTGGATGTGCCGCCGCGCCTCGCCGTTGGATGCCGCAAGTCCAGCGGTGACAAAGAGTGACAGGATGCCGACGCCGGCTTCGAGCGCCGCCTTGTCGATCTCGACTGTCGGCAGCGTCTCGGCGAGCCCGCCTTCCTCGAAAGTCTTGCGCGCGGTTTCGCTGGCGCTGTCAGCAGCCTGGCGGCCATGCAGCAGAGCGGTGATTTCAGTGGCGAGGATCTTCTTGGCGTCGTTGATCTCGGAGCCGCCAAGCTTTTCCAGGCGCGCGACTTCGCTCATCGGCAACGTCGTGTAGAGTTTCAGGAAGCGGGGGACATCGGCATCCTCGGTGTTGCGCCAGTATTGCCAGAATTCGTAGGGGCTCAGCATTTCGGGATCGAGCCAGACCGCGCCCGAGGCCGACTTGCCCATCTTGGCGCCGGAAGACGTGGTGAGCAGCGGCGTGGTCAGTGCGTAAAGCTGTGCGTCCTCCATGCGACGGCCAAGATCGATGCCGTTGATGATGTTGCCCCACTGGTCGGAACCGCCCATCTGCAAGCGGCAGCCCAGGCGCTTGTAAAGCTCGACGAAATCATAGGCCTGCAGGATCATGTAGTTGAATTCGAGGAACGACAGCGACTGCTCGCGGTCGAGCCGCAGCTTGACCGAATCGAAGGCCAGCATGCGGTTGACGGAAAAATGCCGGCCGACATCGCGCAGGAAATTGACGTAGTTGATTTCCATCAGCCAGTCGGCGTTGTTGACCATGATCGCGTCGTTCAGGCCGCCGCCGAACTTGAGGTAAGGTACGAAATTGCGGCGGATGCCGACGAGATTGTCCTCGATGTCCTGCGGCGTCAAAAGCTTGCGCGCCTCGTCCTTGAACGACGGGTCGCCGATCATCGAGGTGCCCCCGCCCATGAGCGCGATTGGCCTGTGGCCGGTCTGCTGCAGCCAGTGCAGCATCATGATCTGGATCAGAGATCCGGCATGCAGGCTTTTGGCGGTGGCGTCGAAGCCGATATAGGCGGTGACCGTCTCCTTGGCGAAGGCCTGGTCGAGGCCGGCATCATCCGAGGTCTGATGGATGAAACCGCGCTCGCTCATCGTACGCAGGAAATCGGATTTGAAGGCGGACATTGTTTCTTTCCCGAAAGCGTCGGCCGGTGGCCGGGGCGTGGCATGCATGAACGCGGGCGTTTAGCATCCATGCGCGATCAGCAAAAGTGGAATCCGGTTCTGCGTTGGATCGCGCCCCGGAGGAGGCATCAATCACTGAAACGTTACAAGCCGACTTCCGGCACGAATGCTTGCGTCATTGTTTCGGCTGGCGTAATGAGGCGCCGCGCCATGGGGTCCTTGTAATCTTGAACCCGTTGAGACGGCACCGCACGGCATCTGCATGCATGTCGCCCGAAAGTGGGCACCGGTTTTGGGACGACGACATGCATCAAGACAAGAATGCCATATCCGACGACAGAGCCTGACGCCTTGATATCCATTGTCATTCCTTGCCGGAACGAGGCGGCAAATCTGCCGCTGCTGATCGATGAAATCGAAGTCGCCATGGCCGGCCGAGACTTCGAACTGATCATCGTCAATGACGGCTCGACCGACGAGACTGCCTCTGTGCTTCGCGAGCAGGCCGCCCTTCGCCCCTTTCCGGTGCGCGAACTGCGCCATCTGAAATCCGCTGGCCAGAGCCTCTCCGTGCGCTCCGGCGCCTGGGCAGCGCGCGGTGGCATCGTCGCCACCATCGATGGCGACGGCCAGAACGACCCGCAATATATTCCGGTGCTGATCGACGCGCTGCGGCAGGCTGGGCCCGATTTTGGTGCCGCGCAAGGTCAGCGCCTCAAGCGCCGCGACAGCAAGGTCAAACAGCGGGCGTCGCGTTTCGCCAACTGGCTGAGAAACGCCATTCTGCATGACGAGACACGCGACACGGGCTGTGGCCTGAAGGCGATCCATACCGACATCCTGCGAAAACTGCCGTTCTTCGATGGCACGCATCGCTTTGTCCCTGCGCTGGTCATCCAGGAAGGCTACCGGGTCGTGCATTGCGACGTCGTTGACCGCTCGCGTCGGCATGGCAAATCGAACTACGGGATTTTCGATCGCGGCTTACAAGGCGCGCTCGATCTGGGCGGGGTCTGGTGGCTGCGCCGCAGGCGCCGCAGAATGCCAAAAGTAGAGGAAATCAAGCATGTTTAACGTGCTTCAGGAACTGGGGGCCTGGCTTCACCAGGTTTTCATCAAGCAGTTCGATGCGTGGATCCTGCTCGGCTTCGTTGCCCAGTTCTTCTTCACCATGCGCTTCGTGGTGCAATGGCTCGCCTCGGAAAAGGCCAAGCGCAGCGTTGTGCCAGTCGCCTTCTGGTTCTTTTCCCTGTTCGGTGGCGGCCTGCTGCTGATCTATGCCATCCAGCGCCAGGACCCGGTGTTTATCGCCGGCCAGGCCATGGGCATGTTCATCTATGTCAGGAATCTCTGGCTGATCGCCAATGAGCGCAAGGCCGCGATGAGCAAGGTCGACTGAGATCGATCCGGTCGTGGCTGGCAATCCGAGGACTGATGCGTGGCGATGAATAGGAATTATATCTTTCTCTTTCTGTTCAGCCTGCTGATGACGATGTCGGGGCTGGCAGCCTTGCCGCCCATCGATCGTGACGAATCGCGCTTCGTTCAGGCCACCAAGCAGATGGCCGAGGCCGGCGACTATGTTGACATTCGCTTCCAGGATGCTTCACGCTACCAGAAGCCGATCGGCATCTATTGGCTGCAATCCGCCGCCGTGGCTCTGAGCGGCGAGGGGGCCGCCGCACCGATCTGGGTGTACCGCCTGGTCTCAACGCTCGCCATCGCCATCGCCGTTGTCGGCATCGCCTGGACCGGTGCCAATCTGTTCGGGGCGAATGCCGGCGTCGCCACAGGCCTGATGATGGCGGCGATCTTCGCCACCGCTTTCGAAGGCCGCGATGCCAAGACCGACGCCATGTTGCTGGCCTGCTGTGTGTGGGCGCAAGGGGCGCTGGCGCAAATCTATATGGCATCGCGCCGCAAGGAGCCGGTCGCTGGTCATTTGCCTTGGATTTTCTGGTTCGCCCAAGGTGCTGCGATCCTGATCAAGGGTCCGATCGCGCCGCTGCTGTCGGCGCTGACCATCGTCACACTGGTCGCCTTCGAGCGCGACTGGCGCTGGCTGTCGAAACTGAAGACTGCCAGAGGTCTGGCCCTGGTGGTCGTGATCGTGTTGCCCTGGATCGCGCTCATCAGCTGGAAAAGCGGCGGCGCCTTTCTGCAGCAGGCCGTCGGCAAGGACATGCTGGGCAAGGTCGCGCAGGGCGAGGAATCGCACGGCCTGCCGCCTGGCTTCTACATGCTGACCTATTCCCTGTTCATGTGGCCTTTCGGCCTTATCGCGGTTGGCGCCGGGCTACAGGCCATCAACCGTCTGCGCGACGACGCTCGGCTGCGCTTCTGCCTCGCCTGGTACATTCCGTTCTGGTTTGTGTTCGAGCTGATCCCGACCAAGCTGCCGCACTATGTCTTGCCGGCCTATCCCGGAGCGGCGTTGCTGATCGGTTGGCTTTTGACCCTGTCACCGCAGGACGCCAATACACCGCTCAGGCGCTGGCAAGACTGGCTGTGGTGGTCAACAGCATTCGGCCTCGCCGTCGTCAGCCTTGGCCTCGCGGCGGTCTGTATCGGAGCGCCGATCTACCTCACCGGCAGCTTCTCTTGGTGGAGCATTCCAGCGGCCGCGGCAGCACTTGGCGCCGGCTACCTCGCGTTCTCGCGCGAACTGCAGGTGCCGCTCCATCGCATCGGCGCCATCGCGGCCTGTGCCGGCATTGCCTATGGTTTGCTGTTTGGCGTCATCGCGCCTTCCTTGAAGCCGATCTGGCTGAGCCCGGCGATCGAGGCGGCAGTCCGCGCCAACAGGCCTTGCGACACAACGGTGCTGGCTTCGGCTAGCTATCACGAACCGAGCCTGGTATTCCTCGTCGGTACCAAGACGGTGCTGACCGATGTGGACGGCGCGGCAAAACATCTGCTCGCCGACCCCGCCTGCGCGATGGCGCTTGTATCGGTCGGCGAAGAGCAGAAGCTGAATGGCTTGTTGGCAGGCAAATCGGCGAGCCGTGTTGCGGTCATCGATGGGCTCAACTATTCGTCGGGAGACAAGATGTCTCTCGGCCTCTATCGTATCGCTCAGTGACAGCTTGCCGATGACAGGGTCGAATTTCAAATGCTCGTGAAATCGCGACCATCTGTTTCCGTCGGGATGTTTGCGGTGCTGCGCCGATCCCTGAGCAATTTTCGCGATACGATGCAGATCGCGCGGAAGCGCTTTGCGGATCGTCCCGCCACCTATCCGCGTATCCTGTGGCCGGTATGGGCGCTTGTCTGGGCTTTTCTGATCGGCGCGGCCTTTGTACGCCTCGACACACCGGCGGGCATGCTTAGGGACCAGTGGTCGCCGGGTTTCGTCCGCGTGGCCGACTTCCTCACCCAGTTCGGCCTCGGCGGCTGGTATCTCATTCCGTCGGCACTGTTGCTCGTCGCCGCGAACCTGACGGACTGGCGAAGCCTTTCACGGCGATCGCTGCTGCTCGTCTACAACTGGACCTGCCTGGCATCTCTGGTGCTGAGCGCCGTTGGCCTGTCGGGCCTGACAGTCAATGTGCTGAAATATGCGATCGGCCGCGCCAGGCCGGCCTATTTCCATGATTTCGGGGTTCTGTCCTTGCACCCCTTCGCGTTTGACGCGGGCTTTGCCGGTTTCCCGTCCGGCCATGCCACGACCATGGGCGCGGTGTTCGGGGTGGCGCTGCTGTTGTTTCCAAAACGCTGGTACATCGCCCTGACGATCACCGCGTGCATCGCCTCGACACGGGTTTTCGTCGGCGCCCATTATCCCAGTGACACGGTCGCCGGCTTTGGGTTGGGCTGCGCTTTCGCGCTGGCCTGTGGACTGGTCTTTGCCCGGCTGGGCTTCATCTTCCGGATCGTGCGATCGGGGTTGCCGCTCCGAAAAGGCACGTTTCGGCTGACATGGTTCGGTGAAGCCAAGCGGGTCCAGACCAGCTAGCGGCCGAAGCAGAGCCTTGGCTCCTGATCTAGTCAGGGACGTAAGTAAGCCTGATTACGTCGCCGTCGTAGCGATCAGTGCCAGTCAGACGTAGCGGCGGCCGATGTCCAGCGAAAAAGGGCGTGCCGTGACCGAGCACGACCGGGTGCAGGTAAATCCGATACTCATCGATCAATCCCAGGTCGGTTAGGCCGCGCGCCAGATGTGGTCCGCCGACTTCAATCTCGCCATCCACCTCGGCCTTGAGCCGGCGGATTTCCCCTTCTGTATCGTCTCCGAGCAGCGTTGCGTTTGGCCCGACCGTTTCCAATGTCCGCGAGACCACCCATTTTGGTGTGTTGCGCCATGCCAATGCGAACTCGCGCTTCTCTGCATCCCAACCAGGTTGATCGTCGTCCCAGTAGCTCATCAATTCGTACAGGCGCCGGCCATATAGGCTCCCGGCCAGGTTTCGCGTCTGGTCGATGAATTGGCGAAACAGCATCCGGCTTGGTGCGAACGGGAATCGATCGTGATCGACAAAGCCATCCGGGGATTGGTTCATTCCAAAGAAGAATCTGGCCATGCGGTGGCTCCCATTGACCGGCGCGGTCGATCGACCGCGTTCATTTGCGCCGAGGCCATGGTACCAGTCGGCTTATGGTAAAAACCAACCCCATTTTGCAACCAGTTTATAGTGCCCTATGAGACTTGGACGCTCCGGATCCTGTTGGAGCGCCAGACTGCACCGGCATGACTTGGGAATGGCTGCTTTCAGGATCGAGCGTTCCCATCACCAATGACCGAGATGTGGTCGAAAGCGGCCCTCTGAAACAGACTTGGCAATTCTGCTTCAGAGGCGGTTCCCAGGTGGTGCCAGATGTTGATCTTTGGCCACCAACTAATTGCCGTCCAGCCCGCCGTAGGACCGCACCAGCCGCGCCATGTCAGGCGAGTTGGGCGCCTCGCTTTCGAGGCCCTCGGCAACGCCGGCGCGATCAGCGACCGGCCGGTTCTGGCTGACTTTCCACTTGCCGTGGATTTCGGTGATCTCGATCTCCAGCCCGATAATGCCTTTGATCTGCGACTGGATGAAGGGGGCGGGTGCGTCGGTCACCGCCCAGGGCGTCTCGCGGACACCCTCCTGGGATCGGGTCAGGTCGGCGATCTGCTGCGCCAGCCAGGCCTGATCGTCGATCACCTTGACCATGCCACGCACCTGGACAATGGCGTAGTTCCAGGTCGGTACCACCTTGCCGGTCTCGCGCTTGGTCTCGTACCAGGATGGGGTGACATAGGCATCGGCGCCCTGGAAGACGATCAGGGCCGGTGATGTCGGATTGTCGGCCAGCAGCCGCCATTGCGGATTGGCCTTGGCGAGATGCGCGCGCAGCCTGCCGTTTTGCCCGACGCCAGCATCGAGCAGGAACGGAATGGCATTGGCAACGGGGCCATCCTGCCCGTTGGAAATCAGCAGGCCAAGCGGATGCGATCTTATGAGCCCGTGCAGAACGTCCTGCCGCGTTTCCTGGAAATGAGGAGGCTCGTACATCGCTACCCGCCTGCTTTCTGCCTTAACGGAGCCGCTTCGGACGCGGATCGGACAATTCGCCGGCAAGCCGGCGGTCGAGATAGTCCGCGCATTCCTCGAGCAGGAGATCGGCGTCGTTGGCGAAGAAGTGGTTCGCGCCAGGCAAGGTCTTCTGCGTGATGGTGATGCCCTTTTGCGTGTGCAGCTTGTCGACCAGCCCTTGCACGTCCTTCGGCGGGGCCACCTTGTCGGCGTCGCCATGGATGATCAGGCCCGATGACGGGCAGGGGGCCAGGAACGAGAAATCATACGTGTTGGGCTGCGGCGCGATCGAGATGAAGCCCTCGATTTCGGGCCGGCGCATCAACAGCTGCATGCCGATCCAGGAGCCGAAGGAATAGCCGGCGACCCAGCAGCTCTTGGAATCCGGATGCAGCGACTGCACCCAGTCGAGAGCGGCAGCGGCATCCGACAACTCGCCGGTGCCGTGGTCGAATTCGCCCTGGCTGCGGCCAATGCCGCGAAAATTGAAGCGAAGCGTGGTGAAATCCCGCTTCTGGAACATATAGAAGAGGTCGTAGACGATCTTGTTGTTCATCGTGCCGCCGAACTGCGGATGCGGGTGCAGCACGATGGCAATCGGCGCGCTCTTTTCCTTGGAAGGCTGGTAGCGTCCTTCAAGGCGGCCGGCCGGACCGGTGAAAATGACCTCAGGCATGAAATACTCCACTTAGTATACGAATGCGCGGCGCCCGGAACTTGACTTCCTCTGGCCTTGACGCAGGGCGAGCGTCTTCTTAGAAGCTAGTTTAGAATGGTTCAAAACTGAGCGGCCGAACGTCGAGCCCGGCCACCCGCGCCGCAAGCCGGGTAAATAGGACGGCTCGCCTTGGAATTTCAAGGAAATAACGCGATACGTCCGCGGAATGGCTTTGAACGGCATCAACAGGACGAAAATGGCCGGAATGCGCGCCTATCTCGACTATAATGCCAGTGCGCCGCTGCTTGCCGCGGCGCGCGAGGCTATGGTCGTGGCGCTTGATGTCGCGGCCAACCCGTCGTCGGTCCATGCCGAAGGACGCGCCGCGCGGCGCCTGATCGAGACCGCGAGGCGCGATGTGGCGGCATTGGTCAACGCCAAGGCCGCGCATGTCGTGTTCACCTCCGGCGCAACTGAAGCCGCCTCGACACTGCTGACGCCAGATTGGCGGATGGGGCGTGGCACGGTGCGCATGAGCCGGCTCTATGTGTCCGAGGCCGATCATCCCTGCCTGTTGAATGGCGGGCGTTTCCCGGCGGCGCAGGTGACGCGGATCGGCGTCGACGCCAACGGCGTCGCCGATCTGGACGCCCTGGCCGCCGCTCTTGGCGGTCACGACAAGGCGCAAGGCCTGCCATTGGTAGCAATCCATGCCGCCAACAATGAAACCGGCGTCATCCAGCCGATCGATCGGATCGCCGAGATCGTCAAGGCGGCTGGCGGTATCCTCGTTGTCGACGCCGTTCAGGCGGCGGGGCGTATTTCGATAGACATGTCAGCGGGTTACGCCGACTATTTGATTCTGTCTTCGCACAAGATTGGCGGCCCCAAGGGCGTCGGCGCGATCATTGTCGCGTCGGACCTGATGATGCCGAAGCCGCTGATCAATGGCGGCGGTCAGGAAAAAGGCCATCGCGGCGGCACCGAAAACCTGCCCGCCATTGCCGGTTTTGGCGCGGCCGTAAGGGACGCCTTGATCGGATTGCAGGCGATCGATGCGGTGCGCAATCGCCGCGATGAGATCGAAGCCACCGTGAAAACGCTGGCGCCTGATGCGGAAATCTTCGGAACCGGCGCGCCAAGGCTTGCCAACACGTCATTCTTCGCTATTGCGGGCATCAAAGCCGAAACCGCGCAGATTGCCTTCGATCTCGCCGGTATCGCACTGTCGGCGGGGTCGGCCTGTTCGTCGGGCAAGGTCGGGCCGAGCCATGTGCTGAAAGCCATGGGGTACGGTGACAGCCTTGGAGCGCTTCGCGTGTCGATTGGTGCAGCGACCGGCGCCGAAGACGTTGAACTTTTCCGCGCCGCACTGGCAAGCATCACCGCACGCCAGCTTGGCAAGGCGAAGGCAGAGGAAGAAAGGGCCGCGTGAGTGGCCGAACATATTCGGGCCTGACGGCCTGGTAGAGCCGTGCGTTTCATGCTGGCCGGGTGAATTTCCGGTCGGAACGCACTATATGAAACTTACGCTGCCGCGAGTGCCTGTTTGGCGTTCGTTTTTTGGCGGTGCCATAGTTTGAAAACTGTCGGGCCTTGACCCCGGCGTGGATGGAGAACGCTTATGCCTGCTGTGCAGGACACGATCGATCGGGTCCGAAAGATCGACGTCGACCAATACAAATACGGATTCGAAACCGAAATCGCTGTCGACAAGGCCCCCAAGGGCCTGAGCGAAGACATCATCCGTTTCATTTCGGCCAAGAAGGACGAACCCTCATGGATGCTCGAATGGCGTCTGGAGGCGTATCGACGCTGGCTGACGCTGGAAGAGCCGACCTGGGCGCGCGTTCATTATCCGAAGATCGATTTCCAGGACATTTACTTCTACGCGGCGCCGAAGAGCACGCCCGGCCCGACCTCGCTGAGCGACGTCGATCCCGAACTGCTGAAGGTCTATGAGAAGCTCGGCATTCCGCTGCGCGAGCAGGAAATCCTCGCCGGCGTGCAGAAGACCGATGTGTCGGAACTCGAGGAACCCAGCGATAACGTCTACAAGTCGGGTCGCGTCGCCGTTGATGCTGTGTTCGATTCCGTCTCTGTCGTCACCACTTTCAAGAAAGAACTGGCGCAGGCCGGCGTCATCTTCTGTTCGATCTCGGAAGCCATTCGCGAGCATCCGGAGCTGGTCCAGAAATATCTCGGTTCGGTCGTGCCGACCTCGGACAATTACTACGCCACGCTGAATTCGGCTGTCTTCACCGATGGCTCGTTCGTCTTCGTGCCCAAGGGTGTCCGCTGCCCGATGGAACTGTCGACCTATTTCCGCATGAACGAGAAGAACACCGGCCAGTTCGAACGCACGCTGATCATCGCCGAGGAGGGAGCTTACGTCTCCTATCTCGAAGGTTGCACGGCGCCGCAGCGCGACGAGAACCAGCTTCATGCCGCGGTCGTCGAACTGGTGGCGCTCGACGATGCCGAGATCAAGTATTCGACGGTGCAGAACTGGTACCCCGGCGACGCCGAAGGCAAGGGCGGCATCTACAATTTCGTCACCAAGCGTGGCGACTGCCGTGGCCATCGTTCGAAAATCTCGTGGACCCAGGTCGAGACCGGTTCGGCCATCACCTGGAAGTACCCAAGCTGTATCCTGCGCGGCGACGATTCCTCGGGCGAATTCTATTCGATCGCGGTCTCGAACGGTTATCAGCAGGTCGATAGCGGCACCAAGATGATCCATCTCGGCAAGAACACGTCGAGCCGCATCATCTCCAAAGGCATTGCCGCCGGCTTCTCGCAGAACACCTATCGCGGCCAGGTCTCGGCGCATCGCAAGGCGACCAATGCCCGCAACTTCACCAATTGCGACTCGCTGCTGATCGGCGACCAGTGCGGTGCGCACACCGTGCCCTACATGGAAGCCAAGAACTCGACGGCGCAGTTCGAGCACGAGGCGACGACGTCGAAAATATCAGAGGACCAGAAGTTCTACGTCATGCAGCGCGGCATCCCGGAAGAAGAGGCAATCGCACTGATCGTCAACGGCTTCGTCAAGGATGTCATCCAGCAATTGCCGATGGAGTTCGCGGTCGAAGCCCAGAAGCTGATCGGCATCTCGCTGGAAGGCTCGGTAGGCTAGTGACCATGGCGACGGGGCTGCCCAGGGAAGACATCTGGTTTGCCTTGCGCTGGCGCAGGCTTTGGGCTGTCCGCCGCGAGGGCAACATCGCCATGGCGAAATATGCCGGAGCGACGGTTCTCTCGGCTTTTGCCGGCATCCTGCTGATGGCCTTCGTCAACCTTTATGTCGGCGTCGCTTGCTTCGCCATTTGCTTTGGCCTGTCCTTCTGGTGGCTCAAGGCCCTGCAGCGTCAGCACACCGATTACACCATCACTTACGACGACTATTTCAGAGAAAAGAACAATGCTTGAGATCAAGAACCTGCATGCCCGCATCGTCGATGACGGCACCGAAATCATCCGTGGCTTGAACCTGACGGTGAAAGCCGGCGAGGTCGCCGCCATCATGGGTCCGAATGGCTCGGGCAAGTCGACGCTGTCCTACATTCTCGCCGGCCGCGAGGATTACGAGGTCACCGAAGGCGACATCCTCTACAACGGCCAGTCGATCCTTGAAATGGATCCGGCCGAGCGCGCCACGTCAGGCATCTTCCTGGCCTTCCAGTATCCGATGGAGATACCGGGCGTTGCCACGATGGAATTTCTGAAAGTGGCGATGAACGAGCAGCGCAAGGCGCGTGGCGAAGAGCCGTTGAAGATCCCGGAATTCCTGAAGCGGGTGAAGGAAGCCGCCGCCTCGCTCAGCATGGACATGGCGATGTTGAAGCGGCCGCTCAATGTCGGCTTCTCTGGCGGCGAGAAGAAGCGCGCTGAGATACTGCAGATGAAGTTGCTGGAGCCGAAGCTTTGCGTGCTCGACGAGACCGATTCCGGCCTCGACATCGATGCGCTGAAAATCGTCTCCGACGGCGTCAACGCTTTGCGTGCGCCGGACCGTGCGTTCCTGGTCATCACCCACTACCAGCGGCTGCTCGAACACATCGTGCCCGATACCGTACACGTGCTCTACAAGGGCCAGGTCATCAAGTCCGGCGACAAGTCGCTGGCGCTTGATCTGGAAGCCAATGGCTATGCCGGCGTGATCGGCGAAGCCGCTTGAGATGCCAGGGGCCAAGCTGATGAACATGCACCCGACACCCCAGCGCACGCAGGCCGAAACGGCGCTTATTGACGCGTTCGGCGAGCGGCTGTCGCTGCTGCCGGGCGACGGCGCGGTGATGCTGAAGCGCGACGACGCCATCGAAACGATCAAGCACGGCCTGCCGACACGCCGCGTCGAATCCTGGCACTACACCGACCTGCGCCGGTTGTTGAATTCGGTGCCGGATTTCGATTCCGCCGCCACGGCCAAAGCCATCGCGCCGATCGTTGAAGGCTCTGACGTCTTGCCGGTGCTGAACGGCGTATCGAGCGCCAAGGTGCAGGCCCAGGACGGCGTGACCGTTCAGCGTCTGTCGGAAAAGCTCACCGACGGCAGCATCGCACCAGGGCTCGATCCCTATGGCAGCGACGACGCCATTGGCGCGTTGAACACGGCCTTCGTTGCCGACGGCTATTTCGTCGACATCGCCGATGGCGCCGAATTGGAAAAGCCGGTCGAATTGCAGAACCTGCAGGCCGGCGGCCAGACCCATGTGCGCCTGGCCGTCCGTGCCGGCGCTGGTGTCAAGGCAACCATCGTCGAACGCCAGACCGGCGAAGGTGCCGCGCTGGTGAGTTCGGTCAGCCAGCTTGTGCTGGGCGAGGGTGCCGACGTGACGTGGCTGATCATCCAGGAGCAGCCCGAAACGGCAACGCATCTTGCGCAGTTTAAAGCCCATATTGGCAAAAACGCGAAACTGACGGTGTTCTTCATGAACGCGGGCGGCAAGCTGGTGCGCCAGGAGATCGTGGTGAAGACTACGGGCGAAGGCGCCGACTTCAAGCTGCGCGGCATCAACCTGCTGGCTGGCGACAGCCATGCCGACGTGACCATGGTGCTCGACCACGCCGTGCCGCATACGACCTCGACGGAGATCATCCGCAACGTCGTCACCGGCAAGGCGCGTGGCGTTTTCCAGGGCCGCATCAACGTCCATCAATATGCCCAGAAGACCAACGCCAAGATGGCCTGCAACACGCTGCTTCTGTCCGACGATGGCGAGTTCTCGACCAAGCCGGAACTCGAAATCTTCGCCGACGATGTCATCTGCGGCCATGGCGCGACGGTCACAGAGATCGACCACGACCATCTGTTTTATCTGATGGCGCGCGGCGTCGACGAGAAGAGCGCGCGCGGCCTTCTGGTCAAGGCGTTCGTCGCCGAGGTGATCGAGGAACTGGACGACGAGGCGATTGTCGAGGCGCTGGAAGCACGGCTCGACGACTGGTTCGTGGCACACGGGTGATCTGATGAACGCACCGGGCAAGATCGGCGATTTTTACGACGTTGAGGCAATCCGCCGCGATTTCCCGATCCTGTCGCGGGAAGTCTACGGCAAGCCACTGGTCTATCTCGACAACGGGGCCTCGGCGCAGAAGCCCCAGGCGGTTCTCGACGCCATCCAGCACGCCTACAGCCAGGAATACGCCAACGTCCATCGCGGCCTGCATTTCCTGTCAAACGCGGCGACCGACGCCTATGAAAAGGCCCGCGAGACGGTGCGCCGTTTCCTCAACGCGCCAAGCACCGACAACATCATCTTCACCTCGAACACGACCGCGGCCATCAACACCGTTGCCTACGGCTATGGCATGCCCAACATCGGCGAGGGCGACGAGATCGTGCTGTCGATCATGGAGCATCACTCCAACATCGTGCCGTGGCATTTCATCCGCGAGCGGCAAGGCGCCAGGCTGGTATGGGTGCCTGTCGACGATCTCGGCGCTTTCCACATCGAGGATTTCGAAAAGAGCCTGACCGACCGCACCAAGCTCGTCGCCATCACCCAGATGTCGAATGCGCTGGGCACGGTGACGCCGATCAAGGAGATCGTGCGCATCGCGCATGCGCGCGGCATTCCAGTTCTTGTCGATGGCAGCCAGAGCGCCGTGCATATGCCGATCGATGTGCAGGATCTCGACTGCGACTTCTTCGTCTTCACCGGCCACAAGGTCTACGGACCCTCGGGCATCGGCGTGCTCTACGGCAAGAAGAACATTCTGGAAGGCATGCGCCCGTTCATGGGTGGCGGAGAGATGATCGAGGAGGTGACGGAAGACATCGTCACTTACAACGACCCGCCGCACCGCTTCGAGGCCGGCACGCCGCCGATCGTCCAGGCGATCGGGCTGGGTGCCGCACTCGACTACATGGAAAAGATCGGCCGCGAGCGCATCGCGGCGCATGAGGCCGATCTGAAGGACTACGCCCACGAGCGGTTGCGCAAGATCAACTCGCTGCGCATTTTTGGCGATGCCCCAGGCAAGGGCGCGATCATCTCCTTCGAACTTCATGGCATCCATGCCCATGACGTCTCGATGGTGATAGACAGGCAAGGCGTTGCCGTGCGGGCCGGCACGCATTGCGCCCAGCCGCTGTTGAAACGCTTTGGCGTAACATCCACATGCAGGGCATCGTTCGGCATGTATAATACCAGGGCCGAAGTTGATGCCTTGGCCGAGGCGCTGGAAAAAGCGCGCAAGTTTTTTGGGTGACGATCATGGATGATGTGAGTATCGCTGCCGAGACCACGCCGGAAACCGCGCCCAATGCGCTGGTGTCGGGGTCAGCAATTCCCGCCGATGAACTGGCGCGGCTGACCGACGATATCGTCTCGGCGTTGAAGACCGTCTACGACCCGGAAATTCCGGCCGATATCTATGAGCTCGGCCTGATCTACAAGATCGACATCGAGGACGACCGCTCGGTCAAGATCGACATGACGCTGACCGCGCCTGGTTGCCCGGTTGCCGGCGAAATGCCCGGCTGGGTCGAGAATGCCGTCGGCGCCGTCGAAGGCGTCTCCGGTGTCGAGGTCAACATGACTTTCGATCCGCCCTGGTCCGCCGACCGCATGTCGGAAGAGGCGCAGGTCGCGGTTGGCTGGTACTAGCTTCGGGCCGCGAGAGTGCGGGTTGGCACACTTGCACCTGACAGAAAACTTCACCATTTTAGGTGAAGACTCATTCCACGGGCCTTGAACCCGCGCGAAAGTGGAGAATGACATGGGACGCTTTGCCGTCATCACGATGACCGAAAAGGCCGCTGACCGGGTGCGCGAGATCGTTGCCACGCGTGACAGCGCGCATGGCATTCGCCTCGGCATCAAGAAGGGCGGCTGCGCCGGCATGGAATACACGGTCGACCTTGTGACCGAGCCCAATCTCAAGGACGATCACATCGAGCGCGATGGCGCCCATGTCTATGTCGCCCCGGAGGCCGCTCTGTTCCTGTTCGGCACCGAGATGGATTTCGAGCAGACGACGCTGCGCACAGGCTTCACCTTCCACAACCCGAACCAGAGCTCGGCTTGCGGCTGCGGCGAATCGGTTGAGCTGAAGCCGGCGGATCTGAAGGCGCTGGCCGAGGCACGCGCCTCCGCCTGAGCAAGAACGGCGCGCTTTAGTCGACCCACATCCCGGTTCGTTTGTGCCAATCGGCGATTGATTCTTCCGGGTAGACCTCGAAGGCTTTGTCGCCCTTGCGAATCTCGGGTTCCACCCAGTTCGCCTTGTATTTCAGCATGAGGTGCACGCGTTCCGGAGGGGTTGGCAGATCGCTGTCGATCGCCGAGGCGAAGGGATGCACCAGATCCGGCCATGTCGGGTCGTAAAGCCAGAGCGCCGAACCGCATTTCCGGCAGAAATTCCGCTCGCCCGACGAGATCTCGCAATGCGGATGCTCGTCATCCTCGATCTTGGCCCGGTAGACCCCAAGGCTTCTCTTGCCCCTTATGTTCAATGTCTCGTTGTCGGCACCGAGATTGATGGCGAAGCCGCCGCCGCCCTGCTGCTTGCGGCAGATCGAGCAGTAGCACAGCATGAACGGCACCGGCGTGTGGCTCTCCACTTCGAAACGGACGGCATTGCAGCGGCAGGAACCCTTGAGCAGGACGGCCATGGCGGGAAACTCCGATCGATCCTCTTTCAACCTGTCAGCATGATTTTGGTTGCGGCGATGACAAGGCGGCATCGCGGTG
Organism: Mesorhizobium sp. INR15; assembly: GCF_015500075.1. Classification (NCBI taxonomy): domain Bacteria; kingdom Pseudomonadati; phylum Pseudomonadota; class Alphaproteobacteria; order Hyphomicrobiales; family Phyllobacteriaceae; genus Mesorhizobium; species Mesorhizobium sp. INR15. Next base: position 4,923,277 of record NZ_CP045496.1, on the reverse strand, counting down.
GCATGGTCGCGGCATGGACAATGAGCGCATAGAAGAACTCTTCCAGAGCCTTGGGCCGGTCAGCATCCGCAAGCTGTTTGGCGGCAAGGGCATTTACTGTGATGGCGTCATCGTCGCTATCGTGCTGCGCGGCGAGTTGATGCTGAAGGCGGATGAACAAAGCGCGCCTGATTTCGAGGCCGCCGGCTGCAAACAATGGACCTATACCGGCTCACGGCATGGCAAGCTTGTCTCAATGCCTTACTGGAGCATTCCCGACGCCGCGTTCGACGATCCCGACGAAATGGAGGTCTGGGCGCGCCGCGCCTATGAGGCTGGGCGGCGAGCCGGCAAATAGGGTGCCTACAAAGCCTTTGCGATCCGTGCCGCCAGCCGCGCGTTGTTTTCGACCAGCGCGATGTTCGTCTTCAGGCTCCTGCCGCCGGTCAGTTCGAGAATTTTCCCCAAGAGGAACGGCGTCACCGCCTTGCCGGTCACGTTGAGCGCCTCGGCGGCCTTCTGCGCCGCTTCGATGTAGCCCGCCATCTCTCCAGCCGGGATCTCATGGTTTTCCGGCACCGGGTTGGCGATCAGCACGCCACCGCCGAGGCCGAGTGCCTGCCGGGTCTTGTAGAAATGCGCGATCTCTTCAGGCGTGTGCAAGGTCAACGGGGCGCGGAACTGCGAGTGCCGCGACCAGAAGGCCGGCATCGTCTCGCAGCCATGGCCAACCACCGGCACACCGCGCGTCTCCAGCACTTCCAGCGTTTTCTCGATGTCGAGGATGGCCTTGGCGCCGGCCGACACGACGATGACCGGTGTACGCGCCAACTCATCAAGATCCGCCGAAATATCAAAACTTTTTTCGGCACCCTTGTGCACGCCGCCGATGCCGCCCGTGGCGAACACCTTGATGCCAACCATATGCGCGGCGATCATCGTGGCGGCAACCGTGGTGCCGCCGGTACGGCCGTGCGCGACCGCGAAGCCCAGATCGGCGCGCGACAGCTTCATCGCATCGCCCGTCATGGCCAGCGACTCGCGCTCGCCGTCGGAGAGGCCGATCTTGATGCGGCCGCCAACCACGGCGATCGTCGCCGGCACGGCGCCCCCATCGGCGATGATCTTCTCGACATTGGCCGCCATGGCGCCATTGTCGGGGTAGGGCATGCCGTGGGTGATGATCGTGCTTTCCAGTGCTACCACTGGCCGCCCGGCGGCCAGCGCCGCAGCTACGGGCGTATGGATGTCGATGAAGGGGCGAGCGGTTTCTGGTGTCATGGGGTTTCTCCGTCCGGTGCATTCCCGTCAGGGAAACAACACCAAGTCATTTTGCCGGTGTCATGGCATTTCATCAGCGTGCGGCACAAGGGCCAGCGCCTCGGTGAAGGTAGCCGCCGAAAAGTCGGGAACTGCATCGGCACTCTCGATGGCTAGTGTCGCCGCACCCACACCTTCCCGCAGCGCGGCGCGCAATGGTACGCCACGCAGCAAGGCCGCGACGGTCGCGCCGGCCAGTGCGTCGCCGGCGCCGGTGACATCGGCGACCCTCCTTGGCGCCGGCGGCAGGATGGTGAAGGCGCCGGCTTCGTCAAAACCGAGCAAGGGGCCATCGCCCGCCGTCACGACGCCGCTTTTCAGGCCGCTGCACCTCAAGCCGTCGACGATCTCCCGTTCCGTTGCTTTCTCGTTGACGCCGGCCAGCACCATGGCCTCGCGCCGGTTCATGAAGACAAGCACCAACTCACCCAGAATGGGGATCAGCCGCACGACCTTGGCCGGTGAGATGGCGATGGCAAATATCGGCTTGCACTTGGCGAGCGTTGCCAGCCGCTCCAGCGCCGAAGCCGGCAGATTGGCATCGCACAGCACCGCTCCGGCCGAATGCACAGCCTCGCGCACCTTGGAGCGCCGCATCTGCTTGGGGAAAGCCAGGTCGTACAGCGCCATGTCGGCGAACCCGACGATCAGTTCACCGTCACGGTCGATCAGCGCCGTGTAGCTGGGGGTCGTCCGGTCGAGAAACACCACCGACAGATCGGTAATACGTGCCTCGGTGATGGCGCGCGAAACCGTATCGGCAGCGGCATCGCCGCCGCGCACGGACAGCAACGACGCCGAGACACCGCGCCGCGCGATGGTCCGCAGCGCATTGAAGACACCGCCGCCGACATCTTCGCGCATCGTGCCGGGATTGGATGCGGCCGGCACATAGGGGCCGGAAACCTGGCCGCGCCGATCGATATGGGCACCGCCTATCGCCAGGATGTCAGGGGATTTCACCATTCTGGCGATATGCCTTTGTTAATTGCCCGGCACAAGCGATAGGCTGTGTGGCGAGGCTCGGCAACCGGGGAAGCGATTCGGTTGGCGGGCACGAGGACCCTGTGCGGCATGTAAGCGAATCTGCTCACGCCGTGTTTCATGAAACGAAAAAAGAACAAACGCCGATATTGATTGTTTTTCAGATATTTGACCCCTCTTGCCAAACGAGAACAAAAAAGGTACAAATTGGCAGGGATTACGGATTGTCCGGCCTTCATTGACGACCAAGGGGTGATGTATCATGGCTCAGAATTCTTTGCGGCTTGTAGAGGACAAAGCGGTGGACAAATCAAAGGCTCTGGATGCGGCGCTGTCGCAAATCGAGCGGGCTTTCGGCAAAGGCTCGATCATGCGGCTCGGCGCGAACGAGCAGGTCGTCGAGATCGAAACGGTACCGACGGGCTCGCTTGGCCTCGACATCGCGCTCGGCGTCGGTGGCCTGCCGCGCGGCCGCATCGTCGAAATCTACGGGCCGGAAAGCTCGGGCAAGACGACGCTGGCGCTGCACACGGTGGCAGAGGCCCAGAAGAAGGGCGGCATCTGCGCCTTCGTCGACGCTGAACATGCGCTCGACCCGGTCTATGCCCGCAAGCTTGGCGTCGATCTGGAAAACCTGCTGATCTCGCAGCCTGACACGGGTGAGCAGGCGCTGGAAATCTGCGACACGCTGGTGCGCTCCGGCGCCATCGACGTGCTGGTGGTCGATTCGGTCGCGGCGCTGACGCCGCGTGCTGAAATCGAAGGCGAGATGGGCGATTCACTGCCGGGCCTGCAGGCCCGCCTGATGAGCCAGGCGCTGCGCAAGCTGACCGCCTCGATCTCACGCTCCAACACCATGGTCATCTTCATCAACCAGATCCGCATGAAGATCGGCGTCATGTTCGGCTCGCCCGAAACCACGACCGGTGGCAATGCACTGAAATTCTACGCCTCGGTCCGCCTCGACATTCGCCGCATCGGCTCGGTCAAGGACCGCGATGAGGTCGTCGGCAACCAGACCCGCGTCAAGGTGGTCAAGAACAAGCTGGCGCCGCCCTTCAAGGTGGTCGAGTTCGACATCATGTATGGCGAGGGCGTCTCCAAGACCGGCGAACTGGTCGATCTCGGCGTCAAGGCCGGTGTGGTCGAGAAGTCGGGCGCCTGGTTCTCCTACAATTCGCAGCGCCTCGGCCAGGGCCGCGAGAATGCAAAGCTGTTCCTGCGCGACAATCCTGACACGGCGCGCGAGATCGAACTGGCGCTTCGGCAGAATGCCGGCCTGATTGCCGAGAAATTCCTCGAGAATGGCGGCTCCGAAGGCGGCGATGACGGCTTCGAGGATGAAGCCGGCGCCATGTAGGAAACCGATCATGGCCGGAGTTCGGCCATAATCCGAGTTTATCATCTCTGGCTTATGTAATCGAGTTCTGTAGTACCGCGTTCTGAACCGCCGGCCTCTGTGCCGGCGGTTTGCGTTTCAGGCCACTGGCAACGCCCGCGAATTGGTCCAATTGCGTGTTTCTGGACAGGGTGCGAAGCGGCGGCTAAAAGGCCAACTCCATCTTCTTAAAAACGCAGAGCCCATACTCCGCCGGCCAAGCTGGCGGCTCTCTCGAAAAGGCAGCATTCATGAGTGGCGTGAACGAGATCCGGTCGACATTTCTCGACTATTTCCGCAAGGAAGGCCACGAGGTCGTCGCCTCGAGCCCGCTTGTGCCGCGCAACGACCCGACGCTGATGTTCACCAACGCCGGCATGGTGCAGTTCAAGAACGTCTTCACCGGCCTGGAGAAGCGGCCCTATTCGCGCGCCACGACCGCGCAGAAAAGCGTGCGTGCCGGCGGCAAGCACAACGATCTGGACAATGTTGGCTACACCGCCCGCCATCTGACCTTCTTCGAGATGCTCGGCAATTTCTCCTTTGGCGACTACTTCAAGGAACGTGCCATCGAGCTTGCCTGGAACCTGATCACCCGCGAGTTCGGGCTGAAGAAGGACAAGCTGCTGGTCACCGTCTATCACACCGACGAAGAGGCGGCCGGGTTCTGGAAGAAGATCGCCGGTATTTCCGACGATCGGATCATTCGAATCGCGACGTCGGACAATTTCTGGGCAATGGGCGACACCGGGCCTTGCGGACCGTGTTCGGAAATCTTCATCGACCGCGGCGAGCACATCTGGGGTGGCCCTCCCGGCAGCCCGGAGGAAGACGGCGACCGGTTCCTCGAATTCTGGAACCTGGTCTTCATGCAGTATGAGCAGGTCACGAAGGAAGAGCGCGTCGACCTGCCACGTCCGTCGATCGACACCGGCATGGGGCTGGAGCGCATGGCGTCCATCCTGCAAGGCGTCGAAAGCGTCTTCGAGACGGATCTGTTCCGTCATCTGATCGAGGCGGCATCCTCCGCGCTCGGGCGCGGCCCGGACAAGGAGACGGTCGCGTCCTACCGGGTCATTGCCGATCATCTGCGTTCGTCCTCCTTCCTGGTGGCCGACGGCGTGCTGCCGTCGAACGAAGGCCGTGGCTATGTCCTGCGCCGCATCATGCGCCGCGCCATGCGGCACGCGCAGTTGCTCGGCGCCCGCGACCCGCTGATGTGGCAGTTGGTGCCGGCGCTGGTGCGCGAGATGGGCCAGGCTTATCCGGAGCTGGTACGCGGCGAGGCAATGATCACGGAGACGCTGAAGCTTGAGGAGACGCGTTTTCGCAAGACGCTGGTGCGCGGTCTCGGTCTGCTGTCCGAGGCAACGGAAAAACTCGGCGCCGGCGACATGCTGGATGGCGAGACGGCCTTCAAGCTCTACGATACCTACGGTTTCCCGCTCGACCTGACGCAGGACGCGCTGCGCCAGCGCAACATCTCGGTCAACCTTGCCGGCTTCACCGATGCGATGGAGCGGCAGAAGACCGAGGCGCGCGCGCATTGGGCTGGCTCCGGCGAGGCGGCGACAGAAACGGTCTGGTTCCCGGTTCGCGAGAATGCAGGCGCCACCGAGTTCCTCGGCTACGAGACCGAGCAGGCCGAGGGCCTCATCCAGGCGCTGGTCAAGGACGGCAAGACCGTCGACAGCGCCGGCAAGGGCGACACGGTTGCGGTGGTCGTCAACCAGACGCCGTTCTATGGCGAGTCCGGTGGCCAGATGGGCGATGCCGGCGTCATTTCGGGCGAAGGCTTCTTGATCGAGATTTCCGATACGCAGAAGAAAGCCGATGGCCTGTTCGTCCACCTCGGCAAGGTGACCAGCGGCACCGCCAAGACGGGATCCGCCGTCGAACTGAAGGTCGACCATACCAGGCGCTCGCGGCTGCGTGCCAACCATTCGGCCACGCACCTGATCCACGAGGCGCTGCGCGAAGTGCTGGGCACGCATGTGGCGCAGAAGGGTTCGCTGGTCGCGCCCGAGCGCCTGCGTTTCGACATATCGCACAACAAGCCGATCTCGTCCGACGAACTCGAGGTGGTCGAGCGCATGGCCAACGAGATCGTCGTGCAGAACAGCCCGGTGACAACGCGGCTGATGTCGGTCGACGATGCCATCGCCGAAGGCGCCATGGCGCTGTTCGGCGAGAAATACGGCGATGAAGTGCGCGTCGTGTCGATGGGTAGGGGCCTGCATGGCGCCAAGGCCAACCGGCCCTATTCGGTTGAACTCTGCGGCGGCACGCATGTCAGGTCGACAGGCGATATCGGTCTGGTGCGCATCGTGTCGGATGGCGCGGTTGCGGCCGGCGTGCGCCGCATCGAGGCGCTCACGGGTGAAGCCGCGCGCAAGTACCTCGACGAGCAGGATCGGCGCCTGAAATTGGTCGCGGCGACATTGAAGATCTCGCCCGCCGATGTGCCGGCCCGCGTCGAGGCATTGCTTGACGAGCGCAAGAAGCTTGAAAAGGAGCTGACCGAAGCGCGCAAGAAGCTGGCGCTGGGTGGCGGCGCTTCTGCTGGCGCGCTACCTGAGAACGAGATTGTGGCCGGCGTCGGCTTCCTCGGCAAGGCGGTTTCCGGTGTCTCGCCGAAGGACCTGAAGCCGCTGGCCGATGCCGGCAAGACGTCGCTCGGCTCCGGCGTCGTTGTCTTTGTCGGCGCTGGCGAGGACAACAAGGCAAGCGTCGTCGTTGCCGTCACGGACGATCTTGTCGGCCGCTTCAGCGCCGTCGATCTGGTGCGCGTTGCCTCGGCCGCGTTGGGCGGGCAGGGCGGCGGCGGACGGCCTGATATGGCGCAGGCCGGTGGCCCCGACGCCTCCAAGGCCAATGACGCCATTGCCGCGGTGAAGGCCGCACTGGAAGCAGCCTGATCGCGCCCATCCCGATTGTATCGGGATCGGACAGGCTCTCTGTCGGCAGTAGGAAAAGGTCCGCTTTGGCGGGCCTTTTTTGTTTGTCCCCTTTGGACGGCAAGTCAGCAGGATTTGTCAAATCCGGCTATGGTTGTGTCCGCTCGAACGGTTTGCATGAAGGCTCTACATGAACGGCGACACGGCATGGGCAGTCTATGAGACGCGCCTGAGAAGGGTTTCGGCTCATATCCATGATCATCTCGACGAGGATCTCGATATGGACCGCCTTGCCGATATCGCCTGCCTGTCGAGCTATCACTGGCATAGGATTTATCGAGCAATCTACGGCGAGACGTTGGCGGCCACGGTCAAGAGACTACGGCTGCATCGTGCGGCCGGCGAGATTGTCGAGACGAATCTGAGTGTCGGCGACATTGCGAAACGTTCTGGCTATCCCAACGTCCAGTCGTTCAACCGGATATTCAGGTCGGTCTACGGCATGCCACCGGCGCGTTATCGGAAGGAAGGAAGCCATCGGCTCTTTGACCCAACGTCTCACGGAAAGGCTTCCAGAATGTTCGATGTTTCACTACGCAAGCTCCCCGAAATGCATCTTGTCGGGGTCGCCCATTCGGGCTCCTACATGCAGATCGGCAAAGCGTTCGAGCAACTCTTCGGTACGCTCTATGCGCGCGGGCAAGGCAACCCCGGCATGCGCATGATCGGTGTCTATCTGGACGATCCCGACATCGTCGCGACCGACAAGCTGCGCTCTTACGCCTGCGTTGCCGCCGACGCTGGCCTGTCGCTGGCGGCGCCGCTTGAAAGCAAGGAGATCGATGGCGGCGACTATGCGGTTCTGCGGCACAAAGGGCCCTATGCCGAGATGCATAAGGCCTATGCATGGCTCTACGGCGAGTGGCTGCCGAAATCCGGCCGCCGGTTGCGCGAGACCGTGATGTTCGAGGAATACCTCAACAATCCGCGCGATGTCCCGCCAACGGAATTGTTGACCGAGATCAATTTGCCGCTGGTGTGACCCTCGCGCCTCCGAACGATCGGCCCCGGCCGCTCTAGCGGCTGGGTGCTGTCTCGGCTCAGATGAAACCCTTGCCGCCGGTGTATTTCTGGCGCAGCCGGCCGCTCAGCCACTTGTAAAGTGGCCTGTCGCGCCGGCGGTGCAGAAAAACGGTCTGGCGAAACGGCGCATCGTCAGACCCTTGCGTGTACCACTCGCCAAATTGTGAGGGATCGCGAAAAAGCGCTGCCCCTTGCTGCTTCGCCAGAATGGTCAGTACCGACTGATCGTGCCGGTGATCGACGAAGTCTGGAAGGTTTGGAAGGCCGTGGATGTTGGGCATGTCCGTCAAGCGTGCCTCGCTTGCCATAGCCTGCGCCAGCAGCGACACGAAATGCCGCGCTTGCGGCCCGGTGCGGTAGAGTTGCACGCCAGCCGCCAACTGCGGCAGCGCCCAGAATTCCTCGGTATCCGCGTCCATTTCAATGAAGCAGTCGCGTTTGGTCCATTTGCCTTGCCGCATGATGTCGGTCATCACGAAAAGGCATACGGGATGCCGTTCTGTGAGCGCGATCATCGGTGCGGGATCGGCAATAAAGGTCAAGGCAGCATCGGTGTAGAGGATGGGCGTTCCGTCCGGCACCTTGTCCATCATGTCCAGGATGATAAACGGCTTCCAAAGCCAGTACCCGGCGCCACGCGGCGCTGACATGATCGACGGGTATTCGCGCGCCAGATCCAGCACGATTGGATGCACCGGCGTGTAGAGATGGCTATCGAGTCCGAACCGGCGCGCGGTTTTTTGAAGAAGCTTGCTGGCTTGCGAGAATTTCGGCGTCGCGAAACTCACGTGAACCGCGCGCATCATTCCGCCTTTTGCGTGCGACCGAAGCTCGGGCGTTGGTTCATGCGTTCCCACCACGCCTGGATGTCGGGAAATTCGGCCAGCAAGGTCTGTCCCTCGGCGACCTTGACGAAATAGCCGATGATCGGGGCGGCATGCAGGTCGGCCAATGTGAGCTGGTCGCCCAGCAGCCATGGGCCAACGGCCTTCAGCGTGGTGAGCACACCAAGCACGGTTGCGGCCTGCCGCAGTCCGCCGGCGATCAGGACTCCATCCGGTTCCGGCTTCTCCAGCCGCTCGACGGCGACGTCCCAGACCATGGCCCGATAGGCATAAGCATCGAGCAGGCCGATGATCTGGTTCATGGTTGCGCGGGCGCGGGCGTCCGTCGGCTGCAGGGCAGGGCCGGCAAATCCTTCGTCGACATAGCGGGCAATCGCGCTGGTCTCGAACAGACGAAAGCCATCATGTTCGAAGGCTGGAATGCGGCCAAATGGGTGGTGCGCGCCATACCAGGCCGGCGCGCCACCTTCCGCGAAGATATCGACCGGTACGAGCTCGTAGCCGATACCTTTTTCCTCAAGCGCAAGCCGGACGATGCGCACATAAACGCTATAGTCCGCGCCATAGACGACCGGCTTGCCCATGTTGTCCCTCGCGATCGTGGCGCCTTATGCCATCGCCTTCTGCAGGTTCTCGTCGATCTTGTCGAGGAAACCGACGGTCGAAAGCCAGGGCTGGTCCGGGCCGATCAGCAGCGACAGGTCCTTGGTCATGAAGCCGGACTCGACCGTCTGGATACAGACTTTTTCCAGCGTCTCGGAGAACCGCTTCAATTCGGCATTGTCGTCGAGCTTGGCGCGATGCGCGAGGCCGCGCGTCCAGGCGAAGATCGAGGCGATCGAATTGGTCGAGGTTTCCTCGCCCTTCTGGTGCTGGCGATAGTGGCGGGTGACGGTGCCGTGCGCGGCCTCGGCCTCGACGGTCTTGCCGTCCGGCGTCATCAGCACCGAGGTCATCAGGCCGAGCGACCCAAAGCCTTGTGCCACCGTGTCGGACTGCACGTCGCCATCATAGTTCTTGCAAGCCCAGACATAGCCGCCCGACCACTTCAGGCTGGACGCCACCATGTCATCGATCAGGCGGTGTTCGTACCAAAGCTTCTTCGACTTGAACTCGGCTTCGAATTCAGCCTCGTAGACTTCCTGGAAGATGTCCTTGAAGCGTCCGTCATAAGCCTTGAGGATGGTGTTCTTGGTAGAGAGATAGACCGGATAGTTGCGCAGCAGGCCGTAGTTCAGCGAGGCCCGTGCGAACTCACGGATCGACTCATCAAGATTGTACATGGCCATGGCGACGCCGGCGCCGGGCGCATCGAACACCTCGTGCTCGATCACCTTGCCGTCCTCGCCGACGAACTTGATCGTCAGCTTGCCCTTGCCGGGAAAACGGAAGTCGGTGGCGCGGTACTGGTCGCCAAAGGCGTGACGGCCAACGATGATCGGCTTGGTCCAGCCGGGAACCAGGCGCGGCACGTTCTTCATGATGATCGGCTCGCGGAAGATGGTGCCGCCGAGAATGTTGCGGATGGTGCCGTTCGGCGACTTCCACATCTTCTTCAGCTTGAATTCCTCGACGCGCTGCTCGTCGGGAGTGATGGTCGCGCATTTCACGCCGACGCCGTATTTCTTGATGGCGTTGGCCGAATCGATGGTCACCTGGTCGTTGGTGGCGTCGCGGTGCTCGATGCCGAGGTCGAAATATTCAAGCTTGAGGTCGAGATACGGGTGGATCAGCTTGTCCTTGATGAACTGCCAGATGATGCGGGTCATCTCGTCGCCGTCGAGTTCGACGACCGGGTTCGCCACCTTGATCTTCGCCATGGAAAGATTGCCTCGTTGCTGGGATTGGAACGGCCTTGCCAGCATGGCGTTCGGCCGGGGATGCGGCCCGTATATCAAAGCATTTTTGGCCGCGCAAACGGCGATCCATCCACCGGTGGACGCCAATGCTTATTCGCCAATGCTTCATTTCCGCGCCTGAATGTGGCAGGGGATGCTGAAATGCCGCAAACAACGGTTCCTTGACCATCATGACAGCCATCGAAGACGCCAATTCAGCTCCCGCCGCCGGCCCGGCGATCATTCTGGTCGAGCCGCAGCTTGGCGAGAACATCGGCATGGTCGCGCGCGCCATGGCCAATTTCGGCCTGTCGGAACTGCGCCTGGTCAATCCGCGTGATGGCTGGCCGAGCGAAAAGGCGCGCGCCGCCGCAAGCCGCGCCGATCATGTCATCGACGCGGTCAAGGTATTTGACGATCTGGCCTCGGCGCTCGCCGACCTGAATTTCGTCTTCGCCACCACGGCCAGACAGCGCGACGGCTTCAAGTCAGTGCGCGGCCCGGTCGAAGCAGGCAGGATGCTGAGAGCCCGCCATGGCATGGGTCAGCGCACCGGCATCCTGTTCGGCCGCGAACGCTTCGGCCTCTACAATGATGAAGTTGGCCTCGCCGACGAGATCGTCACCTTTCCGGTCGACCCCGACTTCTCCTCGCTCAACATCGCCCAGGCGGCCTTGCTGATGTCCTACGAGTGGATGAAGTCCGGTCTGGAGGATGAAACCAAGACCAATTTCACTGGCCCCGAGATGAAGCCGGCAAGCAAGGAAGAACTGCACGGCCTGTTTGCCTATCTCGAAGGCGCCTTGGAGGCGCGCGGCTATTTCCGTCCGGCGCCGAAGAAACCGAAAATGATCGACAATCTGCGTGCCGTGCTGACTCGCGCCGGCTTCGCCGAGCCAGAACTGAAGGTGCTGCGCGGCATCATCTCGTCACTGGACAGGTTCTCGCCGGCCATGCCGCGCGGCGATGGCTCGCCGGGCGATGATCCGAGACGGCTGCCGGCCGCCGCCGCGCGTGCCAAGAAAGCGGCGGAAAAAGACTAGGTTTCCCCAACGTTACCAGTAACCGAATTTTATTCGATTTGCCCCATTGTCCCGAAAACGATGGGTCCTCGAATGTTTACTTCAAATATCGGGCGTCTCCGCTTCTTCTCCTATTCAGCGGCCCTGCTGGTGGTGGAAATCGTAGCGATTGTCTTGTGCATCGCTGGAACCATCGGCTTCATGGGATTGGTCAACTCGAAACCCGGCTCATCCCGGGAAGGGATGGCCGCGGCGATCCTGTTGGCTTCGCTGGTGCTCGTCCTGCTGCGTGGCAACATTGCCTGGCGCCGGAGCCGTGATGCACGGGGCTCTCGATGGATCCTATGGTCCTACATCGTCTTTTCAGCCCTCTACGCGGTTCTGCAGGCGGGCACGATCCTCGTGATCGATTTCAACAATCCGGACAGGCTCTCCGGCGGCCTCAATCTGCTCGGCTTCAGCATTCTTGGCCTGTGGGTCACTCTTCTCGTCGCCAAGCCCGCCGGCGTCGACATCAAGGAACTGACATCGGTTTTTGATTTCGATGACCATGACGCTCCCGCACTCAGCGCCATGAAGCAAAAGGTCTACGCGTCGCCGGCCGCCGGCGCGTCCGCGCAGGTTTTCGCCCCTCTGTCGCGCGCAGCTCCAGCGCCGTCACGACCGGCGATTCCAGGCAATGGCCGGCCGCGACCCGGCGGCTTTGGCAAGCGCGGCCTGGTCTGAGGATCGGGGCGGGCATTTCGTCACTTCAAGGCCATGATCGTTGCCGATAGAAGCATCGTGGCCGGTTTGGCCTTCTCGAACTGATCAGTCTTGCAGGAAACATCCCCGTGACATCAAACCACCGTCCGATCCTGATGTTCGATTCCGGCATCGGCGGGCTTACCGTGTTGCGGGAAGCGCGCGTGCTGATGCCGGACCGCCGCTTCGTCTATGTCGCAGATGATGCTGCTTTCCCCTATGGCGCGTGGGAGGAACCGGCCCTCAACGCCCACATTCTTGGCCTGTTCGGTGCATTGCTGGATAAATTCCAGCCGGAAATTTCCGTCATTCCCTGCAACACGGCCTCGACGCTGGTGATCGATGCACTGCGTGAGAAATTCCCCGGCCATCCCTTTGTCGGCACGGTGCCGGCCATCAAGCCAGCGGCTGAGCGCACGCGTTCCGGGCTTGTCTCGGTGCTTGCAACGCCGGGCACAGTGAAGCGTCAATACACGCGCGACCTGATCAGCAAATGGGCGCAGAAGTGCCATGTCCGGCTGGTCGGTTCGGATCGGCTCGCGCCATTGGCCGAAATCTACATGCGCGAGGGATTTGTCGACGAGGAGATCGTTCGCCACGAGATCGCGCCGTGCTTTGTCGAGAAGGATGGCGCCCGCACCGATATCGTCGTGCTCGGCTGCACGCACTATCCGTTCCTGGCCAACCGCATGCGCAAGACCGCGCCCTGGCCGGTCGACTGGATTGATCCAGCCGAAGCCATCGCCCGCCGGGCCATGTCATTGTTAGCGCCGGTCGATGGGCCGCTGCCTGAAGGCGAGCCCGACATTGCTGTCTTCACTTCGGGTAAGGTGGATTTCGCCACCAGCCGGCTGATGCAGGGTTTCGGATTGAGCACGCGCTAACGCATCTTCAGCGCAATGCATTTTAATCGGCGCTTGGTATCGCGATGGCTGGCCGATCGCTTACGGAACGTCCGCCGCTCAGACAGGCGCGACAGGTTCGAAGACGATGCTGCGTTGATCTGGATCGGCCGAAACCAGTTTTAGTGTCAACCCATCGCCCTGGCTGAACCCGGTGGCCTTCACGTTGGCAACGACGGGTATGTCTGAAAGCTGAACGCGCACGCCATGGTCGGCGAAGTCGGTGACGACAGCCTGGAACGTCTCGCCTTCGCGTCCCTTGAGCATGACCGCCTCGGCAAGGTCGATGGCGGCGTGGTTGATCTGCGAAGCACGGGCGTCCGCGCGCCCCATCACCTTCGGCAGCCTGGCGAACCCGTCAGTGACAGCCTGCGGTACCGGCTGACCGTTGGCGATTGCCAGCGCGCAGCGTACGACGTAGCGGTCGGCCAGCCGCCTGAGCGGTGCGGTGGCATGCGCATAGGTCGCAGCCATCGCCTCATGCCACGGAACGACGCCTTCCTCAAAGGGTTGGTAGGACGCGCCGGAGCCGGCATGGCGGATTTCCAGCATCAGTGCTGCCTGTTGCTTGTTGCCCGGATCAAGGGTCCGCTGGTAGTCACGCAAGCTGGTCGTGGCTGGCCAGGACAAGCCAAGAGCCTGCGCCGCGTTGCGCAGTCTTTGCACCTTGGAAGCATCCGGCGGCGCCATCACGCGGAACAATCCCGTCCGGTGTGCCAGCATGGCGTCGGCGATCGCCATATTCGCGGCCAGCGAAAGCGCGGCGTTGTCCTTCTCCGACTGCAGCAGCGGTCTGAACGAAAGCTGGTATCCGCCGTTGGCGAGCCTTTCTACCTCCTGCTCGGGCGGGTCGACGCGGGAGGCGCCACGGCGCTCTTCGTTTTCCGCCATGCGCCGCGCCATTTCGCTGAAGTCCGCCGGAAGGTCAGAGGCCTGCACGCTGTCATAGGCGAGCTTGGCGCGGCTTTGAATGATGGCCCGCTCCGCGCCGTCCAGCTTTACCGCTCCGTCCTCGCCGACCCGAACCGTGAAGATGACGGCTGGGCGCGGCCCATCGGGCAACAAACTCGCGGCACCCTCGGCAAGCGTCGGCGGGTAGAGCCCCGCCTTGCCGTCGGGCAAGTATAGGGTCTCACCCCGCGTCCAGGCTTCGGTGTCGATCGCGTCGCCGTCCTCGACAAACCAGGCCACATCGGCAATGGCATAGTGCAGGAGCAGGTCGGCGCCGCTCGCCTCGATCGAGAAGGCCTGATCGAGATCTGTCGAGGCCGCTGGATCGAGTGTGACGAAGGGCATCGCGGTCCGGTCGGCATGCTGGTCGGGCACGCGCTTGGCTGCCGTCTCCGCCAAGGCCATCACGCCAGGCGGAAATCCATCCGGCACGTGGAACTCGGTGCGGATTTTCGAGAGGCCGATGGCGAGTGCTTGCGAAGGATCGGTCAGCGATTTCATCCAGCCGTCCTACACCGGGGTTCCAGACTCGGGAAGGCTGCCAGCGAGAATCGTCAAGGCCGGGCACCAAAGCGGCCGGCACCGGGCAGACCAATGGCCGTGTCCGCGCCCCGCTGGAACTGCCGCCGAGGCGCGGCGTTTATCCCGCAAAGCGAAGGAGAAACGACATGCCAGCCACTTCGAAAGCCCAACAGAAAGCCGCCGGCGCGGCCTTGTCCGCCAAACGTGGCGAGTCGAAGAAGAGCGAGCTTCAAGGCGCATCCCGTGAAATGTACGAGTCCATGAGCGAAAAGCAGCTTGAGGAATTCGCCGAGACCAAGCGCAAGGGGCTGCCGGAGAAGAAGTCGAAGGACTGAGCCTCTGCCGGCAGCGCCCGATGAGCCTGGTCAGTAGCCGAGCGTGAAGCGTTTGCCGGTGTGTTGCGGCGTTTCGGCTTCATTGATCAGTGCAACCGCCAGATCCTCGACCGAAATGTGGCTTTCGCCCTTGGCATCAAGCACAGGCTGGTCGCCACCAAGCCGGAATTCTGCAGTGCGGTCGCCAGGTGCCATATGTGCCGCAGGGGAAACGAAAGACCATTCGATATCCTTCTCTTTGCGGATTTCGGCGAGCGCGTCGCGTGCGGCGCGGGCACCATCCCGATAGGCATCGGGAAAATGCGGCGAATCGACAAACTGGCTACCATCCGGCGCGTGCAGGCTGCCGGCTCCGCCAACGACGATCAGGCGAACGCCAGCGGCCTTGGCCGCTTGCACGATCGCCCTCGATCCATGGAGGTGCTTGTCATAGATATCCGGATCGCCCCAGCCGCCATTGAAGGCGGAAATGACCACGTCGTGGCCAGCAAGCACTGAGCCGAGTTGTTTCGCGTCAGACACGTCGGCCTTGATGGCGCTGACGCCGGCCTGCGGAGCCAGCTTGTCCGGATTGCGCACGATCGCGGTGATCGAATGGCCGCGCGCGATGGCTTCCTTGAGCACGGCGGCGCCGACAAAGCCGGATGCGCCGATAAGAGCGATTTTCATTGATATCTCCTGCGTTTTCCGCTGCTTGGATCGAGGGGAGGCGGATATGATTTGTAATCTGGTTATTGACAGTAACTATGTAGCTGCTATCGCCAGTGTGCAAAAGAAGGCATGATTTCATAAGCAGGTTACCCCGGAGGAACCGCATGAACGCAAGACCGAGCGACCCCATTCCGGTGCTGCATGCCCATCCAGGCTTCGAGTGGGACGGCAGCGGCAGTTGTCCGGTTCGTTATGTCCTGGACCGGGTTGGCGACACCTGGAGCCTGCTGGTCATCATCAACCTTCAGGAAAAGCCGACGCGCTTCAACGCGCTGAAGCGTTCCATAGAAGGCATTTCGCAGCGCATGCTCACGGTTACGCTGCGCTCGCTCGAACGCGACGGCTTGGTGACGCGCACAGTGCGTCCGACAACGCCGCCGGAAGTGGAATACGCACTGACCGACCTCGGCCAGTCGATCGCGGTTCCCGTCGGAGCACTCGGCGCCTGGGCCGCCAGGAATCGCGACAAGCTTGCGCATGCCCGCGCATCATTCGACGCCGACGGTGGCCCCATTGCAAAATAGGCCCGCGACGGATCGCGGGCCTATGGAACTCTTGCGGTTTTCGGGACATGGAAGCTGCCCGGGTTTCGGTTGAGCTACCAAATGCGATGGCAGCGCCGTACCTTGCGGATGATCACTTTGCGATGACCGTGCCGCCACACAACTCTCTTTGTCACGATGATACGGCAGACTTGCTTGTGTCCATGCCAGTGCCGCGCCATTGCCGGCTCCGGCGCCACCGCCATCGAACCTGCAAGCACCGCTGCGCCTGCCAAGGTAAGGAAGAACTTCTTCATCTTAAGTCGGGCTCCTCTAGCTCCAGTCCCTTCCTGATGCCGTTGGCGCTACCTCCCGCCATATCCGGCACCGCATCAACGTGGAAAACGTTATATGGTTGCCTTGCGCGGCGCCACTCACAAGCTTGACACCGGTTAAATCTCCGTTTAACGAACCGCCAACACCGGGCAGCGATGTCCGGTGGTTTCTTTTTGTATGCCAAGGTCAAGTTTGTATGCCAAGGTTTGGCGGACCAGTCTTCCGACCTTGTTTGAAATGACGTGTCCCGTGGGTTTTCCGCCGCGTTGCGTGGGAAAACCCTGTCAGGTCTCGAAACGGAGGCCAGAGGAGGGCGCGTTTCCTTCACCCGGACCATGAGGTTCCGGGTGTGTTGTTTTGAAAGGGAATGCGATGAGCAAGCGCGAATCCGCGAAGTATAAGATCGACCGCCGTCTCGGCGAAAACATCTGGGGCCGCCCGAAGTCCCCGGTCAACAAGCGTGAATACGGCCCCGGCCAGCATGGCCAGCGCCGCAAGGGCAAGCTTTCCGATTTCGGCCTGCAGCTGCGCGCCAAGCAGAAGCTGAAGGGTCACTACGGCGACGTTTCGGAAAAGCAGTTCCGCAAGGTGTATGAAGAGGCGGACCGCCGCAAGGGCGACACCTCCGAGAACCTGATCGGCCTGCTCGAGTCGCGTCTCGACGCGGTTGTCTACCGCTCCAAGTTCGTGCCGACCATTTTCGCGGCGCGTCAGTTCGTCAACCACGGCCACGTCAACGTCAACGGCAAGCGCGTGAACATCGGTTCGTACCGCTGCAAGCCGGGCGACGTGATCGAAGTTCGTGAGAAGTCGAAGCAGCTGGTGATCGTTCTGGAAGCGGTCGGCCTGGCCGAGCGCGACGTGCCGGATTACATCGAAGCCGATCACAACAAGATGGTCGCGACCTTCTCGCGCATCCCCGGCCTGGCGGACGTTCCGTTCGCCGTCCAGATGGAACCGAACCTGGTCGTCGAATTCTACTCGCGTTAATCGAACGCGGTTGCGACAAAATCCAAAGGCCGCCGTCGAGGCGGCCTTTTCTTTTGTGCTCTCGTATTCCCGGTTGAAGGCTTGCGCCGCAGAAATCGATTTCGATTTTCGGGTCGATGCGGTAATCCGGGCGGCAACAAGGGCACTTGGACCGACGCGCCATGAACATGCTGCCAGATCTCAAGCTTGAACCAATCGCCGACACTGAAGGCGGCTTCCATCCGCTGTTCGCCGATGTGCCGTCATCGGTCGAATTCAACAAACTGCGCAAGCGGCTGTTGCGGCTCACCCGCCAGGCGATCGAGGATTTCTCGATGGTCAAGCCGGGCACGCGCTGGCTGGTCGCCCTGTCGGGCGGCAAGGACTCCTACGGACTGCTGGCGGTGCTGCTCGACCTTAAGTGGCGCGGGCTGCTGCCGGTCGAGCTTCTGGCCTGCAATCTCGACCAGGGTCAGCCTAACTTTCCCAAGCACATCCTGCCCGACTATCTCGACTTGCATGGTATCGAGCATCGCATCGAGTACCAGGACACTTATTCTGTCGTCACCGACAAGTTGCCCGAAGGCAGCACCTATTGCTCGCTGTGCTCGCGGCTCAGGCGTGGCCATCTCTATCGCATCGCGCGCGAGGAGGGCTGTTCGGCGCTGGTGCTTGGCCATCACCGCGAGGACATCCTGGAAACCTTCCTGATGAACCTGTTCCATGGCGGCCGTCTCGCCGCCATGCCGCCGAAACTTCTCAACGACGACGGCGACGTCATGGTGCTGCGGCCATTGAGCTACTGCGCCGAGGCCGACCTCGAGAAATTCGCCGCCGCGATGCGGTTCCCGATCATCCCTTGCGATCTCTGCGGTAGCCAGGAAGGCCTGCAGCGCAACGTCATGAAGGCGATGCTCGAGGATATCGAAAAGCGCATGCCCGGCCGCAAGGACATCATGATTCGCGCGCTGTCGAACACCAGGCCATCGCATCTGCTCGACCGAAAGCTGTTCGACTTCGCCGCTCTCAACGAAACCCTCAGCACCGGGCAAGACATTTCCGATGACATTTGACGACGTCGCAATCGACTGGCTTTCCAGCCTCCTGGCCGAGGCAGCGACGGTCGAAATCATGCCGCGCTTTCGCAGGCTGGGTGACGGCGATATCCGCCAGAAGACCTCCGCCGCTGACCTGGTAACCCAGGCTGATGTCAATGCCGAGCGCCTCATCACCGCCAGGCTGCGGCAACGCTATCCCCAGGCGATGGTGATCGGCGAAGAAGCCTGCTCCGACAACCCGGCGCTGCTCGACGGCCTGGGCGACGCGGATCTCGCCTTCGTCATCGATCCGGTGGACGGCACGTTCAACTTCGCTTCGGGCGTGCCGCTGTTCGGCGTCATGCTGGCGGTCGTGGTCAAGGGTGAGACCGTTGCCGGCGTCATCCACGATCCCGTTGGCAAGGACTGGCTGATCGGCGCCAAGGGCGCCGGCAGCCATATCAGGCACGCGCATGGCAGCATCGAGAAGGTGCGCGTCATCAAGCCGGCGCCGATCTCGCAAATGACCGGCTCTGTCTCCTGGCAGTACGTGTCCGAGCCGGAGCGCTCGCGGCTGGCGCGCAACCAGACGAAAATCCTGTCGCAATTCGCTTATCGCTGCGCGGCTCACGAATACCGGCTGCTGGCCAGCGGCCATGCCCATTTCGTCGTCTACAACAAGCTGATGCCATGGGATCATCTTGCCGGCGTGCTGATCCACGCCGAGGCCGGCGGCTATGCCGCGCGCTTTGACGGCAGCGCCTATCTGCCATCGCATCTCGACGGCGGCCTGCTTGTCGCGCCCGACAAGGAAAGCTGGCAGGTCCTGCGCCGCGAGCTCTGGACCGACCAGAATTGACCCTCAAGTTACCGGACTGACCGCCAGAGGTTAATGCAGATCAGTGACGTGCCCTGAGACGGGTGGGTTGTGCGGCTGGAACATCTTGCCGCGCTCGGCGATCAGGATCATCAGCAGGGCAGCGACCGAGACGCTGCAGAAGCCAGCGGCCAGCGGCGTCACCGTGCCATTGTAGGCCTGGCCGATCAGCGCGCCGATGATGGCGCCAAGAAAGGTCTGCATGAAGCCCAGAATGGATGCAGCCGTGCCGGCGAGTTCGCCGAGCGGCTCCATGGCAAGCGCGTTGAAATTCGCACCAAGGCCGCCGAACGGCAACATCGCGCCGGCAAAGAAGGCGATGAACAGCCAGAGCGGCATATTCATCTCGAGCGAGACGACGAGCCAGGCGAGGCTGACGCAGAGGAACAGCAACAACGCGCCTTGCGACAGGCGGCGCATGCCAACCCGCCCGACCAGCCGCGAATTCAGGAAGTTCGAAAAAGCGAGCACGCCGGCGACGCCGGCAAAGATGACGGGGAACAGCTCGCCGACATGGAAGATATCGAGATAGATCTGCTGTGCCGAACTGATGAAGCCGAACATGGCGGCGAAGATGAAGGTGCTGGCAAAGGCGTAGCAGAGTGCGATGCGGTTAGTCAGGACGATGCGGAAACCATCGGCGACCGAGCGTACTGTCAGCGGCCGGCGATGTTCTGGACGTAGCGTCTCCGGCAAGCGCAGCAGTGCCCAGGCCGACACGATCAGGGCGCCGACGGCCATGGCGACAAAGATCCAGTGCCAGCTCGCAAACAGCATGACGAGCTGGCCAATGCCTGGCGCGATGACCGGAATCGCCATGAACACCATGAAGATCAGCGACATCACCTCGGCCATGCGCCGGCCTTCGAAGGTATCGCGCACGATCGAGACGGCGATGACGCGTGTTGCAGCCGCGCCGAAGCCCTGCACCAGGCGGCAGGCAAGCAATATGGCAAAAGTCGGCGAGATGGCGGCGGCGGCCGCGGCGGCAACATAGACGATCAGGCCGAAGACGAGCGGCGCGCGGCGTCCATAGCGATCCGAGATAGGACCGAAGAACAGCTGCCCGCCGCCGAAGCCGAGCATATAGGCGACGATCACATATTGGCGGTGGTTTTCATTCTCGACACCCAGCGAGGCGCCGATCTGCTGCAGCGCCGGCAGCATGATGTCGATGGCAAGCGAATTCAGCGCCATCAGCGCCGCGCAAAGCGCGATGAATTCCCAGCGCGGAATGGGCAATTTGACTGCCGATTGCGTTGCCTGTTTTTGCTGGTCCACGGCAAGTCCGATCTTTCAAACGAAAATGCGCCGGCGGGCCGGCGCATTGGCTCGTCTTGGTCCCGGAGGCCGGGGCTACAAACAGAAATCAGGCAGCGCCTTTTACGCGCACGCCCTTTTCGACCAGGAAGGTCTGCAACTCGCCAGCCTGGAACATCTCGCGGATGATGTCGCAGCCGCCAACGAACTCGCCCTTGACGTAAAGCTGCGGGATCGTCGGCCAGTTGGAATATTCCTTGATGCCTTGGCGCAGTTCGGCCGAGTCGAGGACATTCACGCCCTTATAGTCGGCACCGATATAGTCGAGAATCTGTACGACCTGTCCGGAAAACCCGCATTGCGGGAAGCCAGGCGTGCCTTTCATGAAAAGCACGACGTCGTTGCCTTTCACTTCGTTGTCGATGTAGTCGTTCATGCCACTCATGGATAATCCTTTCCCGCCTGTGGGAGTCAGGCTCGAAACATACAGTTCAAATAAACCCATAGATTGCCTGAAACAAGACATTAGCCATGCCATCGCCGAAATGGCGCAAAGGATCGGCCGACTTGGGCCAAGCGGCACCGGGTGCTCAGGCTATTTGCGGGCGCGCACGCAGATGAACGCCGGCGACATGCTCAACTCGGCAAAGTGCCGAGGATCCATGGTTTCCATTTCCGGCTGGGGACGCGGCTCGACGAATCGGTCGAGCATCCAGCCTGCGCCGGCAAGGCCGTTGAGGATGTCGCCCAGCGGCCTGCGGTAGGATTCCAACATAGGGATTGGGTTCGCCAAAGCCGGTCCAGTGCATGCCCCAGCGATTGGCCTCGAAATAGGTCTTTTGACCTCTGGTGCGTGCATCCGCCCAGTCACGCATGGGGTGCCCCATCGAGAAGACCAGCCAACCGCCCGGCCGCGTAACGCGGTGGAATTCGGCGAACACCGGCTTGAGATCCTCGACATAATCCAACGCCAGCGCACAAAGCACGCCATCGACACTCCGATCGGCGATCCAGTCGATCGGACTCGACATGTCGCCTTCCCGGATGTCCACGCCCAGCCCCGCGCATCGCGAGCGAGCCAATGCTGTCATTTCCGGGGTGACGTCGAAGGCGCGGACACGCGCACCGGCACGGGCCAGTTTTTCCGCTGAGATGCCGGAGCCGCAACCGGCATCAAGAATATCCAGCCCGGCGACATCGCCCATGAGAGCGAGCGAAGCCGGGCGTTCGTACAGCGCATTGTGCGGCTTGGTTGGCGCGAGCGCATCAATAACGATCCGCGAACGAGGCATAGGCCGGCTTGGCGATCGGCGTATCGCTCGCCATCTTGATCGTCTCTGGGTTGGAAGCAAAAATGTCCTAGTCGGGAACGCTGGTCTGCAGGGCCAGTGCGTGCAGCACGCCGCCCATATTGCCCTTCAGTGAATCATAGACCATCTGGTGCTGCTGGACGCGGCTCTTGCCGCGAAAGCTTTCGGCCACCACCTCGGCCGCATAATGATCGCCGTCGCCGGCCAAGTCGCGGATTGTCACCCTGGCGTCCGGGATGCCGTCCTTGATCAGTTTTTCGATGTCGTGGGCATCCATTGCCATGGCAAAAAATCCTGTTTTGGGCGGCGTGGCCCCTGCGATGAGAGTCGGGGGAGCCTAAAGCCTTTCTGGTTTGGATTGAAGAGACTCCAGGGCGGTCTAGCCCAACTGGTCCACTCCTTCGTCGGGAGCGTCTTCGCGCATCGAGAAAGCGCGGCCAAGACTGAAGGCCAGCACATAAAGCGGAATGTTGAGCGCCAGGGCGATTATCGGGAGATAGCTCGTCATCTGCCAGAGCGGCGAGAAAAACGCCTGGCCGTAGCCGTCACAGACAAGCGACGAGCCGTATTCCCACAGTGCTCCGATGACAACCGAGGCAGCAAAGAACTGGATGCAGGTAACGATATGTCTCGACCGTGCCGGCTCGGGCGAAAGACGGCTCCACAGCACCAGGCACACGATTGGAACCGCGTAGATAAAATCCTGCAAGGCCAGCATCGGCAGCGTGCCGTTGGCAGCCGCCAAGAACTCGGAGCGCGTTTCCAGCCGCGTGCAAACCTCGCTTGAGGTCGTCGACAGCAGGAAGAAGACGAACGGGCCGAGGAACCAGAAGAAGAACAGCGACGGCCAGAAGACGACTGCAAGCAGCGCCCGGGCGGCCAGCTTCGTCAACTGGCCTGATCCATGAACCGCGGGAACCAGCCTTCATGTGCTCCGCTGAGTTCACTGACCGAGATCGCGCGCGCTTCGCCGAGTTTGAGCGTGCTGCCGCCGGTAGAGCCGATCCACGGTGCGAAAATGCCAAGCTCGCCTTGCTGTTTGCGGATGCCGTGCCATTCGTCACCATGGGGATCGATCGACAGCGTCAGGAGATAGCGCCCCTGATCTTCGCCGAACCAGACCGGGATCGGGTCGGTGCCGACAAGTCCGGGAACGGTCGCGCCGATGCCGGAGGCCATCGCCATCTCGGCCAATGCCACGGCAATACCGCCGTCGGAAACGTCGTGTGCTGCAGTCACGATACCCGACGCGATCAGCGAACGAACATGGTCGCCGACACGCTTTTCATGGTCGAGGTCGACGGGCGGCGGTGGGCCGTCGGTGCGGCCATGGATGTCTCTGAAATAGACCGACTGGCCGAGATGCGTTCCCCACGAAGCGGGCCCGCCGACCAGCAGGATCATCTGCCCTTCGGCGGCAAAGCCGACACGCACCATTTTCGACCAGTCGGCAATCAGCCCGACGCCGCCGATGGTTGGTGTCGGCAGGATGCCCTGGCCGTTGGTTTCGTTGTAGAGCGAGACGTTGCCCGAAACGATAGGGAAGCCAAGCGCGCGGCAGGCCTCGCCAATGCCTCTCACGGCGCCAACCAGCTGGCCCATGATCTCTGGCCGTTCCGGATTGCCGAAATTGAGGTTGTCGGTGGCAGCCAGCGGCAGCGCGCCAGTGGCGGTCAGGTTGCGCCAGCATTCGGCGACAGCCTGCTTGCCGCCTTCGAAAGGATCGGCCTCGCAATAGCGCGGCGTCACATCGGATGAGAAGGCGAGCGCCTTGGTGGCGTGGCCTTCGACGCGGACCACACCGGCGTCACCGCCCGGCAGTTGCAGCGAATTGCCCTGGATCAGCGTGTCATACTGTTCCCACACCCAGCGGCGAGACGAAAGATCAGGGCCGCCCAGCAGCTTCAGCAGCGCATCGGCGACATCGGCTTGCGGCACGTCGTTCGCGGCAAGCGGTGCCTGCTTCTTCTGTTCGACCCATGGGCGATCATATTCCGGCGCCTTGTCGCCAAGGTCCTTGATCGGCAGGTTGGCGACCTCTTCGCCCTGATGCAGGATGCGGAAGCGCAGATCGTCGGTCGTCTTGCCGACGATGGCGAAATCGAGCCCCCATTTGTGGAAGATCGCCTCGACCTCCTTTTCCTTTTCCGGGCGCAGCACCATCAGCATGCGCTCCTGGCTTTCCGACAGCATCATCTCATAGGCGCTCATGCGCTCCTCGCGCACCGGCACCTTGTCGAGATCTAGCTCGATGCCGAGGTCGCCCTTGGCGCCCATCTCGACCGCCGAGCAGGTGAGGCCGGCGGCGCCCATGTCCTGGATGGCAATGACCGCACCCGAAGCCATCAGTTCGAGACAGGCTTCGAGCAGGCATTTTTCGGTGAAGGGGTCGCCGACCTGCACGGTCGGACGCTTCTCGTCGATCTTGTCATCGAATTCGGCCGACGCCATGGTGGCGCCGCCGACGCCGTCGCGGCCAGTCTTGGCGCCGAGATAGACGACCGGCAGGCCGACGCCCTTGGCTTCCGACAGGAAGATCGCATCCGTCTTGGCAAGGCCGGCGGCAAAGGCGTTGACCAGGATATTGCCGTTGTAGCGGGCGTCGAAATTGACCTCGCCGCCAACCGTCGGCACGCCAAAGGCGTTGCCATAGCCGCCGACGCCGGAAACGACGCCGCTCACCAGGTGACGGGTCTTGGGATGGTCCGGCGCGCCGAAGCGCAGCGCGTTCATCGCCGCGATCGGCCGTGCACCCA
The DNA here is from genome assembly GCF_015500075.1 of Mesorhizobium sp. INR15. Taxonomy (NCBI): domain Bacteria; kingdom Pseudomonadati; phylum Pseudomonadota; class Alphaproteobacteria; order Hyphomicrobiales; family Phyllobacteriaceae; genus Mesorhizobium; species Mesorhizobium sp. INR15. The sequence continues at coordinate 4,898,739 of NZ_CP045496.1, read as the reverse complement.
TGGTGAATACATCGCGCAGGATGCCGCCAACGCCGGTCGCCGCGCCCTGGTAGGGTTCGATGAAGGAGGGGTGGTTGTGGCTCTCCATCTTGAAGACCACACAGTCGCCGTCGCCAATGTCGACCACGCCGGCATTCTCGCCCGGGCCCTGGATCACCCGCGGGCCGGTGGTCGGTAAGGTGCGCAGCCACTTCTTCGATGACTTGTACGAGCAATGCTCATTCCACATCGCCGAGAAGATGCCGAGCTCGGTGAAGCTCGGCTCGCGGCCGACGAGTTCGAGGATGCGCTGATATTCGTCGGGCTTCAGCCCGTGCGCGGCAATGAGCTCGGGGGTGATCGTCACGGAATTGGAAATGGTCATGGGCGGCGATTTTTATCCGGGGCGTTGGGATTTTGAGTCCCGTCTTATCGCAAGCAGACAGGCCGATACACCCTTGGATTGACGAAAAACGCGCGAAAACCGGACAAAGCCACAGGGCAATGACGATCCCTCGCGCGCAAGGCGCTTTGTGGCTCAGGAGAAGCTGTCGTATCCGGCGCGGCCTTCGTCGAGCAACCGCCGGATCACGGCGACGCCTTGCGTGATGTCCTTGCGATGCCTGGGCTGCGAGACGCCGAAGCGGACACCGTGCGAGACCTGCTCGGAACGGCCGGCCTTGAACTCGTCCTCGTCATCGATCAGCACGCCATGTTCAAGGCAGGCATGCTTGAACGTGCCGGAAAGCCATGGGTCGGGCAAGGTGAGCCAGACAAAGGGCACCTTGTCGTGGGCCTTGAACTCGAAGCCGGCCAAAGTCTCGCGCGCGATCGCGATGCGGGCACTGATTTCGGCAATGCAGTGCTTGCGAATGTCGCTGGCCTGGCCGGACAAAACCAGCCTTGCATTCACCTCGGCCAGCAGGAAAGGCATGCCGCCAGTCATCATCTTGTGGGCGACGCGGATGCGGTGGCGATAGGCGGGCGGGCAGGAGAGCCAGCCGCCGCGCACACCGGCCGCGACCGATTTTGACAGGCCGCCGGCCACGATCGTACGCTCGGGCGCATACTCGGCCAACAGCGGCGTGGGATCGTCGGTGAGGTTGCCGTAGAGATCGTCCTCGATGAGGATGACATTATATTCGCGCGCGACACGCGCGATCGCTTCGCGGCGTGCCGCCGACAGCGTCGACAGTGTCGGGTTCTGGGCCGTCGGCATCAGGAAGATCATCTTGGGGTGTTTTTGCGCGCAGACGCGTTCGAAATCCTCGGGATCGAGACCATCCTTGTCCGACGCCACCAGAGCGGTTCGCCGGCCGATCAGCCCGGCGCTGCGGGAAATCTGCGAGTAGGTCAGATGCTCGAACGCGATATAGTCGCCGGGCGTGGTGAGTGCCGCGATCGCGGCCATCACAGCGGCGTGGGTGCCGAGCGTGGGAACCATGGTGTCGGCATTGGGGCGAAACGAGTTCCGCGAAAGCCAACGCGCACCGGCCTCGAACCAGCGTTCGGGAAAGTCGCGCGTATAGCTTGAAATCTCATGCGGATGGTCGAGCGCCGTGCGCGTCAGCACCTCGGTGACGACAGTGCTCTGGTCGATATCGGGCGCCGCCGTGCTGTCGAAACGCAGCATGCCGCGCGGCGCATCCATATAGCGCGTGCCTGCTTCATCACGCGCCATGGGCTCGGTCTTCACATCACTTGTGTGCTGGCTGAGCACATAGGTTCCGCGCCCGACTTCGCCGCTCACCAGCCCGCGCTCACGCAACACCTGATACGCCCTGCCAACCGTGCCGACGGTGGCGCCGATATCATAAGCGAGATCGCGCTGCGGCGGCAGTTTTGCGCCGGCATTGATGACGCCCTTGTCGATATCGGACTCGATGCTGTCAGCAAGGCGCTGATAGAGCGGGCCGGAACCGGACGATAGGTCGGGGAGCCAATTTGTCATGGTGACAATTTTCTATATTGCGCCGCACAATGAGTCAATACATATGAGTTGCGCAGAGAAAATGGTGCAATTTGTAGCTCTTGGTAGAAATGAAATGGATACAATAGAGACAATCCGTCATGGCAGCCCTGAATTGTTTGGGAGGGCGATGCGTCCTTCCAGCCGTGGGACTTATGGCCGCCGGCTGTTGCGCCTTGTCAGGTCATTCCTGACCTGGATCGCCAGTCTGCTCGATCGCCGTCGCAGCCGACTGGCATTGCTCGAGATGACAGACGACCAGCTTAAGGATATCGGCCTCTCTCGTTGCGACGCGCACCGCGAGGGCATCAGGCCGATCTGGGACTGATCGTCGGCACGAGCACTATTTCGGGCTCGAAGATCGCATCCGCAAGACACCATTGTCGACGAATACCGCGACAATGCACAGCAATACAAAAAGCCCGGTGACGGCCAGCGCCGAAATGGCGACGCTGACTGCCCCGTTGTTGGCGACACTCAGGAATGGGTAAGGCACTTCGCCGGCAATCGGCGCCCGCACCAGCACGTAGGCAAGGTAGGCGACCGGATAAATCATCCATCGGGGGATGTCGCGCCACTGCCGCTTGCCATCGGCGCCCGCCACCAACCACCACAGCACGAACAGTATCGGCGCCACATAGTGGAGCAGGATATCGCAGACCAGAAAGAGGCCTTGCGGTTGCCAAAGGCGCGCCAGCACCACGGCATAGACGATGCAGACCAGGGTTATCGACACAGCGACGCCAGCCCGCACGCTCGGTCCGGCAAAGGCCGGCAGCCAGGCATAGCCGCTTGCTGAGAGCAATGCGGTGTAGACGAGCACCGCGCCGATGTTGGTCAGGACGGTGAAGAAGCTCAAAAAGAAGACGATGGAGCCAAGCAGGCTGCGGCCAGCCTCCATCGAGGCTGGAATGGTGATGCAGAACTGCAGGACAATCCCTGCCAGGCCGATGATCAATCCCGCAATCTGCAGGAACCGGCCCATTGCTTCAGGCGGCCGCGCTGCAGGACGGATTGCCGGTTTGCCAGCGGGCAATATCGGAACCGATACGCGCACCGAGCGGATCTGCCATCAGCGGGCCGAACGCGTCGACGCGCCTTGAATTGCCTTGTGCCTGCACGACCAGCAGCGGTTTGCCGCCATAATGCTTGGCCGGCACCAGCAGGAAGCGCGGCGTGCCGCTGAACGAATTCAGCTCGTTGGCCATCTGGTAGGACTTGAAGGCCGGGTCCTTGCTGGCAATCCAGCATTTGTGGGCTGCAATCGCCACCTGTTCCATGCTGAGCAGAGAGGCACTCTTGCCCGAAGGCGGCGGCGCCACTTTCGGGCTCGACTGGCAGGACGCAAGCAGAAAACCACCGGCAACGACTACAGCGAGGCTGGCGATCGTCTGTTTCATGCTCAAGCTGCACCCATCTCAAGTTCGGAAAGGAAGATTTTCAGGCCGTCGGTCATCTCCCCCCAGACCCGTGACAAGGCCGGATGCTGTGAGGCGATCTGCTCATAGGCGTCGAATTTTGGATAGGCGTCAAGCAGGTCGCTTCGCCCTGTCACCTTGCGGAAATTGTTGAAGATGAAGCGGGTCGGCGTCAGCCAGGCGTCGGCGAAGCTGATGTCGTCGCCCAGTGCGAAAGGCCCATGCGCCATGCGGCTCTCGATCGCCGCAAGCCCGTGATGCAGGCGCGCGAACTGTGCCGCGATCTCGACCTCGTTCCGCTTCTGCACGAAATGCAGTTCGAACAGCTTCATCGTCGGGGTAAGGACATCGAGGTCGGTGATGCGCGCGAACATCCGCACCAGGGCGCGATCCCTCGAATCCGTCGGCAGCAGCGCCGGCTCCGGAAACCGCTCTTCCAGATACTCGGCAATGACCACCGATTCGATGATTGTCTCGCCCGAACCGGTAATCAGCACCGGAATGCGGTTGAGCGGCGATATGGCGCGGAATTCTTCTGGAATGGGGAAGCCAGGCGGCGGTGCGATGATCTTGAGCGGCACATCCTTAATGTAGGAGAGCGCGCGCACGATCGACGAATACGGCGACAACGGCCGCGAATAGAGCTTCATGACCGTCTCTCTCCCTATGTGATGGATCTAAAGTCCATTCAGTTCTGCTGTAGTCCCGTCGACAAATTTCAAGCTGCGATGCCCAGCGCGCTTTCGAACAGGCCGCGCCCGTCGCTGCCGCCATGCGCCGCTTCAATCAGGTTTTCCGGATGCGGCATCAATCCCAGCACATTGCCCTGGCTGTTGATGATGCCGGCGATGTCGTTGATCGAACCGTTGGGGTTGGTGCCTTCCGCATAGCGGAACACAACCTGGCCTTCGCCTTCGAGCCGGCCAAGCGTCTGCGCATCGGCGAAATAGTTGCCGTCGTGATGCGCCACCGGCGAGCGGATGATCTGGCCTGGCTGATAGCGGCGGGTGAACATGGTGTTGGCGTTGGTGATCTGCAGCTTGACCTGCCGGCAGACGAATTTCAGCGAGGTGTTGCGCATCAGCGCCCCCGGCAGCAGGCCGGCCTCGACCAGGATCTGGAAGCCGTTGCAGACGCCGATGACCATCACGCCCTTGGCTGCCTTCTCGGCAACCGCCCGCATGACAGGCATGCGCGCGGCTATCGCGCCGCAGCGCAGATAATCGCCAAAGGAAAAGCCGCCAGGAATGGTGATCAGGTCGACATCGGGAATTTCGGTGTCGGTCTGCCAGACTGTGACCGGCGGCTTTCCTGAGATTTTCGTCAGCGCCGCGATCATGTCACGGTCACGATTGAGGCCGGGCAGGAGGACGACGGCGGATTTCACCTAAGCGATCTCCACCGCGTAATTCTCGATCACCGTATTGGCCAGCAGCTTGTCGCACATGGCCTTCAGGTCCGCCTCGGCCTTGGCCTTGTCGGTGTCCGAAAGCTCGACGTCGAACACCTTGCCCTGCCGCACCAGGCCGACGCCGCCAAACCCAAGGCCAGACAGTGCATGTTCTATCGCCTTACCTTGCGGGTCGAGCACGCCGTTCTTGAGGGTGACGGTAATGCGGGCCTTGATCACGCTGGACGTGCTCCTGTTTTGGTATCGTGCGCTAGAATATCAGTGCGGCTTGCCTTTGAGGCCGTCGGTCGAGGCCACGAGCACCGGGCCGGTCGGGCGCGGCGGCTCGTTCTCGTTCATGATACCAAGGCGGCGGGCGACTTCCTGGTAGGCTTCGACCAGTCCGCCCATGTCGCGGCGGAAACGGTCCTTGTCGAGCTTGTCCTGGGTCGCGACGTCCCACAGGCGGCAGGAGTCCGGCGAAATCTCGTCGGCGACCACGATACGCATCATGTCGCCCTCGAACAGCCGGCCGCATTCGATCTTGAAATCGACGAGCTGGATGCCGACGCCCATGAACAGGCCGGAGAGAAAGTCGTTGACGCGGATGGCGAGCGCCATGACGTCGTCGATTTCCTGCGGGCTGGCCCAGCCGAACGCAGTGATGTGCTCTTCCGATACCATCGGATCATCAAGCGCATCGGCTTTGTAATAGAATTCGATGATCGAGCGCGGCAGCACGGTGCCTTCCTCGATGCCGAGGCGCTTGGACAGCGAGCCGGCGGCGACATTGCGCACCACCACTTCGAGCGGGATGATCTCGACTTCCTTGATCAGCTGCTCGCGCATGTTGAGCCGGCGGATGAAGTGGGTCGGGATACCCATCCGGTTGAGATGGTTGAAGATGTGCTCGGAAATACGGTTGTTGAGCACGCCCTTGCCGTCGACAATCTCGTGCTTCTTGTTGTTGAAGGCGGTCGCGTCGTCCTTGAAAAACTGGATCAGCGTACCGGGCTCGGGTCCCTCATAGAGGATCTTGGCCTTGCCTTCATAAATGCGGCGGCGATTTTTCATCTTATTTTTCTCTGGATTTCGGGGCAGGCGGCAAGCGACCAATTCCTGTCCATCGCCCTAAAATAGTATGCTGACGGTATGGTTCAATGCCGGGTCTATCCCAATCGCATCGTTTGCTCAATCGGCAAATCCTTCCAATCAACCGCTTTCAGGACCGAAATGCCGCAGCGCAGCAAATGATGAAGCGTATTGACCGGCCAGCGGCCTTTTGGTTTGTGCTTGGCCACCACATATAGACCATCACCAGCGAATCGATTTTCACCGGAGGGATTGCCATGAGCAGCATGAAGGATCGCGAAGAAGGCTTTGAGCGCAAGTTCGCATTCGACGAGGAGCTTCGGTTCAAGGCCTCCGCGCGCCGCAACAAGACGCTTGGCCTGTGGGCCGCTGAAAAGCTTGGCAAGACCGGCGCCGATGCGGATTCCTATGCCAAGGAAGTGGTCATTTCCGATATCGAGGAAGCTGGCGACCACGACGTTTTCCGCAAGATCCGCAAGGATTTCGACGCTGCCGGTGTCGATCAGTCCGACCATCAGATCCGCCGCACCATGGACGAGATGATGGCGCAGGCGATCGAGCAGATCAAGAACACCTGATCCAGCCACACTGGACCAATCGACCGCCCGGCCTATCCGGGCGGTTTTTCTTTGCCTTTGCCGTCGTTTCCGGGCGAAACTGCGATTGTTAACAAGGAAAGTGTCCATGTCCCTGAAGTCCCGCCTCGCTGCCGATGAAACGCTGTTCACCGCCTGGTCCGGTGTGCCGGATGCCCTGACCGTCGAAATCGTCGCCAAACAGGGGTTCGACGCGGTCACGCTCGACATGCAGCACGGCGGCCATCATGAGGACAGCGTCTTGCGCGGCCTGGCGCCGATACTCGCCGCCAACAAGCCGGCGCTGGTCCGCATTCCGGTCGGACGTTTCGACATGGCCAGCCGCGCGCTCGATTTTGGCGCCGAGGCGGTGATCGCGCCGATGGTCAATTCAGTGGCGGATGCCAGGCTGTTCGCCGCCGCGATGAAATATCCGCCAATGGGCGAACGCTCCTGGGGGCCAACCTACGCTTTCCCCAGGCATGGCAAGGGTGACCAGGCTGAATGGCTGCGTGACACCAACCAGCGCACCATGGCCTTCGCCATGGTCGAAACCCGCGCCGCCCTTGATGCGCTCGACGGCATTCTCGACACGCCAGGCATCGACGGCATCTTCCTTGGGCCGTCGGATTTCTCGATTGCGTGGAGCAATGGCGCGACGGTGAATTCGACGCTGGAAAGCATGATGGAGACCGTTGCTTCGATTGCCGAGCGCACCCGCAAGGCCGGCAAGCACGCGGCGATCTATGTCATCGAACCCGCCATTGCTGGCCGCGTCGTGGCCATGGGCTACCGGCTGCTGGCCATGGGTTCCGAACATGCGCTGATCGGACTGGGCGCCAAAACCCTGCTCAAGAGCATGAACGATTCGATCAAGGGCTAGGTTCGGCCTTCAGATCGGTCAAAAATTTGGCGAAGGTCATCGATCCCTCGGGCCACGGGCCGAAGCCGGAATCCGCGTTGAGGTGACCGGCTTCGCCGGCGTCGATGAACAATGAGCCCCAGGCTCCGGCAATGTCCTCGGCGACATCGAAGGCGCAGAACGGGTCATTGCGGCTGGCGATCACGATCGACGGAAAAGGCAGCGGCTCGCGCGGGTAGGGGCCGAACGTCATCAGGTGCCTGGGCTTGATCTTGGGATTGGCGACATCGGGCGGCGCCACGAAGAAGGCGCCGGCGACAGGCTTCTTGAACTGCGGAATGGCTTGGACCGCGGCGGCGACACCAAGCGAATGGGCAACGATGACCACAGGCCGCTCGGCCTCGTTGACGGCGTTCGCCACGTTCGCCGTCCAGTCCTCGCGCACCGGCTTCGACCATTCCGTCTGTTCGACACGGCGCGCCGTCGACAGTTTCGACTGCCAGCGGCTTTGCCAATGCTCGGGCGCGGAATTGGTGTAGCCCGGTACGATGAGGATATCTGCGTCTTTGACCTTCATAGCGCTGAAATAGCGAGCGGCGTCGCTTCATGCAACGGGCAGGATTGGCGCTCTTGATCGCAATTGTGAACACGATGTTCGCTTCTTGGCGTCTTGTGTGAACGATGGCGATGGACGATCTGTCGTGAGGAAAAGAAACAGCCGTGTAGGAAAACCTGATTTTGGATCTGACACGACGTACAATGATTGGCGGCGCGGGGCTCCTTGCCTTGGGAGTTTCACCGCAGGCCGGCCGAACGGAGCATTTTATGTCTGAATTGCCTTTTGCCGCCACCACTCCCGTCAGCGTTGCCCGCGTCGGGCTGAAGGCGCGTGACGCCGAAAGCCTCGCTGAATACTACCGCAAGGTCGTTGGCTTGCAGGAATTGAGCCGCGCCGACGGCGCGATCACGCTTGGGGCCGCCAACCGCCCGCTGCTCGTCCTTGAACCGGATGCGTCGGCAAAGCCTGACGATCCGCGCAGCGCCGGCCTGTTCCATACCGCGTTCCTGCTGCCCAGCCGCGCCGATCTCGGCCGCTGGATCAACCACGCCATCGCCAGCAAGATCAGCATCGACGGCGCATCCGACCATCTGGTCAGCGAGGCGCTTTACCTGACCGATCCGGAAGGCAATGGTATCGAGATTTATGCTGATCGCCGCCCTCAGGACTGGACATGGAATGGCGACAAGATTGCCATGGCCACCGAACGGCTGAACATCCCGTCCGTCGTCGGCGAAGTGCCGGCAGGCGACGCCGGCTGGCAAGGCGCGCCGGAAAACAGCATTGTCGGCCACGTCCATCTGCGTGTTGGCAGGCCGGAAGATGCGGAAACCTGGTGGAACCAGGAATTCGGCTTCGACACGGTGGCGAAATACGGCGGCCAGGCGGTGTTCCTGTCGTCCGGCGGCTATCACCACCACATCGGCGCCAATGCCTGGCAGAGCCCGGGCGCCGGCCGCCGCGATGCCAGCCGTTCTGGTTTGGCCTGGGTCGAGATGCGTTCGGACAATGTGAAAAGCGCCGTGACGCGCGAAGACCCTTGGGGGACGGTGATAAGGACCGTTCCCGGCAAAGCGTGACGGTATTTGGCGAAACGCTCCGCCACAGCTTCCTTCTCCCCGTATGATAACGGGGAGAAGGAAAGCCCTTAGCCAAACACGCGCTTGAAGATCGTGTCGACATGCTTGGTGTGATAGCCAAGGTCGAATTTCTCGCGAATCTCGGCCTCCGGCAAGGCAGTGGTTACTTCCTTGTCGGCGAGAAGTTCCTCAAGAAAATCAGCGCCTTGCTCCCACACTTTCATGGCGTTGCGCTGCACCAGCCGGTAGGAATCCTCGCGCGAAAGGCCGGCCTGGGTCAGCGCCAGCATGACGCGCTGCGAATGCACCAGGCCACGGAACTTGTTCATGTTCTTCAGCATGTTGTCGGGATAGACGAGCAGCTTGTCGATAACGCTGGTCAGCCGCGACAACGCGAAATCGAGCGTCACCGTCGCGTCCGGTCCAATCATGCGCTCGACCGATGAATGCGAGATGTCGCGCTCATGCCAGAGCGCCACATTCTCCATCGCCGGCAGCGCGAAGGCGCGCACCATGCGGGCAAGGCCGGTGAGGTTTTCGGTCAGCACCGGGTTGCGCTTGTGCGGCATTGCCGACGAGCCTTTCTGCCCAGGCGAAAAATACTCTTCCGCCTCCAGCACTTCGGTGCGCTGCAGGTGGCGGACCTCGATCGACAGCCGCTCGATCGACGAGGCGATGACGCCGAGCGTGGCGAAGAACATAGCGTGACGGTCGCGCGGGATCACCTGCGTCGACACCGGCTCCGGCTTCAGTCCAAGCTTGGCCGCGACATGCTCTTCGACATAGGGGTCGATGTTGGCGAAAGTGCCGACCGCGCCTGAAATGGCGCAGGTCGCGATGTCCTCGCGGGCATGCACCAGCCGCTCGCGGCAGCGTGAGAACTCGGCATAGGCCTGCGCCAGCTTGACGCCGAAGGTCGTCGGCTCGGCATGGATGCCGTGGCTGCGGCCAATGGTGACGGTGTCCTTGTGCTCGAAAGCCCGGCGCTTCAGCGCTGCGAGCAGCCCGTCGATATCAGCAAGCAGGATGTCGCTGGCACGTGTCAGCTGCACGGCAAAGCAGGTGTCGAGAACATCGGACGATGTCATGCCCTGGTGGATGAAACGGGCGTCGGGTCCGACGAATTCGGCGAGATGGGTCAGGAAGGCGATGACATCGTGCTTGGTGACGCGCTCGATCTCGTCGATGGCCTCGACGTCGAATTTCGCCGCGCCGCCCTTTTCCCAGATGGTCTTCGCGGCCTCTTTCGGGATGACGCCTAGCTCGGCCAGCGCGTCGCAGGCATAGGCCTCGATTTCGAACCAGATGCGGAACCGGGTTTCCGGCGACCAGATGGCGACCATTTCCGGTCGGGAATAGCGAGGGATCATCGGTCAGTCCTGATGTGTCTAGAGCAATTCCAGGAAAAGTGCGCAGCGGTTTTCCGTCCGGAATTGCGAAAAAGAGAAAGTTGGAGCGGGTCGGCGATTCTCTGAGACATTGAACCGCTCCAGGTTAGCCCGCGTCCTAACAGAGGCGAGCAAAATGCTCAACGTTGCTGGCGCGCAAACCAGACGCTGGCGACCGCCAGGGCAGCGAAACCCAATGGAAAATAGAGCCTGATGCCCAGCACCACGAATTGGTAGAGCGCCGTCAGCGTCGTAAACACGAGCTGGAAGCCCCAGGTCGGGGTGAAAGCAGGCGCATGCCATTCGGCGTAGTAGGACCGGTATTGCAAGGCAAAGAGCCCGCCGGTGAACGCGAGCGTGGCGGCAAGCAGGCAGACAAACGCCGCCGCCAGGGCAACCTCCCATTGCCGGCCGAGCGACACCAGGCGAGCCAGATACAGGCCTGCCGGGAAACCCAGCGCGCCGCCGGCTGCATAAAGCAGCGACACGAAGCGGATCTTTTCCGGCGTCTCCCAGGCATCCGACCACAGATTGACGAGCGCGCTCGCGCCCATCGCCGCCGCCCACAGCAGCGCGCCGACAAGTGCGACGCGCGGTGTCGGCAAGGAACGGTGGAGACGTGTCAGGGCGCGGTTGCGTCCGGTGGGCTGAGCAAAAGGTGTCACAGGCGGCCGGTCACCGCGATCCAGCGGAAGTCCGGGCCTTCGAAGCCATATTGGCGCACCGCGATCAACACGGCATAGGCACTGAGGCTGTCCATGGAGAATGTCTGCACCGCCCCAATGCGGTAGCCGTTGGGGCAACCCCGGCTCTTGGGAATCGACTTGTCCTCATGCAGAAGCTTGGTCGTGCCGCCATCCTGCGCCTCGATGCGCAACAGCCGAAAGCCGTTGATCTCGCCCTGGCTCTCGCAACCCGCCGTGTTGTTCATGCCGAGTTCGTCGAGGCGAAACTCCAGCGGCTGGTCGACCGGTGAGAAGATCGGGCGCGGATTGACCACGATCCGGTGCGGATCGGCGGAAAGCTCGGTCACCGGGTTAAAGCCGGCGGTGATCCCCTTGTTAGAAGTCAACTCAGCCTGCTTGACGATCGCTTCACCCTTCTGCCGGGCCTGGAGGCGCGCCGCTTCGAGTGTGGCGGCTTCATCTTCGATCTGGACCCGGATCGGTGTTCCCTTCAGAAAACTGTCGTCACTGGTGTCGATGTAATAGCGGTTGGCGTAGGGGAATCCCGACCCGTCTTGCACGCCATATTCCTCGAAGGCGAACACGCCGCCGTCCTTGCTGAAGCCGAGTATTTCCAGCTCCGCGACATCGCCGGCATGAGCGGCAAGCGGCGTGGAAAACTGGGCAAGCAAGGAAATGGCTAACAGAAAAAGGAATCGCATGGGGTCCCGCCAAGGCAAACAATGTCCGGCAATTCCCCTATCACGAGACACGCGGCACGTCGCGCTGTCCGGTAATGCAAATGCGATGCATCCAATCGGCGCCCCGCTAGTTATTGTCGGCAAGTCTCAATGGAGAACCATCATGACCGACACCAGCAAAATTCGTGAACACATGGAAGTCGTCGGCGCCGACGGCGTTCATGTCGGCACTGTCGACAAAGTCGACGGCAAAAGGATCAAGCTGACCAAGGCGGACAGCGGCGAGGGCGCCCATAAGGGCCACCACCACTACATTCCGCTCAGCCTTGTCGCCGAGGTCGATGGCAAGAAAGTGTGGCTATCGGCGAATTCCGATGTCGCGGTAACGTTCGAGGAAGAGAAGTCCGATCCGGTCTGACGGCCTGCCGATTTATCGCAAACGCGACGACCAGACCGGAAACAGATCCTTTTCGGCTGGCGTTGCCGCGTAAACACCCCGGCTGATGGCGCGCGCCATGGTGGCGCCGGCTGCGGCATAGAGGTCGATGGCGTTGTCGGCGGATAGCTCGATGCCGCTCTTGCCCGTGGCCAGCGCGAATACCAGATCGCCATCGGCTGGCGTATGCGTTGGCCAGATGGCGCGAACAAAACCATCATGAGCGGCCATCGCAAGGCGTTTCGCGGCGGCCTTGGTGAGGACTGCGTCAGTGGCGATGACCGCGATTGTGGTGTTGCCACCTTCGCCGGCAGCCTGCCCGACGCGCTTGTCGCGGTATTTCAGCAGAATCTGTTTTGCGTCGTCCGGCATTGGCGAGGGGTAGCCGCGCCCGCCGAACTCATCGCCGATCTCGAACGGCGCGGCCCAGAAATATTGCGAACGGCCCACGGTCACCGAGCCGGTCGGGTTGACGGCGGCGAGCGCGCCGATGGTGACGCCGCTGCCGAGCATGGTTGAGGCCGAGCCGAGCCCGCCTTTCAGCCCCGAGGTCAGCGCGCCGGTGCCGGCCCCGATCGTGCCTAGCGCGAAATCGCTGGTTGCTGCTTGAGCGGCCTCGTAGCCGAGATCGCGATAGGGCGGATAACGGCCCCAATCCTTGTCGCCGCCATTGCGCAGGTCGAACAGGATCGCGGCCGGGACGATCGGCACTCGAAAGCCGCCGACCTCAAAGCCTATGCCGTTTTCGCGCAAGGCCGCCTGGACACCGGATGCGGCGTCCAGGCCGAAAGCCGAACCGCCTGAAAGCACCACGGCGTGGATGCTCGCTATCGAATTGTGCGGCTCGAGCAGGTCGGTTTCGCGCGTGCCGGGTGCACCTCCCAGGATCTGGACTCCGGCCACCGCCGGTTCATCGCAAAGAACAACGGTGACCCCGGACTTCAGCTTGGGATCAGCACTGTTGCCGACGCGCAGGCCGGCGACATCGGTGATCAGGTTGCGCGGACCCGTGCGGAACATCAATTGCTTTCCAAAGGCACGAAACGCGCCCCGTCGAAGCGGAAGACGCGATACGGATTCTCGGTCAGGTCGCCTTTTTCATCAAAGCGGATCGGCCCGATCGCCGTGCTGAAATCGTGAGCGGTGAGCAGATCGGCCAAGGGCTTGCCCGAAGTTTCCCCCGCCGCCGACGCAGCCTTGGCGATCTCGATCGCCGCGTATGCGGGCAGTGTGTAGCCGTCCGGCACGATCTTTTGGGCGGCAAAGCTATCCAACAGCTTCCGATCGGCGGCATCGGCCCATTCGGGCGGTGCGATCATCAGCGTCCCCGTTGCATAGGGTACATCGCCGGCGGGCGTGCGCAGGTTTTCGCCGCCGGCAATAGTCATGCCGGCATTCAACTGGCCGGCATCTCGGCCCATGATAGCGATGTCGTCACCGTCGCCGCCGGCAAAGACATGCGTCGCGCCGGCTTTCTTCAACCGGCCGATCAGGCCGATCTGGTTGTCGAGCTGTGGACGGAACGTGTCGACGAACACCGGCTTCAGCGCTGCTTGCTCGGCGGCAGCGCGGAATGTCTCGGCCAATTCCCGGCCATAGATGGTGCCGTCATCGATGATGGCGAACAGCTCATTCTGCCAAAGCCGGGTTAGTGTGGTGGCCACCGCGTTGCGCTCGTCGTCGCCGCGCGGCCCGAGCCGATAGACCGGCCAGCCGGTCTTGGCGCGCCGGTCGGTCAGGCTTTCGGTGCGCACGCCAACGGTGATCACCGGAATGTTGGCATCCTTCAGGATCGGCAGTGCAGCCTCGATCGCATCGGTGCAAAGAAAGCCGACAACGATAGTGACCTTGGCCGCCGCGAATTCCCGGGCCGCCGCCGCACCGCCATCGGCACTGCAGGCGTCATCGACGGTTTTGAGCTCTATGCCGTTGGCCTCGGCGGCAAATCCGCTGCCCGTTTCGATCTGCTTGCCGAGGAGCGCCGATGGTCCCGACAAGGGAGCCGCGACGCCGACCAAAAGCGTCTGGGCGTTGGCGCTGCCGGCCAGAAACAGCCAGACCAGAGCAGCGGATATTGTTGCCTTGGAGCGCATTCGGGCGAAGAATTCCTCCGTGCCGGCCATCTCGGTCCGGCATCATATCCTGCAAAGACCTAAAGGCTGCCCGCGCTTGGTGCAACACGCGAATTTCAGGATGCATGTCAAGCACTTCGCTTGTGGCAGGCGATATGTGGCCATATATACCGATTGGGTTCTGGCTGTGGAAAATATCCGGTGCTGAAGAAGAACGACATTGGGCCGCAGGCCTATCGCGACGCGATGAGCCATTTTGCCGGCCACGTCCACGTGGTCACCACCGACGGCCCGGCCGGCAAGCGGGGCGCGACGGTGATTGCCGCCTGTTCGGTATCGGATACGCCGCCGACCATTCTGGTTTGCCTGAACCGCGAAAATCCCAAGAACGAGCCGTTCGTGAAAAACGGCAGATTCGCCTTGAACACCCTGGCTTCGCACCAGGAGCCTTTGTCGATCGGCTTTTCCGGCGTCACCGGCCTGCCGGTTGAGGAGCGCTTCGCGCTTGGCGAGTGGGATGTCATCTCGACCGGCGCGCCGACGCTGAAAGGCGCGCTCGCGGTGTTCGACTGCGAACTGATCGACACCAAGGATCTGGCCACGCATCGTGTGCTTTTTGGCAAGGTGACAGGCCTGCGGATGGGCGATAATTTGCGGCCGTTGATCTACCACGCCCGCGGCTACCACATTCTGGAAAGCGGGGCCGAGGCGTCCACGGAGAAGGAATGAGCGAGCTGAAACCGCGAGCCGCACCGCGGACGATCGACGAGACGCTCGATCTCCTGACCGGCGCGGACTACGTGGCGGACCGGTCGCTGGCGACCGTGCTGTTCCTGTCGCTGCGCATGAAGCGGCCGCTGTTCCTCGAAGGCGAGGCGGGTGTCGGCAAGACCGAAATCGCCAAGGTTCTAGCGCGGGCGCTCGGCCGCCGGCTCATCCGCCTGCAATGCTACGAAGGGCTCGACGTTTCCTCCGCCGTCTACGAGTGGAACTATGCCGCCCAGATGATCGAAATCCGCATGGAGGAGGCGGCTGGCAAGGTCGATCGTTCCGACATGGAGCGCAATGTCTTTTCCGAAAAATACCTCATCCGCCGCCCGGTGCTTGATGCGCTGACCGGCAAGACCGGAGCGGCGCCTGTCTTCCTGATCGACGAGCTTGACCGCACCGATGAGGCGTTCGAGGCCTTCCTGCTGGAGATATTGTCAGACTTCCAGGTGACGGTGCCCGAACTCGGTACCATCAAGGCGGAAGAGCCGCCGATCGTTATCATCACCACCAACCGCACCCGCGAAATCCACGACGCGCTGAAACGGCGCTGCCTCTATCACTGGGTCGATTATCCCAATGCCGAACGCGAGTTGGAGATCGTGCGCCGCAAGGTGCCGCAGGCCAACCAGCGGCTTTCGGCGGAAGTGGTTTCGTTTATCCAGAAATTGCGTCAGATCGAACTGTTCAAGGTGCCGGGTGTCGCCGAGACCATCGACTGGGCCGGCGCGCTGACTGAACTCGACAAGGTGGCGCTCGATCCCGAAACCGTGTCCGACACGATCGGCGTGCTTTTGAAATACCAGGACGATATTGCCCGCATCGAACAAGGCGAAGGCCGGCGCATCCTCAATGAGGTGAAGGCCGAGCTTTCGGCGGCGGAGTAGGGGCGATGAAAGCGCCGAGCCCCGAACCCAGGGAAGCCAGGCCGGACGGACGCATCGCCGACAACATCGTCTATTTCGCCCGTGCATTGCGAAAATCCGGCATGCGGGTCGGGCCGGCCTCGGTCAAGGATGCCATCGAGGCAGTTCTTGCCGCCGGCATAGGGTCCCGCGACGACTTTTACTGGACCTTGCATGCCGTGCTCGTGTCACGTCACGAGGATCATCCGACATTCGACGAAGCCTTCCGGCTGTTCTGGAAATCGCGTGAGTTGATCGAAAAGATGCTGGCGATGTTTTCGCCAGTGGCCCCCGACAACAGGGAGAAGCAGAAGCCCCGCGCCGCCGAAAACCGTGTCAGCCAGGCGATGTTCGAGGGCCATCAAAAGAACCAGCCGGTTCAGGAGATACCCGAGATCGAAGTCGACGCCCGCTTCACCTTCTCCGGCAACGAGGTGCTGCGCGGCAAGGATTTTGCCCAGATGAATGCCGCCGAGATGGCCGAGGCCCAGAAGGCGATTGCCCGGTTGCGGCTGCCCTTCGATATGGTTCGCACGCGCCGCTTCAAGGCGGATGCGCATGGCCGCCGCATTGATCCTCGCGCCATGATGCGCATGGCCGCGCGCACTGGCGGCGAACTGATTCTGCCGAGGTTCCGTTCGCCGCGCGAGGTCCATCCGCCGCTGGTCGTGCTGGCCGACATTTCCGGCTCGATGAGCCAGTACACGCGCATTTTCCTGCACTTCCTGCATGCACTTACCGAGAAGCGCCGTCATGTGCATACGTTCGTCTTCGGCACGCGGCTGACCAATCTGACGCGGCAGATGCGCCACCGCGATCCCGATGCCGCACTTGCCGACTGTTCGGCGGCGGTGAAGGACTGGTCGGGCGGTACCCGCATCGGCGACACGCTGGCCGAATTCAATCTTGTATGGTCGCGTCGCGTGCTGGGTCAGGGCGCGGTGGTGCTTTTGATTACCGACGGGCTCGAGCGCGATGATGTCGGCGGCCTGTCCGAGGAGATGGAGCGTCTGCACAAATCCTGCCGCCGGCTGATATGGCTGAACCCCTTGCTGCGTTTCGACGGCTTTGAGGCGCGCGCCCGGGGCGTCAAGGCAATGCTGCCGCATGTCGACGAATTCCGCTCGGTGCACAATCTCGATGCGCTTGCCGATCTCTGCGCGTCGCTCGACAAGAAGCCGGCACACGCGGTCGACCCCAGGCGATGGATGGAAGCTGGTGCCAGGCGTGCTGCATAACCACATGTTTCCCTTGGGCAATCTATCCCTGGGAAAAACAGACTTTGAGAGAAACGGCCATGGACAACAGCGTCTACCTTGATGAGGCCCGCGATCCTCTGATCATCGCGGAAGGCTGGATGAAGGACGGCAAGGATGTCGCCATCGCTACCGTTGTCGAGACCTGGGGCTCGGCACCACGTCCGGTTGGCAGCCATCTGGTCATCGATGCCGAAGGCAATTTCCATGGCTCGGTCTCCGGCGGTTGCGTCGAAGGCGCTGTCGTGACCGAGGCCATCGACGTGATCGACAGCGGCAAGGCGAAGATGCTGGAATTCGGCGTCGCCGATGAGACAGCTTGGCAGGTCGGGCTGTCCTGCGGCGGCCGCATCAAGGTCTATGTCGAGAGACTGGGTTAGGTCGGCGCGGCCATGGACCCCTATGCCCTGAAAACCCTCAATGCCGAACGCCGCGCCCGCCGCGCGGCGATCCTGGTCACGGATCTTGGCGACGGGCGTGATCGCATCGTCCGCGAAGGTGATCAGGTCGCGGGCGATCTTGGCGCCGCGATCGGCAAGGCGTTCCGCACTGGCAATTCGGGGGTGGTCGAAGCCGAGGGCCGCACTTTCTTTCTCAACGCGCATCTGCCGCAGCCGCGCCTGGTGGTGATCGGCGCCGTGCATATCAGCCAGGCGCTGGCGCCGATGGCGAAGATATCAGGCTACCCCGTGGAAATTATTGACCCGCGCACGGCCTTTGCCACACCGGACCGTTTTCCTGATGTCGCGCTGCAGGCCGAATGGCCCGAGGATGTGTTGAAGCGCCAACCACTCGACAGCTATACCGCACTCGCCGCCGTCACCCATGATCCGAAGGTCGATGACTTCGCACTGAAGGCTGCGCTTGACGCGAACTGTTTTTATGTCGGCGCGCTCGGAAGCCGCAAGACGCACGCCAAGCGCATCGAACGGCTGCTGGCCCTGGGCGCGACCGCGGACCAGATCGCCCGCATCCATGCACCCATCGGCCTCGACATCGGCGCTGCGAGCCCAGCCGAGATTGCCGTCGCCGTGCTGGCGCAGGTCATCCACGCCTTTCGCTCGCGCGGCTTGGAATCAAAAGGCGTAGCGGCGTGAAATTCGGCCCGGTCTCGATCGAGGCGGCGGAAGGTGCTGTGCTGGCGCATGCCACCACCGCCGGCGAACGGCGGTTCCGCAAGGCGCATAGGCTGAGCGCGGCTGATGTTGCGTTGCTAAGAGCTTCTGGCGTTTCCCAGGTTGTCGCGGCGGTTCTGGCAAGCGATGACCTCGGCGAGGATGCCGCCGCCCAGAAAATCGCCGAGAGCATGGCTCATCGCAACATCGAGGCGAAGCCCGCCGCGACCGGCCGGGTCAATCTCCACGCCAAGGCTGCCGGCATCTTCACTGTCGATGTGGCGATGATCAACGCCATCAACGCTGTCGATCCGACCATCACCATCGCCACGCTGGCGCAGCACGCGCCGGTCGAACAGGATCAGATGGTCGCGACCGTGAAGATCATTCCCTTCGCTGTTGGCTCGGCCCTCGTCGACAGCGTAACGGCGATCTGCGCCGGCGGCGAGATTTTTGCCGTCAATGCCTATCGTTCGGTGCGGGTCGGGGTCATCCAAACGGTGTTGCCCGGCATCAAGCCGAGCGTGCTGGACAAGACGCTGCGCGTCACCGAGGCGCGGCTGGCGCGCTCTGGCGGCAGGCTGACGGCTGAACGGCGTACGCCGCATGAAGTCGAACCGGTGGCGGCGGCCGCCGCCGCGCTGGCGCGTGACAATGACATGGTGGTGATTTTCGGCGCTTCCGCCATGAGCGATTTCGGCGATGTCGTTCCAGCCGCGATCGAACGAGCCGGCGGCACTGTCGTGCGCGCCGGCATGCCGGTTGACCCCGGCAACCTGCTGGTGCTCGGCACGCTGGACGGCAAGCGCGTCATCGGTGCGCCGGGCTGTGCCCGCAGCCCCAAGGAGAATGGCTTCGACTGGGTTCTGGACCGGCTCATCGCCGGCCTTGATGTGACGGCGAAGGATATCGCGGGCATGGGGGTTGGCGGGCTTTTGATGGAGATCCCAACACGGCCAGAGCCGCGTGAACCCATGCCGGCAAGAGCCGAACTGAAGGTTGGCATTGTGCTGCTCGCCGCAGGCCGCTCCAGCCGCATGGGCGGGCCCAACAAGCTGCTCGCCCTGTTCGATGCCAAGCCATTGGTGCGCCGCGCCGCCGAGCGCGCGCTGGCATCGAAAGCCTCCGGGATCGTCGTTGTAACGGGCCATCAGCACGAGCGGGTACGCGCGGCGCTTTCAGGCCTTGATGTAAGCTTTGCCGACAATCCGGATTTTGCCGAAGGCCTGTCCTCGTCGCTGAAAACAGGCATTGCCAGGCTTCCAGGGGATGTCGCCGGCGCGATGATCGTCCTTGGCGACATGCCGGGCGTCTCGTCCGACGATCTCGACAGGCTTGTCGAGGCATTCCGGAAATCCGGCGGCCGCTCCGTCGTACGCGCTTCGCATGACGGCAAGCGCGGCAATCCAGTGCTTCTGCCGCGTTCGCTCTTTCCAGCGATCGCCCATCTCGAAGGTGATACCGGAGCCCGCCATCTGGTCGAGGCTGAAGGGCTCGACGTCGTCGATGTCGAGATCGGCCAGGCAGCGGCCATCGATGTCGACACCCGCGAGGCGCTGGAAGACGCCGGCGGCGTGCTGCAGGATTGACAAACCAAAGCCGAAAATCGCAAGGCTTCGGCATGATTTCCAGAATTCACTACCCGTTCGCGGTGTTGCCGACCCTGCTTTCCACGGCCCTGCTGCTTCTGCTGGCTGGTGGCATCGCCTGTGCCGATGCGCTCTCGCTCAAACCGTTCAAAGACGATCTCTTTGCCTATCCGGCAACTCTATCGTCCGGCAACAATGGCGCCTACACGGTCATCGACTATCAGGAGCTGCGCGACATCAATGCCCGTGACGAGGTGCCTGAGCGCCGCGTGCATGCCCAGTATACTGATACCAGCGTGCGCAAGGTGCAGCAGGACCTGCTGCTGAAAACCGATGCCGGAGACGTCAGGCATATTGCGGTCGGCAGCACGACAGGCGCCGGCATCATCGTGCTCTACCTGCACGGGCAGGGCGGTAGCCGCAAGCAAGGCGTCGACGACTTCACCTTCGGCGGCAATTTCAACCGCATCAAGAACTTGATGGCCGGCAACAATGGCCTCTATCTCAGCCCGGATTTCCCTGACTTCGGCGACAAAGGCACGGCGCAGGTGGCGGCACTGATCGACCACTATGCCGAACAGTCACCCGGAGCGAAGATTTTTGTCGCTTGCGGTTCGATGGGCGGCGCCCTGTGCTGGAAGCTTGCCTCCAGCACGGATACAGGCGCGCGCATCAGCGGACTTTTGCTGCTCGGCTCGCTGTGGGACGAAAGTTTCTTCTCAAGCCCGGCCTTCAAGCGTCACGTGCCGGTGTTCTTTGGCCAAGGCAGCAAGGACCCGGTGTTCGCGGTGGAGAAGCAGGAAGCCTTCTTCCGCTCCATCGTCGCCAAGTCGAAAACCTACCCAACGCGTTTCGTCCGCTTTGAGACAGGCACCCACGGAACGCCGATCCGCATGACCGACTGGCGCGGCACGCTCAACTGGATGCTTTCGAAGGCGCCGTAGAGCGCGATCGAAGGGTATGGATCAGGGTGCTGTGTTGTAATCGACGATTGTCTGCGGGTTTTCCTCGCCATCATAGGATGCATCGACGTCGTACTGGACCAGCGAGAAATCGCCGTTGCGGAACAGATAGGTGCCGGAGTCCGAGGCATCGCCGACGCCGCGCCACTTGTTGAACGTTGTGATCGTGTGGGCATCCTGATCATAGTCGGAATTGACGGCCCAGCCCGTCGTACGGAAGCCGATCACCGTCACACTCAACAGTTTGCCGTCGCTGTCGTTGTTTTCGTAGCGGATGTCGGTCTCCGGCTCAGCGAATTGCAACTGCCGTACTCCGTCCACGTCATCGGTCATGTAGTAGATCGAGCTCTCGTTATAGGCAGCGGCCGAGCAGGAGAAATGAAACAGGCGTGTCTCCTTGTCGGGATCGCCGGCAGCCGCATTCTTGTCCTTGTAGTGAATTGAAAAGACCTCGGGCTCATCGGCCAGGAATTGCTTGTCGCATTGGCCGCCATAGGTCGCCAGGAAGGCCTTCTTGGCCTGCTCCAGTGCCGTGTCCTTCTTCGGCGGCGGTGGCCCGTCGCCGCAGCTTGGCGGCACGGCCTTTTCGAAATCGTCGGTGGAAGGTTTCAGCGCACCCTTTTCGATGTGGATCGGATTAAAGGGTGGTGCCTGAATCTGGGCATTGACCTGGCGCAGCGTGTAGCAGCCGGCGAAGACTTTTTCGCCACCGTCCTTGTCTGTCGCCTTGATGGCGACGGGAACGCTGTAGAAAGTGCTGCCGGCCGCACCTTCATCGGAAACGGCGCCGGTTTCGACTTCGACCTTGTTCGTGCCGTCATAACCCTTGACGAAACTGTCAAAATCCTTAGCCGGCTTGGTGTCGCCGAAATAGTCCCAGGCGCGGGCGAATTCATGCCTGTTGATGGCGCTGTAAAGTGAGCGGACGACAGCGTCTGCGCTCGACCTGTCGTCGACATAAGGGGCCTCCGGTGTATCCTCGGCGGCGAGTACCGCCTGGCCTGTCGTGGCAAGGGAGAAGAAAGCAGCCGCTGCGAAAAGAGCACGTCTCATCGAGAATCTCCACGGATGGCGGATTTTACCATCAGGATTGCGGCGGCGCGGTGACGCCAACTGTCGTCATGCTTGAAGAATCGTCGGGGAAGGCGCTACGTCCTGCCGTCGGCGCTCCAGCCGGATAGGAGATTCACGTGACGATATCGATGTACGAGGCATCCGTGCCTGTGTTTTCCGCTCGATTGAAAGCGCTTTCCACTGTGCTGTCGACCGCCGAACAGAATGCGCTTGACCGCAAGATCGACCCTCAAGTGTTTTTGACGTCGCGGCTGGCGCCGGACATGTATGCACTGACAAGACAGGTACAGATCGCCACCGACCATGCCAAAGGCGCGCCATCGCGCCTCGCTGGCCGCGAGGTGCCGAAATACGACGACAGCGAGGCGAGCTTTGCCGACCTGGAAGCACGCATCGCCAAGACGCTCGCCCATCTCGCGACATTCTCGGCCGCCGATATCGACGGTTCGGACGACAAGATGATCGAGCTGAAGCTGGGTGGCCGTGAAATCTCCATGCCCGGCACGCAATATCTGCTGCACCTGGCCATGCCCAATTTCTATTTCCACCTGACCACGGCCTACGACATCTTGCGCCACGTTGGCGTGCCGCTGGGCAAGGCGACGTTCCTGGGCGCGCGCTAAAGTCCTCAGGCCCTTGGGGTTCCCCGGCTCTTGTCGGGAAACCTCTGGTGCCTTCGGGACTAGCGAATGGACATTTCGCGGGCGATGCGCGGAAAATCGGCGGGCTTGATGCCGATATCGGCGCGGTCGGAATTGCTCATCGAATGCAGCAGAGCCAATGCCGCGCGGTATCTCAGATGTTCCTGCGGCCTTGGCCGGGCGAACATTTCAGTGAAGAAACCCATAATTCAGGCTCCTGGTTGGTCCTCCACACCGCGCAATATAGGTGAGTCGTGACAATTGTGCAGTGCAGCATTCGCATGCCAGCTATGTCCTGCTGATTTTTTTGGCCGCATTTCATTTTCGCGATGAAACTCTTGGCGCGGGCCGACCGTATGCTTCAACGCTGGCACATGGCCGGTTTTTCCTCGCCACTCCTGGCGAATTTCCGGACTGCATGAAAGTGCAGTCCGGCTTTTTGTTCGGCTTGCCGAGCCAGCTTGCCCGTTAGGCCGGCAGACAGCTAAATTCGTTAAGATCGACGGCATTCATTTTTAACGAGCCCGCTCTATGTTGGATTTCTCGAATACGCATGTTTGAGACAGGAGGAGGCTGACATCGGCACTGCGGCCAAACGCGACTTCGCGTCGTTGCTCGACGACCTCTTTGTCGAATCCGACAAGGTCGAGGACGCAGCTGCTCGTCCCTCCATTCCGTTCGACTACCTCTCCGTGGCTGACGAACTCCATTCGGGCCGCATCAAGGTGTCAGGCAGCAGCTTCGCCACCGAGTATCGTGAGGCAGGAGCGGATCTGGCAACCGAGTTCGCCGCGCTGCTCGATCATGCCAAGCTCGCGCTTGCCGGCGAAGAGCCAAGACCTGAGGAAAAGCTGCCGCCGATCGATCCGGAAACGATCGCTGTCGAACTCGGCCTCGACAATTCCAAGTCGGCCGCGGATTTCAGCCGCATGCGCCGCAGCTTTGCTTTTTCGAACCATCCCGATCGGGTTGCCCCGCATTTGCGCCAGCGCGCCATGATCCGCATGCAGGTGGCCAACATGCTGATCGACGAGGCCAAGCGGCGCGCGCTGGCGGGGCCACGGCGCTAGAAATCATCCAAATAGCAGGAAGCCAGCCGCTACTGGGCGCTAATGGGCTTGGAGACCGTCCTCGCGGTCCTGTATGCTGTGGCATCCGCTCAGCGCTGCCCGCGCCAAAACTCCCGTCGGAGCAACAACCCATGCACAAACGCCGTCTCGGTCGGACCGACCTTCTTGTTTCCCAGATCTGCCTCGGTTCGATGACCTGGGGCCAGCAGAACACCGAGGCCGAAGGCCATGCGCAGATGGATCTGGCCTTTTCGCGAGGCGTGAATTTCATCGACACCGCAGAGCTTTATCCGATCCCGCCCAAGGCAGAGACCCAGGGCCGCACCGAGAAGATCATCGGCAGCTGGATGAAGGCAAAAGGCAACCGCGACAAGGTGATCCTCGCCTCGAAAGTGGTTGGCCGCACCGCCAACACCTGGTTTCGGGGCGACCGTCCGTCGCAGCTGGTGCGCGCCGACATTTTCGACGCCATCGACAAGTCGCTGACCAAGCTCGGCACGGACTATCTCGACCTCTACCAGATCCATTGGCCGGAACGGGACATTCCCTGGGGCTCCAATCCGACCCGCGTCGGCACGACGGCCCGGCGCGCCGATTCCGTCGGGGCGCCAACGGATGAAACGCCGATCGCCGAGACGCTTGCGGTGTTCGACGAGTTGGTGAAGGCGGGCAAGATCCGCCATCTCGGCCTGTCGAACGAGAACTCCTGGGGTGTGATGCGGTTTCTAGCCGAAGCCGAAAAGGGCGGGGGACCACGCGTGGTTTCGCTGCAGAACGCCTATAATCTCGTCAACCGCACCTTCGAGGTGAACCTCGCCGAGGTCTGCGATCGCGAACAGGTGTCGCTGCTGCCCTATTCGCCCCTGGCGCAGGGCTACCTCACCGGCAAATACGACCACGGCGCGCGGCCGCAGGGGTCCCGCTCGCAGCTCTTCAACCGTGGCCAGCGTTACGAGACGCCCAATGCAGCCGAAGCGCTGCTTGCCTATAACGAATTGGCGCGCTCGTTTGGTCTGGAGCCAGCCTTGTTCGCCAACGCCTATGTCTCCAGCCGCCCCTTTGTCACCTCGAACATCATTGGCGCGACGACCATCGGGCAGCTCGAAATGGCGCTTGATTCTGTTGATGTCTACTGGACTGAAGAGATGCAGAAGGCGGTCGACGCGATCCACCAGCGGGTCGGCAATCCTTGCCCATAAGCCGGCAGATCCGCGCCGCCAGACGAGCTGTTTGAATTTACGAAGAGGGAAGTCATGTCATTCGAGATCGAGGCCGTGCGGGCCAAATTCCCGGCGCTTTCCCTGGCCGACAAGGGCCGGCGCCGCATCTATCTCGACAATCCCGCTGGCACGCAGGTGCCGCAAATGGTGGCCGACGCGGTTTCGCGCTCCCTGCTCACAACCAACGCCAATCTCGGCGGCTACTTCGAGACCACGATTGCCGCGCAGGCGGTCGTCGACGAAGCGCATCTGGCGATGGCCGATTTCCTCGGAGCGAGCGGCCCTGAGGAGATCATCATCGGCGCCAACATGACGACGATGACCTATCACATGTCGCGCACGCTCGGCCGCGGGATGCAGCCCGGCGACGAGATCATCCTCACCCGCATGGACCACGAGGGCAATGTATCGCCCTGGTTGCAATTGGCTGAGGACCTTGGCCTTGTGGTGCGCTGGCTGCCTTTCGACGAGCAGAGCTGGCAGGTCGAGGAGACAGCGCTGGCGGCACTTCTCAACGAGAAGACGCGGCTCGTGGCGCTGAATTATGCAAGCAACCTGACTGGCTCGATCAACCGCGTGAAGGCACTGACGCGTATCGCCAAGGACGCAGGTGCGCTGGTCTATGTCGACGCCGTGCAATTCGCGCCGCATGGCCTCGTCGATGTGCAGGACCTCGGCTGCGATTTCCTGATCTGCTCGGCCTATAAATTCTTCGGGCCGCATATGGGCATCTTGTGGGGGCGGCGCGATGTTATCGAGACGCTGGAGCCGTACAAGTGCCGGTGTTCCTCCAACGGGTTGCCGGAACGCTTCGAACTCGGCACGCCGCAGATCGAACTGATGGCCGGCCTGACGGCTGCTGTCGCCTATTTCGCGGAGCTGGGCGCGGCGGCCGGCGAGGGCGGTTCGCGGCGCCGGAAGATAGCCAAGGCGTTTGAGGTTTCCATTGCCTATGAGAATGCGCTGGCACAGCAATTGATCGACGGCCTGTCGGATATTTCGGCCCTGACCATTCGCGGCATCACCGATCCGGCGCGGGTGGGCGAGCGCGTGCCGACCGTCTCCTTCACGGTTGAGGGCATCGTGCCAGACTCGATCGTGCGGCAGATGAATGCTGAAAACATCTTCCTGTGGTCAGGCCACAACTACGCCTGGGAGATCGTCCAGCAACTCGGGATTCCCCCTGAGCACGGCGTCGTGCGCATCGGCATTGCCCACTACAACACGGCGGCCGAGATCGATGAGACACTGGAAAGCGTGCATCGGGTCATCGCCATGCTGCGGCAGGAGCGTTCCTGACGCGGCCTCCGGGTCAAATCACCGTCCCTTGCCGCCAAAGCCGGTGAGGAATGCCGTGAGGTTGGCGCCGAGTTCGTCGCAGAGATAGCCACCCTCCTGCACGATCACCGTCGGCAGCCCGAGCCCGGCTATGGCCTCGCCGATGCGCGAGAAGCCGGGCGTCGTCACCGACAGGCCGCCGAACGGGTCGCCTTCGAAAGCGTCGAGACCGAGCGCCACTACCAACGCGTCGGGCGAAAAGGCACGGATGCGTTGGAAAGCAACGCCAAGCGCCTCCAGAAAGCTTGCGTCGGCGGATTTTCGCGGCAAGGGCAGGTTGAAATTGTAGCCGAGGCCCGGACCTTCGCCGCGTTCGTCGGCATGTCCCCAGAAGAAGGGGTAGAAGCGCACCGGGTCGGCATGCACCGATACGGTGAGCACATCCGGCCGTGCATAGAAGATGCCTTGCGTGCCGTTGCCGTGGTGGAGGTCGACATCGAGGATCGCGACCCGGGCTGCGTTTTTGCGCAAGGCCTGTGCCGCCACCGCCGAATTGTTGATGAAGCAGAAGCCGCCGGCGACATCGGCGAAGGCGTGATGGCCGGGCGGGCGGCACAGCGCGTAGGCAGCCGACGCGCCTGACATGACGGCTTCGGAGGCCTCGACAGCGCTCCAGGCACTCCACAAGGCGCTTTGCCATGTCTCGCCTGAGATCGGGCAAGCAGTATCCGCCATATGATAGCCGGCCTGACCCACCGCCGAAGCCGGGTAGGAGCCGTTGCGCGCGATCGGGTGGATGTTGGGCATTACCTCGGCCGAGGCGCCCTCGATGCGCTGCCAGCGGGTGTAGATGTGTTCGAGGAAGTCGAGATATTCCGGCGTATGCACTGCCGAGACCGGGCCCAGGCCGTGATTCCGGGGCCGCCCGATCGTGCATCCCGCCGATATTGCGCCGGCTAATAATCTTTCCGCGCGCTCCGGTTTTTCCGGGTTGGGCTGTGCCGCACCGCTCGACAGGAAGGCCTTGGGATCGTGGCGCTTCTGTTCTTCGGCATAAAAGGCCTTCATGATTGCTCCTCATCCTCGGCATCGGCAAAGGCGAAGAAGGCCTCGCCAAGGATTTTCTGCGTTTGCTCGTAGCTCGACCAGGCGATGCCGAGCTTTTCGTAAAAAGCGATCGCGCCCTCATTGTCGGTGTCGACGGACAGCCTGAGATAGGCGCCGCCGTCCTTCCGGCATAGTGCCGCCACGCGGCGCAACAGCCGCTCGCCGATCCTGTGGCCGCGAAAGCGGTCCTCGACATAGAGGTCCTGCACATAGACGCCGGGCCGCCCCATCCAGGTCGAAAAGATCGGAAAATAGAGACAAAGCCCGGCAAACGCGCCATCGACTTCTGCGATCAGCGTCGAGAACGCCGGGTTCGCACCAAAACCGTAGGTGCGAAAATCATCCACGGTCGATTTGACGTCTTCGGGTGCGCCAATGTGAGTGCCGAGCTGCAGGATGGCGGCATGGATGGTCTCGGCATCTTCCACCCGGCCGGGGCGAATGATCATTTTACCGGAGGCGGGGGTGGGGTTCGTCATGGCTAGAACGCTACCCGGTCGCCACCCTTCAGCGCCAGCATGTCGCGCGCTTCGGTTGGTGTGGCGACTTCAAGTGAAAGCCCATCGAGAATGCCACGGATGCGGCGCACCTGGTCGGCGTTGGATTTCGCCAGTTGCCGGCCGTCATAAAGGCTGTCTTCCAATCCGACACGGACATTGCCGCCCATAGCCGCGGCAATCGAGATCAGCGGCATCTGGTTGCGTCCTGCGGCCAGCACGGAGAACTGGTAGCTGTCGCCGAACAATTTGTCAGCGATGCGCTTCATGTGGACGAGATTATCTGGATCGGCGCCTATGCCACCCAGGATGCCCAGCACGAACTGGATGAACAGCGGTCCCGACACCAGGCCCCGGTCGCGAAAATGTGCCAGCGAATAGAGGTGGCCGACATCGTAGCATTCGAATTCGAAACGTGTGCCGCAACCTTTGCCCAGCCGTTCCAGCACGCCTTCCATGTCGGCGAACGTGTTCTTAAAAATGGTGTCACGGGTGGCTTCGAGCAGCTTCGGCTCCCACTCGTGCTGCCATTCTCTTGGCTTGTCGAGCATCGGGAACAGCGCGAAATTCATCGAACCCATGTTGAGTGAGCACATCTCGGGTTCCGCCCGCAACGGTGCCGCAAGCCGTTGATCGAGCGTCATCAGCGAGGAACCGCCGGTGGTGATGTTGATCACAGCATCGGTCGCCTGTTTGATGCGCGGCAGGAACTGCATGTAGACATCAGGGTCGGCGGTTGGCCGTCCATCTCTGGGGTCGCGAGCATGCAGATGCAGGATGGATGCTCCTGCTTCGGCGGCGGCGATAGCATCCCCCGCGATCTGGTCCGGTGTCACCGGCAGATAGGGTGACATGGATGGCGTATGCACCGAGCCGGTGACGGCGCAGGTGATGATGACTTTTCTTGGCGCCATTTTTGTTCCTCAACCCTCGACCGGCAGGTCGAGTTCGTTAGCCAGCGCCTGCAGCAAATCGCCGATGATGGAGATGATCTCGCCGACCTGTTCCCTGGTGACGATCATCGGTGGGGCGACCATGAAATTGTCGCCGTCGACGCCGCCCTTGACCCTGC